>NZ_CP014281.1:0-600000 GCF_001553195.1 Mycoplasmopsis canis PG 14 | reverse complement strand
TAAAAATACTTCTATATCATCAATTATTTTTTTTATTTCAGCTTCTTCTTTAGTTTTGTATAGATTTTTTAAATTGTTTAAAATACTATAATTAATGTCAATTGATTTAATTAATTCGAAGATTTCATTTTTTAGTTTTACGTCGTTAAATATTTCTACAGAATGGTTCTTAAGATATTTTCAAATTAAATTATTAGAAAGAGACAAATTATTTATTTCTTTAATAAAAAGATCATATTCTGAATTTTTATTAACTACTCTTGCATTTCTTTCTAAAATCAAGTTATATACATCTTGAATTCTTTTTACTGATTCATTATTAATCTCTAAAAAACTATTTGAGTTAGTATTTATTAATTTATCAAACGCTTTTAATTCATTTGAAATAAAGTCGCTATTTAATAAATTATCTTCTAGTCCTTCGTATATTTGTTCGATATTTAAATCATTTATTTTTTTATATTCATTCAAAAACGAAATCATTGTATTTACTTGTTTTGGAGATAAAGAGATATTTTGATTATTTTTAATGTTATTTTCTATATTTTTGAAATACCTTTTATTATCATCTTTTTCAAAATATTGGAGCAATTCTTTTGCATTTTCGTTATTTTGATTAATGTTCTGAGCGTTATCTATAGAACAAGATAAGGCAGTCATTGGTATAGCCGCTGCGCCACTTGTTAATACAAAAATATTTTTAATTTGTTTTTTCATTATTAAAGCCTCTCAATAAAAGAATTTTTATACTTTAAATTATAAAATATTATTTTTTATTTATTTATAAATAAATTTAGCTAAATTTCGTTGTTTTTAATTAGAAAAACACCCATAATTAGGGTGTTAATCTTTAATTCATAATCTAAATTTGTCTAATTGGATTTCTCCACCTTTTGGTCTAGAGTTATCAAATCCACCATCTATAATTTTAAACCTTTCAGAAGCTTCATAAATACTAATAAAATCTATATAGTTTTCTGTTTTATTAGTAACAAGCGCATAGCTATAAGCAAAATGCTCTCTTTGATTATCATCATACCTAAATAGTTCAACAATATTCTCGAATGTTGCATCTGCTATAAATAAATAACCATTTCTTCTGACTGCAGATTTTGAAAGAGAGAAAATAAAATAATCTTTATTTTTCCATCTAAAGTGATCAATACCTGAAAAAATATTTGCATCGTAAGGATTACCAATTTGCATATCTTTACCTTTTCTAGATGTGTCATTATCAGGACTGCTTCAAGTCATACCACCATCTGTACTTTTTGAAATAAATGTTCTAAATGTATTTTGTCCAAAACTACCTGTATGTCTTGCGAATCAATATAAAGTACCGTCTTCTGTTTCAACAAAAGATGATTCAGATAGGTTGGTTTTAAATCCATTAGGTGTGTATTTGGTTCATGTTTTTCCTTTATCATCGCTATATATGAAAAACATATAATGATCATTGTTATTCATAGAGTACATAGGTATAATTACTCTACCATTTATAGAAGCATTTGCTTGGTGTTTAAGTTGTATTCCGTTTCCTACCCCAGTACCTACAAACTTATGATTATTTCTATGTCTTGAAAGTTTTTCATCAATCCATTGTAAGTTAGTTCATGTTCTACCTTCATCATAACTTTCTAGTGTTGCAAGGTGGCTATTTATGGCTAAGGCATATACAGCATGCTCATTTCTTAATGGTTCAAATGTATTATTGTTTACGTTTGTAACTTTTCTTGGTTCATCAAAAACACTGTGCTCAGTTTTTTTAGAATCTAATGCCATTGGATCATCAAAATCTGATTCCATGACATTTTCATATACTCTACCAGAAATTGATTTTGTATCTTGATGATAATTCATATCCACATATGTATTTGTTTCTTCTAGTTGTGTGCTTGCTGTGAAATTATTGTTAAATGAAACACCAGCTGGTAGTATATATCTTCTAAATCAATTTCCTCTTCCTTCTACACGCTTTAATACTGATGATCTAGAATCAAAATTATTTCTGTTATTTAATTTTGTCCACATTTTTAGATAACCTTGATCACCTATATAGAATCATGGGTTACCCGATGATAAATGTGGAACACCAGTATTTGTTCCTGGAAAAATATCAACAATAAAATGAAGCTTTGTTTTATTAGTTTGTGTTTCTTCATCAAAATACTCAATTTCTGTTATTATACCATCTATAGCTATACCACGATTGTTTTTCTTTGGAACAGCTATTTTTAAGATTTCTTTATTTTGGCTTCAAGTTTTTCCGCCATCTAATGATTCTTTAAAAACTTGTGAAATTGAGTTATTATAGTCACTAATGTTTTCTACTCTTTTATCCACAACGCTAAGGATTTTTCCGTTTTTAAGTTTAGTAACATTTGGGATACGATATGAGTGTGATCCGTCTTCGTTGTGAGCAAATAATGTTTCGCTACTTAGTCTTTTTATTTTAAAGTGATCATTTTCAATTGCTGTTCCATTTCTGTTGTTGCTTATAAATGGATTTTTAATCATTGAAATAGAAATTGTGTTGCTATTATTGACTATATCTCATTTTTCGTCAATATCTTTAGTATTTTTGAAATGTTTGTTAGTTTCATTTAATAGGAAATAAAAAATATTATTATCTTGACTATAAAAGTTGCTATCATCAGCTGGGTCAGAAAGTCTTAAAATTATTATTTTATTATCAATATCAACATTATTATTCTTAACTATTTTCTTATAATTATCATAAATAATATTTGCTAGAACATTCTTTATTGAATTCTTTTTGGATTCCGAATAATCATCTTTCGTTAATTGATCAAGTAACTTTTCGATTTTTTCATCATTTCAATTATTTTTTAATTTTAAATTAATAAATACGTAACTCGGGTATAAAGAAGACTCTCATGATCTTGAATTTATCAAATCAACTTCAAGCGATTTAGAAATCGGATATTCAATAATTAGTTTTTTATCAACATTAGTTATATCTAAGTTCTCAAACTGTTCTGTTTCATTATTTTTTACTTGTATTTCTTTTAATATAAATTGGTCACCACTATTTGAATTTTCTATCTCAAAAGAAAGCTTATTTTCATTTGGGTCATAACTTATTTTTGAGGCGTAAACATCAGTTTCTTCGCTACCGACTTTAGAAAATTTTAGTTTTAGATTTTCATTAATTTTAGAAAAATCAATTTTTCTTTTATCCAAAACAACACCACTTAAGTGATATTTAATTTCATTTTGATCATTTTCAAATGGATCGCTTTTCATTTCACCAATAACCTCAAATTCAAATTTAGAGTTATTTTTAAACAATGTTTCTGAATCTGTGTGTATTACGAATTCGTGTTCTTTATTATTTGATTTGTTAAAGTCATAAAAAGCGTTTTCATAGTTATTATTGATGTTATAAAACAATCCTTTTGGCTTACTAATAAATTTTGCCTTTTCTAAAAAATATGACTCCCCATGTATTAAATTATTTAAATTAGCTGTTATAAATATTTTGTCTTGTTTTTTATTTAAAATACCAGTTATATTAAGATAGTTTTTAGAATTATTGTTTTTGTATGCAAACGAAAGGGATACTGCACTTTTTGAAATTTCTTTTATATTATCTTGAGTTTTTAACTCTATTTCAATAGTGGCTGAATTTTCATTTGATTCAATAATCCTACTGTTTTCGAAATCTATAAAAGTATTTGATGGGATTGTAGAAAATGAAATTTTCTCAGCATCATCATCAATGTCGTTATCATTTTTAATTAATTGATCATTTAAAGTAATTGTCTTGACATTGAACTTTCTATTATTAGTTAGATCACTAGTATCAAAAATAACTTCCTTGTTCTCGTTATTGATTTTAAACTTATCTAAAACGACTAAATTTTTATTGTTGTCCTCAAGTTCAATTTGTAATCTTGATTCTGATAAAAGTTTAGTACCTTCAAAATTTAAACTTATAAACGAAGAATCATCGACATCACTTTTTTTGAATTGAAAGTTATAAAATTTGACATCACTTTTTTCAGGTTGCTCAATAAAGTCGTTATGGTTATTATTGTTAGGAACAAAAGTATTATCTTTTTCAGGGATGTTAAATTCAAAACCATTAATTTGACTATCAGAAAATGAATTGCTCTTCTTCTTTTTCTCAATCTTTTGACTATTTGCATAGAAATATATTGCTAAAGAAGTCGATGTTATAAGTGCTCCTGATAAGAGCAGATATACAGCTAATTTTTTATTAATTTTTTTCATAATAAAATTTTATCATTTTTATTTTCTTAGTATTGATAACTTTTATAAATTTCATAATTTATTTTTATCAAAAAGAACATAAAATTCTTTATAATTTATAACATATTATAAATATTCAAATTTTAAGAGGCTTATCATGAAAAAAATGCTTAAAATTCTATCTCTTACATCTTTAATCTCAGTATCTTCTTTTTTGGTTATTTCATGCTCAAATAGCGAAATTAGTAACCACAATAAAAAAAATAATGGAGAATATGATGAAAACATTAAATTTACAAATAAACTATCTAATTTAACTCCTAAAAAACAGTTATCAGAAGTAGTGGAAAGCACTAATAATGACTACATACCTATTTTCCCTATAGTAAAACAATTTAGTGGAGATATCCTAATTAAGGATAAATTACCTTCAGAATTAAAATTTGTTAATAGCCAAAATCAATCTAAGTTCTATCCTGTTTCCTGATCCGTAGATAATGATATACAAATTTTCTCTGATACCACTATTAATGGAATAGTTAATTATGAAGGCCATGATTTTCCTGTAAAAACTTATGTTATCACTCAATTGAAATCAAATATAAATGAGAGTGATTATTCTTCAAAGGAAGAAGGTTGAACTATTGATTTGGAAAAAAGCACCCGTGACGGTAATAGTAGCAATTTACCTAAGCTTATTGATCGTTCAGGTGATTATAGATTTAGTGGTTCTAGGTGAGATAACTGAGGTAAATTTGGTGAAGAACAAGATACAAATTTAGTTTTTCATTGAGAAGAACCAACAAATATTTCGAGGTTTGAAGTAAATTTTTGACTTCATGCTAGCCAAGGAAACTCAAGTGGTAAGTTACCTAAGAGAATTTTTGTTCAATACTCAAAAGATGGAGAGAATTGAATTAATGTAGAAAATCAAGATAAAATAACAGACGAAGATTTAGGGCCAATGGTGGGAATGTCCGGAACTTTAGCAAATACAGCTCATGCAAAGGTAATTTCTTTTAAGACCGTTAAAACAAATTGAATTAGAATTCATTGAGAACCAGCTCAAGATAACCAAGGAAGAAATCACATTTTAGGTATAACAAATATTGCATTTAAAGGGATTGATAAACAAGATATATTAAATTTCAGTCAAAGTAATGATATTTTCGAGTACGAGTATAACGGAGTTAAATATAAAAGTAATTCAGAAATAATTAATATTAATTCACAAGATTTCGATGATAACTTTAAGATTTTTACAAATGCAACAACTACAGTTAAGTATGTGGTTAGTGAGAAAGAAAAGCAAAAAACTTATAAAGTTATTTCATATAATGATTTTGGTGAATATAAAATTTATACAATAATTGTTGACAAAAAGGAGGCATAAGATGAAAATTAGTAAAAAAAGAATCTTTAAAACTATTTTTGCTTTGTCTCCAATTTTTGCTTCACCACTATTCATTTCCGCATCTAATAACGACTCATCTGAAAAAAATGTAGAAAATAATTTTTCTTTAAATGTTTTGGCAAAATCTATTTCTTATAAAAATAGTTATAGCATTTTAAAAAATAAGATCAATATAATTGCATTTTCTAATAATCTAAAAGAACTTGATTCTTTCAATGCCTTTTTAACTTCTAAAGGATTTGATGTTACTATCTCAGAAAAAATTGATAATGAAGCAACTAACATTTTCATAAGTGATTTGCGCTTCCAAAACGAACTTGTTGATTCAACATTCATTTCAAATAGTATCTTATTTAATTTTTCAACAGAACACAATGATGAGTACTTTATAGAATCTAAAAATAATTTATTTTTTATACAATCAAATAGTGATAATGGTCTATTTTATTCTTTTGAAAAGATAAAAGACATTATTGAAAGTTTAGATAATAATGTAACTCAAGATTTTGTTTTAAATGATTTCTTCGCTGTAAAAAATAGAGTAATTCAAGATTCTTCAACTTTCTCTAATGAAGTTATAAAAAGCAATATTTTAAATGCTAAAAAACACGGATTTAACAAATATTCTTATTTTAATAAACAAAACTTAAAAAACTGGAGTGATTGAAGAACTCTTTACAATGAGGAAGATTTAAAGAACGTTAAAGAGCTAAATAATTTTGCTTTATCGGAGAATATTGATTTTATTTACGGGTTAAATGTTTTTGGCAACGAACCTATTTCATCTGGCAGTTATTATGAATTTGATTTAGAATTGGTGAAGAGTAAAATTAATCAATTAATTGACCTTGGTATTAAGTCATTTGCTTTTAATTCAATTGATGGAAATAGAATTAATAGTGATTTAGAAATAAGATTTTTAAATGACATTACAAATTGATTATCTTCAATTAAGGATTTAAAACACGTAAATAATCAGATTTATTACTTTACCAATAATCAATCGGATATCAATAATCTAAGTAACTTAGCTAATTACAATGAAAACGTATTTGTTGTAATGTCTGGGGATAAGAAATATAACGTTATAAATAATGACTTTATCGATAATTTTTACAGAGAAACACATAAAAAGGCAAATCTTATCTTAAATTGGCCTGAAGCATTTAATGAAGGTTTATTAAATCTAAATTTACACAACTCTTTTTCTCTTTCATATAGCCATTTAGAAAATATCAACTCTTATATATTGAATCTTGGATCAAACAAATCAATTAACGATTTTTTTGTGCATCAGTTTTCGAATATTTTTAAAGAAAACAATGATACGTCTAGTTTTTCAATTAGAAAAGAAATAAGATCAATTTTAAATCTTGAAAGCATTAATGACCCTATAATAGATAGTTTTATTAATGTTTCAAAACATATTAAAAAATTTAACAAACATGAAAACGAAGTTATAACAGTTTCTGAGAGTTCTTCTTTTGAATCATTTTTTGAGGTCTTTTATCAAAAAGTTCAAAACAACACCTATCAAGAAGAAGACTTGAAAGAATTGAGAAAGATTTTTTCAAAATTAAAGAATGATACTGATATATTAAAAAAACATGAAGTAGAGTTCACCGATTCTATTAAGCCTTGATTAAATAAAATATCAATGATTAGTCAAGCCTTTTTATTCTTAGACTCAGCACTTTTATACAATAAAAACAATCTTTTTTCAGAATTAAATGAAAGTGTATTTTATGCACAAAAATTAATTTCTGAAATTAATGATTTAAAGTTACCTAAAAAGAACTTAACCTTTAATGGTGGTGCAGAAAAACTTTTACCAAGCTTAAAAAAATTGTGAGTATTAATAAAGAATTCATATGGTTTTTCAATCGATAGATCTATAGATGAGGTTGAACACGAATTTATTAGTAGTAGAGGAAAAAATGCTAATTTAGCATATGGTACTTCAACTGATAAAGTTTTATTTAAATCTAATAATCAAGTGTCTGTTTTTGATGGATACTCAAATAAAATTAGAGAAAACGACTATTTTGGAACCGAATTTTCAAAGCCAATCACATTAAATAAAATTTATGTTAAAATGGGCGATGGAAGTGATCACTTTTACAATTATGTTTTTGAATATAAATTGCTTGGTGATACAGAGTGACAACAAATAGGAGAGGTAAGGAGAGCTCCGCGTGGTACATTTAGTCCAGTAACTATTGATTCATTAAATATAAAAAATGTTAAATCTGTAAGAGTTAGAAACTTATCTCAAAACCCCGATGATGGATGAATTAGAATATTTAACTTTGTAGTTAATGATAGAGATCAAGAAATTATTGAGGAAAAATGATATACTGACGCAACTCTCAATTCAGCAGATACTCCAAATATACAAACGAGAAACGGGCATGAAAATAGAAATATTTTTGATAATAACCCTAATTCAGAATGATGACTAACATCTCATAGCATTGATAAAATGAGACAAAACTCATCAGTAAGTATTTCCTACCCCTCAAAAAGAGAAATAACTAGAGTATTAGTTGAACAAGGTGCTTCTAGATCTTCTGATGTTCACACAAATTTTCATATTGAATATTTTGATGAAGCTTCAAATAGTTGAAAAAGATTTGGATCACATCAGCTAGATGGTAGTAGAAAACAAATTGTTACTGGGTATGCTTTTACTCAAAAAATAAAATTAGTTATTGATACAGAGAGAAATGCTTGATGGCGTTTAGGAACCTTTAAAGCAGGGGGTCCTCAAAAACATCAAGAGCAAACCTTTACAGTAAAAAGCACAAATCTTGCTATACCAAGTAACCCATCTATTAATGACTCGGCAAGAAACAATAGATTTGAATTCATAACAGATAACGACGAATCATCATACGTTTGAATGAGTCATGCTGGTAATAATGGAAATATAATGCAAAATGATCATCTTGATATTTTGTTTAATGATTTTAAAGAAATTAAAACAATTAGAATTTTACAAAGTAGAGATGAAGTTTTAAGACATTTTAAAATACAAAAAATCGTAAACGACACTTATACTGACATAACTGAAGAGTTATCTAGCGATAATGATAATCTTCAAACATGAATTTCTGTACCAGAGAATGTTGGAAAAATGAATGGTATAAGGATTCTTTCTACTCAAAATAGTAATAGATGATGAGCGTTACGTTCTGTTGATATTGTGGATAAAGAACTACCACAAAATAATTTGGTATACATATCTGATGAAACAAAGAAAAATGAATTTAGTGCTATTAAGGAAGCTTGGTTATATAAACTTATAAATTCTGATTTTTCAACATCTAAAGAAATTGCAATTCAACCTAATGAATTTATTGGTTTAGATTTTGAACAAATACTTAAAATAAATCAAATTAAAGCAAATTTTGAATCTAGTGGACTTAGATTCTTTGTCTCTTCAAACGGCAGTGTTTGAGAGGAAATTTCTAATTTAGATAACCTATATAAAGGTATTAAGGGAAGGTATTTAATAATTAAGAATTCGCAAGATTCTCAAATTACTATTAATTTTAATTCTTTAGAAGTGCTAACATCAGAAAAAACAAATTTCGGAAATATTGTTGAAACAAACTTTAATAATAAAATTGACTCAAAATTAAATAATGAATTTGATAATGATTTAGAAACAAGCAATATTTTTAAATCACCAACAAATGGAAAATATATTATTTATGATTTATCTCAAAATATCCATATAAATTCATTAAAAATATTCACATCAGAAAACAGCTATAATTTCCCCAGAAATCTCTTAGTAGAAGTTTCTAGGGATAAAAATAATTGATGAAGAGTATTTGAAATACCTAGAAATAACAGTAATGAAAAACTTGAAAACGTAATTACAGGATTATATGATGAAAATAAAACTGGGTTTAGATACTGAGGCCAAGACAATTTAGATATTAGTAATATTAGATATATAAAAATATCAGTTAGAGAAAATTATCCTGAGAATCGTGATTTAGAGATTAATGAAATCATAATAAATAACGAAGATTCGCCAGAAAAAGATTTTGACCTAAATGCAATCGGTAATGATCTTTCTAAAAATCCTTCTAATATCCTTGATAAAGACTTATTAACTAATTTTGAGTCAGAAAGTGCGAACGGGATTCTAAAACTTGTAGTTGATGATGAGAAATTTAAAAATAAGGATATCCAAATTTTTAGCGAGAAAACATCTTTAGATACTGTTATAAGTGCAAAGGTATTTAATATAGAGACTAACTCTGAAGAGGTTATCCAATTAGGATATATAGTTAACAATTTAATGTCATTTGCATTACCAACTAACATTAATAAAAAACTTTTAGAAATAATAATAACGTGAAAAGATGATTTACCAATTATTAACGAAATCTTGCCTATTGATAAATCTTCATCAATTGTTGATAAAAGTGAACTTCAAAATCTTATTGAAACTGAACCAGAAAATTTTACTAATTGAATAAATGTTGATAAAGAAAAGTTTAATTTAGTCAAAAACAAAGCGAAAAAAGTTATAGATTCTGGATTTGTTTCTCAAAGTTCAATTGAAGATTTAAAAAATAATTTAAGATTTATAATAAGTCATGCGGAGTTAAAATCTAACGGAACCTTACTTGAAGAAGCAATCAAAGAAAAAATAAACAATAAAAATAACTTTTATACATCAAAATCTTTTTCTAAGTATTTAAATTTAGTGAATAAGATAGAAACATCTTTAAAAGATTTAGACAATTTTTCAATCAATGATGAATCTGAAAGTATAAATCTATTAGGTGAAGCTAAGAATTCATTAGAATTTTCGGTTAAACAAAGAGCTATAGCTAGTGATTTATTTAATATGCATAAACAAATTAACCGAGATATGTATAAGTCTAATGGTTTAGAAGAACTTGATTCTAAAGCAGAAGATTTGAGAAAATCGCTATTAGAAAGTAATTTCACGCCAGCTAACTATTTTGATTTAATCCAAGAATATTATAGAGTTTATAATTCTCTTGAGTATAACTACACTGGATTTGAGATATCTTCACTTAAAAAGTTACTAAAAGAGGCAAAAGAAATCTCATCTAGAGATTCAGTTAATTGAGAAAATGCAATTAGAAATCTTAATAAAGCAATATCTGAAACAGAGTCTATTTTAGAAAAAGAAAATAATGATTTAAGCTTTATTCAACAAGAAAGTAACAAATTAGTGCTTTCTTTAAATGAATATAAGAATACAAAAACAAGTATATTAAAACCGCTTGATAACTATCTAGAACATAATTATTTACACCTTTTTGATTTAATGGTTCCAGAAAGTACAGTTAGTTATAATAATTCTTTAACAAATGCTTACAACGCTATACAAAAAAATAATATAAGTGAACAAAAGGTTTTTGATTTTATAAAAGAAATCGAAAATTCTAAAAAAGAATTTAAAATTCAAAAAGATGTTGTTAGATCGAAGATAGCTATGATTTCAGATAAAATAATAGAAGACCAATTGATTCAAAGATTAAATAGCTTAAGCAATAATGAAAATGATATTCTAAACTTCTTAAATGATGTTTATAATTTAAATGATATAAATTATAAAAATGAACTAATTAAGTATAAAGAAGTTCTAAATAATCTCATAAAAAATATAGATAATAAGAATGTTTATAATATTTTTTCGGAAAGAATTCAACGTGCTTATAATCATAATATATTAGATGAAATTAAAAAAGATATTATTCTTTATAATAAAGAAAATTCGAAGAATGAAGAATATAGCAAGACAACAAATAAAACATTCATTGTATTAGGGGTTTTATTTACGATTGTCACTCTAGGTGTTTTAGGTGGTTTTTTTGTAAAAAAATACTTGCCTAAAAAGAAAAATAATTAAATTTATTTAGTGGACGAAAATATTCAGATTATTCTGGATATTTTTATTTTCTTTTATTTTTATCTAAGTATTAATTAAAAATTAATTCAAAAAAACTTTTTAAATCAATAAATTAATAAGTTTTTAGGTCTTTTTTATAAAATATGGTAATTTCCATGTTTTGTTTTAAAAATCGAAAAAAGCGTATAATAAAAAAGAAAGATAATGATAGGAGAGAAAAATGAAAAAAAGATTATCAAAAATTTTAATATTAGGGTCTTTAAGTTGTGCTTCACTTCCTTTATTTATATCATGTAGCCCAACGGAAACAAACAAAGACAAAGAACCAAAACCTACACCTCAACCACCGGTTGAAAAGCCTCAACCCCCTGTTGAAGAACCAAAACCTACACCTCAACCACCAACAAATGGAGGGAATACTCATGAGAATCCAGGTACTTCATCATCTACACCAACAAGAACATATGATAGCGTAGACTTACCAGATTTAGCAGATGAGTCATCAAGGTTTAAGTCGTTGAGAATGACATTGAAAGATTTTTTATTTAATGTTGAAGGAGATGATTTCGAAGATGTAAAGCAATTAACAAATTCAAAGAAACAAATTTCCATTTCTTTTGAAGTTAAGGTAAATAATAAAGAAGAGACATTAAAAAATATCGATCTTTCAGAATATGTTTTCCTTACATATAAAAAGGATATTAACAAACTAGAAGTAAAAGGGATAGTTTCCTTGCCACAACAATCTTATATAGATGGCAAAGTTTTAGATTTGAAAGAATATAAAGTAAAATCTATTACATACAACAACAAAAAATATGTTGTATCTAACGAAATTCTTGCTAAGCCTTATGAAAATGCGGCCAATATTGTTGATATTTATTCTATTAACAAGAAAATTTATATAGAATTTGATGAGGATATTTCTAAACACGAATTTTCATTAACTGCTTTGAAAAACGGTAATAAAAAATCAGAACTTGGTTTTGATGATTTAACATGAAAAGTTGTAAAAAGAAAAGGATCAGACAAAAACTCTGTATTGGAACTTTCTGTAAGCAAGAATTATAAAGATGAAAAGGCATTATATGCAGAATTGAACAAAATTATTTTAAGAAAATCAGGAAATTATCATATTTATTTATTTGATGATCCAATGTTTAAAAATGATAAATCTAAATTACGCATTAATTTGAAAGATGATTTAAAATTAGTGGATTTACCGGGAGTTAGCGAAGAAAGTAAAAGATTAAGAAGTTTAAAATTAGTAACAATTGACTTTAATGGGGTTTCTAATGCAGAAAGTGTAGAAGGTTTAACAAGCACACCAACCGAGAAGCCTGCAAAAATAATTTATGGTCTAGGAAAAGTAGGGGATGAAAATGTTCCAACATATGAGACAGAAAGACCAATTGACATTCTTTTATCATGAAATGAAGGTAAATTGATTGCTAAAGGCATATTACCAGTACCTGCAAGTTCACAAAAAGGAAATGCTGAATCGCAAAAAGTTACTGATTTCTTTATTAAAAGTATAAAATACATGGATAAAGAATATGTTTTTGAAAACCCTGTTACAAAAAATACAAAGACAGAAGAATCTTTATTCCCTAATATAGTAGACTCTTATATTTCTGATAAAAAGATATATTTAGAGTTTAGTGACAATATAAAATCTAAAGAATTTGCTTTAGGAATTATAAAAGATTTAACTCCAGGGAATAATGCGAACGATGATGAAATTGATGTAACTGTTCTTACAAAGGCAAATGGGGATAAAGAAAATACAATTTTAGAAATTAAACCTTCTAAGAAACTACTTGATTCAGAAACAAAAGAATTAAGATTACAAAGTATAATTTTAAAAGATAGGGATTCTTTTGGATCATACTACTTTGGTAGATTGGGAAACCCTGATGAAAAATTAGAATGAAAGATTAAATAAAAAAATGCACTCTTGTGCATTTTTTCTATTTTACTTCTTTAAAAAATCATGGTAATGCATATGCATTAGGATCTTTAACATTCGCTCTTAATATCATTGAACCAAAAGATCTTTTATTTTTTAATGTAAGTGGATCTTCATTATTTCAGTTAATTCCAAAATAATTGAACTCTTCAGTATCATAATTTCTTCCATAAAGCTCTCTACCTAAATGACCACCATAAAGAGTTGAGGCATATTCATTTTCTCCGATAAAGAATCCTGATCCTGAATTACCACCAGTAATACGAACAAAACTATAATCATTTTGAATTGACACAGCAACAGAATTTTCTGTTGTTTTTGCTCTATGGTTAATATATCCTGATTGATCACCAAGTGGATACCCTATATGAACTATATCCTTTGTGTGTGGCCCAGGGATGAATGAATATTTTGATCCTTGTCAATTGAATTTTAGTTCTGGTAGATTAAATCAATTTTCTATATGTTTAGCAACATGCATCATACCTCTAGCTTTTAAGGCTTTAATTATAGGGTTAATATCTCAAACAATTACGGTCAAGTCTGCATCAATAGTTTTTGTTCCTGTATATTTATCAAGTTGTTTTCTACCTGTTCAAACTAGTGTTGTAGAAACGCTAAATCCAGGGTTTCTAACATTATCACTAACATAACTATATCCTCACCCTCTACCATCTGTGTTTGGGCCTGGATTTATATTGTTTCCAACATATTCATACGGAACATTAAAGTAAAGTTTTAAGCGACGATCAGCAGTATTTGTGTATTCTTTTAAGAAATTCTCTCCGCTATAGTCTTCTCAATTATTTACCTTGTCATCCATACCTTGAACATGGTGATTTGTAAGCATATAGAATCTTCCGTCTTTTGGATCTTTACTTACCTTACCTATCATAGTAGCTGTACCTTGAGTGTATCTCATAGTTCTTGCTCATACGCTAGCTATATAAGGATCTTTTCTATGGTCTTTTAGTCTAATGTGGTCAAGATTTGTTTTATACCCATTATTTAGTTTGAAGCTAACATTTTGATTTGGATTATAAGTTGTTCTATTCATTAAGTCTTCAATTTTGTTTGAGAATAATATAGGTTGGTTTAATTGATTATAATCAACATCATTATAATCAAATTTGTTTGTTATCAACCCAAAATCTTCATCTTCAACATCGTTCTCATATTCTATACTTACTTTTGAACCACCAGGAAGCATTACAAAGGCGCGATCCTTATTAAATACTTCTGTATCGCTTGAGAATTTAACACTTTCAGGCTGTGAGATTACGATTTTATTATCGCGTCCAGGAATTATCAATGAAACATCGATTCCTTTTTCCGGATTTCAAATAAACACAATTTTTACCTTGATTTCTGGAACTTGATTAGATTTAATTGTTGTTGATGGTATTGTATATTCTTTAATAACTGTTTGTTTTGTTAATAATTCTTCAAAATCAAGTTGGAAATTAAGTCCATCTATTTCCGATTTGATACGATCGTTTTTTCTGAAGTCATTAACAAATCTGTATCCATATATATGTAGATTTAATTTTCTTTTTCTAGAATTATTTAAAAATGTTTTTTCAATATATTTTTTATCAAATGTTCATGAAGCAATATTTTTTTCTTCATTTAATGTTCAATTTAAATCTTTTCAATATTGTTCAATAATTCTTTTTCTTAAAATGCCTGTTTCAGTGACTGTAGTCTCGAGATTAGAATTTTCAAAATCAAGATTTTGTATAGGGTTATTTTGTTCAGGTAAAGAATTTTTAAACCCTGATATTTTGAATCAAGTTTTTGATTTGATATCTACTTTTTCATGAACAACTTCATTATTTTTTAGAGAATGATCATATTTTTCTGTCCCGAATCTTACAAATGCTGTATTATTGTTAATTCTTTTAATTTCAACAATTTTGAATTTATCTTTTTTGATTTTGAAGTTATTGTGTTTTAAGAATCCATCTTGAGCATTAATTGTAATGGCTTGATTTAAAGCTTCTAAGTCATTTGAAAAGTCATAGGCACTCTTAGATGAAAGTAATTCATTATTTATTTGTAAATCGCTACGTTTTATATTGTTTAAGATTATTTCAGGGTATAAAATTTGTTCATAATCATTAACGATATTAATTAAAGAAAAAGTTTTATCAAGTTTGTATCTAATCGAATTATTTGCCTTATTAATAAATCCTAATTTAAAATTAAGACCTCTACGACCAACCTTTTCAAAATCAAAAGCATAAACATAATAATTATTTTTAATTCTATTGATTCTGTCGTTATCATTAGTTATGGTTATTTCTTTTGAGTATAAAGGTGCATTAAAAGGAACAAACTCCTCTTGATCTAGATTGGCACCAGACCTATTTGTTGCTCTATCTAAAGTAATAAAGTATTCAAATTTTCTAAATGCTTCTTGTTCGATAAAATCGTCAATATTTAATGATCTATATCCGATTGAAGTTTTATCATTATAAGTTTTACCAAATGCTTTTCTAAAATTAAAGTTAGCTTCTGTTATGTTATTGAACATATCTATATCAGCTTGTGGAACACTGCTATTTGTTGTAGTTGTAAAATCATCAGCAGTAAAAAATTTATGATTAATAGGTTGGATATCATCTATGCTTTGTCTTCTAAAGTAATAAATATTTTTTCTTTTATTACGTAAATAATTTTCGGTTGGTAAAGGTGCTTCAACACCATTTTCTTTGTATCATAATTCAACTTGTGCATGACCAATTTGATTGTTAGCTGTAGCAACATTTTTAATAAAAATTTCATACTTACCAAATTTAGGCATGTAATATTCGTTTTCAAATGCTTCTTTGGCTTGGCTAGCTAAGTAGTAGCTATGATTTTTTGTTGATGATTCTTTAAATTTTATTTCAGATAAAAATAAATCAGCAGTACCGTTAATTATTTTGTTTACTTTTTCTAAGTTTTTTTCATCTTGATATTGCTCTTTAGTTTTTGAAGCATCTCTAAAAGTTAAATCGTTTTGACTAGATAATTCTATTTCCTTAATTGTCTGTTCACCAAATGTTATCAAAACAGTTGATTTTAACTTGTTTGCTTCTACTTGAATCCTGTTATCTTTTAGTTTGTAACCAAAAAAGTTTGCTACCCCATTTAGTTTAGAGTCTAAAATTTTATTAATCTCTTCATTGTTAGTCAGTGAGTTAATCTCTTCATTTGTAAAACTTTGCGCATATTCATAGTTAATGTTATAAAGTTCATCTAGATTGCTAAAAGAAATCTTACTTATTTCTGTATTTATGTCATTTGTAAAACCGTTAACTTCTTTTGTTAAAGTAGCTCTTATAGAAGGGTTTGGTTTTAAAGTTGCTTCTATTGTTAATACCAAAGTGTTTTTATCATCTTCTTTTAGAGCAATATTTCTTACTTCGTAGTCAATTAAATCTGTATCACCTTCAACTAAATACATTTTATTATTTTCTTTATTAATAGATGCAGAAAATAAATATGTTTTTAAATCAAAATTAGAAAGATTATCATTTAAGTTGTATTTTAGTTTACTTTGCGCTTCTTCAGAGAATAAATTTTCAACAGTTTTAGAAGTATCCGTTATTGTATTGTCATTTTCTTTTAATGTTGAAAGAGAAGTGATGAGTTGAGTTAGTTTTTCTTTAGTTTCATCTAAGTTTGAGAATTTAATACTATACACTTTTTCGTCTTTGATATATTTATCGTATTCTGCTTTTAATTTGTAAAATTCGAATATTGATTGAGGCTTCAATTGAGAATTACTTATTTTATTTTTTATTGAATTTATTTTGTCTAAAACTTGACTAAAGTTTTCGGAAACTAAAGCAAAAGATGTTTCAAATGATTCTATTTCGTTAAAATTATCGAATGTTTGTAAATATATCTTCAAATATTGTTTATTTTCTTCAGAAAGAAATTGTGAAGCAGAACTATCAATTATTTCATTAATTTTTGAGTTTATATTACTTGTGATTACTTCAATTTCTTTTCTAATATTTTTTACTTCAATAGAAGATCTTGAATTTTCTAACTTATTTTTTAGTTCAGTTTTTTGGTCTTCAGTCAACTTATTATTTTCTTCTATCAAATCAAGAACTGACTTTTTGAGTTTTGTTGCATCATTAGAAACCAAATTATTATTTTTTAAATTATTTAGAATATCTTTTTTTAGTGCTTCTAATTCTGTTTTGAGTTCTTCTAAATTAGAAGTTTCTTTTAATTTTTCTTGCAATAAAGAAAATTTTGTAATTTCAGATTGTAATACATCTTTATTAGAACTAAATTCAGTGAATATACTTGAAATTTCTTCATACAATACATTTATATTTAAAATATTGTTTAAAACTTCCTCTTTTTTACCTACTATTTCTGAAAAATTTTTTTGAATGAATTTTTCAAATGTTTTAGGATCAATACCAAAATCGACCAAAGTTAATTTGAAATCTAATAAACTTGAGTTAAAGTTTTCGATTTTTTTGTTTTTACTTAATAATTTATTATATGTTTCAGTAATTTCATTAACTAAAGATAGGGTTATTGTAGAAAAATCTAAAATATTAGTATTTACAATTTCATCAAACTTTTTTAAAGAAGCATTTATTTCATCTTTGTTAAATGATTCATCATTATAGCTATCAATGTTAGCTTTTTCGATAGGCAAATTAAGTATTTTTTTATAAAAATTTAAGAAATTTATTAAATTTTTATTAAATTCTTTTTGATTGAATGTTTGGTTAAAATAGTCTCCTAAAACAACTTCTTTAATATTATTAAGTGAACGATCTTGTTGATCAAAGTATGCGGTTATTTCATTGTATTCTTGAGATTCTTGTTTTTTGCTTTCCTTACTTGGGTTTATTGCATTATTTGTTGTACATGCTGTTAAAGCTAAAATTGAAGATCCAGCAAGAATTGCTAATAATTTGTTTTTAACTTTTGTTTTATTCATTATTTGTCTTCCTTAGAAATTTTAATTGTATAAATATTTTTTGTGCTTAAGTCATCAAAAGCAATAATCTTAAATGTTTTAAATTTACTATTTTCAAATACTAATTCTTTTTGTACAAAGGTTGCATTAGAAATAACTTTAAAATCATTTGTGAGTGAATTTGTTTTTATACTTATATTATTTGAGTCTACATTTATTGTTGAATCACCAAATTGAATAGCGCTAATAGTGTTATCAAAGTTATTAATTATTGAACCTGAAGAAGAATAAGGTCCAAATCACTTTAAATCAGTCAATGCTATAGACATATCTTGGTTTGATGAATTCTTAGGAGCTTTTCATGTTAGACTGAATCATTTTGCTTTTACTGATGAAAAATTAATTGTGAAAACTTTTGAAGATCCTCTTCATTCATGGTGATCTCCTAATGGACCAAAATCACTAGCAAATACTTTATCTTGATTTTTTACGTCAAACCACTCTTCGCCATCATTTGAATATTTAATCCTTACTTCTGCAGGGGCTTCAGTGCTTATTTGCCCACCCATTTTACCAAAAACAAGTTTTAGTC
The DNA here is from genome assembly GCF_001553195.1 of Mycoplasmopsis canis PG 14. Lineage (NCBI taxonomy): Bacteria > Bacillati > Mycoplasmatota > Mycoplasmoidales > Metamycoplasmataceae > Mycoplasmopsis > Mycoplasmopsis canis. The sequence goes on along the minus strand of NZ_CP014281.1, from coordinate 580,945 downwards.
TATTTACATTTATACTCTCATCTGAATTGAAAGCAATTATGTTATTTTGTTTAGCATTAAAAACTCATCAATTATGTCATACTGATCCAGTACTCTCAGATGAATCGCTTCTATCAACTAAATTGAATATGCTTGAACCCCTTTTTGATCCATCTTTTGTAGTTTTTGCTTCATTGATTTTTAATTTATCATCTAAAAGAGTAAATTCAGAATCACTTGAGTTAAAAGCTGGAGTTGTTATAACTTCGACAAAAGCCCTTAAATTGTCGCTACCTTCTACTGATCCGCTTATTTTCATCTCGTTAGAAGCATATAAATCTTGTACATTTTCTCAAGTAACTTTTTTTGATTCATATAAACCTTTTGAGTTAAAAACAATAACTTCAGAAGGCAACTTTGAAGATTCGATTTTTTCACCTTCTTGTAGTTTTATAATGTTTTTAACTACAAACTCATTAAACTTAACGTTATAGTCTTCTTTAGAATCTTGTTCTTGATTCTCACTTTTTTCAATATTTAGTTTATTTATGAAATCATTATTTGGGTTATATTTTTTTTCAATATTTTTCTTTTCTTTAGGTTGCTCTATCGTTTGCGCCTGTTGATTAGAGCATGACAAAACGACAAATGGTGCTAATCCTAAAAAACTTGTAATTATTGCTATTTTTTTATTTTTTTTCATATTTCTCCACGTGCATATTTTTTTATGTTTAATATATAATATTAAAATATGCATTTTTTCCAAATAAATTAACATATATTTTAATTTAAAAATAATGTTTGTAAAAATATAAAAAAATGCACAGTGTGCATTATAATAACTCGATTCCTTTTTTCTTTAATTCACCCCTATATTCATCAGGTCAAAAGCTAGCTTGAACTTCTCCGATATGAATTTTTTCTAAAAGAAACATACTTAATCTACTTTGGCCAATTCCACCCCCTATTGTAAGAGGCAATGTTTTCTCGACAACATCTTTGTGATAATTAGACAATAATTTCACTTCTTTTTCACTTTTTTGGCTTTGTTCAACAATTGACCTTTCATCTACTCTAATACCCATTGAAGAAAGTTCTATTGTTTTATTCAAAACATTTGAGTAAACCAATAAATCACCATTTAGGTTTCAATCATCATAATCAAAGGCTCTTAAAGAATGAATTAATCCAGACTTTAATTTGTGTCCAATTTGGTATACAAAAACAGCACCTTTCTCCTTAGTTATTTGATCTTCTCTTTCTGATAATGTTAGGTTAGGATATAAATTTTCTAAATCTTGTGATGATATAAAATATACTTCTTTCGCTAAGTCATTAGTTAATGTTTTAAATTCTTTTACAAGCATTTCCTTTGTATTATAAATACCATTGTAAATTTTTCTGACAGTATCAAATAAAAAAGTTAGATTTCTATCTTCTTTTTTTATAATTCTTTCTCAATCTCATTGATCTACATAATATGAATGAGTGTCATCTAAATCTTCTTCTCTTCTTATTGCGTTCATGTCAGTATAAATACCTTCGTAAACATCATAGTTATATTGTTTAAGGGCATTTCTCTTTCATTTTGCTAGCGAATGAACAACTTCCAAGTTAATATTATCATGTCCTTTTGGATTAAATGAAACAGCTTTTTCGCCATTCAAACCATCATTTAGCCCTGTTTTTCTTTCAATAAATAATGGTGCTGTAGCCCTAGTTAAATTTAGCTCCCTTTGCAATTCTTTTTGAAAAAATTTTTTTAAGTCTTGAATTGCCTTTTGAGTTTCTTTTATATTTAATTTACTTTTATACATATTATAAATTTTATATTTTTTTGTAAAAAAATAAACTAAAGGATTAATTTCTTTAGCTTAAGTTTTTTTACTTTAGTGTTTTGTTAATTTCTTTAACAAAACTATCGTTTGTTGTGTCTTCTAATGTTTCAAATACTTTAATCATTTCTTTTAAATTAGACTTGCTTATTTCAGGTTTAACAACCTTTAAAATAATTTTTAGATCACCAGTGAAATGTTTAGATTTAACTCCTTTTTTATCAAGGCGTATAACTTGACCAGTTTCATAAGTTCTTTTTAGTGCGATTATAACATTACCGTATGGTGTAGGCACTTGAACATTTTTTTCAAGCATCAAATCTATAAATGAAACAGGGAATTCTAAGTATAAGTCGTTTCCTCTTCTTTCGAAATGTTTATGAGGTTCAACTACAATTTGTATATATAAGTCACCTGATGGACCACCATTTGTTCCTGCTTCACCATATCCTTGAAGTTTTAATAATGTTCCATTTTCAGTACCAGGAGCGATAGGTATTTTAACGCTTCTTTGGGTTTTAACATATTTATGCCCTTTGCAAACTGTACACTTTTTAAGAATTTTTTTACCTGTTCCTCCACATGTATCGCAAGCCACTTGTTGTTGAGTGAGACCAAATAAACTTCTCATTCTTTTGCTAACATATCCTGAACCATTACATGTCAAACAAGTTTCGATATCATGGTTAGATTCGGCGCCAGATCCGCCACAATGTAAACAAGTGTCAAATTTATCCATGGTTTCTTTCAGTTCATCTCCGTTAATGCTTTGCATAAACGAAATTCTCTTTGATACTTTAACATCAGAACCCTTCATTGGTTGGTTTGCATTCCTTTTTCTTGAAGATCCAAATCCACCAAAGATATTTTCGAATATATCTTCAAATCCGCCAAAACCAGAAAAGTCAGAAGAGTTAAATCCTCCTCCAGCACCAGCCCCTCCATTTGCTGCATCGTGACCATAATTGTCATAAATATTTCTTTTTTCAGGGTTTGAAAGAATTTCGTAAGCTTCATTTAATTCTTGCATTTTTTTATCACTTGTACCGTCTTTTAATTTATCTGGATGATATTTTTTTGCAAGGCTTCTATAAGCTGTTTTTATTTCTTGTTCAGTTGCATTCTTTTTAACACCTAAAACATCATAATAATCTCTTTTGTTACTCATAAATATAATTTTAGCACAATATTAGTTTATTTGCTAATAAAAAAAGTATAAAAAAACAGCGGCTCCCTATTTTCACCTTTCGGCTATCGTCGGCGTAAAGAGGCTTAACTACTGAGTTCGGAATGGTATCAGGTGATCCCTCTTGCTATGACCACTGAGAATATTATAGTATATTTTTTTAGAATGCAAAAAAAAAAAAAAATATTTTTTGAATATTCTAAAAGTCATTTGCAAGGATGTAATAAAAAAACTGTAAAATAATTTTATCAAATTTTAAATTTACAAAAAGGTATAGGAAAATAGAAAACTTTAAAAGTTTTCTCGCCGCTTTTGCTTACTTTTTCAAAAAGTAAGGCTCCCTTGTCTGAAATCAAGGGCGGGGGGTTAAAATAATCTAAGGTTGATTAATAATTTTTCTATAGTTATTTATTCATTCCATCATAAAATCAATTTCTTCTTGAGTATAATTGTCAAGACTTTTACCTTTAGGAATAAAATACCTTATTAATCTATGCATATTTTCAATGGAGCCTTTTTGCCATGAACTATATGGAAGACATTTGAACAATCTGTCTTTAGGAATGATTTTGTGTAATAAAACATTTTCCTTACCATTATCGACAGTTAAGGATTTAATATTTAAACCAAACTTTTTAATCATATTATTTAAAGCTTGATGAATATATTTTGAACCTCTTTTGGTTATTGTAGCATATGACTTTCTAGTTTGTCTTTCTAACAAAGTTACTAAACACTTTTTATCATCAATTTTGCCCATTACAGTATCAAGTTCGTAATGGCCCATTTCTGATCTATCGTTAATATAATTTGGTCTCTTAGTTATTTCGGTAGCGTTATTCAATGTTACTAATTTAGTCTTCTTGGTTGTTTTCCTAATATATTTACCTTCTGATTTTCTAATTATATGTTCATAATCTAGATAAAATGGTAAGGATTGCATCTTTTTATACACTGAACTAACAGAAGGGCTAAAGCCAATGTGAGATTTCTTAAAAGAATTTACCAAAAACTTTACAGAAGTTTTTGGCATCTTTTCTTTAATATTTCTTTTGATTTTGTATTTATTATATTTATGTCTAATATCATTTCAATACTCTTTAAATGGTTCTCATTTTTCTTGTAACTTAGTATTTCTGAAAAACAATCTTGAGTATCTATAATCCAATAAATGATCGTATATTTTAGAAAAATGAATAACTTTAACCTTAGTGACTCTTTTAAAACAATTGTTACATTGAAATCTTTGATATTTTAATAAATCTTTTGAATGTTTACTAGTCATAAGATCAATTTTGTTTTTTATTGTTCTCACATCTCTTTTTATTTTTCTAGAGGCTTTTTGAATTGATATACCTTGGCTAATTTCAAATAAAGCATTATAAATTGAATCAATATCCATTTGTTTTTTCTGTAAATTTCTAGTTAGTTCTAATTTTCCTTGAAACTTTCAAATAGTATCAATATTTTCTGCAATTTCATAATGAGTATATTTATTTTCTTTCTTTGATTGATCAAAAATACAAATTCATTTTCCTAAATTTTTCATTATAATATTAATGTATCCTTTCTTGTTTTTGCACATTTATTTTATTACAGGATACATAAAAACAAAGTCATATGCATGCTTAACTTGCATATGACTTTTCTAATTAATAAAAAAATATTTTTTTTGTGTGTGTAATAATATATATTTTGAGCCACATATTAATCTCATATAAAATGAGCTTACTTAACAAGAAAGTGGTATAAATTATTTATGAAAATAACACATAACTTATTTAAGTATAAAAATTTAACAAAATTTGAAATAAAAAACAACAATCTTTAAAATTGATTGCTGAAAATATCGAAAAATCTTTATCTTATCTTAGCTTGATAACAAACCTTAGTTTATCAACTGTAAAAAGATATAAAAAAGTTATTAAAAGCAAAAAAGAAATTGTTGTCTCACATAAAAATAAATATCATCAAAGAAATTACAAAATAACTGATGCAGAAATAGAATTAGTCTTTAAAAATTATTTAGAAACATGTCAGTTTATTTTGAATAGAGATCTAACAAATAATCAACTTTCAATTAAAACATACTTTAATTCTGAGTATGGTTCTTTTATAAGAGAAAAAATTTCTTACAAAACTTTAGTTAAGAGATTTAATCAATTAGGTTTATTTAATATACATACAACCAAAAGAGGAAGAAGGATTGCAAGATTATCAAAGAAAAAAACCTCAGAAGATATAACTTTGATATTAAAAAATTATTATCAACAGATTAAACAAAATGAAAAACAAAGACAAGTTTTAAATCTAAAGAAAAATTTAAAATTCGGCGAAATTGTTGAAATTGATGCACAACTTGAACCATACTTAAAAAATGATAAACCATTATATCTTTATCATGCAATAGATGTAGCAGCAGGAACATTGTTAGCAGTATGATTTGAAGAACAAGAAACAACATTAGGATATCAAAGACTACTAGAAATTGTATTTAAAAAGTATGGATTCCCAAAGAAAATCTATGCTGATAAAAGAAGAAGTTTTTGAGGAAGCGAAAACACACAAACAGTCTTTGAAAAAGTTTTAAATAAAAAGGGAATAGAAGTACTAAGTTCATCAAATCCAAAACATAAACCACATGTTGAAAGATCTTTTAGGACATCACTAGACCAATATCCGTTACTTATTCACGAAAACGGATATAAAAATATTGATGATTTGAAGAAAAATAATGAAGTATTTCAAAATTATTACAATATCAGGAATAAAAAAATAATTTCTAAACAAAATGTTTTTCAAAAAGAGGGAAAGAAAAACGGCAATTGAGCCGTTGATTTAGAGATTAATAGAAAAGTTTTAAATGGTGTTGTTAGATACCAAGGCAAAAATTACGCAGCCTTTGATATGTATAACAAAAGAATTATCTTCCCTTATAATTCTGACGTTTTATTAGTGCATTCTTTGGATGATAATTTGTATTTTAAATATAATGATAAAAAATACTTTGCTAAGGAACCTAACGGAAAATATCTAAGTTTAACAGAAATGTGAGCTTTAGAGAAAGGATTAGATTACTCTATTCCAGCTGTAGGGAAACTAGCATTTATCTATAATAAAACAAATTCGTTTTTTAAAACTCTTGAATTATATATCTCAAAATTTAATAGTATTTCCGTGAATGCCCAAGATAGTAATCTTGAAGCTAATAAAATCATGTCCGAATACTTAAGCATACTCCGAGCATTGCACAGAAGCATCAATGATGATATAAGAATTGATGCATAATAATTTTAATATTTTTTATGAAAATTTTAAAAATAAAAATTGCTCTTTTGATGTAGGGAAATTTAGAAAAAATGCGTAAATTTATAAATTTAAAAAAGCAAAAAAATAAAAAAATTTTTTTGCTTAAGTTTTTTGACACTTTTTTTTAAAAAAAAGTGCACAACTCTATAAATAAAAAATGAAAAAACATTTAACTCCAAAATAAGGAGTTAAATGTTCAAAAAATAAGCTCAAAATACATGTTATTCTACATTAGAATGCAAAAAAATGGACATAAAAAAATAAAAAACCTAATAATTTTAGATTTTTCATTTATAAAGTTATAAATATATAAATAATTATTTATATTATTATATTAAGTTAATTTTAATGTTAATTTAAATTAAAAACCATATTTTCAGCATTCATTGTATTTAATATGGTTTTAGATAAAGTAATTAGTTTTTAGAAACGAAATTAAATAAATAGTAATATATGATTATTAATTCATAATAATAAGGGAGGTATTGGTCGTTTTTAACTATTTTATCAATAGTCTTTACAATATAGTCCTTTGAAATTTTTAAATCAAATGAACCATCTCCTCTATCAACAACCAAAATTTCTTTATCAACACCTTTTTGATGTTGTTTGATTTGGTTATAGTTTTCTTTAATATAATTTCTTAGATTCGTTTTTGAATTATCTATTTCATAATTATTAAACACAGTATTGTATAAGTTTTCATGATTAAGGGTTAATTTAATCATGAAGTAAATTTCTTCAATCATTTTTCTCAGTATTGAAGAGTTAGTGTTATTGTATCTATTTGAGAAGTCATTAAAGCTACTTTCAGCAGAAGAAGATCCTTCTTGACCTCAAATCAATTGGTTCATAGTTAGTGTATTTTTTTCAATTACTTCTCTTTTGGGATTAACTTTTTTTTCTTCATTTAAAATTCCTGTATTACCAGTTAATCTATAGTAGATTAATTCTTTTTGAAAATTAGTTCTATTACCTTTTTGTAGGAACTTTTGTCATCTAGTTTCATCTCAAGGGTACTTAGGTCTTGCGTGGTTTATATAAACTTCTTCTAGATTAAATTTATCTTCTTCCTTTACTTCTGATGAATGAGTTTCAGTTGTTTCTTTGTCGCTAGGTTTGGTATTGTTCTTGTTTTTATCATTAACGCTAGTGTCATCCTGTTTTTTTGGTTCATCTATAGGTTTTTTTAAATCCTGAACACCTTCTTTAGAATTATTTTTCTCAGGATTTGAAGTATTGTCTTCTTTTCCATTTTCATTTTTAATGTTATTTCCTATAACATTTTTATTTATTTCATCTTTGTTTGTGCTTTTTCCATTTGTTGCATTTGAGTTAGGATTAGTATTTGAAGACTCTTGATTATTAGAATTATTTTCTTTTTTTGTATCATTTTGAATTGAATTACATGAAACACTTATGAATAAAGGAAGTGTTGTTGAAGTAATTATTGATAGTAGTTTTAGTTTTTTATACATATAACAACCTTTCTAAATTTTTTTATTTTTTCCGGATAGCATTATATCACACACTCAAAATTATTCTTTTTTTATGTTATTTTTAGTGGATTTAGAAAAAAATACAAAAAATATATAAATTTTATTCAAAAATTAGCTTTTTGAATAAAAAAGAAAAAAATGAATGAAACTGAATTAAATAAAAAATAGTTTTTAAAAGTTATATAATTAATTTAATTAAAAAATAAGGAGATTATTATGGGATTTTTTTCAAGTTTATTTAAAAAGAAAATAAGTAGCGAAGTTGTTAGACTTTATCCTGTTTATCCAGGTAAATTAAAGATGTTAAACGAAGTTAATGATCCAGTTTTTAGTATAGGAGCAATGGGAGAAGGTTTTGCTATAGAATTTAGTGAATCAGCTGAATCAGTTATTTTAAAAGCTCCTGTATCTGGTAAATTAGAGTTAATTTTTCCAACAAAGCATGCTTATGCATTTGAATCACAAAACGGAATAAAAGTTTTATTACATATTGGTGTAGATACTGTAAATCTTCAAGGAGAAGGTTTTGAACCTTTAGTTGAAGTCGGTAAAGAAGTTAAAGCTGGTGAACCATTAGTTAAGGTTGATTTATTAAAAATAAGATCTAATAATTTCATTACAGATGCAATAGTGACAATATTGCCTGAAAGTAATATCAAGGGAGTTGTATTTTCAGAATACGATAAAAATGGTATTGTTGAAGTAGAACAAGCAATTTTAACTGTTGATAAATAATTAAAAAAATATTTGATGGTTTGTCAAATATTTTTTAATAAGATGTTATTTTTTTATAATCTTCTTGAAAATTCAGGTAATAAAAACAACTAATGGTATTGAAAGTGTAGTGAATCATAATCAATTCTTATTTCACGACCTTTCTTTATTATTGTCTTTATCCTTATTTTTTGGTTTAGCAACATTTTTCGGATCAGTAGGAGTGGTGTCAGTTTTTGAGTTAGGGTCTACATTAGATTCCTCGTTGTTTTTAACTAGTTCAAAACCTTCAAAAACTCTTGAGAATGAATTATCAGGATCATCTTTGTTAATAAATTCAATTGTTAAAGTCCCTTTTTCATCGTTAGGTATTGTATTTTTTATTTCAATCAAGTTTTCATCAATATTTTCGAAAAACAAATCTTCCTTTGTTATTTGAGAAGCAAGTTTTTTATAGTTTTTAATTTTTATTTTTAAAGATTTAGAATCAAGTATTTTTTTATTTTCTTCCACTTTTATCAAGGATGCATCATTTATAACTTCATTTAAAGCTGAGTTAATCTTATTGATTTTCAATATTTCATTTTCTATTAATGTAATTGATTTTGACTTAAGTATTTCCTCTTCATTTATATCTACAAATTCCTTATAGTACTGATTAACTGATTTTGTTGCCTTTTCATTAAATCTTTTTTGAAAAACCTTTAGAAAAAGATCATCAGTTGAATTATAGTTTAGTTGATATCTTTGTTTTAAGAAACTTAATTTATTTTCAATAATATTTACCTTAGATAACTTCTTCGCAGATTCGACAATACTTAAAAAATCATCCTTAGATTGATTGATTTCGTTTTTGTCTAATGATTCAGATTCTAGACTTTGAATTAATACTTTATATGCGTTATCTATTTTTTCTCTTATTATTGGATTGCTAAATTTATAAAATTGATTTTGCTTATAGTTTATATAATCTTTGAAAACATTATTTGCTATATTATAAGTATTTGATAAGTCTCTAAAGATAGCTTTTTTATCTTCAAAATCTTTATCAGACAATGAATTATTTAATGCAGTTATAATTGCTGTTTTTCTTTCGGAGTTTAATCCTTGATATGAGGTCTCTCTTTCAGATCTTTTAGTATATCTACTTAACTTTTCGTTTATCTCAACAACATAAGTTTCGTACTCATACCTACTTCTTAAATTCTTGATTTTATTTAATAAAAATGTTTTTTCAAAATCGTAAAGAATTTGAGAATTATTAACTCTTATTCATAAATTTCATATATCACTATATAACTCAGTGTTTAAAAAACCTTCATAACTACTCAAAACTTCAATAGCCCTTACAAATGAACTTTTTCCTTCATTTGAATTTAATAGATTTTTAGAATTCTCATATTCTGCAATTATACTAGAAACCTCATCTTGGTTTAATATCCTTGTCGCAATACTATCGATAAAATTATCAAAAAGACTAATTTTATTTTTTAGTGATAACACAATAGAGTCAAAATTTACGGCTTCTGAATAATTTTGTTCAATTAATTTCGTTGATACTTCATTGTTAATTTGTTGAATAAAATTGTTTCTTTGTATTTCATTTAAATTAGACAAATTATTAAACTTTTGAATATAATTAATTTCATTTAAAATACTTGCTTGATTTAAGATGTTATTAATTTGTTCATTTGTTATATTTGAAACCTTTAACTCATTTAAAAACACTTCTTTTTGTCCATCAAAAATTTTTGTCATTCTTTGTATTTCACGTTTTGCGTTTTCGAGTAATGTAAAGTTATTCTTTATTGATTGTTTTAGAAGTCTTATTTCATTTATTAGCCTAATTACTTCGTCAGTTTGTTGAATATTATTTATTTGTCTATTTAAAATATTAATTTTTTCAACATATAGATCCTTAAGTTCGCTTGATCTCGAAAAATTATTAGAATTTCTAAATTCATTATCATTACTTATTATATCGTTTGCTTCTTCTGATGATGTTTGAAATAATTGCATTTCATTTATTAATGAAATAGGGTTTCGGTTATTTATAACCAAGTTATTAATTTTTTCTTGGAATAGTAAAATATATTTTTCTTCAAATGCGCCTAAAATATTTGTTTTTATTTGGTCAATATTATTAATTAAAGTGTCAATCTTATCCTTTTGCGAATTTATTTTTTCCTGAAAGGTTTCTTGATTAAAGTTATTATTAAAAACTTCTTTCAGTTGATCGTTAATTAAAATATTAATTTCTCTTGTTTTGCTTAATCAATGATCCTTACCGTAGTTAAAGTTTACAAATTTTTCTATTAACAAATTAGATGAATTAGTTATATTTGATCTATCCCATATTTCGAAAGAGGTTTTTATATTATTAATTAAGTTTATTCTTCCTTGAATAAAATTAATTAAATCATGAATTTTAATAGCATTAGGTTTTATATTTAAATCAAAAATTACCTCTGAAGTATAAATTAGTTGACTATTTATTTGTTTTAAATTATTAATATTATTTGAATCTAAAATAGTTCTAAAATTACTTTCTAAATTAGGTATTATCTTGTTATTTTCTTCTAATTCCTCAAATTTTAAGTTTAAATTATCAAGTAAATTTTTAATAAAGTTAAATTCATTTTGCAACCTTGCTAATGTTTCTTTGTTTTGTGAATTAGATGATCTAAAGCTTTCAAGCGGATATAAAAAGTATCCATTTAAATATCTTTTTATAGGAAAAGGTTTTTTGTTAAAAAGATTAATATAATTATTTACTTCGCTTTTTAAAGAAGCTACTTTATTTCAAAAACTAGAATCTGTAGCTGTTTTTGAAATAATGAATTCATTAAATTTTTTCCCCTCATAAAAAATATTTCTATCTAGTTTTTTATAAAATCTAAATTTATAAGGTATATTAATTTCTATATCTTCGTCTAAGGTGATTGAATATTTTCCTACATGATCTTTATCAATATAAAAGCTTTTAAGAACTCTATCACCTTTTATAATTTCGATATTAAAATTACTTAACAGCCCATAAAAATTAATTTCACGCGAATCATTTGTTAACTCACTTACTTGTACTGATTCAGTTATTTCTCCGAGATAACCTAGTTCCAATTCTTTATCAGTGATTTTGTAATTTCTTTTAAATATAGATTGAACTAGCGAAGGACCTGGATAATCCATATAAACAAGGCCTAACTTATATAAGTTTTCATTTTGAGACAAGAAGTCTCATGTTGAATTATTATGTATCTCTGCCCAACCACCAGGATTATAACCAAAAACTCTTCCTGAGACAGATAAAAAATTAACGTAAAGCAGATAGTTATTTAATGGAGAACCATTAGCGTTTATCATATTAGTTCTTATTCATTTCTGCTTTGTATTTTCATCTCTTTCTTCGTATGCGTCTTGTTGAGTATTATATCTATCAACAACATTTCAATATAAGTCACCACCAACTTTAGATTGACTAACCTTATGGTGTCACAAATTAAGGATAACAAGTTTACCTCTTAAGTTTTTTAATTTTCATTTATCATTATCTAAAATTTGTCCATTTGGATTGAATAAAATATTTCTATATTTATTTAACAAAGAATTATATTTTTGAGCAGCACTTGCTGCTAAGGAAGGGTTGTTAACATCAAAGTTTTCATCTTTTACTCTAGCAACAACAAATTCAGAAGGATTGCTATTTAAAAAATTTTGGATTGAATTTAATCAATTATCAAAATTTATTTTAGAAAAAGTTATCCCATGCACTATATCAAGGTTTGAATTCAATCTAATATCGAATCCTCTTATACCCATTTTTAATTGATTTTCAATATTCAATGATTGTGTGTTTGCTATTTCAAATCCGCTAGATCACATCCCTGAGTCATGAGTTCCCGGAATGCTTAAATCAAAAAATGATTTATTATCATTTACTCCTTCCATTCAAGATGAGAAGTTATATTGATCATAATTTCTTGGGTAATATCCATAAGCTAATTGCTTATTTTTTCACACTTCTTTATTTTCTTCGGAAATATAAGAAAAGCTTGCTATGCCAACTGTGATAGAACCGGATAATACTTTTCATAGCATACGTTTCTTCATATATCCCCCCCTTCATAGTAACATTGAATTATACACCTCTTTAATAATTATATAAATTTATTAAATTTATAAACAACTATTATTGTGGATAAATTCTATACAAAAATCTACATGCAATTAATTTGCATGTAGATTTTTGTAATTTATTTTTGTAATTCTAAAACTCTTGATTTAATTTCATCCACTTTATTAAGTTTTTCTCAACTAAACTCAACATCTGTTCTTCCGAAGTGCCCGAAGTATGAAGTTTTTGCAAAAACCGGTTTTCTTAAATCCAAGTCTCTAATTATTCCTTTTGGAGTTAAATCAAATAACTCAGTAACTACTTGTTCAATAATATTTTTATCAACTTTTTCAGTACCAAATGTTTCAATCAATATTGAAACTGGTTTTGCTACACCAATAGCATATGATAATTGTATTTCAATTCTATCAGCTAACTCGGCGGCAACTAAATTTTTAGCAACTCATCTTGCTGCATATGCGGCAGATCTATCAACTTTTGTTGCGTCTTTTCCGCTAAATGCACCACCGCCATGACGTGATGCACCACCATAAGTGTCAACAATTATTTTTCTTCCAGTTAAACCTGTATCACCTATAGGTCCACCAATAATAAATTTACCTGTAGGATTTATTAAAATCTTTTTAGGCTCATCTAAATTGTATTCTCTTAATGTGGGCAAAATAATTTCATTTTTTATAAATGATTTGAATTCTTTTTCATCATATTTTGCAGAGTGTTGAATACTCATTAGGACTGTGTCAACTTCCGTTTTTGATTCATTAGTATAGTCTAATGTTACTTGTGATTTCATATCTGCTTTAGCTCATTGGAATGCACCATTGCTTCTTAGGTTCTCGGCTCTTTTAACTAATTCATGAGCTAATGTTATTGCTAGTGGCATGAATTGTTTTGTTTCGTTTGTTGCATACCCAAACATAATTCCTTGATCACCTGCACCTATTTCGTCATTCTCTAAATTTACACCTAATGCAATATCAGCACTTTGTTTTCTTATATCTGTCACAATACTGGTTTGGCTCGTGAAATACCCCAAAGATTTTAAAATATTTATCGCAATTTCGATTACGTAGATATCAGCATTTGATTGAACTTCCCCTGCAATAAAAATATTATGACCACTCGCCATAGTTTCAATAGCTACTTTTGAAGCAGGATCTAACGTTAAATAAGCATCTAAAATTGAGTCTGAAATTTGGTCGCACAATTTGTCTGGATGACCCTTTCCTACTGATTCGCTTGTAAATAATTTTTTCATAAAAAAACCTCTCTTTTTGTTAAATAGAGGCATAAAGATTTTATAGTATGCTAAGCCTAAGCTCCTGACTATCCACCTTGCATATGCAGGTTGGCGATGGTTATTGCTGTCAAGCTACCATCCTCTTTATACCTTTAGGTTCAAATTATATTATAAAAATACAAAACAGCAAGAACTATTTGTTGTTTTGTATTTTAGTTGTGTAATAACATATATTTTGAGCCACATATTAATCTCATATAAAATGAGCCTATTTAACAAGAAAGTGGTATAAGTTATTTATGAAAATAACACACAACTTATTTAAGTATAAAAATTTAACAAAATTTGAAATAAAAAAACAACAATCTTTAAAATTGATTGCTGAAAATATCGAAAAATCTTTATCTTATCTTAGCTTGATTACAAACCTTAGTTTATCAACTGTAAAAAGATATAAAAAAGTTATTAAAAGCAAAAAAGAAATTGTTGTCTCACATAAAAATAAATATCATCAAAGAAATTACAAAATAACTGATGCAGAAATAGAATTAGTCTTTAAAAATTATTTAGAAACATGTCAGTTTATTTTGAATAGAGATCTAACAAATAATCAACTTTCAATTAAAACATACTTCAATTCTGAGTATGGTTCTTTTATAAGAGAAAAAATTTCTTACAAAACTTTAGTTAAGAGATTTAATCAATTAGGTTTATTTAATATACATACAACCAAGAGAGGAAGAAGGGTTGCAAGATTATCAAAGAAAAAAACCTCAGAAGATATAACATTGATATTAAAAAATTATTATCAACAGATTAAACAAAACGAAAAACAAAGACAAGTTTTAAATCTAAAGAAAAATCTAAAATTCGGCGAAATTGTTGAGATTGATGCACAACTTGAACCATACTTGAAAAATGATAAACCATTATATCTTTATCATGCAATAGATGTAGCAACAGGAACATTGTTAGCAGCATGATTCGAAGAACAAGAAACAACATTAGGATATCAAAGACTACTAGAAATTGTATTTAAAAAGTATGGATTCCCAAAGAAAATCTATACTGATAAAAGAAGAAGTTTTTGAGGAAGCGAAAACACACAAACAGTCTTTGAAAAAGTTTTAAATAAAAAGGGAATAGAAGTACTAAGTTCATCAAATCCAAAACATAAACCACATGTTGAAAGATCTTTTAGGACATCACTAGACCAATATCCGTTACTTATTCACGAAAACGGATATAAAAATATTGATGATTTGAAGAAAAATAATGAAGTATTTCAAAATTATTACAATATCAGGAATAAAAAAATAATTTCTAAACAAAATGTTTTTCAAAAAGAGGGAAAGAAAAACGGCAATTGAGCCGTTGATTTAGAGATTAATAGAAAAGTTTTAAATGGTGTTGTTAGATACCAAGGTAAAAATTACGCAGCCTTTGATATGTATAACAAAAGAATTATCTTCCCTTATAATTCTGACGTTTTATTAGTGCATTCTTCGGATGATAATTTGTATTTTAAATATAATGATAAAAAATACTTTGCTAAGGAACCTAACGGAAAATATCTAAGTTTAACAGAAATGTGAGCTTTAGAGAAAGGATTAGATTACTCTATTCCAGCCGTAGGGAAACTAGCATTTATCTATAATAAAACAAATTCATTTTTTAAAACTCTTGAATTATATATCTCAAAATTTAATAGTATTTCCGTGAATGCGCAAGATAGTAATCTTGAAGCTAATAAAATCATGTCCGAATACTTAAGCATACTCCGAGCATTGCACAGAAGCATCAATGATGATATAAGAATTGATGCATAATAATTTTAATATTTTTTATGAAAATTTTAAAAATAAAAATTGCTCTTTTGATGTAGGGAAATTTAGAAAAAATGCGTAAATTTATAAATTTAAAAAAGCAAAAAAATAAAAAAATTTTTTTGCTTAAGTTTTTTGCCACTTTTTTTCAAAAAAGTGCAGACTTCTATAAATAAAAAATGAAAAAACATTTAACTCCTAAATAAGGAGTTAAATGTTCAAAAATAAGCTCAAAATACATGTTATTCTACACAAAACAGCAAGAACTATTTGTTGTTTTGTATTTTAGTAATAAATTGTGTTAATCATGGAATATTATTTGATTCAAAAACAATTTTTGCTTTTGCAGCAACATCTTTATGCCTTGTATTATTAAAAGAACCAGAAAATTTGGTTACACTAAACATCGATACGTCATTTTCTGCATCACCAAAGGAAATAGTCTTGCTTAAATCAAGGTTAAATTTATTAAATAGAAACCTAAGAGCATTACCTTTAGAAGCATCATTTGACATAACATCTAAGTTAGGTCATTCCGAAACTAATGCATGGATACCATTTATATCTTTTAAAAATTTTTGCAATTCTTTTCATTTTGACTCGTTATTTGATTCTTTTACAATATAAAATTTACATGCATCATAGTTTTGAATTTCATTTGTTAAATCACCTTCTATATAATGACTAGCACCTATTCTTTCTTTATAATTTTTCTTTTCAAAAAAATCAGTTCTAAATGTATTGTGACCTAAAATATAACCAGGAACATATGTTAAAAATTCATAATTTTCATCATTTAGCTTTTTATAAATCGATTTTGCAATTGACTTTTCGATTGCAAAACTTTTAAATAATCTATCATTAAGTACATCTCATATTAATGCGCCATTCGCTAGGATAACCGGAAACTTTGTATTAATTTGCTCAATTATTCTTTTTGCAGTATATAATGGTCTACCTGTAGCGATTATTATGTTTTTACCCAAACTTTGCAATTTTTTAATTGTTTCAAGGTTTTCGTTAATTAATTCAGAATTACTATTTAATAATGTTCCGTCTAAATCAAAAACAAAATTATCAATTTCAGATAAGGAAAGTTTGCTTAAATCAATATTTTTTGAAACCATAATTAAAGAACCTCTGAAATATTGTCTAAGTCTTCTTGCTCAATATTTTCTTTTTTTTCTAATATATTTATTATCTCTTCAATTTTTTGGATATTTTGTTTTGTTTTAGCTTTTTTGTTAGAAATGTTCAAAAAAGCCTGAACACCTAAGAAAAATGTTGTAAATGCCGAAATTAATGCAATTTGAACGAAAAAGTGCATTGTTTCAGATGGCCTTTCGTTTCAACGAATTGCATATAAGTTGAGTATAACTATTAGTGCTGCAATTGCAATACCCGTTAAATTTAAAGTTATAAAAACTCACTTACTAATTAAATATTTTTTCAAAGTTTTCTTTTCTATTTTTTTAATTTTTTCAGAATTACTTTTTGTCATTTCTACCTACTTTTTGTATTCATTATAGTTTAAGAAAGCTGAAGATTTATACCTATTTGTCTCTAAAATACTAAGCCCTCTTTTAAATAAAATAAACTCATTGTCAGATGAATTATTTGAATTGTATATTCACTTTTTGTTTATAAATAATATATATTCAAATTTTAATAAATTAGATTTCTTTTTGTAATATTCAAATTTAGAATTAATCGCAAAAAATGCAATAAATGAACTTATCATACTTGTTATAGAATTGATTATTGTAGTAGTTAAAATATAATTTGAGCTATCTTTTCAAAATTCTAATCTATAAGGATTTACGTCTCCTGGATAGTTTTTGTTATTTCCTGCTAAAAAATAAACAGCTATTATAGCTACATATAAAGCAGATAGAAAAGTAACTAAGTTTAAAGTGTAATATAGTGTTCCAAAAATGTATTTTTTTATTTCAGTATTTTTTTGTATTTCCCCAAAGCGTGATACAAATTGTGATTGTTTTTTTCTAGCCATTATTTCACCGCCTTATTAGATGTTTTTAGATCACTTTTAACCGCTTTTTTAATAGCTAACTTTCTTTTCATAGAAGCTTTTTCTCATAAAGCATCCAAAATCGTTTCTAATTGTTCATCATTTAGTTTTTTAGCCATGTATTTGTCTTGAATGTAATCTAAGGTGTTTAAAATTTTATTATATTCATCATAATTGCTGTTATGTTTGTATATTGACAAAGCTATTGTTAAAAAGAATGAAAAAACAAGCAACGCAGCAAAAACTATAAGCAAAACAAAAGAAACACTTTGTGTTGTTTCTGGAGCTTTTTTAGCAATTAGAACTAGCTTAACAAGCGCAAAAATTGCTAAGCTTATTGAAGAAATATTTAGTGTTATTATGGCAAAAGAAATAATACTATCAAATATTGAGTATATTCTTAATTTCCTTTTGTTAATAATTTGCTTTTCTTTTAATTTATTTATTATTTCATACATAATAAAAATTTTAGCACTAAGTTTTAATTTTATAAGTTTTTAATTATTAATAGTTTATAATTATATATTATGAAAAATGTAGCAATTTTTAGTGATGTAGATGGCACAATTTACCCT
This sequence comes from Mycoplasmopsis canis PG 14, assembly GCF_001553195.1. Lineage (NCBI taxonomy): Bacteria > Bacillati > Mycoplasmatota > Mycoplasmoidales > Metamycoplasmataceae > Mycoplasmopsis > Mycoplasmopsis canis. The sequence goes on along the minus strand of NZ_CP014281.1, from coordinate 562,618 downwards.
TTTCCTGGTAGAGAATTACCTAGAAAAAATAAGGAGAAAGTTAATGAAATAACAAAAAAAGGAGTTCATTTTGTGATTAGCACAGGAAATGGTCCATACGAAAAAATTAAAAAGTTAGCTGATGAATTAGGAGGAAGATATATTTCTTTTTCTAATGGAGCATTTTTATATGATAACCATGAGAAAAAAGTGCTAAATATTGAGTATATAGACCTTCAAGAAGCTAAGAAAGTATGAGACTTAGCATCCGAACTTAACTTACCATTATATTATTTTGGAACCGATAGATTTTTCTTGAAAAATGCAACTAAAGAACAAAAAGATTTTTTTACAAATTTTTGCGAATACAATAAGTGAATTGAAAATGGAGAAATACCAAGTGATCTTCATAAAATAGAGACATATGGTGATCCTGAATTATTGAAAAATTTTTCAGACTTAGCAATAGAAAGAGGAATTAATTTAAATATTGTTAATTTAGAAAAGCATATAGAGATAACTAAACCAGGAGTTTCGAAGGGATCAGGTTTAAAGTGATTTTGTGAAAATATATTCAAAATACCTTTGAGTGATGTTATGGCAATTGGTGATAGTCAAAACGATATTTCCATGTTCGAAATAGCCGGATTTTCATATGCGATGGAAAACACAGACCCTTATACTATGAGGTTTGCTAAATTTTATACATCAACAGTTGAGCAAAGTGGTTTAGCAGAGGCGATCGATGATTATCTATACAGAGTCGATTGAGACTTAAAAAGAGAGATTTCTCAAAGAGGAATGATTAAAGAAAAATAATAAAAAAGGAGAATTATGGATTTAAAATGATTATTTTATATTTTGATTTCTGTATTCTCTTTAGCTATAATTATTTCTTTTTTTCTTTTGACTAGAAAAGTTATTTTAAAAATCATAGAAAAAACAAGAGAAAAATATTTTAATAATTTACAGACTATAAATAATACTAATAAAACTTCACTAGAACATATTAATATAATTTCTGCAAGTGATAAATCAATGAGTGAAATAAAGAATAAATTGGAAACAATCAGCACTTCTTTAAATAATCTTTTTAATAAAATTGATACAAATAATGAATATTTGATAGAAAGAATAAATAAGAAGAAGGTTTTAGATTCAATTAACACAATCTTTTTTATTAGAAAGCTTTATAAAGACTATCAAAGGATTCAAAGTTCTTTTGATATCATTTTTACGCCCATTAGCAAGAAATGAAATAAAATAGATGAGGATATATCTGTATTTTTAGATAAAACTCTTCATATTAAAAATAGCTTGCTCACAAAGAAAAAAACTTTAAAATATTCATTTTTATTTTTATTAAACGAAAACAATAGAATAAGATCTAATATTAAACCTGTAAGAAAAAACCAATACTCAGGATCTTTTATTTCGGCTAATAAAGAAATTCAAAGTATAAACTCTGAATTGAATGATTTAATAATGAAGTTTAATAATATCGAAAAAACAGAATACTTTGTTTTTTTATATTTACCTGTTAGCATAACTACATTAAAAAATTATAATGATGAAGAGTTTTATAATTACATTCATGATAAATGAAAAAAATTAGTATCTGAATTTAATCATTTATCAATATTCGAAATTCACGACACAGTAAGAAAATTATGTAAGGAAATCTCCGAGTTTAAAACCTTAAAATTTGAAAATGTTTTATTGGATAATTTTTTGAAGAACTTTGAAAATATGTTCTTTGCATTAGTTAATTACTTAGAGAAAAATAAAAACAATTTGATCAAAAATAATATTGAACTTCTAAAAAATAACTTCCAACATTTAAAGGTAAAAGAATTTTCCAATGACGATATTTTAGAAGCAATTTCAAAAATTTTTAATCTATTTTTCAGCTCAATAGATAATATAGAAATTAGTGAACTATTAAAAAAGTTTCAAGAAAATTACAACAAATTAAAAGAAGCTGAAGTCACAAAAATCACAAGTTATTTCTTTTTTGTTATTGAGAATAAGTTTTTACCACAAACTAGCGATATCAATGAAGAAGTAAATAAACTTAGTGAACTTTATAAAATGTTAGTTGATTCTAAATTTCAATTATTTTATAAGGATGCAAAATTAAAAGAACAGTTTATAAAAACATTAACACATTTAATAAAACAAATATATCAAAACGAAGAATATTTAGAGATGTATAAAGAACTAGAATTCTTCGCTTTCAAAAGTAAATTTATAAAGAATGATTCTAAATTACAAGACTCTATGAAAGTTATAGATATTTATTTAAAAAATCAAAATTATAAAAAAGCATTTAAAACATTAAAGTCAATAATAAAGGAATATAGGAGTTAAATATGTACAAAAAAATATTAATAAGATATGGCGAGCTTGTCCTTAAAAAGAAAAATAGAAAAACTTTTATCAATCAATTAAGTAATAATATTGCTCATATTGTTGGTATTAAACCAGAAGTTGAATTTGACCGTATGTATATACCTTATAGCGAAGAAAATATAAATAAGTTAAACTATGTTTTTGGGATTAGCTCATTTTCGCCTGTAATCGTATCCGAAAATAATATTGAGGATTTTAAAAGTAATATAGAAAAATTGTTGTTGCCGGAAACTAGAACTTTCAAAATTTCAGCAAGAAGAAATTATAAGAAATTTGAATTAACTTCAGATGAGTTAAATAGAGAGCTAGGTGGCCATTTATTAAGGAAGTTTTCTGAAATACAAGGTTTAAAGGTTGATGTTCATAATCCTGATCAAACTTTTTATATAGAAGTAAGAAATGGAAGAACTTATTTATTTTCTAATTATATTAACGGATTAGGCGGGCTACCAGTAGGCGTATCAGGCAAAGTTTTACATTTGATTTCTGGAGGTTTTGACTCTCCGATTGCTGCCTTACAACTTATGAAAAGAGGTTTAAAAGTTGATTTTTTAACCTTTATTACACCTCCACAAACTGATGAAAGAACTGTTCAAAAAATTACTGATCTAGTTAAAATTTTAAATAAATATCAAGTGTCTAGTAATTTAATAATTGCTAATTACGCTTATTTAATGAACTATATTTCTTTTGTATCCAAAGAATCTTACAAAATAACATTAATGAGAAGAAGCTTTTATAGACTTGCTGAAAAAATAGCCTTAAAAAATGGTGCATTAGCCATTTCGAATGGGGATAATCTCGGACAAGTTGCTTCGCAAACTTTAGAATCTCTTTCAACAATTGGTGCTGCAACTAGAATGCAAATTTTAAGACCATTGCTCACATTTGATAAAAATGAAATTATTAATATTGCTAAAAAAATCAAAACATACGATATATCAATTATTAAAGCTAACGAAACTTGTGAATTGTTTGCGCCTAAAGAACCCACTACTAAGCCTTCGTTAGAGCAAGCATTAGCTTTAGAACAAGAATTATCAGGTATTCAAGATCTTGAAAAAGAATTACTTGAAGTGCATATTGAATATAGAAAAATAAAACTAGAAAATGAATAAAATTAAAATATACATAGATTTTGAGGCAATAACTTTTAATTATCTTGCAAGAATAAACTACATGTATTTTAAAAAACTTGATGAAGAAAAAATAGATTTGCCATATTGTTATACTATAGGATACTTTAAAAATCAAGATAAAAAGAAGAACTTTAAAACATTATCAAATATTTTTGACCTAACCCCTTTATTTAAAATGAAAAATATTAATAATTTTTGGATAAAAGCAAGAGAAATATTGCTCTCTGATATTAAACAATTAATTAATTATAATGGAGAAAATAATATCTTGGATAATATAGAGTTTTATTCATGAAATAATACACTAGAGTCTCCTATTTTAGAAAAATTATTTAATCTTAAGTCTAATGATCTTTCGAATGGAATTAATATTGGTTTAGACAAACTTGTACCAAAATCTCTTTTTAAGTCAGAATATTTTGAAAAAACCTTTAAAAGCAAGATAAATGAGTTATCTCCAAAAGTGAAATTTAATAACGAAACATCTAGCGGGCGCATTGCAGCTTGTCTAGGAGCCTTGCTAATTATAAATGGCAATCCATTTTATTTTAAAAAGTCGAAATTATCTAGGCACTTAAGTGATGAAGATATTGAAATAATTATAAGTGATGTGCTTTCATATAATAAAGATGATGTAGTTAAATTATCTTATATTGAAAAAAATAAAGATAAAACTAATGAAGTAGCTAATTTAATAAAATCATTTATTTATCAAAAAAATAAAATAAGTAATACTTCTTCTAGAATTTGTAACTGTATTAATGGTATCCAAAAAACAATAGAAATTTCTTCATTACCTTCAAACATAAAAATCAGCGAGTTTATTGAGAAATTAAATTATAAAATCGAAGAAACAACATTGCGAAAAGAAAATGATCAAGCAGCCCTTAAGTTAAATAACTTTTACACAAAGGTATTATCTAGCATTGTTAGTGATAAGAGTATTATAAAGCTACTTGAATATATTGATATGGAAGATACTATTGATGACTTAATTCTAATTTTAGAAAAAGAGAACTTTATTTTAGAATCGCAAAAAAATAAAATTAATTTAAAAATTAAGCAAGTAGCTTCAGAGTAACTTGCTTTTTTTGTTATTGAAAAAAATTGTAAAAAAATAAAAAAAATATTTTGCTTTTCAAAAAAGATGTTATAATATTCTAGCAATCAAGCAAATGCGGGTGTAGTTTAATGGCAGAACTTCAGCCTTCCAAGCTGACTATGAGGGTTCGATTCCCTTCACCCGCTCCATTTCAAGAAATTGACCGACAAGCCTTAGCTTGTTTTTTTTTTTTTTTGTAAAAGTTATCAAAAATTCTTTTATGAACTGTTAATAAAATATTGTTGTAAAAAAATTTAATTAATAGTAAACTTAAAAAAATTGATCACTATTTATATTTTTAATTTTGTCAAAGATTTCAATTAGCTATAAATAATTTAATAATTTAAGATTTTTATTATAGTTTGAAAAGCAAAATTATACTTATTTTATTTTGTTACTTTTTTTCATTTTTTTAATATAATATGTAAGCAATACGTGAAGACAGTAACTGCTATATGCTTAAATATGTTACCGAATGTATGTCTTACCTTGAAGTATTGCATTACAAATATTTTTGAAAGGAGACACAAAATGGCAGAATCAAAATTCAAAGCAGCAAAAAGAGAAGTTGTTTTAGAAATATCACAAAAAATTAAAAACTCTCAAGCTGTTGCGTTTGCTGAATACCGTGGTTTAACAGTTGCTGAATTAGAAGAATTTAGACTAGAAGCAGCAAAAGTTGGTGTTGAAGTTAAAGTTTACAAAAACCGTTTATTTAAAATTGCTGCTGCAAACAACGGATTAGCAGATTTATCAGAGCACTTAGTTGGACCAAACATTTTCTTATTTTCAGAAAATGACGGAATGTCAGCTGCTAAATTATTAGTTTCTTTTTCTAAGAAACACAAACTAATGGTTATCAAAGCTGGAACATTCGAAGGAAAAGTTATTGATGCTCAAGGTGTTAAAGATGTTGCTACTCTTCCTACATATGAAGAAGCGCTTGCAATACTTGCACGTTCAATGATGTCACCTTTACAACAATTAGGTTTATCACTTAAAATGTACAGTGAAGGTAAATCAGAATAATTATTTAAACTAAAATTAGTTATATAGAAAGGATTTAAAATGGCTAAATTAACAAAAGAAACATTTATCGAATCATTAAAAGAAATGTCAATTAAAGAAGTTATGGAACTTGTAGAAGCAATGAAAGAAGAATTTGGAATTGACCCAATGGCCGCTATGGCTGTTGCAGCTGCTCCAGCAGAAGGTGGATCAGAAGAAAAAACAAGTGTTAAAGTTGTTTTAAAAGCTGATAACGGTAAAAAAATCCCTGTTATTAAAGCAGTTCAAACAGTTCTTGGTCTTTCATTAATGGATGCAAAGAAAATTGTTGATGCATTACCAGCAACAATTAAAGAAAACATTAAACCAGAAGAAGCAGAATCAATTCGTGCTGCTTTAGTAGAAGCTGGTGCTGATGTTTCAGTTGAATAATTTCAAACTTAATCGATAAAATAAAAATGAAGCTATATGCTTCGTTTTTTTAACATTTTTTATTAAATAAAATCTTATTCTTTACTCAAGGAAATTTAAACATTTCAAAACTTAAAAATATTATTTCTTTTTTATTTTAATATTTCTTTAATCAATCTAGATTAGTTAATTGTTTTTGAATTTTTGAAACAGAAATTCAAAGCACTCTTTTCAACATAAAAACACTAATAAAATTGAAATTTTTATTAGTGTATATTGTTGAATTTAGTTTGTACAAAATAGAATATTTATTTTTTATGTTTTGGGTTCATTTCCATATTAATTCCATATTTTTAAAACAATTATTAAATCACTATTTACAAAGTTATATAATTATTATGGCTATCATGGCCAATTTAATTCAAATATATTTAAAGGTTTTTATGAAATTAAAATATTTATTTATGATGGGCTTAGTTCCTTCAATATTAGGAATAAGCGCTATTAGTGCTAATAAGAATGAAAATAATCAAGAATACACTGAAAAAAAAGAATTTATATTACATTCTGAAATAATGAGGATAAAAAGGTTAACAAATAAGGATACAAAATATTTGTGATCAAAGGAAATTACTGATATTTTTAATAGAAAATTTTTTTAATAGTTACCAAAAATGCTACATCAATAGTAGATTTAGAAACAACTATTACAATTGAAATGAGATTTAATGAAATTAATATAGATAAGAGCAAAGAAATTATTTATGCACATCAATTGGGATTTTTAATTAAAAAAGATAATGATTATTATTCTATCGACCAAGAAAAACAAATTTCTATAGATGAACTAAAAACAAATTTAGAACCAATAGAATTACCTAGTGACAATAATTTTATTAAGGAAGAGATAAGAAAAAGAAATATAGAAATATCAACTTCTTCCAATGAGAGATCAGTATTTTCAAGTTATGAATTTCCTAAATTAGATTATGTTGGTAAAAATAAATTTAATGTTTCACATGTTGTTGATCATGCTTGATGATTTGCAACAAGAAAGAATGATGAAGAAGCAGGATATTTAGACTTAAAATTTGAGGATAAACCAAAGGTTGGAATTTGTGAATATGTTGCTTTATCTGAATTATTACTGTATAATCATCTTTTTGTTGATTCATCTATTTTCGATTCTTTAACATGGGATAAATACATAAAAAATAATCGTTATGACGACGATTTAGAGCACTCCTCACCCATATTTAAAGGGTTAAATTATTTTTCTTCGGCTGAAGAAAAAAGAAACTCATTACCATATAAATTGTTTGAAGCCGCCGATAAATCATTGAATTTATGAACATCATCATATTATTGGCCAGCTACTAACTCTATAATTAAGGGAGAAAGTATTAAAAAATGAAATCTTGATGGTAAATATGGTGGTTATTATAGGGCTTGAGAATATATTTTGAAAGGTGTTCCGGTAATTCTATCTTCAGCAATGATGTGGCATGATACAAATCATGCTTACATAATGTATGGATATGATTCAAATTCGGATATGTTTTTAGGGTCTCAATGTTTTGGAAGGAGTGACTCAAACACTGTGTTATATTCATATTGAATAAAAGCGTGAGGTTCTTACTTTTTCACAATCGAATCTAAAAATAATAATAAAAAGTTGGATAAGCTATTTACATATAAAGGTTCAAAATACACTGGTAAAGAAATAACTAAAATGATAGAAAATAATTAAATTATTTAATTTATATTCTTAATTTATTTTCTTGATAAAAATATAATTATTTTAAAAAAGCAAAACAGGAGTAAAGATGAAAAAAGATTACAATAAAATTTTTGGCATAACTTATTTAATATCATTTATTCTTTTAATATTTTTCATAATAACATTTTTTCCAATGTATGAAGCTGGATTATTTGAGAGCGTTGTTCAAGATAAGTCGTATGGGTATTATAGACCAATGTGAGCGGATTTTTCTTTGCATCATGCAACAAATGTTTTAATTAATGTTTTTATAATACTTTTTAGTTTTTTTTATTTACTTATAGCTAAAAAAAATAGTTTTTTAACTTCGCTATTTCCGATTTTCAGATTAAAAAAAATAAAAGCAGATACCAAAGAATTTTCAAGGAATAAAAAGATTTTTTTATTTATTATTTTATTAATACTATTCGCTTTTGGCGTTGCTAACTTTGTTATTTCTATGGCTAATTATTTTAATAAGGATTATTTATATATATTGCTAATAATGCCAATTTCTATTCTAACACTTGTTAATATGTCGATATTTTTTGGTAACTTATTTTTTTAACAAAAAATATAAAGATACAAAGTACACTGGTAAAAAAATAACTGAAATGATAGAAAATAATTAAATTATTTAATTTATATTTTCAATTCATTTATTCTACGAAAATATAATTATTCTAAAAAGCAAGACAGGAGTAAAGATGAAAAAAGATTACAATAAAATTTTTGGTATAACTTATTTAATATCATTTATTCTTTTAATATTTTTCATAATAACATTTTTCCCAATGTATGAATCTAGATTATTTGAAAGTGTTGTTCAAGATAAACCGTATGGGTATTATAGACCAATGTGAGCGCATTTTTCTTTACATCATGCAGCAAATGTTTTAATTAATGTTTTTATAATACTTTTTAGTTTTTTCTATTTACTTATAGCTAAAAAAATAGTTTTTTAACTTCGCTATTCCCGATTTTCAGATTAAAAAACTAAAATCAGATACCAAAGAATTTTCAAGGAATAAAAAGATTTTTTTATTTATTATTTGATTAATACTATTCGCTTTTGGTGTTGCTAACTTTGTTATTTCTATGACTAATTATTTTAATAAGACTTACCTATATATATTATTAATAGTCCCAATTTCTATTCTAACACTTATTAATATGTCGATATTTTTTGGAAACTTAATTTTTAATAAAAAATATAAAGATGCAAAATATGAATAATAAGATAAATTGTGTAAATTAGTCCTAATTTTACTTATAAAAAATAAATCAGATTAAAGACTTTACAATTTAAAAAATAATCCATTAGCGGATTATTTTTTATATGTAATTAAATTTAAATTATTTCTATAACCACGGCCTTCTTTAGCTTCAGGTTTACCGTTCAATATTGTTGCATCAGCTGAAAAAGAATTTGTTAATTTAAAGATGCTTTGACCTACACCATAATAGTCAACAGGAACTTCTAAATCTTGAAATAACTTAATTTTCTTTTCATCAAACCCTGAAGAAACAACAATTTTATAATTAACTGCACCTGCATTATCCAAAGCTCTTCTTAATCTAAATATTTGTTCAGGGTTTACTCCATATTGAGGTTCTTCTCCGTCGAACATGTGGTCAACCATGTTTTTAGAAGTATCAATTCTAACACCTCATACTTTATCGCCTAATGCTTCTCATATTTTTAGGGATTCTCTAATTACATTGTTATGATAATCAACAAGAGCAATTAGCTTATTATTTGGGAAGTTTTTATGATAAGCTTTTGTTGCAGCTACAACATCACCACCAAAACCTTGTATCAATACGTGAGGCATACTACCAAAAACATTATCATTATTTTCTGATTTTTGCATTTGCACTAAAGTAGATACAAGAGAAATGCCACCTATAGCAACAGCTTTTCCATCAACTTCTTGATTGATATAATGATCAGCTCTATCACCCATAAATATAACTTTCTTGTCGCCAGCGGCAACCTTGCATTTATAAGCATTAGTAGCAATAGAAGTACTTCTGGCTAAAATTCCATCAATCATTCCTTCTCAAATTCCGAAGTCTTGGTAATTACCTTCTAATTCTAAAACTATATCAAGGTTATTTATTTTAGAACCATCAGGTAAGTAACGTATGATGTATTTTGATGTGTCTGTAACTTCCTCAAGTAGAGATAAAACTTCTCCCATTCCGGCTAATAAAGAATTATCTTGTCTTTGAAAGAATTGCATAATTATTTTATTATTTGGTAGCTCATTACTTAAAATTGTTTGTGTCTTTTTAAAGTATGAAGCTATGTATTTTTCTTTATTCATATGCTCCTTTTGTGTGATTACATTTTAACATGTTTTTAAAAAATATTACTATTTGTTAGTAGCAATATTTTTGTTTTTTCTTTTTTCAAAAAATGCTTTTATTTTTGAATCCTTATCTATAAATATTAATTTTGGCAAACTCTTTTGATTTGGTTGTTTAATTCTTCAAAATTTTCTAACAATAAAACCAATTGTAGGAGCCATCATAATCATAAACAATGTCATCAAAATTAATAAAACAATTCTTACATAATTATTGTCGCCTGAATAACCAAAAGGTTTTAAAATAGAAATTATAGAGTAAAATACAATTCCTCTTTCTATTTCTGAATTATATTCTTGTGGAATAGGATTGTTGGGATCATTTATATTATAAAAATCTGGAAGAAAAGCTTCTTTATGTAGGTTCATAAACTTATATCCAAACATGTATATAGCAACCATAAAAATTGAATATATTATTGGATAAATAGATAAACTTCAAATTATTTTGTTACTTATTCTTATATTTTTTCTTTGTCAAAATAAAGTAAGAATGCCTAATCCTGGAGCTATAGCGTGTCATATTAAAGTTCTTGGAAAATCATTAACTTTCATTTTTCCAAGCAATTCTTTATCGACTAAAACTCCACCTCAAAAACCTAAAACAACACTTATAATAAAAACAATGCTGCCAAAATATAATCTTTGCCCTAATTTAGTGTTTTTGAAAAAAGGAAAAAACATAATAGATGAACCCATTAAAACATTACTTATAAATGTGTAAAAATAGGATGTACCACCTCATAAGCTTTCAGTTGCATTAGGTAAAAGTGTTAAGTAAATCCTTCCTTTTTCCTCATTAGTTGTGGCATTTCTGGCTAATTCATTAATTTTAGCAATAATATCCGGATTTTTATTATAAGTAAGTCAAATATTTCTTGATTCATCATATCAATTTCAAAACACTGCAAAGATATATAAATTAATTAAGATTAACCCGATAAAAAATGTTGTTCAATCCCTTAAGTTTCATTGTTTAATTTTTTTAACAATTTTTTTAAACATTTTATTTTAAATATATTCCTATCAAAATTATTGAAATAGTTAAAATTATAAAAATAATTAACCCAGAAATAAAATATCATTTAATATGAGCTAAATATTCATCTCTTTTAATTTTTTCAAATGCAATTTTATTTATTTTAAGGTCTTGATTTTTTATTTCAAAATTTTTAAGTTGTTTTAACAACCCATTAAGAAGATTATTATATTTTTGTCTTTTTGGTGTCTGCTTTTTTTTATTATTTTTTTTTAATTCTTTTTCAACATCTCGAATAAACAAAGATCTTAAAATAGCAAAATCTTCCGGTGAGTTTAATTCTTTTTTCACTAATATGTCCCAATTAAAGAAATTTGAACATTTTTTGGTTTTTTGTCAATTAATTTTCTTACTGCTTCTTCAACTGATGCGACTAAATTTTTAATTATGTTATATGAATCATTCATTTCTACTTTTTTAATTTTTATATCTAAAAAAACTTGTAAATCTAAGTGCTTCTCATCAATTAAAATTTTTGATGAAGAAGACATTTTAACTTTCTTATTCTGTGTTATTAAGTTTTTCAAAACGTCCCTAATCGCACTTTCTCTAACGATATAAACTTGATTTGAATGATATGGAACATTAATTCAATTTGACATTATTTGTTATTCTTTCCAACGTATTTTCCAGTTTCAGTAGAAATGATAATTACATCACCTTCTTTAATAAACATAGGTGTTTCTAATTCAAATCCAGTTTCTACAATAACTTTTTTTTGTGGATTTGTTGTTGTGTTTCCTTTTACTGCATCAGGTGCTGATGTAACCTCTAATGATACATTAGCCTGTAATTCAATATCTAAAACTTCGTCTTGGAATTTTCTAATTTGAACTTCCATACCTTCTTTTAAGAAATTTAGCTCTCATTCAACACGATTTAAAGCTATTTCTATTTGCTCATAAGTTTCTCTATCCATTAAGATAATATTTTCACCATCTGAATATAAGTAATCCATTTTTCTTTTATCGATGTGCGCAGGTTTAACTTTATCACCACCTGTGTAAGATTTAATGGTTGTTGATCCAGTTCTTAAATTTTTTACTTTAGCTTTAACATTAGCTTGTCCACGTCCTTGTTTAGAGTGTTGCGCTTCTAAAACAACAAAAATATCTCCTTCATCTTGGAAAGTAATACCTGGTTTAAATTCGTTTACATTAATCATAATTCCTCTTTCTGATTATCAATCTTATATTTTTATTTATTATACTATAAATATTATTTTGTACACTTTTAGTTCATCTAGATTTTTTTATTATGTGTAATAACATATATTTTGAGCCACATATTAATCTCATATAAAATGAGCCTATTTAACAAGAAAGTGGTATAAGTTATTTATGAAAATAACACACAACTTATTTAAGTATAAAAATTTAACAAAATTTGAAATAAAAAAACAACAATCTTTAAAATTGATTGCTGAAAATATCGAAAAATCTTTATCTTATCTTAGCTTGATTACAAACCTTAGTTTATCAACTGTAAAAAGATATAAAAAAGTTATTAAAAGCAAAAAAGAAATTGTTGTCTCACATAAAAATAAATATCATCAAAGAAATTACAAAATAACTGATGCAGAAATAGAATTAGTCTTTAAAAATTATTTAGAAACATGTCAGTTTATTTTGAATAGAGATCTAACAAATAATCAACTTTCAATTAAAACATACTTCAATTCTGAGTATGGTTCTTTTATAAGAGAAAAAATTTCTTACAAAACTTTAGTTAAGAGATTTAATCAATTAGGTTTATTTAATATACATACAACCAAGAGAGGAAGAAGGGTTGCAAGATTATCAAAGAAAAAAACCTCAGAAGATATAACATTGATATTAAAAAATTATTATCAACAGATTAAACAAAACGAAAAACAAAGACAAGTTTTAAATCTAAAGAAAAATCTAAAATTCGGCGAAATTGTTGAGATTGATGCACAACTTGAACCATACTTGAAAAATGATAAACCATTATATCTTTATCATGCAATAGATGTAGCAACAGGAACATTGTTAGCAGCATGATTCGAAGAACAAGAAACAACATTAGGATATCAAAGACTACTAGAAATTGTATTTAAAAAGTATGGATTCCCAAAGAAAATCTATACTGATAAAAGAAGAAGTTTTTGAGGAAGCGAAAACACACAAACAGTCTTTGAAAAAGTTTTAAATAAAAAGGGAATAGAAGTACTAAGTTCATCAAATCCAAAACATAAACCACATGTTGAAAGATCTTTTAGGACATCACTAGACCAATATCCGTTACTTATTCACGAAAACGGATATAAAAATATTGATGATTTGAAGAAAAATAATGAAGTATTTCAAAATTATTACAATATCAGGAATAAAAAAATAATTTCTAAACAAAATGTTTTTCAAAAAGAGGGAAAGAAAAACGGCAATTGAGCCGTTGATTTAGAGATTAATAGAAAAGTTTTAAATGGTGTTGTTAGATACCAAGGTAAAAATTACGCAGCCTTTGATATGTATAACAAAAGAATTATCTTCCCTTATAATTCTGACGTTTTATTAGTGCATTCTTCGGATGATAATTTGTATTTTAAATATAATGATAAAAAATACTTTGCTAAGGAACCTAACGGAAAATATCTAAGTTTAACAGAAATGTGAGCTTTAGAGAAAGGATTAGATTACTCTATTCCAGCCGTAGGGAAACTAGCATTTATCTATAATAAAACAAATTCATTTTTTAAAACTCTTGAATTATATATCTCAAAATTTAATAGTATTTCCGTGAATGCGCAAGATAGTAATCTTGAAGCTAATAAAATCATGTCCGAATACTTAAGCATACTCCGAGCATTGCACAGAAGCATCAATGATGATATAAGAATTGATGCATAATAATTTTAATATTTTTTATGAAAATTTTAAAAATAAAAATTGCTCTTTTGATGTAGGGAAATTTAGAAAAAATGCGTAAATTTATAAATTTAAAAAAGCAAAAAAATAAAAAAATTTTTTTGCTTAAGTTTTTTGCCACTTTTTTTCAAAAAAGTGCAGACTTCTATAAATAAAAAATGAAAAAACATTTAACTCCTAAATAAGGAGTTAAATGTTCAAAAATAAGCTCAAAATACATGTTATTCTACAATTTTGTACACTTTTAGTTCATCTAGATTTTTTTATTATCTAAAAATCGAAAAGAGGTAAAATGAAAAAAATAAAAATTTTTAATATATACAAACTTAAAAATAATTTAAGAGACGGCATAGAAAATTTTTCAAAATTAGATTGTGAATTTATAATGCCAGTTGTTGATATGGTTGATGATGTTTTGTTTGGTGTTATTTCGACAAAAAAGTCGAAAGAGACAGCATTGAACGTTTATAATGAAAAGGAAAATGCTTTTGAGTTGAATTTGGATCGTTTTTATAAAATTTCTAAAAAAAATTTAGAAAATAATATTTTTTTGGATGAACAAGTAGTTGATGAAAATAAGATAGGAAAAAGAAAGGAACTTGAAATATTAGAGAACATAAAAAAATTGTTCGATGATTACAATTCAAATGTAAAGTTAACTTACATATATAAAAAAAGTCCAAATTTAAGACAAAACTTATAATATTTATTTTTTTTAATAAATTAAATATAATTTAAACATTAGGAGGTTTTGTGGGATTCTTACATTATAGAAGAAATATTGTAGATTTCGAAAGTTCAAAGGGTATCTTTTATATATTTTTCGGAATTGCAATTTTTATTGTTTTAATTATGTTTATTTATAGAAAAAAAATTCACACTTATTTTAACGAAAGTCAAAGAAGATTTATTTTTAATCTTTTATCATTAGAAGAATTATTGATGCTTATTGGTTTTATAGCGCTATTCTTTAATTTTTTAAGATTATTTTTCTTGATATTTATAGATTTTCCTTTTAAATCAGAATTGATTCCATTGCATTTGTGTCGTTTCTTTACCTTTTTAATACCAGTCTTATTTATTTTTAGAAAAGGATATAAAATTAATTTATTTAGTCCAATTGCAATAATAGGTGCTGTTCTAGGGTTTTTATTTGTTAATCTTGGTGTAATACCTGAGGTTATTGCTGATGATATTAAATACCATGATTTAGTTCCAGGGACAAAAGAATATGAATTAGCCGGTTACAATGTTGGATATGATGGTGTTAGATTTTATTTTAGCTCATTCATTTGTTTTTATTATCCCAGTATTTACTCATATTATATATTGAGAAAAAGCAAAAATTACAACATCAGTCTTCTTAAGAGGTGCAATGTACTTGCTTACTTTATTATGTATTGTTGTTATATTGAATGTTATTTTATATTTCGTGACTAAAAACTTAGATGATAAAACAAAAATTGAATGAAACTCAAACTGGTTTTATCTAGGTTCTACAGGGATTTCGACGCTAGGAAAATTTTCAATGTGACCACTTTCGCCATTGATTTTCAGCATAGCAGGGATATTTGTTTATATATTGCTATATATTCTTTACATTACGTTAACTTGTGTAGAATTTGAAATTAATAAATATTTAATGATAACAAAAGTAAGGATTAAAAATATTAAGCAAAACTTTAATTCGTTAAAAGAACCCTTGTTTAAAGTAAAAAAATAAATAACTTTTTTATTTGTTATTTATTTTTTTAAACTTTTTAAGTGTGTTAAAATTCATTGTATGAACACAAAACAAATAAACAATTTTAATAATATAAAAAACTCAATATTAGCGATAGGTTTTTTTAAAATATTATTCATTATTTTGCTAATACTAGCGGTTTTAATAACTACAAAAATTTTTAATCCATTTTTATTTAAAAATAATATAGTTCATAATTTTTACTTAACTTCCTTATGAATATTTGTCATTTTCATTTTCTTTGTAAATTTATTTTTTTATTTATATGAGAACAAATTTTGAAGCGGCATAAGGGATTTAATTTATTTTGAAGATCAAAAATTTTTTACTTGAAAAAAAGTTTATTTTTCTTTTTTTCTACCTATTTTAGATATTTATAGATTATTATTTCTTTTTTCTCTGTTCGAAGAAAACGGGATAATTATTTCAAATTGAAAAGTAGGAACAAAAAAGAATCGGATAAAATTTACCATTTATGACATTTCGTTAGCAGCAGTTCTTTTATCAATATTTTTTATTATGACAGCAATAAAAAATTACACCCCATTAAGAATAATTGGACTTGACTTTGAATTTATTTTCTATATTATATTTGCCATATTTTTCGGTAAATTTAAAGGTGCATTTTTATCATTTATAGCAGATTTCTTTAGTTTGCTATTAGCTGGTAGAATTGGTTTTTATCATGAAGTATATGCTATAGTACCTGTGATAATGACCATATTAATTGGTCTGTTTCTTGATTTATTCAAGAAAAACAAAAAATTATCAATAATTGTAATGGAAATTTTCTTAATTCTTGCATTTGCTGCATTGATTTATACATTTGTGTTAAACATGAATGATCCAAAAGGTATAAAAATTTCTAAAACATTTGGTTTAAGCAGGTTAGGTGTTGGAGTATTTTCAGGTTTATTATCATTGACACTATTCTTATTTGTGATCTTTAATATAGTGGTTATTGTATACTTCTCTGTTTCAAGCGAAGCGAAAAAACAAAAATATTTATATTTACTACTTTCAATATTTTTAGTATTTTTTGTGATTGTTGTCGCAAGATGGATTTGAGGACCGATAGCATTCATCCAATACGCAAATAGATATTTAGGAAAGGGTTATTTACTTTCTGATAGATATTTGATTATTATGGTTCCTATTATATTAAGATCGGTGATTGCTATTCCTATTTATGTACTTATCGTTAATTCATTAATGCCGATATTGATATTATTGAAAAAAAATATTGTTAAAGATGAATATAATTTAACATACTAATAGATAACTCAATTTAATTTTTTAAAATGAAATTTAATTAATTTTGTTTTGCTTTATCATTTTTTTATTATAATAATAAAGATTTTTCAAAACTTAGAAAAAGGGAGGTCATTATGGCTAATATTAAATCTAAAGTAAAAAGCATTGCTAAGATGGAACAAGCTCGTCAAAAAAATGCTGCTATGAAATCTCGTGTAAAAACAGCTATTCGTAAAGCTAGAGAAGCTGTTTTAGCTAAAGATGAAAAAGCTGCAGCATTGGTTGCTAATGCACACCACGTTATTGCCAAAGCTGTTTCTAAAGGTGTTTTCCACGCAAACAAAGGTGCAAGAAAACATTCACGTTTAGATCAATTTGTTAACAAATCAAAATAAATTATTATAAAAGCTTGCAATTGCAAGTTTTTTTAATTAAAAACAAAATATTAATTAAACATTAGTGTATAATTTAAATATACGAATCATAAAGAGGAGTTGCCACGTGCAACTCTTTGCTATTTTTAAGGAGTTTTACATGGATTATAAAAAAATGTTATCTGATAAATTTGGTGACTTAATATTATCCGCAAAGCAAACAAATACTTTTGGAAAAACGTTAGAGGTAGTGGTTGATTTTACGGATTTAAAGAAAGTTGAAGAAATATCAAAAGAAATTAGTGAATTTTTAGATTCGCAAGATTGATTTTCGGATGAATATTTTTTAGAAGTTTTATCAAAAGGAGAAGATATTGAAATATCTATTCAAAATATTAGCAACTACATAGGTAAAGATTTGAAAATATTTTTTGCAAAAAGTTTTGAAGGAAATGAAAGCATTATTGCAAAATTGCTAGATACAAATGAAGAAGAAATAAAAGTTCAATGAAATAAAAAAGGTAATATAAGAAAAATTTCATTAAAAAAAAATGCAATTCAAAAGATCGAAAAATACATAAAATTTTAAGAAGGAAATAAAATGAGAAAAAAAGAAGAAACAAAAGTTGTTAATTTTTTAGTAAATGAACAAATTAGTTTTTACGAAGTTTTAAATGGATATGCTGAAACTAAAAAACTTTCATTAGAAACAATTAAAGAGATATTTAGAAGTGAAATTCAAAAAGTTGTTAATAAGTCATTTGACCCAGAAGCTGTGATTAAAATTGAAATTGATGAAGTTAACAAGATGGCTAAAATTATAAACATTAAAGGTCAAGCAATTTCGGACGAAACCGCAAATATGATTCTTGAAGAAAGTTCAGATTCAGAAATACAAAAATTTATTTATTCAAGAATTTCTGAGCTACCTCACGAATTGCAAAGTAAATATGAAGACGGTGATGATATTGAAATTGAATTTATTTTCAATGATCTACCCCAAAGATCAAAAGCGGCCATTTTAAACGGATTCAAGTTAGAAATTAAAAACGCTGAGCAACAAAGAGTTCAAAGTATTTTTGTAGACAAAATAGGTCAATCTTTTGATGCAGAAGTTAACACAGCTTTAAGGCATGAATATGACATCGAGATTCATTACGACGGAGATCATTTTAGAGCTTTACTCCCTAAAAATAAAGCGAATAAAAACAAAAAGTTAAACCCAGGTTCAAAAATAAAGGTAACACTTGAAAAAATTAATCTTGAAAAGACAGCTTCTCCGCTTGAGGTCACAATGATTGATCCTAAGGAAGTTGAAAAAGCTCTAAAAGAGGAAATTTTCGAAATAGAAAATGGCGATATTGAAATAGTAAAAATAGAAAGAGATGCTGGTAATAGAACTAAAGTTGCTGTTAGAACTAATCCTAATAGAGAATTTCAATTTGATATTATAGGTTCTATTTTTGGTGAAGGAGCTAAACGTATTCTTGCTGCTTCACATAAAGTGGGCGAATCACTTGATATTATAAGATATTCAGATAATAAAAAAGAGTTTATTAAAAACGCTATTTCACCAATTAAACCTATTGATGTTTTGGTTACTAAAAATTTTGAAAAGGCATTCGTTATTGTAAAAAATGATGAAGTAACAAAAGCTATCGGTAAATCAGGTATTAACGTTGAGTTAGCATCTAAGCTTACTCAAATTAAAATTGAAGTTCTGAGCTTAGATAAGGCTAATGAAAGAAAATTACCTTATAATAAACAAAATCTTTCTGATTTAAATGAAAATCCTTTATTTGAAAAAAGTTTATTTAAAAAGACACAAACAAAATCAAATAAAAAATCTCATACAGCCAAGTTTTTAGATTCTAAGGAATTAGAAATTGCATTAAGCAACTTTAATGATGATTTAGAAACATTTATAGCAAAGGACCAAGCTGCTCAAGAATTAATTAAATCTCAAAAATCTGCTGCTAAACCAAATTCTAAGGGCTCATCATTCATAAAATCAGAGGAAATCAATAATATGTTTGATAAATTCAACAATGAATTATCAGAAAATGATACAAACTTGAATGAAGTAAGTTACTATGATGATAAAGATAATTCTGAAGATAGTTGAAATTATGTTTGAGATCCTGAATTCGCAGCTGAAGGCGAAGAGTTCGAGGATGAAGTTGTTGATAATAATAAAGTAGATGAAATTAGCTCAGACAAAAAATCTGTTTCTAAATCTGAAGAAAAAAATATTGTAAAAGAATACAAAAAAATTAAAGATTTCAAAGTTGATACAGACCTTGCTAGTTATGGACTTGATGAAAATATTGATTTAAGTAATTTTGACGATGAAGATTGAAAATAATTTAAAAAGAAAATGTATAGTAACTAATGAAATAATCGATGTATCTTTTTTGATAAGATTTGACTTTAAAAAAGACAATAATTCAGTATCTATTGATTGAGATAAAAATAAAAAAGGCAGAGGCGCTTACTTTATACCTAGCGAAGAAAATTGGTTAAAGTTAATAAAAATTAGAGCTTTAAATAGGGCCTTTAGAACTAATGTTAGTTCTGAAACTTATGAAAAACTTGATAAAGAACTAAAGGAGTATTTATGAGCAAAAAAAATTCAAGAATAAGTAATGTTCAAGATATAAAAGATCAATTACAAACTACAAAAACAGAATTAAAAGATGGTATTTTTGTTTTTACTGGAAAAATGTCTATTAGCGATTTTTCACAATTAACAAAAATTAATGCCAATGATATAATTAAGAAATTTTTCTTAAAAGGAAAAATGTATAATTTAAACCACATTCTTGATGAGGAAGAAATTGCTGAATTATGCATTGAGAATGGGTACGATTTTAAAAAAGAAACAAACGTAGATGGTTCAAATTTCTTGGACGAAGTTTACTTTGAAGATAATGAAAAAGACTTGGTTAAAAGATATCCTATAATAGCAGTAATGGGACACGTTGACCATGGTAAAACAACATTAATTGACAAAATAAGAAATTCAAATATTGTTTCAACTGAATCAAGTGGTATTACACAACACACAGGTGCTTATCAAATATCTCATAAAAATAGTAAAATAACATTTTTAGATACCCCTGGTCATGAAGCATTTACAAAAATGCGTGCTAGAGGTGCAAAAGTTACAGACATTATAATATTAGTAGTTGCTGCAGATGATGGTGTTATGCCACAAACAAAAGAGGCTATTATTCATGCAAAAGCGGCTAATGTTCCACTTATTGTATTTGTAAATAAAATGGATAAACCAAACAAAGATTTAGACAGATTAAAAGGTGAATTAGCCGAATCAGAAGTGGTTATCGAAGAATACGGTGGTGACACACAAATTGTTTATGGTTCAGCAATTAATGGTCAAGGAATAACAGATTTATTTGACTCAATTACTCTTTTAGCTGAATTAATGGATTTAAAAGCTAACCCTAATAGATATCCTATTGGTACCATTATAGAATCTAGAATCGATAAAGGTGCAGGTGCAGTTTCAACGGTTATTGTTGAAAACGGAACATTAATGAAAGGTGATTTTATAGTTGCAGGTTCAAAATACGGAAGAATCAGAACTTTAACCGATTCACAAGGAAATCCAATTGATAAAGTTATTCCTGGTTCACCAGCTATTATTACAGGGTTAAACTATGCTCCTGATGCTGGAGATAAGTTTGTTGGTTTCAATGATGAAAAATTTGCTAAAAAACTCGCAAATGAAAAAGCTGTATCTGATAAAATGAATTTATTGCATGATAAATCATTAACAGCTTTAAATGCAGATGGCAAGAAGGTTATCAACGTAATAGTTAAAAGTGATGTGCATGGAACTAGCGAAGCAATTAAGGGGCAAATTAACGGTTTAGAAAATTCTGATGCGATAATAAAAGTTATTTCTGCAAGCGCAGGACAAGTTAATGGTAATGATATCTTGCTTGCACAGGCTTCAAACGCAATTATTTTTGTATTTAATATAAAAACTCCTGCAGCAATAAAACAAAATGCTTCATCTCAAGGAATCAGCTTAATTGAACATGATGTTATATATAAGATTATTGAGGATTGTCAAAACTTTTTAGACGGTGAAAAAGCTCCTATTTATGAAGAAAGAAAAACAGGAGATGCACACATTATTAAAGTATTTTTCTACTCAAAAGTGGGAAAGATTGCTGGTTGTTTAATGGATTCTGGTGTTGCAAAATCTGGTGCAAAAGTAAAAGTATATAGACGAGGTAAATTAATTCATGAAGGATTAATTGATAGTTTGCGTAGAGAACTTAATGATGTTAAAGAGGTTGTTAAAGGTAAAGATTTTGGAACACACATTAAAGACTTTAATGACATTGAAGAAGATGATGTTATAGAATTTTATGAAAATGTAAGAATAAATTAAGGACAGTTAATGATGGATATAAGCAAATTAATAAGAGATGTAAAGGACTTTCCAAAAAAAGGAATAATTTTTAAGGATATTTCCCCTTTACTTGCTAATGGTGAGGCATTGAATTATACAATAAATAAAATTGTCGATAACGCAAAAGATGCGGATATTATAGTTGGTCCTGATGCAAGAGGATTCCTATTTGGGACTCCAGCAGCAGCTTTCTTGAAAAAACCCTTTATCATGGTAAGAAAACCTCATAAATTACCTGGAGAAGTTATTTCTATGTCATATGATTTAGAATATGGTTCTAATATTCTTGAAATTCAAAAAGGATTTGTTAAAACAGGACAAAAAGCAGTTATTGTTGATGATGTTTTAGCTACTGGAGGAACAACAAAGGCTATAATTAAACTCTTGGAATCACAAGGAGTTGAAGTTACAAAGGTAATAGTTTTATTAGAACTTTCAGAACTAAAGGGCAGAGAATTGATCGGTAAAAATATCGAAATTATTTCACTAGTTAAAGTATAAAAACCATATTGAAAAAATATCCGAGTTCGGATATTTTTTTATTTAATTTAAGAATTATTAGAAGGATAAGTAATTTCAAATTTAGCTTCTATACTAGTTTCTTTAGAAATAATTTTGTTCAAATCCTTTTCTGTTGAAGCATTTATTAGCGCTTTTAATATTGACTTAAATATAATTTTATTATTTGCTTTATCAAACTCTAAATTGATACTTTTTGAATCTAAAGAAGCGGTTGGAGAAGAATCAAAAGAAGAAAACATTTTATTTATAAATTCGCTTTTTTTCTCTTCTCCTTGACTATTTGCTTTATTATATTCATCTATAAATGCATTAAAATTATTAAATTGTTTAATATTTTCTTTATTTATATTTATATTTTTAATAAACATTCCTTCGCTAAAATCGTTTTCATTGTATTTTTTAAATCCGTTTAAACTAAAAATATGCTCAAATTGATCACTAAGCTTTGTTGAATCTTTAGGAGTAAAAGTTACCTTTAAGTATAAAATTCCCTCAAGATCATTTGCGTAAGAATTAAATGAAATTTTGAATTTATCAGTGAATTTATTAAGAATAATATTTTTTGGATGATTTAGACCAAACAATTTGTCTTTATTTAACTCATTCTGTTGCAAAATTCTAGAAAAAATTAATTGGTTTTTTCAAAAAGATGAATCACCACGTGGTGTATTAAAAGAAGATTTTATAAATGTAGGGTTATTTGCGTACTTACTTGCAAATACTTCTTTTTTATCTAATTTACCAGTTTCTAATTTGAACTGACTTATTTCATCTTTCTCAATATAATTATTCTTTTTTTCTTCTAACTTATTATTGTTATTTTCGGTACCTACAACCTTCTTGTCGATATTCTTTTTAGAAATAACCAATCCACCAATAATTGAGGCAGATATGAATGAGGTTAATAAAATAAGAAAACCAAATTTGATTATTTTATTTTTCATTTTCGCTCCCTTCGAAATTCTCGTTAATATTAATAATTAGCTCATTTATACCCGAAAAATTTTCGGATGATACGACAAAATATTTTAAAAATCCATAGTTTTCCTGAGATTGTTTGATTGATTTCAATAAATTTGCTCTATCTTTTTGTTTTAATTTATCTGCTTTTGTATATACAATAATAAAAGGAATTTCTATACTAAGTAAATATTCTATAACTATGTGATCATTTTTAGTTACGCCGTGCCTAGAATCAATTAAAAGATAAAGGCATTTTAAATTTTTCCTATTTTCTAAATAGTTTTCAACCATTAACATCATTTTTTTTGATTGCTCTATAGAAACCCTTGCGTAACCGTAACCTGGTAAGTCAACTAATACAGCACCGTTCTCGTTTTCGAAATAATTTATTAATTGAGTTCTACCTGGAGTTTTTGAAACTCTAGCCATTTTCTTATTAGAAACAATAGAATTAATTAAGCTACTCTTGCCAACATTAGATCTCCCTCAAAATGCAACCTCATAATTAGGGTGGTTGTATCAATTGGATTCGTTTGTTGCTGATTTAACAAATTTAAACATTTTTCTCCTTTATTTTTCTAATTTCGGTTGATGAGTATTTCAAAAATTGATTATCAGGAATAATTAAAATAGTTTCAAGTTTGTTATTAATACTTTTATTTATACTAGCTAATTGAAACTCGTAACTATAATCTGCATTATTTCTGGCTGATCTAATCAAAAAATTAATGTTCATTTCTTTAGCTATGTCTGCAGTTAGTTTATTTTTGTGGTTTTCAATTATGAAAACATTTTGTAATTCATTGATTTGTAGCTTAATATTTTTAATGTTTTGTTTTATATCATTTTTCTCTTTATCCGGATTTTGAGCAACAAGAATATATATCTCATCAAATATTTTTAGAGCTTTCTTTAACACCTCTTTGTGTCCTGAATGGAAAGGGTTAAAAGATCCTGGATAAATTGCTTTTTTTACCTTTTGCATTACTTTTTATAAATATTTACGGAATTTCTTGCAATAACTAATTCCTCATTAGTCCTAATAACATAAACAGGAATTTCACTATCAGGAGTCGAAATTAATTGATATTCAGCTATTGGGCCTAAATTTATATTTTGATCAATCTTAATGTTTCTAAAATGTAATTTATTTACAATTTTTTCTCTTATTAAAGGAACATTCTCTCCAATTCCTGCTGTGAAAACGATTGCGTCAATCTTTCCGCCAACTTTATTAAAATAAAGAGCAGTATAATCAGCTATTTTTTGAGCATAAAGATCCAATGCAAAAATTGCATCTTGATTACCTTCTTCAGCAGCTTTTCTTATATCTCTCATATCACTAGATACACCTGATACACCTAATAAACCACTCTTTTTATTTAATAGGTCTGTAAATTCGTCAATGTTAATATTTTTAGACTTCATAACAAATTGGTGTATTGATGGATCAATATCTCCACTTCTAGTTCCCATCATTATACCAGCAAGAGGTGTTAATCCCATTGTTGTATCAATTGATTTTGAATCTTTAATAGCGCATAGACTTCCGCCGTTTCCTAAGTGTAAATTTACAAATGTCACTTTTTGTTTATTGGTAATTTCTTGTAGTTTTTCGGTTATGAATTGATGACTAATTCCGTGTGCACCAAACTTTTTAATATTTAGTTCTTTAGTTAAATCTTTATTAATTGCATATGTATAATTTACTTTTTCGATCGTTGTATGGAAAGCTGTATCAAAGTCAGCTGATAATCTAGCATTTGGAAATACTTTCTTAAAACCTAGAATAGATTGCAATGCTCCAGGATTGTGTAATGGGGCATAAATTGAACATTTATCAATTATTTCTATAACGCTATCGTCAATTTTTGAGGTTGATTTAATATAGTCTGCACCTTGAACAATTCTAAATCCAATATTTTCGATTTCTTCTTTTGATTTCAATAAATTAATTTCAACCATAAGATTATACATTTCTTTCACAGCTTCTTCATGCGTTGGTAAAGGCAATACTTTTTCGTATTTTTTATCATTAAATTTAATACTTAGATTACCTTCAGATAATGTTATTCTTTCTGCAATTCCACTTGCTATTAAATCAAAATTATCTTTTGTAAATAGACTCATTTTAATTGAGCTGCTTCCTGCATTGATTACTAAAACTTTTTTCATAATAAATTCCTTTTTGACTCTTTTTAAATTCTTAAAAAAGATATATTTTTTAATTAATTAAAAATATAAATATCTTTAAATAAATTTTATAAAAAAACCAAGAAAATGCTAATAAATCTTGGTTTTTTTAGTTACACAACTTTAATTAATACTTCTTTGGAGTGATGCTCACCTCTCAAGTGATCTCTTTCGATATGAATAATTTCAATTTTTTCATTTCCTTGAGTATGAACACCGTGTTTTTGTCCACGACGGAATCCTTTTATTAATCCTTCTAACTCTTCTAAAGTGTTAGCTTTTGCGATAATCTCGCTATTTGATAATAATTTAGCTTTGTATTTGTACATAAACTACCTCCGTATATATTTATATTATAACATTTAGATATTTTTATGCTATAAAGTGTACAAAAACTTGACTAATTTTATTTTTCTTTTTCACATTTTTTTCATATTTATTTTTTTATGTTTTCTCAATTATTTTTAAAAAAATTAAAAAAATCAGCATTTTTAATAATTTTTTAATATTTTTTTAAAAAAATCATTTTTAATATTATAATTTTTGCATAATTTAATTCATAAAAACAAAGAAAGGTCAAATATGAGTAAAAAAGTATTATTTTTAGATGGAGCAGTTTTAGTAATAATACAGCATCATTTTCTACATCACTTATGAATGAATTTCATTCATCTTTAAACAAACCTGAAAGAATCGACTTAAATGATACAGAGTTTGGTAAATTAACATTATGCAAAAATACTTTTCCAGCTTACTGAGGTGAGGTTAATAGCGATAAGTGAATTAACAAATTAAAGGAAGTTGATGTTTTAGTTTTATCTTCAACAATGATTAACTTTACAGTTCCTTCAGTTGTTAAAAACTTTATTGATGGTATTGCTGTAGCTGATAAAACATTTTCATACAAAATGTCAAAAGATGGAAATCCAGTTGGTTTATTAAATAATCTTAATGTTATTTTAATAACCTCACAAGGTGGTCCTCAAGCAGAAGGTACTAAATCATTACAAGTACAATGATTAGAACAAGTATTCAAGTTTGTTGGTGCAAAATCAATTAATTTTATTGAAATTAATGGAACAAAAATGCCTAATTTTGCTGGCGTTAACCCTCAAGAATATGCAAAAACCCGTTTAGAAGAATTTGAAAACTTAATGAAAAAATTCTAATTTTAATGCAGTTTAAACTGCATTATTTTTTTATTCTTAATTTATTAAACTAATTTTTTTTAATATAGTAAAATTTTATATTATAGAAAAGAGGGAAAATGAAATTTAAGAAAATAGTTAAAAGTATTGGGTTATTTTCATTATTATCAATAACAAGTTTTGCATCATCATGTAGTATTTTTAATAATTTATTTGATGGAATTTCAGCAATATCAGGACCTGAAATTGATGATCCAGAAAGAGATAAAACCCCGCCTTTTGTTGTTCAACCTAAGCCTCCAATTGAGCAAGAAAAATTAACTCTAAATGATATTTTACCAATTACTGAAAATGAATTATTTTTAACTGATGGTCTATCAGAAGAAGAGAAAAAAGCATCATTAGAGAAATTTAATTCTGTCATAAGAAAAGATGTTAATCAAATTATAGAAAAAACAAGAGATAGTGATAAAAAGGTATTTATTGAATATCAAGACACGGAAACAGGTATTATATTTAGAGATTTTAGCTATCACACAGATGAAAATGGTAATAAAAGATATCTTTTAGGTAGATTAGGTCTTTTAATGCTTATTCAAGAGTTTAAAAGAAAAGTTCCGTTTGGCTTCGAAGTTAGAGATTTAAAGTCTATAAATATTAATGATTTTGCTGTAATAAATGAAAAAGCTAATGGACTTTATATGCCAGAAAGCAGAAGAATGTTTATAAATGGTTCTACATTTATGGAAAAAGGCTTTTCAATGTATGAAATAATTGGGGGTATGATGCCCACAATATTTCATGAATATATGCATCATTGAGCAACTACATACGCGGAAACAGGTTTAATTGAGGACCCTAAAGCAAACGTCAGTGATGAGTCTGCTAGAAATATAGAAAAAAGATCCACAACAGAAATTTTTTATGCTCCTTCAACAAATCAAACTAATTCTGATCATGCTCATGGATCACGTCAATTTTGAAATTCATATTTTGCCAGCAATTTTTATAAAGTTTTAAATTTTGACGTTAATAAAAAGGCTTACATCGATAAAAAATCACTATCCGCACTTGGTGTTTATGATAAAAATAAACTACTTTATAATAATTTAACTTTAAACGACATATGAAGGTTATCAAATGAATTTAAAACACCTGACTATTTAGTTGGAAATCCATCCCCAGCATTAGAAATGGGTATATCTCCAAGTGGATCATTTACCGTTACAAAACCAAGATTAAAGTACTCTTTTTCATTAACGGAATTAGTACCTAGAGAATATACTAAGTAT
Organism: Mycoplasmopsis canis PG 14; assembly: GCF_001553195.1. NCBI lineage: Bacteria > Bacillati > Mycoplasmatota > Mycoplasmoidales > Metamycoplasmataceae > Mycoplasmopsis > Mycoplasmopsis canis. The sequence goes on along the minus strand of NZ_CP014281.1, from coordinate 534,575 downwards.
GCTTTTGAATCTTATTTTTCAATTAATGATGAAAATCAATCATACGAGAATGAAAAACACAAGAAACCTACAATAAATTGATTCGGAACAAGGTATTTTATTAAAAATAAAGACGGTCAAGAAGTGCGTATTTTTTCACCTTCAGGTAACGCTGAAGATTGATCGAAAACTTATTTAAATAATTTTGATTCACACAGGAGACAATATTGATTCCAAGATGGAGTAGGAAATAACCCATATGATGGTACACCAAAATTCAATGCAACAGTCTTTCCGAATTCGGTTTTTGATATTAGCGGATTTAGATACGAGTCAGAAGTTAAGAATTACACTATTTTGGATAGATTTGGTAATCCTACCCCATTCTATAGAACGGAAGTTTCGACAAAAGAATTACCTCAAGAAAAAACAAAATCTAGATCAGTGGAATTTTATAAATATTTCCTAGAAACAATGGGTTATGGTAAAACGATAAGTCAAATATATTACGAAAATTCATTTACCTCTGAAGATAGAAAAAATGTTTCAATAGATAGAAGTAAAGTTTCAAAAATTAAGTTTTCAGGATTTATACCAAATGAAGTAATAACTAATGATGGATCAAAAGGAAAAATTGATGGGATAGTTTTAAAAAATGAGTCAGGAATTTACGATTGATCAAAATTTGAATATTCAAATATTTTTAATTTTTTTGGTCACAAAAACTATGATGAAGGTGCTAAATTATACGGACTAGATAGCAATAATAAATTTACAGTTACTGACGAAAGAGAAAAACAAATCAAAAATAGAATTTATCCAAAGGATGCTGGATACGAGTCTAATTATTTAAATTACATAACAAATAAATTTATGGAAGTTAAAGGTAAAAAAGTAACAGTTCACTTTTGACGGGACAAAAATAATGATAATTCAGCAACAGAAGATGAATTAGTTAAAATTGATGTTACATTACCAACACAAAGAGCAGTTTCATCAGCAAGATCTAGCAATATTTCTGACTTTAAATTCAAAAAATTCCTTGTTGAAAAAGAAAAAAATGAAAATGAAGTAGTTATAAAGGAAATTTAATATGGAGTGAGATTTTAGTGAAATAAAAGTTGGTAAAATGATAAATGTTCAAGCATATAAACATGATGGCTTTTTATATCGTCAATGAACAAATGCAAAAATTATTTTCCATAACAAAAGACATATTGTTTTATCGTTAAAAGGCACGCGTGTTATAGAAACATTGAAAAGTCGAAAAGGTTGATCTTATAAAGATGATGCATTATGATTTATTCCTAAAAAAGCTTTTTATAATACGATAGTAATGTTTAAAGTGGGTCTTGGCAAATCTTATTATACTAATTTAGCATCTGCGCCTATTTTTGAGGATAATACAATTAAATTTATTGACTATGATTTGGATTTAAAAAGTTATCCTACGAAAGAATTACAGATTGTTGATAAAGAAGAGTTTAATGAAAATTCTAAAAGGTATGATTACACACCTATTATGAAATCTAAAATTCTCAATGAAGTAAAAAACATTGTTGATCTATATAGCACAAATGAATATTTTTTTAATGATGGAATAATTGATTATTATCTTGAAATTATGCACAAAGATAAATTAATCACAGACAATAAATTCGAAGCTTATAGAAGTATTAAAAATAATAGTTTATGTGAAGAAACGGATATGATTAACTCTTTGAGAAATTTTAATAAAACAAAAAAACATTATAAAAACTAAATAAAAGAAGCTAGATATAATATCCGGCTTCTTTTATTATGTTAATATATTTTGCTCTTATATTGTAATCCAAGTTAAAGTCTGTGATTATTAAATATTTTTTAAAACTATGAAATGATGCTCAAATCGCATTTAAATACTCTATACTTTCATGAGTGATTTCGTCTCCATGTCTATTGCAAATGAAACCGCCTTTTTCTAAATGGAAATTAATTAAATTACTTTTTGAGTTACACAATCTACATGAATCATAACTAGGATTAATCCCGAAGTAAAACAAGCTTTGTGCATAAAAAAAAGTTAATAATTTGTTGTAGTATTCTTTATTAATAAAATCAAAAACTCTTAAATATAGCTCAAAAAGATGATTTGGTTCTTTAATATTTAAAAATAATTTTTTGATTCTGCTAAAAAAATAAATTTTTGAAACGTTAGTTAGATCAAAAATTTTTTCTATATTAACGGTTTTTAATCTACCAACTTTATTTTTTAGCCTCGCAGAAAAAAACTCTATTTCAACAATTGATCCCAAGTGCAAATTATTCTTATTTTTAGAGTTAATTTTATGTATACCTGTTGCTAAAAGTCTTAAAACCCCATCACTTGTAAAAAAAGTTACAATATGATTGCTATCATCATTTAGTTTAATATCCAAAACAATAGCCTTTGATATTCTAGTAGACATTTTTCCTCCTAATTCACAACTTTTTATTGCTTTAAAAAACTACATTATACCTTATAATATAATTACTATATTATATTAGGTATTAAAATATATTTTTATACCTCATAAATATTATATAAAGAGGTTATTATGAACGTAAATGAAACTAAGGAAATTTTTATAAAAATAATTACTTCCACTCCTGGAATAAAAAAATTGCATCGTTTGTCTTATGTTGATTCAATTTTAACAATTTCAGAAGATGATGAGAACATTTCTTTAGAGGAAATGGTTATTGCGAACGAAACTAGTAGTGGGTGAAATTTTCAAATTGCAATTTCTGTTTTAGAAGACATAAGAGTCAAGGATCTTAATACTGAACTTTATAAAAAACTATTTTATGAGTTTAAAAGAAAAAAAATTAAACTTAACAATTTAACTATTATCGTGAAAGGAGTCGTTAATGGCTAGAAAAGTATTTATAGATGGTTTAACCTTTGCTAAGGCAATGATTTCCGGTGCTAATGCATTAAGAAATTCCAAAGACAGGATTGATGCGTTAAATGTTTTCCCTGTTCCTGACGGAGATACAGGTACTAACATGTCATCAACAGCAATTTCAATAGTGCCAAAGATGTTACAAGTTAGCAAAGATGCTACAATAGCTGATGTTTCAAAAACAATATCAACTAGCATGATTTATGAAGCTAGAGGGAATTCCGGTGTTATTTTAAGTCAAATTTTTAAAGGATTTTCTTTGGGGTGTGAAGGTAAGGTTGATCTTGATTTAAATGATTTTTTAAATGCTTTAAAATCTGCTGTAGATAGAGCTTATAAATCAGTTTTTAAACCAGTTGAAGGAACAATTCTTACCGTTATTAGAGAAACTACTGAACAAATTGTTAAAGAATTTGAAAAAGCTGATGAAACATCAACTTCATTAAAGGAAGTTTGAGGTAGATTATTAGAACATTGCAGAAGAAGTTGTGATGAAACTCCTAATAAATTAAAAACTTTAAGAGAAGTTGGTGTAACAGATTCCGGTGGAGAAGGTTTATATAAAATCTTTTGAGGTATTAATGAATTCTTAAATGGAAGACCTGTTGAAATTACAAATGCAACAGAAGATGTTTCTGTATTTGTTAGTGATATGGAAGTTTATGAAGGAGAATTTGGTTATTGCACAGAAGTTTTAATAGATCTAAGTGAACCTGATAAATTTGATAAAGAGTCATTCATAAAAAAAATTGAAAAGAAAGCAAATTCTTTAGTTGTAGTTAGTGATGATAATATTTTAAAAGTTCATGGTCATACATTAAGACCTGGAGAATTCTTAAATATTGCACAACATTATGGAGAATTTATTAAGATAAAATCTGAAAATATGACATTACAAGCAAACAATTCGAAGGCTAATTCTGAAAAATTTACTGAAGCACAAAAGCAAGAAGATAGAGTTAAGTGTGCAGTAGTTTCATGTAATTTAGGTAGCGGAATCATTGAAAAGATGAAAGAACTTGGTGCTAGTTATGTTGTAGAATCAGGGGAGACTCAAAATCCATCTGCACAAGATATTATTAACGCTATACAATCTGTTAATGCTGATAATGTATTTATTTTACCTAATAGTTCAAATGTTATTTTGGTTGCGCAACAAGCTGCACAAGTAATTCAAGATAAGAATGTTATTGTTTTACCAACAAAAACTCAGATACAAGGACTTACAGCGATAATAAACTTCAGTCCTGACTTAGACCCTGATGATAATTTAGAAATAATGAACGATTCTATTGAAAATGTTCAAACTGGAGAAGTTACGAAAGCAATTAGGCAGACTAAGTTGAATGGTGTAGAAATTAATAATGGAGATTTCTTATCTATACATAACGGGAAAATAATTGCATCTTCAAAAACGGCTAGTCAAGCCCTAAAGACTTTGATTAAAAAAATGATTAAAGGTTCAAGTGAAATAGTAAGCATATACTACGGTGATGAAGGAAGTTTAAGTATAGCGGAGGAATTATCAAATTATATCGATGCTAACTATGAGATTGAAATTGAAATAAATGAAGGTAATCAACCTAATTACCATTATTTAATAGGGGTTGAATAATATGAAGAGAATTGTTTTGGATATAAACGGTTTAGACTTAGGTGAACAAGTATTTTATGATGCATCTTATGAATTCTTAAAAAAGCATAGTGACTTAGAAATTACTTTAATTGGTAATACCCAATACATAAAGACTAAAGAAGATTTAAAAAACTTAATATTAGTTAATAATAATTTAAAATTTACCGATCCAAAAAATATAAGAATGTCATTAAAAGAAAACACTTCAATGAATGAAGCTATAACAGGTGTAGTTGAAGGAAAATTTGATGGAGTAATTTCCGGCGGAGATAGTGGTAGTTATATTTCTTCATTAACATTTAAATCAGGTAGAATAGAAGGAATTTCGAGACCTGCTTTTATGCCTATTATAACCGCTTTAAATGGAAGAAAATTATTATTAACGGATGTTGGAGCTAATTTAGAAGTTAAACCTGAAAATTTACATGAATGAGCCAAGCTTGCTAGTGTGTTTTCATCAACCATGTTTAATATCAAAAATCCTAATTTAACACTATTGAATATAGGCACTGAAGAGTATAAAGGTTTTGAATATGTTAAAGAAGCAGCTTCATTAATTAAAAATGATTCTTCATTAAATTACATTGGATTTTCAGAGTCTAGAAATTTACTTAAAGGCGAATTTGATGTAGCTATTATTGATGGTTATGGAGGAAATTTAATTCTTAAGAGTTATGAAGGCGCTGTTCTTTCATTCAAGGATTCTATAAAAGAATCTGCACTTAAAAAGTTAAAGACTAAAATTGGTCTTTTACTGCTTAAACCTGTGTTCATTGACATCATGAAAAAATTAGATTATAGAAATATAGGAGCCGCTTGAGTGATCGGTGTAAAGAGTCTTGCATTAAAAATACATGGTTCTAGTGATCAAAAAGCAATTTATAGTGCTTTAACACAAATGTATGATGCCATTGATAAAAACTTAATTTCTGAGTTGAATAAAGTTAAAAATGTCTAGTTATTCAAATAATGTAATAAAATTTTTAGAAAAAGAAAATATAGAACCAAATAACTTAGATGTTTTTTATCAAGCGACAACTCATAAATCATTTAATGGTCATGAAGGTAAAACATTTAACTATGAGAAATTAGAATTTTTAGGCGACTCAATTTTAGATTTTGTAGTTTCATCTTATATTTTTTATAAAAATAAAGAAAGTTCTCAAGGTGAATTAACTAGGTATAGATCTTCTATTGTTCAAACAGAAACATTGTCTGAAATTAGCAAGAAAATAGGTCTTTTAAAATTACTAAGAACCGGGCCTGGACAAATGCATGAAGAGGTCATAGAATCAACTAAAGTACAAGCGGATATTTTTGAAGCAATGATTGGTGCAATTTTTGTTGATCAAGGATTAATTAAGGTTAAAAAATTTATTGAGGAACATTTATTATCTAAAATAAATGAAAATAACGATCTTTTTATCACAGATATCAAAGATCCTAAAACGGAGCTTCAAGAGCATTTTCAGAGTTTTAGTAGAGAAAATATATCATATATTGTAGAAGAAAAAGGGAATAAGCTTTTTGAAGCTAAAGCTGTTCACGATAAAATTGTTTATGGTGTAGGGCAAGGTTCTTCAAAAAAAGAAGCAGAAACAAATGCTGCTAAAAATGCTTTAAAAAAATTAAAATAAGGGGTTAAAAAATGAAATTAATTAAATTAGAAGCACATGGTTTTAAATCGTTTGCTGATCCAGTTGTCTTACGTTTTAATGGTGGAGTAGCTGGTATCGTTGGGCCAAATGGCTCAGGTAAAAGTAACATTAATGATGCTATTAGATGAGTTTTAGGTGAACAAAGTTCAAAAGAATTACGTGGTGATTCTATGGAAGATGTTATTTTCGCAGGTTCAAAAACTGTTCAACCTATGAATAGAGCACAAGTAACTTTAACATTTGATAATAGAGATAGATTGAGTTCTATTGATGCAGATTACATTTCTATTTCACGTGTACTAGAGCGTGGAAAAGGTATAAATGATTACTTTATTAATGGAGAAAAATCAAGACACAAAGATATAAAAACCATTGCTATGGAAACTGGTATTGGTAAAAGTTCTTTAGCTATAATTTCTCAAGGGACTGTTTCTGATATCGCTCAATCTTCGGATGAAGATAGAAGAATGATTTTTGAAGAGGCTGCAGGAGTTTCAAAATATAAATTTAGAAAACTGGAAGCTACAAGAAAATTAGATTCAGCTGAACAAACATTAAAAATTGTTGATGCAAAAATTACTGAATTAGAAAAAAGACTTGAAGTACTAAAAAAACAAGCCGAAAAAGCTTACAAATACAAAGAAAAAAGTGAAATGTTAAAAAGCATAGAAGTTGGATATCTTGTTTATAACATTGATAAAAATTCAGAGTTAGAAGAAAAGCTTTCAAAAGAACTTGAAGGTGTTAATGAAACTGAAGAATCATATAAAAAAGATATACAAACAATTGAATCTCATATAGATAACAAGTTAGAATTATTGAAGGAAGTTAATAAGTCAATCGCAGAAAATAGCGGTAAGAAAACAACTCTTGAAGTAAGGATTAATTCACTTGAAAAAGCGATTGCAGAATTAAGAATAAGAAGAAGCATAACTGCTGAGGGTGGTGGTTCTATCAGCAATGAAGAAAGAATGAAGGCCATTATTTCAGAAGTGAATAGTTTAGAAATTACTTTAAAACAATTAAAATCTTCATATGATGAGTTATTTAAAAATAAGCATGAATCACAAGAAAAAATCAATACAATTACAAATGATATAAATTCTTTAAATATCAAATTACAACAAGTTAATGACGATGAAAGTCAAGCAAAAATTCAATTAAATATTCTTTCAGATCTTAAAAGAAATAGAACTAATTTATTTCTTGGTACAAAAACAATTTTAGATAATAAAACAATTTTTAAAGGATTTAAAGGAATTGTTGCAGATTTAATTAAAACTCCTAATGAGTACTTAGTAGCACTAGAAACAATTCTTAAAAACGCTGCACAGCATATTGTTGTCGATCATTCTGATACAGCTGTTAAGGCGATTAATTTCCTTAAAAAGAATAATGGTGGTAGAGCTACATTTATACCTTTATCAACAATACAAGCAAAATTTGTTCGCGACGATTATTTATTTGCTATTAGAAATCACCCTGGTTTTGTGGGTATCGCTAGCGAATTAGTAAGTGTAGAAGATGATTTTAGAAAATTAAGCGAATTTTTATTAGGTAATGTTATTGTTGTTTCAGATATAAAAACAGCAAATGAAATTTCAACAATTATGGAGAAAAAATACATGGTTGTAACATTGGAAGGTGATATTATAAGAGTTGGTGGTGTTATGGTTGGTGGTACTGCTGAATCATCAGAAAATGTTTTAGGTATGGATGACAAAATTGAGAAACTTAAAAAACTTTTACCAGGTTTTGCTGCAATAAAAGAAAAATTAAGATCTCAAGTTGAAATTAAAAAAGATGAATTAAGAAAAGAAGAAAATTCACAGAAACATATTGAAGTACAATTAGGATCATTAAATGCAACAATAGCTTCTGAAGAAAAAAGATCAAATGAATTAAAAGCAAATATCACTGTAAATAATTTAGAAAATAATTCAGATGAATTTAAAAATTTGAACGATGCCGAGTTGCAGATTTCAGAATTAAATAAAGAGCTATCTATTTTAGTTTTCAATATTAATACAGCAATCGATGAGAAAAATTCTTTAGAAGCTGATATTGAATCACTTAGAAAGAAAAATATCGAAAATAATAAGATGTTAAATAGTTTATTGTCATCATTCAAAGAAAAAAATACTATTTTAACAAAAGCGCTAAGTGAATTAGAATTAGATAGAGAAAGACTAAATGCTCATTATGGAATGACATTAGAATATGCTAAAGAGAATTTTAAATTAGAAATGTCTCCACAATTAGCTGCTGAGAACGTTAGAGATCTAAGAATAGAAATTTCAGAACTAGGTAATGTTAATATTGATTCTATAGAAGAATATGAGGAAGTATTAGCAAGATATACTGAAGACGTTTCTAACCGTGATGAAGTTATTGAAGCAAAAAATATATGTATAGCAGCTATCAATGAAATGGATAAAAAAATAGTAACTCGTTTATCTAATATTGTTAACGATGTTAATCAAGAAATGCACAAAGTCTTTTCATCAATGTTTGGTGGTGGTACTGCTAAAGTGGAATTTGTGGATCCAAATAATATTCTAGAAAGCGGAATTAGCATATATGCCCAACCTCCAGGGAAAACAGTTAAAAACTTAAAACTATTTTCAGGTGGTGAAAAAGCATTAATAGCAATTTCATTATTATTCGCTATCTTAAGAGCTAGACCACTTCCTTTATGTATTCTTGATGAGGTTGAAGCAGCTTTAGATGAGGCAAATGTAGTTAGATATGCTGAATACCTTCAAGAACTTAAGGAAAAAACACAATTTTTAGTAATTACACACAGAACAGGAACAATGACGAGAGTTGACGCATTATTTGGTGCTACAATGCAAAAACGTGGAGTTACAAATTTCTTTAGTGTTGAATTAGAAGAAGCAAAAAAACTTATTGAACAAGATTAAAAATAGACAAAATGTCTATTTTTTTATTAATAAGCGAGCAAATTATAATATAATTATTTTTATGGACAGGGGTACTATTTTAATGACTTAAAATAGTTGAGAAATACTCTTAGCAGCTGATCTAGGTAATGCTAGCGTAGCGAGTCTTTTTTTCTCCAACTTTTGTCCGAACAAAGGAGAAATATGTTAAAAAAAATTTTAAAAGGAATGTTGTTAGTTTCAAGTGCATCAATGGCAACTATAGCAACAATTTCATGTTCAAATAAAGAACAAAAAAATATTATTAAAGTCAAATTAAGTAATAACTTAAAAGAAAATCAAATTCCAGTCTTTGAGGATAAAATCAACACCCTAATTAGAAAAAAGGGAGGTGATTTTGTAATAAAATTAACTGTAGAAGGCGATAATGACAGTTATGAAAGAAATGTTTCAGATTTACTTTCAGGCAAACAGGACTTAGTATTTACTTCTTCAGGAAAAATTCTTTCAAAAAAAGAGGAACTAAAAAGAGGAAATATATCATTAGGTATTCAAACTTTAACGAAAATGTTTAAAGGAACAAATGATAATACCGAAAAATACATTCATGGTTTAGAAAGTGATCCATTAAGAATTATTGCAAAGAAAGAACAAAAATTATTTGACCGTATTCCTCGTGATAAATGAAACGATAAAGAAAAAGGTAATTCATATAGCGATAGTGAGTACATATATAAGGATTTTTACACTGATAAATTAACAGAATTTTATAGAGGAATTATTTTTATAATCGCAAATGATGAAGATACCGAAAATATAATTAAAGCTTGAGAATCAAAAGATTTAGAAAAGTTTTTAAGTTATGGGTATGTCCATAGTTTAGATAAAGAATCAGGAAGTAAATATATCTTGCCTCAAGCTTTGTTGAAAAAGCATTTTGGAAATAAATTTGTGTCATTTTTAGATTTAATCGACAAGGAAAAAAGTCCATTTAAAGGCGATAAAAAACCTATAAAAAACAATAAAGTCAATTTAAAAGATAAAAAAATATTTTTTGATGCAGAAGGACTTTATTCTTGAACTAAATTTAAAGATATTGTAAATGACCCATTCTCAATAAGCACTGAAAGACCAGGTCAAAAATTTACTTTCTTAACCGTTACAGATGTCTTACCATATAATATTGGTTTGTACAATTCTAAAATTAGTAAAGAAAATATAAAAATATTTTCTGAGTCATTAAATGATTTAGCTAAAAACAAGGAAGATTTATGAGGCCCAGCGGCAGGGTTTCATGGTTATAAATTTATAGAGGATGAAGACAAAATTTTTGAAATAATTGAAAATACATTAGGATAATATGGAATTAAAAGGCGTAACAATAGGGTATTCTGATAAAAATATTGCAGAATCAATAAATATTAAATTTAACAAAAATGAACTTTCAGGTTTAATAGGGAGAAGTGGGTGTGGAAAATCAACACTATTAAAGTCTTTTTTTGATTTTTCGATTATAAAAAAAGGAGACTTTCTTTATAACGGGAAAGATATTTCTAAATTTACTAAAAACGAGACTAAGAAATACAAAAATAAGATTTTTTATTTAAGACCAGAAAATAATCTAGTTGAATTTTTAGATTTTTATCAAAATGTTTTAAATAATTTTAATAACTACAAAAATTGCATTTATAAATTTTTTAAAATTTTAACTAAAGAGCAAAAACAAGAACTTTTTAATATTCTAAAGGAACTTGAAGTAGAAGATTTAGCTTTTGAAAAAGTTTCTAATTTATCATCTGGTCAAAAACAAAGATTAAGTATTGCTCAAATGCTTTTTAATAGACCTGAGATAATACTTGCTGATGAACCTACTAGTAATTTAGATATTGTTAATACAAAATTAATATTTGATATCTTAAATAGATACAAAATTGATGCTTATATAATAATCGCAATTCATGACTTAACATCTGCAACTTCTAAATTTGACAGATTATTTGCATTTCAACCAAGCACTACAGAAATTATTGAAGTAGATTGTAATGATTTTGATATTGAGAAATTAGGTAAGTATTATTATGAGTAATCAAAATAGTTTTTCAAAAAAAATAAGAAAGAAAAATTTTAAAAAAATATTTTTGTTTTCTGTTTCATTAATTATTTTGCTTTTCTTTATGATTGAATTAGATTTTTTTAGTCCCATTTATTTATCAGGGTTAAGGAGATTTGGTTTCTATATATCTGACTTATTTAAATTTAAAAGTGAGCATCCTGATTTACCTGGAAGATCACTTTGGTTATGGAACTTGAAGTATTTATGAATAACACTGAAATCAGTTACCGGTGGAACTGTTTTAGGCATAATTTTAGCTTTTTTCACCTCTTATTTTTCATCAACAAATATTCATTTAGGTAGAAAAAGAACTTATGTAATTAAATTTATACTGGTGTTTTTTAGGGCTTTTCCTATCGTTATGTTTATACTTTTATTTAAAGCAATTTTTTCAGCTTTTTTAGCAGCTTTTGCAATATTCTTTTGGAGTACATGATTATGAATGCATAAGTACTTTATGGAAATAATTGAGAGTAGTAATACTAAATATTTTTGAATAGATGTTAACTTAGGAAAAGGGAAATTTAAGAGTTTTTATAAAAATATTTTATTAGTAAACAAAAATAGATATGCAATGAACTCACTTTTATCTTATGAATCAAATGTACGTTGAAGCTCCGTTTTAGGTACTATAGGAATTATTGGTATAGGTTTTATTATTGATTATAATAGAAATGATTTTGTTTATCTAGGTATAAGTTTGTTTTATATATTTTTAGTTGTATTCTCGATAGAAATATTTATGTTTCTTTATAATAAATACTTAAAAGAATTTATATACAAGAAAACCAAGAATATTAATTACAATAGGACTTTTATTTACAATAGAAATAGAATTATTTTGATTATAATAAAAACAATAATAACAATTGTATTTATACTAAGTTTAGTTGATTTACTAAAAGAAACTATTAATATAAGATTATTAAAAAATTATACCCAAAACTTTTTTATATTTGACTTTACAGATATAAGCCAAGATCCTATGTTTTATTACCGTGATTATCTTGTTATTTTTATGAAGACATATGTAAGTTTATACTTTGCAACTTTTTTTTCAATACTATATGCATTTTTAATGAGTGAAAAAGTTTCTAAATCATTTATTGCAATATTTTTTAAAGGTTTATTAGTTATTATTAAATCGATACCAGTTTCAGTTTACTTTTTATTATTTAATACTTTCTTAGAAGGGATAACTGCTATAACTATTGTTTTATTTTTGGCTGCTTTTAGATCTTTGGCAAAGCATATTAACAGTAAAATTAATTCATATTCTGATAGTGAGTTGAAATTATATATTTCGTTAGGATTAACAAAGTGGCAGATATACAAAAAAAGAATTCTTCCAGAAGCATTAAAAGATATTTTGTCTTTGGTAGTTTTTGAGTTTGAAAATACATCTAGAAACGGTGTATCATATGGTGTTTTCGCAACCATAACAATAACGAGTAAAATATCATTCTATCAAGATAGAGGTTTATATAACAGAATTTTCCCATTGTTACTTCCAATTTTCTTGTTTTTTATAGTTTTAGAAATAACTTATTGAGCTATAAAAAATAGAGACAAGTTATGAAAATTCAAGAATAACTTGTTGAAAAAAGAGTTTTTAAGAAAAAACAACCTATAATAGACTTTTTAGTCTAATAAGGTTGTTTTTTTAAAATTTGTTCTTTGGTAAATAAATATAACCATTAATACTTGTAACGTCTGATACAGAAATGAAAGCTTCTGGATCTATTTTTCTTACATCTTTAATTACTCTATCAACTTGTCTAAATAATGTAATTGTTGTAATTACATTTAATTTTTCTTTAGAATACCCACCATGAGCATGGAACTCTGTTAGACCTGTAACGATTTTTTTGTCGTGAGTAATAATTTCCGAAATTTCGCTAGACTTGTTTAGTGAAAAAATTTCTACTCTCACTAGTTTGAATTTAGGATAAAGTTTATTTAAAGCTATTATATATACTACATTTGTTAAAACAGTTGCTATAAAATTAGGCGATAAGTATAACTCAAATGATCAAGCTTTTTTTGTTATTTCTAATAACTCTTTATTTGCAGGATTATTAATATCAATATTTTTACCTGCTTCAGAAAGCAATAATGAACCTGGTAACCAAGATCCTACAGCAACACCTATAAGAACAATTATTATATTCATATAACCAGAGATAGAACCAAATGATTTTTGTTTTTCATTTGCATACCATTCCCCTATTATACCTGTAACTCCAGCTGTTCCCCCTATAATTTGTATGATAGCAAAAATTCATGCTAATAAATATCCATAAACAATTGCATATACAAATAATGCAATTATATTACCACCATCTTTTCATAATAATGGAATAATAGAACTCAGTTTTTGTTTAAACTCTGGTAAAACATTTTTAACATCACTATTTGAAAAATTACCAATAAGATAAACATCATTTGCTCCAGGGATTAAACCTATTGAAAATGAAATAACAGATGATACAACTAAGAATAAAACTGTTAAATTACTAAAAGTTTTACCTATTTTCTTATAACCGAAAATAAAAATAGGAATACTTAAAATTATATAAGCGATTCAAAATATAAATTGCTCAATTAAATTTCTTAATATTGGATCAATTTGTCCTTCTTTGAATAACACAACTACCAAACGGGCAAGTGCTTGTCCAAAGGCAGCAAGCCCGAAATTATATATACCAACATTTTTAACAAAAAATACACTAATAACACCAAAGAAAATAGCAGTAATAACAGTAATTAATACTAATTTTCACGCTGGCATTTGAGAATAAAGAGAACTTAATTTAAGTCCAAAATTTGACATCTTAGTTCTATGATAAATAGTATTTTTCTTAACAAGTTTATGTGAAAAAACCCCTTCACCCATAATAGCTTCTTCAATTTCACAATTTTTTGTTGTCTTAATAGAATTATTTAAAAAAGAACTTTTTTCATTTTCTTCATAACCATGGTCTTTGTTTAAATTTTCATTTTCCATATTTGCAATCAACCTCCTTTGATATAAAAAAATAAAAAGATACACAATAATTGTTGTAATTATTTGTTCTTCTTATTATTATTCTATAATATTTTTGTTAAAAAGTTTAATAAAAAAAATTTTTTGTGAAAATTTTTCATATTTTGATCATTTTTAAAATGAAATGGTGCACCTTACAGGGATCGAACCTGCGACCTGTTGATTACGAGTCAACTGCTCTACCTACTGAGCTAAAGGTGCTTTAAATACTTTTAAAATAAAAGCAAACCAATTATAGTTTGCTCGGCCACAAAGTGAAATGGTACATTGTACAGGGATCGAACCTGCGACCCGCTGGTTAAGAGCCAGCTGCTCTACCTACTGAGCTAACAATGCACATTAATTATACAACTTTTAGGTTAAATTCAAAACTTAGTAATAAATGATTTGATACAAGAAAATTTAATATTTTTTTAAAAATTTATATCTTTTTTAGATTTATACAATTATCTTAATCATACCATTTTTGGTATTTTTTTCATTTAGTAATATAATTTAAATATATAAAAAATATATTAGGAGATGAAATGCAAAAAATTAAAAGTAAACTTTTAATAATTTTTACCGCTTCCTTATTAAATATCGGATTAGTTTCTTGTGTTGGTACACAAGTAAACAAATCTAGTGATAACACATTAAAAAATGGCGAAATTAATAAAAAGGAAGAAAAACCAAAAGATTCTAGCCCAATCTCTAAAAATAAAGGAAATCCAAAAAATGAGTTTGGTAAATCTACGCCTAAGACAGATTTGAAAAAAAGTAGTGTTGAACAAGAATTAAGAAGTAACAATGAACTACTTGCTGCTCAAGAGAAATTTAATTATATAAAAAGTAGAATTATTTATTTTGAAGAAAAAAGAATTAGCATACCTTACATATTTTATTTCCAAGAAGATTCTGAACCAAATGGTATGCCATCATTCCTTGTTGAAGGAGCGCCAAAACTAGATAAAATAAATTCATATATATCTAAAATAAATGTTGTAACTAAAGAAAACTACAAAAGCACTTACTTTGAAAGTTTAGTAAATTTATTTGACGATGTGGATAAAAAAGTTAAGAATTATGATGACTCTAATGAAAAACCAACAGTAATTTTTGAATCAGTTCCAGATTCATTGACTATAAAAAATGAACTTATTAAAGAAATAGAGTCTTTAAAAAATAGACAATATTTTATGGAAAAATATAACACAAAAGAAAATGCTATAAAAATTGAAGAAGCTTATAAGATTTATTGAGATATCCTTACTAAGGAATATTACAAATACCCATATCTTTCGGTAGGGTCAGCTGCAACCGTGAATTTTAGCACAAAAAACAATAACCTTTTCACTTTTTCTGCATCATCAAATAAGTTAACTCATGAATCAAAGAAGTCAATGGCAAACTATGTGGATGAAGCAATATTGTTATTGAGTGAAGGGATGAGCGTGTATGATAAAGTTTTTGTGTTAACAAGATTTGTAGATGATAAACTTAATTACATGTTTAAATCAGAAGGTTTAAATGATGCATACACAAAGTTTTGAGGTGTTTGCAAAGAGTATGTAGAACAAGCTGCGATATTATATTCAATTGCAGGATTAGAATTTAGAATAATAACTGGTGAACAACATATTTGATTTACATTCAAAAATGAAGATGGCAAATGATTTATTGTTGACCCAACACACTTAGATCCCGGAAAAGTTGATGTCGATTATCCACCTGTTTTTCAAGGTAGTGCAAAATTAATTTCTAATTTTAAAACAATGTTTAAATACGAAAAGCATTTAAATTGGGACACAAACATTAATGGTTTGGACGCAAGTTTATTAAATGAAGTCAATAATAATATTTCAAAAGAAGAAAGCGAATCTATTTTTAACAATTTTATAGATCCTCAAAGTGAGTCAGACTATCATTTTTATAAAGGCCATGCTTACTTTGTTAAAAACGGAAAACTTGTTTCGTTAGAAACGAAGAATAAGGCGAGAGAATTAAAAGAAATAACCTTTTCAGGTTTAGAGAACGATAATTTAGAGAATCTCCTAATAAGTTATAAGAATGTTATTTTTATCATAAAGAATTCAAATAGTAAACAAAAAATTTATTCATATAACTTAGAAGATAAAACGGTTAAACTTATTCAAGATTTACCTACAAAAATTAATGATTTAGAATACTTATTTAAAGATGGAAAAATTAAAGTTACAACTAAAAATGATTTTTCATTCGAATTAGACGTCCCAAATGATGCTGATGTTAATTCAAATTATTCACTTAAACTAAAATTAAAATCATTATATGTTAAATTTGGATTATTCTTTACAGAAAATGATTCTAACTATCAATCCTTAAAAGAAAAGTTAGGTTCTCTTGAGTCACAAGAAGAGTTAAACACAAGTGAAAATATTAATTTACTATCAGAAATTGAAAGATTAATAAAGGAAAAAACAAGTTAAAAAAGAAAAAAACATATTCTTTTTCGAATATGTTTTTTTGTAAAAAAAATATAAAAAAAGTTTGATATAAACCAAACTTAAATTTTGGTGGAGATAACGGGAGTCGAACCCGTGTCCACATGTAAAATCACTTAACACTTCTACAGTTTATGTTATTTTGATAATAATATTAGCTAAAAATAACAAAAACAACTAATATTATTTTGCTAATTTCATTATTAAGTCGCAAATTTAATAACTATCCTTAAAAACCTGTTTTTATACCTAAGGAATGTAATAAAAACAACTTGTTGCTAATTAATTATGCAAATGCAAGATTTGAGTTTTGTGCATACATAAATGATGCAAATTTATTTGATTTTCCGTTTAAGAAAGCCTAGTAGAAATTATAGTCTTCCACACTACTGCCATGTTTAGCATCCTACACATGTCGAAACCATTATATCCCCTAATATGTTGCTAAAGTTTTTATAATTTTTTTTCTAACTTCTTCTTTAGCTATTTTTTCTCTTTTATCATATTTTTTCAATCCTTTAGCTAAAGCAATTTCTACTTTAATAAAGGATTTGTTATTAAAATATATTTTTAAAGGGATTAGAGTCAATTGTTGTGCTTCTAATTTGAATTTTAACTTACGAATTTCATTTTTATTCATTAAAAGTTTTCTATCTCTTGTTTCATCACCTTTAACATTCATATACTGTTTAAAAAAAGATTCCTTTAATCACAATTCATTTTTGTATATAGAACAAAAAGCATTTGTTAATGAAACGCCAGAAGATCTAGAACTTTTTACTTCTCAACCTTCCAATGATATTCCGGCTTCATATTTTTCGAGTACCTCATAATCTTTATGGGCAATTTTATTATTAGAAATGATCTTCATAAGCAATATAATTTTACTATAATTTTCCCTTTAAAAATTTAATCTTACTTAAAATTATTTAAAAAAACACTTTTAAAGCTTGTGTCAAGTATTAAAAGTAAAAAACAAGTTTTTTTATGAATTTTTATAATAATTATATGAAAAAAATACCAAGAAAATACTTTTACGTCTATATATAGGTACTTTTAGAACAATTTTAAATATTTTATAAATATTTTTTTATCTATATAATATTTACAAGTTATATAGAAATGATAACATATTAAAACAAAACATTAAAAAAGGAAAAATATGAAACGTATATTTTGTGAATACAAACCAAGCTTAAACAAGGAATTTCCTTGAGCTTTAAAACACCCAAAAGTTTCTTCAGCATTAGCGATATTTAAAACACGTAAAGATGCTTTAAACTGATTTTTATCATTAGGATACGAATGTTGAACACAATTTCAAACAAGTAAAAGAATTTGAGGTGGTCACATTTTATCTATACAAAACGAAAAAATGGTTTTCGAGCACGAAATCGATGTTGAAAAATACGATGGTAAATTAGTTTATTCAGATGTTGCTGAAGAAATTTTTATGTCAACAAAAACAAATCTTGTAGACGATAAGGCTTCATCTAAATTTGTAAATAATTTAAGAGAGAATGTTGATTTTAAAATATTAAAAGACCACAAAACATACTTCCCTGCTAATGATGACTTTATTCCACCAGTTAGAAAATCTGCAAAAGATATTCAAATTGAAAAATTAACACAAGAAATTAGTGAATTAGACGAACTTCTTAAAGATTCAAGCGGAAAGTACTCAAAAGAAATTGAAGAACTAAAATTGAAACTTCAAGATAGTAATGCTGATAAAGAAGCTCTACTTAAAGAAATTGAGTCATTAAGAAAGAAAATTGTTTCTGAATCTATCGAACAATCAAAAGAAGCAGAAAAAGTTGAAGTCGTTAAAGAAGTTGAAGTTGTTAAAGAAGTAGTTAGAGAAGTACCTGTTTATATTGAAAAAGAAGTAATTAAAGAAGTAATTAAAGAAGTTTATGTAGAAAGCAAAGATAAAAAAGAAGTAATTGTAGCTAAAGAAGAAACTGTAAAATATGAATTTTTTGATAAATTAAATACTAATACAAAATTAGAAGCTTTAGCTATTTATGCAAAACAATTAGAGCTTATTGCTTCAAAATATGATAAAGAAGTGATTACATCTGAGAAAGATTTTAATGAGATTAAAGTTGAGTTAGAAAGAGTATTAAAGGCCGAGAAAGACTTATCTCTTGAATTAAAAAACAATGATGAACGTCACTTACTTAAATTAGTAGCTAAATCATTATCACAGTCAGTTAATAAATTATCTAAATCTATTAAAGGTTCATCAGAAGTTGAATATGTTCCTTCAAAATTTGTTTACTACGAATTAAATGAAAAAGAAAATTTAAGATTAGCTCAAGTACTATCATTTGTTTCATACGAAAATAAACACATAGGATTCGTAAAAGAAAATGATTATAAATATGCGATTTTTGCTTCTCCTTCAAGAAGTAATTCACATTTCTTAGTTTTTGAAGGTTTAGAAAATAAAGCTATTTCAACAACAAAAACAGAAGTTGTTGTTGAAAAAGATGTTAAAGCATCATGAGCATACACATTCTGAGCAATAATTTTATACGGATTAGCTTATGTAATATTATTAGCTTTAGTAATAATATTAGCAATAGCATACTTCGGGGGATTATAGTATTATTAAAAAATCAAGCTTTGTGCTTGATTTTTTAATAATCTTATAAATCAATATTTTTAACGTATTTAGCGTTGTTTGAAATAAATTCTTTTCTTGGTTCAACGTTATCACCCATCAATGTTTCGAATATTCTATCTGCCCTGTATGCATCTTCTATTTGAACCTGTAACATTTTTCTTTTTTCAGGCATCATAGTTGTTTCTTTTAATTGTTGTGCATCCATTTCACCAAGCCCTTTATAACGTTGTATTGTTATTTTTGTATTAGGATTTAGGTTTGATAATATTTCATCTTTTTCTTTTTCATTGAATGCATATAAAACATTTTTGTTTTGTTGAATTTTATAAAGCGGAGGTTGGGCAATATAAATAAATCCATACTCTATTAATGGTTTAAAATATCTATAAAAGAACGTTAATAAAAGAGTTCTAATGTGTGCTCCATCAACGTCAGCATCAGTCATTATAATAATTTTATGATATCTTAATTTATTAATATTGAATGACTCTTCTAAACCAGCACCCATAGCGTTAATTAGAGACATTATTTCTTCATTCATAAAGATCTTATCACGTTTTGCTTTTTCGGTATTTAAAATTTTTCCTTTTAAAGGCAAAATAGCTTGAAAGACTTTATCTCTCCCCATTTTAGCTGAACCACCAGCTGATTGCCCTTCAACTATAAATAACTCACAAATTTCAGCATTTTTTGATGAACAAGGAGCTAATTTTCCGGGCATTGATCCACTTTCAAAAGGTAGTTTCTTGCGTTCATTATCTCTTGCTGCGTTTGATGCTATTCTACTTCTTCTTGCTGAAATAGCTTTTTCTATAATCTTTTTAGCTACTTCAGGGTTTTCGTTAAGAAATCTTTCAAATATTTCTGAATAAACTTCATTAACAGCCTTTCTTGCGTCTTTAGAACCTAATTTTCCTTTTGTTTGTCCTTCAAATTGTGGTTCAGGGTGTTTAATAGAAATAACAGCAACTAAACCCTCAATTAAGTCATCTCTAGTGAATTTATCATTTTCATTTTTTATAAAACTTTTTTCAATTGCATAATTATTAACTAAACGCATTATTGCGTCATAAAATCCAGTTAGGTGTGTTCCACCTTCATGTGTCGATATGTTGTTTGTGTAAGTGATTAAGTTCGATCTATAAAAGTCATTTAGATACTGTGCTGCGACTTCAACACCAATAACAACATCTTTCCCTGTTATGTCATGCTTGTAAGAGTAATTTCCACTTGCATAAATAATGTTATTGATTGGTAAAGATCCTTTATTCAATTCTGTTACATAGTCTACAATACCATTTTCGTATTTAAATTCACTATATGTATTATCTCTTAAGTCTCTTACGCTAACAAATAAACCTTTGTTAAGGTAAGCTATTTGTTTAGCATGGTCGGCAATTAATTCCTTATCAAACGGCATTTTTTCCATTATTGTATAATCTGGTAAAAATTGAATTTTTGTACCTGATCCACCCTCTGTGTATGATCCTATAATTTCCGTTGATTTTAATGTTTTACCACCGTTATGGAATTCAGCGTGATAAATATTACCATCTCTTTTTACTCAAGCTTTCATTGATTGGCTTAAAGCGTTTACAACACTAGCACCAACCCCGTGTAAACCACCACTAACTTTATAAGCATCGGATTCAAATTTACCACCTGCATTTAATTTAGTTAATACAACTTCAAGTGCACTAATACCAAATTTAGCGTGTGTTCCAACAGGAATACCTCTACCATTATCTTCTACAATGATTTCATTATTTTCTGTTATTGTTATTTCTATTTTATTTGCAAAACCTGCCATTGCTTCATCCACTGAGTTATCCACAATTTCTCAGACCATGTGATGCAATCCTGATTTTGATGTAGAACCAATGTACATTCCAGGACGTTTTCTAACGTGTTCTAATCCTTCTAAAAAAGTAATATTAGATGCATCATAGCTGTGTTGTTTTTCTGACATTTCCCCTCCAAAATACTATTTACATATTACTATGTAATATGTATAAATTATATCATATATAAGTATTTACTGGACATATTCTTAAAGTTTTTTAAAGAAAATTAAATTTTCGGAATACTTTCAAAATCCTTTATTTAGAACTTTTGCAACTCTTTCATTTTCTATTAATTTTTTATAAAAATTAAATTGATAATCAGTTGTTGTATAGTATGGCTTCTTTGGGTTTTCACCTTGGATAAAGGCTACTCTTGCAAGTCCTTCTTTGATCATTTTTATATTTAAGGATTCTTTAAAACTTTTATCAGTAAATAAAATTGATACTGATCGTCTATATTTGTCATAAGTAATTTTTTTGACATAAAGTTTAAAATTTGCTTCTTTAATTTTATTTAAAAGATATTTTTTAGAAATTTGTGCATAAAAATTTTCTTTTGGTGCCAATGAATCCTCATTATATCTTTCCTTTAATGTTTCAGGAGCATCAATTCCATAAAGCCTAATTATTTCAAGATTATTATCTTTATTTAAAACTTTAATTGTATCACCATCAATTACCTTTATAACTTTAATTAAACTTATATTATTAGAATTTAAATATGAACATGAAGTATTTAAGAATATTATTGTTACAAAAAAGCAAAAACTCAATATTTTTTTAAAATTTAACATCATAATATTGATATTTTTTTCTGAAAAAAGCACAAAAAAAGCACAATAGTGCTTATTATGCTTTATTATTTGAACCAAATTCATGAATTTTTTCTTTAACTGTTTCGCACATAGCTTCAAAACCTGGTTTATATAATTTACGAGGGTCAAAGTTTTTTCCTTCTAAGTCTTTACCACTTATTATGAATTCTCTAAGAGCCTTGTGGTTTGATTGTTGTAATTCTGTATTAACGTTAATTTTAGTTACACCAAGACTAATAGCTTTTTTAATTTGTTCTGTAGGAATTCCGCTTCCACCATGTAAAACAATTCCAATTCCGGCAGCTGCTGAAATTTCTTGTAATTTTTCAAAATTTAATGATTTTCAACTAGCTGGGTATGGGCCGTGAATATTTCCAATTCCTGCTGCAAGAACATCGATTCCTAAACTTGCAATTTTCTTAGCTTCTTCAGGGTCAGCGAATTCCCCATTGCCAACGATACCATCTTCTTCACCACCGATTGTACCAACTTCAGCTTCAAATGACATGTTCTTTGCGTTTGCTAATTCTACTAATTCTCTTGTTTTTGTGTAATTTTCTTCGAAAGGAAAATGTGAACCGTCAAACATTAATGATGTATAACCATCTGTTTCAATTGCTTTTTTAGCCCCTTCGTATGAACCGTGGTCAAGGTGAAGCGCAACTGGTACAGTAATATTTAAGTCGTTTATTAAACCTAAAACCATACCACTAACAACATTGAATCCTCCCATATATTTAATTGCACCTTCACTAGTTGCAATAATAATTGGTGATTTTTCTTTTTCTGCTGTTAA
Organism: Mycoplasmopsis canis PG 14; assembly: GCF_001553195.1. NCBI lineage: Bacteria > Bacillati > Mycoplasmatota > Mycoplasmoidales > Metamycoplasmataceae > Mycoplasmopsis > Mycoplasmopsis canis. Next base: position 511,767 of record NZ_CP014281.1, on the reverse strand, counting down.
TAATGCAGCTTTTGCTCATTCTAAGTTATTGATATTAATGTGAGGAACAGCGTATTTTCCTGCTTTTGCTTTTTTTAATATTTCTTTTGCGTTTACTAATGCCATATCTATCTCCTAATTTTTATATTTAGAACTTCAAGTTCCGTCTTCGTTTCTAAAAAACTTTTTATCAACAGTTAATAGACGGTAAAGTTCTCCCATTCTTTTTTCTCTAATTTTTTCATAAGATTCATCTTCACCAGGGATTAAGAATCTTTTTACTCAAATATCTTTTAATTCATTTTCAACTTTTTGAAAAATTTCATCAAAAGTAAATGACCTATTTGGTTCATTTAAAATAAATTCACTTGCTACTTCTAGCATTGTTGTATTTTTCATTTTAATACCTTCCAAGTACTTTAATTTTTATTAATTATATATTAAAATTAAAAATTTTAATCAATTTTTGCTTATTACATAACTTCTGGCGCACTAACGCCTATTAAATTTAGTCCGATTTTAAATATTGTTTGGACAGCTAATACCATTGCAGAGTAGTATTCTTCGTATTCATGATCTTTTAATTTTGTTTCAGCGTAAAAACTATTGAATAAATTTGAAAGATTTAATAAGTATTGACTTAATAAATTTACCTTAGAAGTTGTTACGATTGATTCTAATAAATTAGGGAATTCATCTAATGATAAAATTACTTTCTTAGCTTTATTAGTTATTTCAAAATTTTCTAAGAGTTTATAAGGTTTTAGGTTTTTTAGTAAGGAAACTGTTCTTGCGTGTGAGTATTGAACATTAAATACTGGATTGCTTGCATCTTTCGAATTGGCATCATCAATATTAAAATCATATTTAGTATTAATTTCACGTGTTAACATCATGAATCTTATTGCATCTGATGAAGTATTATCTAGTAAGTCTGCCAATGTTACGCTTGTACCAGCTCTTTTTGACATTTTAAATTCTTCCCCGTTTTTAATTAATCTAACGAGTTGAATTACAAGAAATTGTAGATTTTTTGAATCATATCCAAGTGATTCAATTGCTATTCTCATTCTATCAATATATCCTGAATGATCTGCTCCTCAAATATTAATTAGCGCATCGCATTTTTGCAGTTTAGTTTCGTGATACGCTATATCAGGCGTTAAATAAGTATAAGCGCCATCACTTTTTACTAGAACTCTATCTTTATCATCCCCGAATTTTGTGGTGTTAAGAAATAGTGCCCCATCCTTAGTGAATGTATGTTTCTTAAGTTTTTCCAACACAGGTTCAATCAAGTTGTTTTCGGTTAATTTTTTTTCGCTTGAGAATGTATCAAACGAAACATTTATTTTTCCTAAATCGTCTTTTATTTTGTTTAGTAATATTTCGGTTGCAACAGTTTTTAGTTCTTCCTTTTTCTCATTAAAGTTTGTTAAAAAGTAGTCTCCGAATTTTTCTTTAATTTTGTTGGCAGCTCAAATGATATCAGTTCCTTTATATGAATCTTCAGGCATTTCTTCATTAATACCAAATAATTCTTTATATCTAATGATTATAGAATCCGCTAATATATTTATTTGATTTCCTGCGTCATTTACATAATATTCAGCTTCAACATTGTATCCTGCATGTCTTAAAATCCTTATTAAAGAATCTCCGAATACAGCACCTCTAACATGTCCAACATGTAAAAAACCAGTAGGATTAGCCGAAACGAATTCAACATTTATTTTTTTGGTTTCAACAAAATTTGAACCATATTCATTCCCTTCGGTAATTATTTGTTTCAGTACATTTGAAAATAAATTATTGTTAATAACAAAATTTAAAAAACCTGGCGCACTAACTGAAATAAATTTGAATGCATCATTTTTTTCTAGTTTTTCTTTTATTTTATTAGCAATATCTATAGGTGAAGATTTTTTGTATTTTTTTAAAATAAAAGCTATATTTGATGAAAAATCAAAATTAATCGCATTTTCGTTTTTATTCTCAGGTATATTTGGTTCAGATAAAAGAAAGTTTAAATCCTTTGTTTCAAAATTATCATCAAAATAATTTTCTTTTTTAATTTCTTCAATTGAATCTATTAATATACTTTTAATTTTTTGTTTTAAGTTCATACCGCTCCTTAAAAATCTTTCTTTATATATAAATTGTATAAAATTAAAAAAATATTTATAATATAAATATGTTAAAAATTTATGTATGTGGGCCAACTGTTTATAATTACGTTCATATTGGTAATTTAAGACCAATAATAACTTATGATTTGATGCTTAAAGCTGCAAGATCCTTAAAAATTGATTTTAAATTCATTCACAATATAACGGATATTGATGATAAGATAATTAATCAAGCAATGCTTGAAAATACTTCTGAGGAGATGATTGCAAAAAAATACTCAGAAGATTATTTTGATCTTTTAAAAAAATTTAATGTAGATACAGTTTCATCATTTGAATTCGTTACTCAAAATTTAAATGAGATGAATTCTTTAGTAAAAAAAATGGTTTTAAATGAAGATGCTTATGTTATTGATGGCAATGTTTGATTTAATATAAATAAAAATAAAAAGAATTATGGTGCTGTATCAGGACAAAATATAGATAGTATGGCATATGAAGATAAGACCTTGAATAAAAAACATCCGGCTGATTTTGCTTTATGAAAAAAAACTGAATTAGGGATTAGATACGATTCTGACTTTGGTTTAGGTAGGCCAGGTTGACACACCGAATGTGTAGCTATGATTTACAAACATTTTGGTAATGAAGGTGTTGATATTCATGGTGGTGGTATGGATCTAACTTTTCCTCATCATGAAAACGAAAACATACAGTTTTATAGTGTTGCAAATAAGAATTTAGCGAAGAAATGAATTAGAACTGGTCAAATTAACTTAAATAACATAAAGATGTCTAAATCATTACAAAATGTTATCTTAGGAAGAGATTTTATAGAGAAATATACGCCAGATTACTTAAAAATGGCTATTCTTTTAAATGGTGTGACATCAATAATTAATATTGATGAAAATTTATTAAATAACATTGAAGTAATTTTTAAAAAAATTAAGAAAATATTTTTCATTAAAGAATTAGAGTTTTTTCAAAATAATGAAATGAATACAGAATTATTTAAGAGTACTATGAATAACATTTATGAACTTAAATTTTCTGACTTTAACAAAAGTATAAACGACTTAATTAAAGAAATTAATCAAAATAAAGATCCTATTTTAGTAAATACTCTAATTAAGATTTTTAACACTTTAGGTTTTGATTTTGATAAGTTTGATTATTTAAAATACATAGGCATTTATAAAGAGTGACAAACTCTTGTCGGCGATAAAAATTATGAAAAAGCCGATTTACTAAGAGCGATTTTACAAAACGAAAAACTATTATAGTGTACAAAAAATATGAAAAAAAGGATTGGATTTTATGAGAGAATTAATTGTGTGCGGGAAAAATTCTGTTTTAGATGCTGTAAAAAATAATTTAGGAGTTAAAAAAATAATTATTTCAAACAAAGAGAATATTAAATTATTTGATAATTCAAGATTGCAAATAGAAATTCAAGATGTTAGCTTTTTGAATAAACTGACAAAAGAAAATCATCAAGGGTTTATAGCGATAATGAACGATATTGTTTATAGAGATATTGAGTACTTGATAAAAAATAAACCTGAAATTGTTTTAATGTTAGATAAAATACAAGATCCACATAATTTAGGAGCAATAATAAGAACAGCTAATGCAACAGGTGTGACAAATATTGTGCTCCCTAAAGAAAATTCTGCATCTATTAATGCTACTTCGCTGAAAGTCTCTTCAGGCGGTTTTGTAGGAATTAATTTTTATAGAGTGAATAGTTTATCGGCAACAATAACCAAACTAAAAAAAGCGGGATATTGAAGTTACGCAACAGCATTGGATAAAGAAGCTGTTTCTCTTGCACATGTTAATTATAATAAGCCATCAATTATTGTTGTTGGTAATGAAGGAGATGGAGTTTCTAAAAGCGTTTTATCTGTTTGCGATTCTAAAATATATATTCCACAAAAAGGAACTGTGCAATCTATGAATGTTTCTGTAGCCACAGGTATTGTGCTTTTTGATTTTTTAAGAAAAAATGAAGAATAAAATTAATATCGAGAAATGAAATATCAATCTTAAAAAGTTTCTAAATATTGAAAATAAAAAAGAAGTTACACCAAATTATTTGTTTAATAAATTCGAATCAATCTATTTCGAAAAGATTAAAAGCTTAACTTGAAAATTATATTGATTATATAATAAATATAATCTTGATCATGATGAGATAAAAAACCAAATTTTAATTAGTTTTTGGGATCTAGTTAATGAGAATAATTGGAAAAATAACGAAAATTTTGAAGGATGATTTTGAAATACATTAAAATTAAGAACTCAAAATTATTTTAATAAATTACATAATTCGCAATATACTTTTGAATCATTGGTTGGATACAATCAAACAAATTTGCATTCTTTGAATACAAAGATGCAAAGAGAGTATTCTATTTTTGATTCTGAGCAAATATCTTTAGAAAAAATAAAGAAATTTATATCTATTGATGAATATGAATTATTATATTGTAGGTTGAATTTTATTAAGCCTAAATTTTCTTCTTGAAAACAGAAAGAAATGTTAAATTCAATAAAGCAAAAATTATCACTAAATTCTCTTATTTAGTGATTTTTTTATATAACTCTTTTAAATGTTTTAGAAATAAAATTAAAGGAGTAAAATATAATTAAGTTTACTACTTAAAAATTAGAATAAATAATTAGGAGATTATATGGCAAAATTTAAAAGAATTTTTATGATTGTAACAGATGGATTGGGTATTGGTCCTGATAGAGATCAAAAAGCTTTTGGTGACCATGGTGCAAATACTATTAGATCTGCTTCAATGGTTGAAGAATTTAAAATTGATAATTGAAAGAAATTGGGAATTGGCAATATAACTGATTTAAATGGTAACTATCATGTTTCAAAACCTGCTGCATATATGGCTAAAGTCCAAGAAGTATCAAACGCTAAAGATACACTTGCAGGGCACTGAGAAATGATGGGTATTAAAACACTTGTTCCTTTTCCTACTTTTACTGAAAATGGATTTCCACAAGAATTAATTGATGCATTATCAAAGGCTTGAGATGGTAGACCTATTGTTGGTAATAAATCATCTTCTGGTACAGACATTATTAATGAATTGGCTCACGAAGAAAAAGAACGTGGCGCAATTATAGTTTATACTTCAAATGACTCTGTTTTACAAATTTGTGCACATGAAGAATGAACAGGTCTTGACAATTTATATAGATATGCAAAAGCTGCACGTGAAATTTGTTCATCACGTCCTGAATGAAATGTTGGTCGTATTATTGCTCGTCCATATATTGGTGATTTTGGTAATTTTACAAGAACATTTAATCGTCATGACTATGCTAACAAACCACAAGAAATGATTTTAAATCGTCTTCAAGAAAAAGGCGTTGAAGTTATTTCAATTGGAAAAATTAATGATATTTTTGTTGGGCAAGGTATAACAACTCATTTCCCAAGTGAAGGTGATGCAAACGGAATGGACATTACTATTGATTTAGCAACAAAAGGTGGTGAAAATAAATTTATTTTTACCAACTTAGTTCAATTTGATTCTCATTATGGACATAGAAGAAATGTTAGAGGTTACGCTTCTAATATAGCTAGTTTAGATGATAAAATTGGTAAGTTGATTAATGCAATGAATGAAGATGACTTATTAATTATGACATCAGATCATGGTAATGACCCATTATACCCTGGATTTAATCACACAAGAGAATTTTTACCAGCAACTATTTACTCAAAATCATTTAAAAATCCAAAAGTGCTTCCAAATTTCGAAGGATTAGGTACTTTAGGAAATATTGTTGCTAGAAACTTTGGTGTTGATATTGTTTCTGAAACAGGTGATGATATTTTTGATCAACTAGTTTAACAATTAAACAAGCATTTTGCTTGTTTTTTTATTTTTTGTCAAAAAATAACTTTTTTATTAATTTAGTTTTTTTGCAAGAAAAAAATTTTTAAAAATGTCCTGTAAAAACAGTATTTAAATTAGTTGATAAAGTATAAAAACTAAATTATCAATAAAACTTTTATTACTATTATATAGAGATAAAAGTTAATTTTTCCATGATAGAATTCTCGCATATTTTACTCTAATAAAAAAGAAGATTTACTTGTTTTTTGGGTTTTTGATTTTCAAAAAGTATATAATTAAATTATCAAAAAAACGAAAGGAATTAACATGAAAAAAATACTCATAAAAATTAAAAATTTAGATGAAATGGAATTTGAACTTCTTGAAAATGCGCAACCTGGTGATTTTATTTCATTAAAAGAAATTTTAGATGCTGGTTCAAAAGAAATAACTAGTTATATATCTAAAGCTTCAAATATTATTTCAAGAGCCAAAGAAGAAGAAATATATAATAGAGCACAAGAGCACTTTTCAAAAAAAGTTACTGAATCAAAAGAATATAATGATTTAATCATTAAATTTGAATCAGAAAAAAATAAGTTATTAGAAAAGCATCAATCTTTATTAAAAGAAGAAATTGAAAAAAATACAAAATTATTATCAACAAAGTTCAATACAGATTTAAATGAAGCTTTAAGAAAAGAAAGAGAACTTATAGCTACTCAAAAAGAACTCGAATTTAAAGATATTCAAAACAAGATAAAAATTCAAGCAGAATTACTTTCTCGCAAAGATAAAGAATTTGATGAAAAAGTTTCTTTATTAAAAAAGGAAAATGATGAGAATCAAAAAATATTTAATTTAAATAAACAACTCGAAATGCAAGAAGAAATTTCAAAGTTTAAAACAGAAATAAATATATGAAAAGCTCAAGTTTCAAATCATAAACAAGAAAAAGAAATGGCTCTTTTATCTCTTCGTAAAGAGCTTGAAGATAAAATAAATATGTTAAATGCAAATTCATTATACAAAGATGAAAAAATAAAATTCCTCGAGGAAGAAAAAAATAATAAAGATAATATTATTAATGATAAAGTTGCAGAAATTAACAAATTAAATGGACAATTAATTGAAGCAAGATCAAAATCAAGTTGGAAAAACAATAATATTAAGACAATCGGTAACGAATTTGAAGATCATTTATTAAATATGCTTGAAGATGCTTTTAGTATGGATACAAGTATTAGATTTAATAAAGCAACACAAGCAATAAATGGTAGAATGCCGGATATTGTTATAGAGTTTCTAGATAAAAAAAATGAAGATAACGTAATCGGGAAACTAGTGATAGAAGCAAAGGCAAAATTAACGGAAGACGGTTCAAAGAAAAATGAGGAATTTTATGACAAATTAGCCAAAGATGTCAAAAATTACGGTGCTAATTTTGGAATATTGGTTACAGAATTGAACCCTGATGAGTCTATATTCATAAATTTTGCAAGAAACTATAATAATATTTTTGTTGTTAGAGATGTAACATTTATTTCTTTAGTTAAAATGTTAAGAATGCTTTTTGAAAAAGAAACTGAAATTTCGTATAAAGAAATGAATTTTAAACAAAAAGAAAGAATAATAAAAGAGTTTGAAGAATTCTTTGATAAAAACATTAGAGAAAATTTTGAAAGACTACAAGAAAGATTATCAGATATTTCTAAATTTGCGGATACAATCAAGCTAGAGTCAGAAAAAATTAAAGACAAAATTAGAAATATAGAAGAAAATACAATTAAAAAAATTGATAAAGCTTTCCAAGAAAAATTTTATAAACAAAGCTTTTTGCTTGATGTTAATCAAGTAGCACAAAATCAAATCGGAAATATTAAAGATATTTCTGAAGAAGTAACTGAAGAATAAAAAAAGTCAATATATTGTTAATTAGAAAAGTCATATGCAAGTTAAACATGCATATGACTTTTCTAATTAATACTAATCTTTTGAGTAAAAAGTAGGTTTTAATTATAATATTTAACTTTAAATTCGAAATTTAGATTAATCTAAATTTGATTGGTTTTCTTCTTTTTCTTCGTAACTTTCTGTATGTTTACACTTAGGAAAGTTAGCGCAACCAATAAATTTTTGTCCTTTTTTATTGTTTCTTATTAACAAAGTACCGCCACATGCTGGACAAGCTCTTTCAAGTTCTGGTGTTGAAAAATGATAAATATTCATTTTTTCTGAAGCGGTTTTAACTTCTTCTTGAAATCTATTTCAAAAGTCTTGAAGTACATCATTTTTGAATAAAGTATTTTCAGCTATTTTATCTAGTTCTTCTTCTACTTTTGCGGTATAACTTTCATTAATAATATTAGGAAATCCAGCTATTAATGAATCACATAACGCAATACCAAATTCTGTTGGGACTAATTGTGAAGATTCATTAACTACAAATTTTCTATCTTTTATTATGTTTACAGTGGTTGCAAACGTAGAAGGCCTACCTACCTTTATATTATCAAGCATTTCAATCAATGACCCTTCATTGTATCTTGGCAAAGGTTTAGTTTCATGACTTTCAAAATTAAATTCTTCAACTGCAACAATTTGGCCATGTGTGTATTCAGGATCAAATTGTTGTTCTTCTTTTCCGGTAACTACGTAGTAACCATCAAAAATAATTTTAGAAAATGATTGTCTAAATTCGTACTCACCATTTGAAAATTCATATAATTTACTTTCTCTAATAGGCTGCGTTATTAGTGCCATGAGCGTATTTTGGTAAATTAATTTATAAATTTTTAAGTCATATTCATTTAATTCAGGATATTTTTTTTCAGCTAACTCAGGTGTTAGCGAAATGTCTGTTGGCCTAATTGCTTCATGGGCATCTTGATCTCCACTAAAACCTTTTACTTCAGAAGCGACATAATCTTTTCCTCATTTGTTTTCTATGTATAATTTTGCGTTATTTACAAAATCGCTTGAAAGTCTTGTGCTATCAGTTCTTGGGTAACTAATTAAACCACCATCACCAAAACCTTCATAAAGTTTTTGAAGAATTCCTTGTGTTGATGAAGAAGATAATGGACTCTTTTTATACAAAGCAGACTGTTTAAAGGGTGTTATAGCTGGCACTTTTCTTTTTGAAATAGTAATATTTTTTACTAATAATTCTTTTTTCGAAGTCTCAAAATATTTTTTTATTTTATCCACTTCTTCGCTGTAAATTCAATCTTTTCTATCATCTGCCTTTGGGTTAAAATAATAAGCTAAAACTTCATTATTTTCAATTTTTGCACTTAATTTAAAAAAACTTTCAGGAACAAAATTTTGAATTTCTCTTTCTCTATCGACAACTAATTTTAAGGCAATAGATTGCACTCTGCCGGCAGTTGGTATCCCGGGAGCATTCCTAAATTTTAATTTCATTAAATTACTTAATCTAAAACCAATAATTCTGTCTAGCATTCTTCTTGATTTTTGCGCATCAACAAGACCGTTATTTAATTCTCCTGGATTGTTTATAGCCTTTAAAATTGCGTCTTTTGTAATTTCGTTATATTTAATTCTTTTAAAATTTTTAATTTTAAAATATGTAACCAAATGTTGACCAATACCTTCACCTTCGCGATCGGGATCAGTTGCAATATATACATTATCAACATCCTTTAATGCTTCTTTAATTTCGTTGACAACTTTTCTCTTAGTTGAATCTAAAGAGTATCTAGGTTCTCATTCGTTTAAATCGATTCCAAACCCATATTCACCATCTGTTTTCATCTTTAAAAAATGACCGACAGAGGCAACAACATTATACTCATCACCTAAATATTTTTTTATTGTTGATACCTTATTTGGTGACTCGACAATTACTAAATTTTTCATAATGAATAATATACATTTATTTTAATGATTTTCAACTAAAAAAAGCAAATTATATTTATAAATATTAATATATTTATTTTGTTTTTTCCGAATTAGTCCATAGTTTAGGCATAAAAAACAAAAATAATGATTTCATAATATTTTGTTAGGTATTATAATAGATAACGAGTATAAATATTTAATTAAGAATACTCCTTGGCTATTAAAAACTCAATAGCCCAGAAAGACCATAAGGAGAATAATGAGCAAATACGAAATTATGATGATTGTTGATCCAAAAGCTGATGTTAAAGTTGCTTTTGACTTATTATCTGAAGTTTTTGGAAAAGGTGTTCAAAAAGCTGAAAAACTTGAAAACAATCGTTTAGCATACAAAATTAAAAAATCAGAATTTGGACAATATGTTTTAGCTAATGTTGAAACTGAAGGTTCAAATATTTCTGAATTTACACGTCGTACAAATATTATTAAGGAAGTTTGAAGATCACTTGTTATCAACTTAGATAGCGAAAAAGGCCTATCATCTAAAAAGGCTTCTAAAAAACCTGTTAGAGCAAAAAGAGTTTTTGAAAGAAAACCAAGAGAAAACTCAACTGAAAATTCTGAAAAACAAACTAGAGCTCCAAGAGCTCCAAGAGCTAAAAAAGTAGTTGAAGAATAAAATATTTTTAATTTAAATTTTTACAAGGAGTTGAAATGTTAAATAAAGTTTCTCTTATCGGAAGAACTACACATGATGTGGAGTTAACATTTACAAAGCAAGGGATTCCTTACACAAGACTTTCTCTTGCTGTTGAAAGAAAAAGAATTAGTAGTTCATCAGAAAAACAAACTGATTTTATACCAATAGTTTTATGAAGAACTCAAGCAGAGTTTGCTAAAAACTTTCTAAAAAAAGGTACTTTAGTATATGTTGAAGGTGAATTGCATGTTAATCAATACACTAATCAATCTAATCAATTACAAAGAACAACAGATGTTACTGTTTTCGAAATAAAATTATTAGAATCAAGATCATCAGTTGTTCAAAGAACCGGCATTACTACTGAAGGGGTGTCAAAAAGAGAAACTCAGTATCAACAACCTGAAAAAAATAACATAAAACCCGATGAAGAATTAAAGAATCTTTATAATGAAGATACCTCATTTAACTCATTACATGAAATTGGGATCTCAGTTTTTGATGATGATAATGATGATTCTTTATTCATTAAGGAAAATTAAATATTAGGAGATTAAAATATGTCATACATTAAACGTAAAAAAGCTTTTGTTGGAAGAAAAAAGGTTTGTTCATTTTGTGAAGATAACATTCACTATGTTGACTACAAAGACACAGAATTATTAAATAAATTTATTTCATCAACAGGTCAAATTAAGCCAAAAAGCATTACTGGAACATGTGCAAAACACCAAAGAAAAGTTGCAAATGCAGTAAAAAGAGCTAGATTTATCGCTTTAATTCCTTACACAATTGTGCGTACACGTTCAATTTCAAAATAATTACTCTTAGGAGTAATTTTTTTATTAAAAATATTAAAAAAATATATATAAAAACATAGTTTTTAGTATTTTTTTTATATAATTTAAATTAATGAAAAAGAAACAACTTTTAATACAAATTTTAGAAATTAAAAATATACTAAATATTTTTAGCGAAATTGATTATCCAAGTATTTCTTGTAATGTTGAACAATATTGCGAGAATCTTTTTGATACTGTCTCCACTTTAATTTTTTTGAAAAAATTAGAAAGGAGATTTTAAATGAATAAAAACAATAAGAAAAATCAAAAACATATTATAGAGTTAAAAAATATTGTTAAAACTTTTGATAACAAGACTGTTTTAAACAACATCGACTTAAAGATTAATAGAGGGGAATTTGTTACCCTTTTAGGACCTTCTGGTTCAGGAAAAACAACGATATTGAGATTAATTGGTGGTTTTGAATGAGCTACACGTGGAGAAATTAAATTTAATGGAAGAGACATTAAAGATTTATCTCCACACAAGAGAAATGTTTCTACAATCTTTCAAGATTATGCACTATTCCCGCATCTAAATGTTGAGGGAAATATTCTTTACGGATTAAAAATTAAAAGAGTGCAAAAAGAAGAAATTAATCAAAAATACATTAGTAACCTTGAGATCAAAAAAACTAAATGAGAAAATAAAGCTAAACAAGAAATGAAGAAGCTTGATGATATTCAAGAAAAATTTATTAATGAATTACAAAAGTTAAAACCAGGAACATATCAATACAATAAACGCCAAAGATGACTAGATGATTCTGATTTTAAATACTCATACTGAGAAAATTTCGTTGAATTAAAAGTTCAAGATTATGAGAACAAGTATTTTAAACGTAAAATGACTAAAGACGAGCTTAAAGCAAAAGCAAAAAGAATTATTGATATAGTTGGGTTATCAGGAAACGAAACAAAAGCCATATCAGAATTATCAGGTGGAATGAAACAACGTGTTGCGCTAGCAAGAAGCTTAGTTATTGAACCTGAAATTTTACTTTTAGACGAACCGCTTAGTGCATTAGATGCAAAAATTCGTCAAAAGATGCAAATTTTATTGAGAACAGTTCAACAAGAATTAGGTCTTACATTCATTTTTGTAACACACGACCAAGATGAGGCTTTAGAATTATCTGATAGAATTGCTATTATGAGAGATGGTATCATTGAACAATACGATACACCTAAAAACATTTACGATTACCCTGTAAATATATGAGTAGCCAAATTTATCGGTGATTCAAATATTTTCAATGGTAAGATGGTACAGGATGGTAATGTCAAGTTATTCGGAAGAGAATATAAAACAATACACGAAGAAGATGAATTTGAAAAAAATATGGAAGTGGATGTTTTAATAAGGCCCGAGGATATTGATATTACTAATAATACTACCTCAAAAGACGGAAAAATTATTGGTTGAGTTAAAGAGATTTCATACAGAGGTAGTTATTACTACTTAACAATTGAATCAGATGAAGGTAATATATTCCATGTAGAAACAGCTAAGAAATTTGATATTGATGAAATGGTTTACTTAAGTTGAACTATTGATTCAATTCACTTAATGAAAAAAGATACAAAGTGAGATTACAGTCAAAATGAATTCCAAAATTAAATCACTTTTTACCTTTGATAAAAAAGCGTATTTATTTATTCCTTATTTATTCTTAGCAATTTTTCTTATATTATTACCAATTTTAATGATTGTTATAAGCGCTTTTTCAACAAAAGATTTTGACGCTTATGTTTTAATAAAGGATTCAAACACTTGAAATATTATTGGTAGATCTTTATGAATAGGTATAGTATCAGCATTATTATGTTTATTCATAGGATTTCCTTATGCTTATTTTGTTTCTAGATCAAAATCTAAGTTATTTAAGATATTCGCTTTAAGTTTAATGATAAGTCCTTTAGCAATTTTTACTGTTGCACGTATTTATTCTATAAAAGGTCTTGCATTAGCAATATTTGCTTCAAATCCAAAATCGCTAAACAATGAATTCTTTATAATTTTTGGATTAACTTACTTAAATATACCTTTAATGGTTATGCCTTTATATACAGTTTTTAAAGATATGCCTAAAAACATTATTGAAGCTAGCCATGATTTGGGTTTTGGGAATGTAGAGACAATTTTTAAAGTAGTTATACCATATGGGACAAAAGCGATATTGAGTGGTCTAGGAATTATTTTCCTTTCAAGTGCAACTACATTTATTGTTAGTGCAAAACTACTACCAGATGGATCTCAAAATCAATTAATAGGTATTGTTATTAACTCAAAAATCAATCCTGGAAACAAATATGATTTAAGTAGTGGTTCAATGCTTGTTATTGTAGTTTCAGCAATATTTATCGGAATTTATTCACTATTATTAATTGTTCCTAAAATTATATTTAAATTAAAGAAAGGGGCACATTATGAGTAAGTTCACTAGTTTTTTAAGAAGTAGCTACATATACATAATATTAGCTTTCATTTATGTTCCTTTAGTATTTGGTGTGATTTTTAGTTTTAATCAACCTACTCCAAAAGGAGAATTTAATCCTACTTGAACAGGAAGCACATTAAATAATTGAAGAAGTTTATTTGATGCTGGTCGTGATTTAAGTTTAGTTAATACATTGTTACTAGCATTAATTGTTAGCACATTAGTTATAGTCTTAAGTTTAATAACTGTTTATTCAGTTTATAGACAAAAAAATAAATTATTAAAAACAACATTATCAACAACTTCAAACGTTCCATTGATAAATCCGGATAATATAACGGCTATTGGTTTAGTACTTGTTTTTAGTGCTTTTTTCGGAATAGTTTCAGTTGATGATGAGGGATTTGGTCGTGTTATTATTGGTCATACTATAATGACATTACCATACGGAATTTTATTAATGCTTCCTAGAAGCGAGAAATTTAATAACAACTTATATGAAGCATCACAAGATTTAGGATATTCAAAATTTAGATCATGAATTAGAACTTACCTTGTTTACATGCTTCCATCAATTATTACAGTTTTGGTTGTTAGTTCAGTTTTTAGTTTTGACGACTTTATAATAACTAGAACAGTTTCGAATACATCAACACTTGGTACCAAACTTTATGAAGGGGCTTTTGAGCCATGAGGTCTTGTTCTTGGTTCAATAGTTCTGTTTATTGTATTGATTTCTAATATTGCATATGCAATTTATAAATCAAAAAGATAATGAAAAATTCTTTCTTTAAAAGAAATAAAAATAAATTTTTACTAAGTTTTGGTGTATTGGCCGGTTTGAGTCTTTTAACTTTTGTTTTAGGCATGAAGTTTACAAAAAAATTCAAACCTAGTTTTTACAATTACAAATCTTATATGTCAGAAGATAATATTAAAGAAATAAATAACACTTTTGATTATAAAGAATTTGATGAAGTAAATCAATTTAGTAATGCATTAATCAACAATAAAGCCGTTGCAGGAATCGGTTCTGAATTTCTTGCGGTTGAACTAATAAGAAAACAATTGATTGGAAAAATTGATTATGCAAGTTTGTTAAACTTACCGGAAATTGAGGGATTTTTAGAGTTTAACAAATTAAAATCTATTATAAATTCTGATGACTTTGAAAATTATCATGAAAGTCAAAAAAATAATTTTAAAAAACTTTTTAAAGAAGCTAAACAAAAAAGAGATTTAGCTAGAAAATATGTTCAGCTAACACTTCGTAGCGAAATATGAGACCACTTATCTAAGTATAAATTAGAAAATGGCGATGAACTTTGGGAATATTTCTATCCATACTTCTCGCAAGATATGGTTATAGGATACAATATTAAGAAGATTCCTTTGGATAAAGAGGTTCAAAACGAAGATGGAGGAATCAATATTGATGTTTATAAAAACTCATTTAAGAACACAGATATTCAAGACCCCTTGTCCTTAATTAATGTATTAAAAATTATGTCAAAAAATAACTTTGACAAGTGATATATAACTGATGCTGTTAGGGACAATATGTTATATGGATCTTCTTATTGACCATTACCTAATGGAAGAACGGAAAACAATTTTACAGGAAAAGTTTCTGATTCGGAAGATTATGGAAATCAAACATATAAAATATTAATAGATGCTTTTGCTGATTTAATACATGATGGAACTGGTTATGACATTAAAAATAATAAACACATAACATTTAAAGGTGATGGTTTAGAAATTGTCAATGACTTAATTAATCCAGGGCGCCCTGATGTAAATGTTGCGATTATGTATAATGGTGATGCAATTGATTCTTATTATGGTTCAGATAACTTTCCTGATGTTGTTGAAGACGGTGAGATTAGGGCTATAAAGCCAAAAAATAATATCTTATTATTAGACGGATTTGTTGTTTCTTCTGGAGCTTCACGAGAAAACGCTAAACAGTATACAAAAGCAGTATCAAATACTATTTTTCAAGGAAATAAAGAGATTATTGATAGTTACAAAGAATTAGTGGAAAAAAAACTCCTTGAAGAAAAAATTTCTTCAAACACATCTGATTCTAATTTCAATAAAATTCAAACTAAGGTTGCTTTTAAGAGAATATTATCAAATTGATCTGAGGCTAAAAAAGTAGAAATATCAAAAGAAATTGATGAAGCTGATGATAATATTGAAGTATTAATCAATAAATATTCAAGCATAATAGATCTTTCTTCTTTAGATAATTCTGATAAGTTGCAAGAATACTTTGAAGTTCAAAAGAAATATAAAAATAATGAAAATTATGAATATGATGATAGAATAAATATTTTTGTTAAGTTCTTTTCTGATTATATATCAAAAAATCTATCATCATTTATTGATTTTATTAGTGATAACTTTAAAAAAGAAGATTTCAAGATTGATTCATTATCAGAAAGAACGATTGAAACTAATTTATTTTCTGCTTGATTAGATAAAGATAGAGAGAATATTTTAAGTTTTATTTCTGAACTTAATGATAAATCTGAATTAGTTAGCTTTTTCACTACATATATAGCAAGAAAAATTTCGTTTATTGATATTTCATCACTAGAAGATAAACATAATTTTACTAATTTTGATTTTGTTAATTATGTCCCAACAAATATTTCTGATTATGAGCAAGTTTTACAAAATTACTTTTTAGACCCAATTGAAGGGCATGATGCAAATGCTATTTCCTTGTTTGAAATAACAAATGCAAACGGGATTGTTCATGAAAATATCCAACCCGTGTCTGATGAGTTACAAAGTAAATTAACAACATATTATTTTAATAAAACAAAATCATAAAATATAGGCCGTTTAAGCCTATATTTTTTACTCTAAAGTGCTTAACAAGTTGTTTATTATAGCTAAAATCTTGATTCTCAAGTTGTTCAAATCGCTAAATGATTTTGCATAGTTTGTAGTAGGACTTAAAGGCCTGTAATTAACATAACTTCCAGAAGTATCTATGTTTGTGGAAGTTCTAAAGTTATCTAAATCATTTTTTATTTCTTTGATTTTCGCCACAACACTTCTTATTTTTTGTTTAAGGCTAATTATTTCTTGATCCTTTGACTGATTTGTTGATTTTCATGATTCTATTTCTCTTACTAGTGTATTTATTCTAATTTTAAACTCATTTATTTTTTCTTCTTTTGTTAAGTTTTCAGCTAGTAATTCATTATTTTTTTTAATTTTTTCCTTTAATTCATTATTTAGTGAGTCAATCCTATTATTGTTATTAAGATTTAATTCGTTTAAATTATTTATTATTTTATTTTTTTCTAATAAATTATTCTTTAAATTTTCATTATTATTTCTTAGTTCTTGTATTAGGGCATCTTTCTCATTCAATGTTATTTTTAACTCATTTATATTGTTATTTAACTCAATAATTTCGTTTTGGAGTTTAATAATTTTTTGTTCGTTTTCATTAATTTTTTCATTTAGAGTTTCGATATTCTTATTTTTTTCAATAAGCTCATTATTTAGTCTTAAAATTTCATCATTCAAAAATTTAATTTCACTATTTTTTTCAGTTATATTATTTTCTAAAATTGTAATACTCTTTTTTAATTCTTCTTGCTCGTTATTTCTTCTAGTTAACAATCTTTCTATTTGCTCTTCTTTTTTAATGTGCAACTTGTTTTCCAAACTTATAATTTCCATTTCTTTAATAAGATTAGAAATTTTAATATCCTTCTTGTTTAAAATGGATTCAATAAGATTATTGTAAACTAATAAAGAATTTTTATCTAAAACTAACTCTTCATTCTTAGTTAAAGCATTATTAATTTTGAGTTTTAGATCATTCATTTTATTCCTGCTGTCTTGTATTGAGGCTTCAATTTCATTGACTTTTATTTCTTTATTTTGAATATCTTCAATAATACTATTTCTCGCTTCAATCTTGATATTTATATCAGGTGCATTTTTGTTGATTTTTAGGTATTCATCAATCGAATCTTTCTCAATATTCAAGTTTTTAACTTCTTCTTCTAAAATCCTTTTTTCATCACTAAGTTTTCATATTGTTTTATTTAATTCTTTATACTTATTATTAAGTTTTTCTATATTATTAAATGAATCATTCACATATTTATGTTTATTTAATAGTGATTTATATACATCTTTTTGAAACTTTATAAAAATTTTATTGAAGATATTTTGGTTATCAATAATAAAGTTTGTAATTAATAAAAATTGATTTTCAATTTTTTCTCCATTAAGTTTGTTATTATGTTTCTTATTAATTTCATTAAAGTCTTTTATATATTCGTTTAATACTTTTTCTAGCTCGCTTGTATCACTAAAATTACTTTTTAAATCATTAATTACATTTAAGTTTTGAGATATAAGCGATTCATAAAAAGCAAAAATTTTGTTGTAAAAACCCATATATTCTGAATAAGCAATGTCACTTTTTTGTTTAATAATATTATTAATATTATTTAATTCTTTCCTGATATGTTCACTTATTTCATTTATTTTTAGAGAAAAGTTTTTTTCAAATTTTAAAATATTCGAAAGCACTTTTATTTCATTGTTTATTTTTCTTGAATTAAAATTCAATAAATTTCATTCAAAACTAATTGATGTACCGTCATATTCATTAATAAAGAAATGTTCTCTAGATTCATCGATCCATTTAGAATAATCTGAAAAAAATTTTTTAAAATTATTAAAATAAAATTCTGATTTTTCATTAGTTAGAGTTGATATATGATCTTCTAAATTGTTAGTATATCTTTCTAAAAAATTTATTTTTCTTAAATTAATTTCGTTATCCTTAAAAACTTCCTTGTTATTTTTTATGAGGTTCACCAATTGATTGCTAATATTTTTTAAACTAGCAAGTAAGCTATCTATGGATGATTTTCTAATTGAAATTTGATTTTTTATTTTGTCAATTTCTTCACTATTTATAGCGCTATTTGAAAAATATTTTACTAGCCTTTCATTACTGTAAAATAGATTATTTAAATTGCTTAACAAGCTTTTTTCTAAAATGCTTATCTCATAAATTAACTTATCATGCTTTAATAATATTTCTTCTTTATTTTTTAAAAATTTAATCTTTTCTTCATTTTGCTCAAGGCTATATTTTAATGTTTCTATTTTTTTTAATGTCTCCAAATCTTCTTCATTTTGCTTTATTTTATCTATTTTTTGGATAGCTAAGTTTAAGTTTTGTGACAATAATTGTTTGTTTATTTGGATTTTTTTTATATCTTTTTGCACTTTATTATCCCTAAAAACATAGACAGATAATGGTATAAATGTGCTTGCGCTAAACAAACACAAAAGTGCACCAAACCTTAACATATTTTTTAATCTTTTTGTCATTTTTTACCTCCAAAAATAGAATAAAAAAGCTTAAATTATGGACAAAAACAATATTTTTAAATGATAATTTCTAATTCAAAAAAATACCTATTTATGATAAAATTTAAATTATTATTTAATTTATTATTTATTTATATAAATAAATGTAAAAAATGAGGTACTTATGAAAAGAAAAAAACTAAGTTTAAAAACAAAAGTTTTATTATCATTAGGGCTAATAGCCTTGGTTTCTGGTTCTGCAATAGGATCAATGTTTTTATTTGCAAAGCATTCAGATGAAGTAAATGGTACTTATTCAAACTTAAAACCTGAAGATCTTAGAAATGATTTTTCTTCAATAAGAGATGAACAATCAAACTTAAAACCAGAAATAGCTATTTTAGATCCATCTAAAAAAAGAATTGTTGGAAGTATTAATTCTACATTTGATAAATTTAGCTTTTTAAACAACCCTAATAGTGAATATAACTTTGATGAATTTTTTAAAAAATATTTTGAGATATATCAAGAAAGTTTTATTTTAGAAGTTAAATACGGTTCATTTAGTTTTTATAACGAGTATGTAATGGCTGTTAAACCTGCACAGTTCATCGAATTTACAAAATGATTTTTTAACAACGTGTCTTGAGGGCCTGATTTATTAACATTAGAAAGCTTTAGAATTGTTCCAGGTGTTGAACAAAACGGTAATGCTATAACATTAGGATCTCACTCTACAACACATAAAGAGTCAAGTGAAATTAAGTTTTTCCCAGACGCTTTCTTTGGGTCTATGCCTATTTATTCTGGGGCATCAGGATCCGGAAATGCTAGAGATGCTTTATCTTATTCGTTATTTCAGGATAGAACCGCAAAGAAAAATGTGGATGACTTTTTATCAACTATAGCTATTTCTACTTCTTTGAAAAATGCCAGAAATAATAACTCTGGTTCTGTTTTCTTATCATTAATTAATCCTCATAAATTAGTTGGAAGTGAGTTTTTAGTTTTAAAGAACGAACCAATACAAGAAAACGAATATTTTGAAACAATTAGAGAAAAAAATAGAGGTAAAGGAACATTCGTTTTACCTGTAAATACTTCATTAGAAGACTTTGAAAAATACTTAAACGAGAATTTTGAGGATAAATCAGAATCCGACTTATACTTAAATATTTTTAAAAACTCATTTAAAGGTTCAAATTCGCAAAGACAGTTTAAAAAAGCAAAGGTGGTTAAGGCATCAGTTGATAATAATGATGGAAATCCGAGATTAACAGTTGAATTCTCATTTGAAGATGAACCTAAAAATCATGCTTTTTCAATGTTTGAGGGTGAGGTTGATCCGATTTGATATTCAGCATTCGGTGCTTATAAAAATATTTTAGATAGTAAAATAAAAAACTTTTTAGATTTTTATGATTACAAATCTTATGAACTTGCTGAAGATGGTACAAAAAAAACTTTATGAGCTTACAAATCTAAGAATGGTTATAAATTCTACAAATCTAAAACAGAAGCATTAGATTTGAATAAAAAAGAAATTAATTTTGAAAAATTTACAAAATTATCAAAAGCTGAACAAGACGAAATTTTAGTAGACGTTAAAGTAGAATCATTAAATGTTGAGAACGGTGTTTTTACCGCTACATTTTCTAAAAATATAACAAAGAGTTTTGATGCAAAAAATATGAGCGAAAATGATTTTGATGAATTTGCTGAATTTAAGTTTGCTCTAGGATATAAAGGTTCTATTACACCTATAGCTCTTCAAGCAGGCCCTGAGGATGTATCTTTAGTTGATGAAAATGGTGCGAAAATTACAGGATTAGATAGCAGAAAGTATCAAGTTTTTGTTGAAACATATGATGGTTTAGTTGATAAAGTTTTAAGAAAGTTCCCTCATTTAAGAATAAAAAGAAATGGACCTCATATTGTAAAGAGAATTAATAAAGATTTCGTTTATGAATACTCAATTGAAGAAGGTGAATACTATGGCCTAAATGATACAGATAGAATTGGTCTTCCTTTATTGTTATCCGCAAGCATTCCTGGATTTAATGGACTATCAACTGATTTCTTAAAATACGTTGGTGCTCATGAATATGGTCACCATTATACTTTAGATCAAAGTCAGGCATTAAATGATAATGGTAGAGCCGTTGTTGTAGGAGGTCTTTCTACAAGGGGAGGATTAAATGAATCCTCATATTATTCAATAGATGCTCTTAAAAACTATCTTGATGCTAGAACTAATTTAGAAGTAACAAGAGTTAATTCTTTAGGTAAGGAAAGTGACAAAGGAAGCTTTGTAAAATTTACTTATATCAAAAAAGATGGCACAAAAGAAGTTGAGACAAAATCTGATATTTGAGGAAATGGTGATGGATTAAGAAATGATATTTACAAAATTTTAGATAATCCAAAAAGAAGATTTTTACAAACTTTCGAAGGGTTAAAAGAAGCTGCTAATTTAAGAAATGTACATCTTGGTGATTTATTCATTGCAAACTCATTCGATGAAGAATCTGGTACGCTTAATCCATTTATTCGTGGAGTTCTTGAGTCATTCTCAGGAAAAAAAGATAATTATTCATTTGAAAAAGTAAATGCCAAAAGACTTCTTAGTTTTATCAAAGATGGATCAAATTTAAATTTAGATAGTGAAGCATTAGTATTTAATTCTAACAGTGATAATTTATTTACAATTAATCCTGTTACATTTAACAAACCAAAACCAGGTAATGGTGAAGTTGATGATAGACAAGTTGTAAAAATCAACATGCGTGATCGTGATGGGAACCCTGTTATTGCTGTACCTTTAAATCAAACTTTAACAGAGGAAGAATTGAAATATATAGATGAAAAAATTGAACTTATTAGACAAAGTTTTATTGAAGTAATTAAACGGCAAGTTTCAGAATCAGGGTGAAACACACCAAATTCAACACTTGGCGGTAAAATACAAATGGGCGTTATTTCAATATTACAAACAACTAACGATAAATATTTTATTGATAATCTTCTATATAGAAATGATGCTTCAGAAATTGATCCAAGTCAAAACAATATAGTTAGAACAGGTGGAAACACAAGAAAAGCTTTTGAATATACAGCTATCAAAAAAGAATCTTCATTAGTAGATCAAATTATTGATATTCTAAATTCAGGTTTTGCTTCAACACCAAGTGAAACTCACACGTTAAATAATTACGAATTATCACAAACAAACAATACTTTATTATTTGTTAATGGTACAAATAATAATTATTCAAAGGCGGAATCATATTCTGTGCCAAAAACTAACCATGCTGGTATACCAAATTCACTAACTGCCAAAAATCAGCAAATTCTTGACAACCTTAGGGGAGCAGGCATTGAAGTAGATGCATCATTCCAAAATAGTTTTCATTCCGCATTTTGAACAGATTTAACAAGCATTTTACCCGTACGTGGTTCACGTCAAGATATTGTATTTTTAAATGATAATAACGAAGTACAATCGGAAAGATTATTTTCAAATTCAACAACTAATAAAGCAACTTTAGAAGCTAATATTAAAAAAATTGCATTAAGCAATATAAATAGAGGATTGGATGGTACAAAACCATTATATAATGCATATCCGTCTGGTAAATTTGCTGAAGTGAAAAGAGGTAATAATACTCTCAAGTACCCTGCATTCAGTAAATTGGAAGATTTCTTTGAATATACTTCAGTAGACTACTCAAAAGCTTCATTAGCAAGCAAAGAATTTGTTGATGGAAAAGTAGTTGCAAAATTCAATTGAGATATTAATTATGTAAAGACAAAAATTGATTTTGATGAATTCAAAGAGGCTTCTAAACCATTTTTAGATATTTTAGAAATTCAATTAGCAAAAATTTTAGACAATGAACAAGCATTAGCTAATGAGATTATGGAGCGTTTTATTAAATCAAAACACTTTATTTTTGTTAAAGACTTTAATCCTGCCAAAAATCTTGTTGAAAATATGGCTATTTTCTCTTCTGAATATGGAGTTGCATTTGATGATAAAGGATTTAAAGAAGCATTTGTTTTTGATAAAAACTTAATTCCTGACGAGGCAACAAGAAGGTTTAAATTCGATGTTAATGACCTTCAAAATGAATTAGTTGATTTTGTAAGAAGAGTATTCAACGAAAATCACGGTGACAAAGTACAAGGAATAATTGATAGTTTAAATACTCAAGATCTTTATAGATTAACTGGTAACTTAATGTGATTTGACGCTCATGGTACTAGAGATAATACAGGTTTTGATATCTACGTTCCAGGATTTAGTAACGGTCAACCTTCAAGTGATGTAATAAATTACAACTTAACAAGAGTTGAACCTTTATTAAATGATAAATTTACCGATTACATTTATAACATAGCTGAAACATTAACAAGAGATTATGTTCAAACTACTTATGTACCTAATTGAAATGATTTTGAAGGATTGCCTTCATTTATATCTGGTGTTAATGAAGCCCAAACTGGTTTAGATTACGTTGTTGATGCTACTGAACTTAAATTCTGAAATGATAGAGTAAATAATCAAACCCACATAAACACAGCTGTATATCAAACAATAAGAGCCAAAAGATATGATGAATACTTACCAAAATCAAAACAGATTTTCTATGATTTTTATGAAAGTAAAAAGCTTTATGAAAATGATTATAGAAGAGTTAATGACGCATTAAGAAATAATGGTAAATTAGTGGACGGTAAAAGAGTACCTTTTGAAGCAGGTGAAAAATCAAAATACGAAAAATTAAGAAGTGAATATATAAGAACAATTACCGAAGAAACATCGTTAAGAAATAATAAAACAGGTGCAATTAGATCAAGAATTTATGGAGATTTACTAGGTACTCAAAGAAGAACCATGTCAAGTACAGAAACCAGAAACTCATCATATTTTTCAAATTTAATCACAAGAAACAATGGTTACTTTAAGGATAGATTCCAGAAAAAAGAAATTGGTATGGAATTATACAATGATGATGGTACAGAAAAGCAAGATAGTAATATTAGATTGAAGGATTTTGAAGGAAAACAAATTACTTCAAGACCAAAAGCATTCTTTATTTCTCAATTATTAAATTACGGTGTTGGAACTAGAAACATTGCAGGAATTTTCAGGAATAAAGAAAAAGATGCGGTGGCTATGTACGGATATTTCTCAAATGACTTAGCTAAAAAAATTAAATTTATTAAATTTACAGATACACAAACTAAAGAAGTATCATACCTGCCAATAAATATTGAAAAAACAAATAATATTTTCTATTTACAAAAGCAAGGAGATGTTAATTCAAAAGTTACTGTAGAAGACTTGGGATACACTTCATGAGTTTCTGATTTTGCAATTATGGGAAAATATAGAGATACTTTATTAAAACCAAAACATAGTTATATTATGGAATTTGTTGATTCAGAAAAACAATTTGTTGAAGATTTTAAATTAGGATCATTAGAATCCTTAGCAGAAAATGGTAAAACAAGCTCACAAGCACCTATAAAAGTTCTAAATCAACTTAATACAAATGATGAAAAAACAGGAAAAACAATTATTTCAATTGATTTTCAATTCAATATCACAGGATAGGAGTTTTATGAAAAGACAAAAGATTAGAAAATTATTAACATTATTAGCGATATCATCTATGACATCTTCTGTTATAGGTGTTGTTTCATGTACTCCTAATAGTTCTGTAACAGATAGTGAAAATTCATCAAGAAAAGTTGCATCAATTGATTATGATTTAGGATTAGCAACAGAGCCAATTAATAACTTAAATTACGTAAAATATAAATCAGTAGATAAAATTTTGCCATCCCTGGTTGATTCATTTATAAAAGATGGACCTGATAATACTTTAAAAAGATTAATAAAGACAAATCCTTTTACAATGCTAATGGTAGATACATCAAAAACTGTTAATGATCAAAATGAAATATCTTCATCATTTGATGACTTTTGAAAACAAAAAAATGATTTAGCCCAAGAAGATGGTTTTGGTTTAACAACTACATCTTACTTTGACTTAACTAACTTTAACTTAGTTGGAGGGTTAGGTAAAGCTACTTCTACTTCAGATGTTGTTAAAACATCTACAATTTACGCTTTTAGAAACCCTAAAAATTCAAGTAATTACATGGCTTTAACTGGATTTTTAAACAATAAATTAAATCGTTGAAGTAATGGAGATTATATTAACGCACAAGATTTAAGAGATTATTTTGAATACATATTGGATCTAAATACCGGATCTCAAAAATTAGACCAAATATTAAAATTCGGAATAAGAGGTGCTGAAAAATTTATTAATGCACAAAAAGAATATCTTGCTAAATATAATAAAAATTATATAAACCCATTCGGACGTAGAAGATATATACAAAATTCTTTTGGAGAATATGTGCAAGACCCTAATCAATTGGTTTGACAACCTCAAATTAAAGGCGAAAATGGCAATTACATTGATCAAGAAGATGTTGATAAAATCAAGGAAGCAGCTTTATCATTTGGATTTTATACAGGTCAAATCTTTTTAGATTATACAAATGAATTGATTGAAGAAAATTTAGTTCATAATCCTGGATTCAGTTTAGATAAAGATATACAAGAATTTATTATCCAGAAGAACGGCGTTAAAAAAAGCGTTACTTTAAAAAAGAATGAATTTTTAAATCCATATCAAGATTTTAATATAGAAGGTTCAAAAATTGTGTCTACATACAATCAAATATCAAATTCTGAAAATTCATTTTCAATGATATTCGATGCAAACAAAACGCCTAATTTAGTATTTTTAGTATCGCATATTATTACAAATATTTATCCAATTAATAGAAAGTATGTTGAAACAGTAGCTGAAGGTATTGATAAGTATGGATCAGATCCAAAATTATTCTTAACAAGCGGTCCGTTTTTAATGGATCCAAGTGATGTAGTTTTAGGTCCTCAAGGACAAATAGTTTTAACAAAGAACAATGAATATTTTGATGCTAAAAGTACCATCTCAAACAAAATTAAAATTTATTTTTCATCAGATAGAAATATTAATACAACATTTTTTGAAGATGGATATATTTCACAAACCTATATTCCCGCAACAAAAATTAACAAATATTGATCAAACAAAGATTATAAAGGTTATTTAAATAAAAACTCTGGTTACGGCACAATTGCTTATGGGTTTAATTTAGACAATGAAACAAATGGTGATAGTTACTTACAAGATCAGGATTTAAGAAACGCTATGTATTTTGCTATTAATCGTGAAAACATAATTAAGTTTGTTGGTTGAGATTTTTCATTCCCTGTAAATACATTTACCTCATATGGTCAATATAAAACAGAAAATGGAAGAAATATTGAAACATATTTTAGTGATTTATCTTCAAAAACTAAGGATAACAAGGAATATCCATTACAAAATTATGACTTCGTTGTTCACTTAGCAAAATCATTTACTTTTGAAAAGACAGTAAGAAAAGATATCGCATATAATTTGGAAACAGCTAAGTTTTACATGAATAAATTTAAAGCAAAATATCCAGGTTTGAAAAAAGTTTCATTAAGATATCTAAACAATTCTAGTGATGAACAAAAAAATGCAGGTCTTTTCTTGCGTGAAGCCTTACAGGTAGCTTTTGGTGATTTCATCGACTTGGAGCTAAAGAGCTTGCCAGAAAACACTTTTGCTGCATTCATAGAAGAAGGGCAGTATGACATTATTTACCAAAACTATGACAAAATAGGTGGTAACGGTGCTGATGACTATGTTTCAACATTCTTCAAAAATGATGGGATAGATTCATTGTCACAAAAAACAATTGGTTTTAAAAACAACCCAGTTGGTTCATTTGTTTATAGTGATTATATTATTGATTTACTATTAGAAAAACAAGGATTAAATAACAATCTCGAAACATTTGTCTCATTATTAAATGAACAAATAAATTCAATTAAGAATCAAATTAATACTAACGCACAAGAAGAATTTAAAAAAGCAACAACAAATACAGAAATTAATACTTTTGTCAAAAAATATTCAAAAGTTTTTGCAGAGAATTTAGGCGCTTTATACACTAATGATTTTGTTTCTTACATACTTGAATATTTATTGGTCAAAAATTCAAACATAAAATTTTCAAAAGTTAAAAATGCGTATAAACGTTATGTATTTAACACGATGTCTATCGAAGAAATAGCCGAGAAAACAAAAGAAACAAAAGAAAGATTAAACATTCAACAGTCAATACAATCAAGTGATAAGCTTAGTTTTGATTTTTGAAAGAAATTTATTGAGCTTTCGTTTATTAAAAATAATGAATCATTAACAGAATATAGCGATAGATTAAGTGCCTTCTTTTCTTCTAACTTTACAACTAGTGAATTTAAAGAAGGATGAACACAAGAATATATTTATGTATTTATTGGAGAGCTAGAGAAAATAGTTAGAGACGGAGCATTTATTATTCCTCTTATGGAAGTTGATACTAACTGAGAAATAACAAGAGTTGGTGGAACAGATTCTCTTTATAGATTTTCATTACAATATGCATACGATTATACAAGACCACCAAGACCAGGATTGCCAAGAGGAAAGGAGAGATAGTAAATGTCTAAAAACAAAAATATAGATTTGAACGAAATTTTCTTTGTTAATAAAAGAAACAAAGATTTTACAATTTTTCAAAAATTATTTTCTTTTGATTCTGCTTTATCAAAATCATTAATTAGATTTTCTAAGATAATTTTAGAGTTCTTTATTATTGGATTAATAGTAATTACAATCACTTTCTTTTTAATTAATGCGGTACCTGGGTCAAATTCATTGACTGCAGGTCTTGATGAAGCTGCTCGTAAAGCAATAGAAGCTAAATACGGATTAAATTTACCAATTTTTCAAAGATATTTAAATTATATAGCCGGCCTATTTAGAGGAGAATTTGGTATTTCGATTTCATTATTTCCTGGAAGAGAAATTCAAGATTTTGTATGAGTCAGATTTTATAAATCATTTCTTGTAGGAATTTTTGCTGTATTTTTAACGGTAACAATCGGTATTTCAGTAGGTATTTGGGTCGGAAAAAACCCTGGTGGATGAGTTGATAATATTTCAACAGTCATAGTAAGTATTTTTTCATCAGTACCTTCAATTATTTTTGCATTAGTTTTAGTTTTCATCGGGAGATTAGTTGGGCTACCATACATTTTTAATGATAAAAATCTTTTAACATACATTCTTCCTGGACTGGCTCTTTCATTAGGGAGTATAATCGTTTATATTAAATACATTAGAACAGAACTAAATAGAGAATTAAATTCTGTTCATGCAAAATTCGCATACTTGAAAGGCTTATCAAAGAACAGATTTGTTTGGAAGCATGCCTTAAAACCAGCCTTATTCCCTATAGCTACATTTTTCCCTGCTGTTATTTTTGGCTCATTTATTGGAAGTATTTTTATAGAACAAATATTCTTTATTCCAGGTTCAGGTGCTTTATTATTACAAGCTATACAAACCAAGGATTACAATATTATTTTATTTTTAATTGTTATGTTCGCTTTATTAACAATTGTTTCATATGCTACAAGGGATATACTTTATGAAGTTATTGACCCTAGAGTTAGAAGAAAGGGGGCTTAATGTCTAAAAAAAGTATTAAAGATAGATTTGATAATTATGTTTCTAGATTAAAGAATAGAAACGAATTGGGCGAAACAAATTTAGCTAATTTAGATACCGCACCTAACCCTCTTTTAGCGCCTTTTCAATATCAAGCTTGAAAAATCATTGGAAAGTCTATAGATTTTTCGATCAATCAACATATGAATCAGGAAGCTAAGCCCTTTAAAGAATTCGTTTATAGATATTCTAAAAATTTTGGTGGTGTTTTAGGTTTTGTTTTGCTTGTTGTTTTAATTATATTAGCGTTAATAATACCTTTCACAACTTTAGATCCGCAATTAACTGATGTTAATAATAGATATTTAACATTTAATTCAACAGATAGTAGTGGTACACATCATATTTTAGGTACTGATCACCTTGGTCGTGACTTATGGGCTAGACTTTGACACGGATTGAGATACTCATTATCTTTAGCTATAGTAGTAACTATTATAGAAGTTATGATAGGATTAACGATAGGTATTATGATGGGACAATTCGAAAGAGTTGACAGAGTATTTACATTTATAATTAAAATTATTTCTGTTGTACCGACTATCTTAATTTTAATTCTTATGACTATTGTTGTTAGTCCAAGTTTCTGAGTTATTGCGTTTTCATTATCACTAACTTCTTGAACAGGTATGGCTAACCAAATAAGAGCTCAAGTTAAAAGAGCAAAACACTTTGAATGAGTTTCAGCTTCAAAAGTTCTTGGAACTCCTATGTATAAAATTTTATTCAACTACATACCAGTTATTTTACCAATTCTAATTACTCAATTAGTTTTTACGATTCCTGGTGTAGTATTATCTGAAACATCATTAGCTTTCATTGGGTTAGCAATTGATGATGCTTCAACATTAGGTAATTTAATTTCTGAAGGGCAAAAACAATTTCCAACTTATTTAAGATATGTTTTTGTACCATCTTCAATTTTAATTTTAATTACAACTAGTGTTCAATTGATTGGTGCTAGTTTGCAAGATGCTTTAAGAAGACAAAGATAGGAAGGTAGATGTGAAAAAGTATTCAAAAAAATATAAGTTCCAAAAACCTAAAAAATTAAAAACAACTATCAAAAATAAACAAGACGAATTATTGCACATAAAAGTTGAAGAACAAATTAAACCAACGCAAGAAATTAAAGAACCTAAAAAAAGAATTGTTAAAGCAAAAGAAGAGAAAAAAGCTCAAGTTTCTAGTAAACAAAAAGAAAAAAAACCTAGAAAATCAACAAAAAAACCCATTATTAGCGATGACATATACACAGGACCAATAAACGAAGAAACTGAATTCGAAACTGTAAAACCTAAAAAACAAGCTAAGAAAAAAACGGCCACAAAAACAAAATCAACCACAAAGGTAGCTAGTTCAAATAAAAAACCTAGAAAATCAACAAGAAAAACTATTCTTGAAGAAGAAATATATACAGGGCCAATAAACGAAGAAACAATTTTTAACAATTTAGATCTAAAAGAAAAAAATACTAAAGAAATTAAGAATTACATAATTCAAAACCACGACATATACACAGGACCAATAAACGAAGAAACCGAATTTGAAACTTTAAAACCTAAAAAACATTACTCATCTAAAATTTTAAAAACAATTCTTGAAGAAGACATATACACAGGTCCAATAAACGAAGAAACTATAGAAGAGAATTTGTCAAACGATTCATATTACGGCGAAAAAGGTTTTTATCATAAACCAAAGGTTATTAGAGTTCAAAAATCAAAAAAATTTGATGAAAATATATCAAAAACAATAATTAAAATTTGCAACATTGAAAAATATTTCGGAAGAATTTATCACTGCAATTGCTCACGCCAACACACAAATAAAGAAACTGTTTGAAGATTAGTTAAAAAATTATTTTCAAAAGAAAAGCAACCGTTATTTGATTTTGAAGAATTTTCAAAGAACGTTAAATATAAAGAGTTTAGTGATGGTTCAAGAATTAAAATAGCTGCAGAAATCAATGATATCCATTTATCATTCACTAATCCAGCTAGACCAGGAGAAAAGAATAAAGTTTTAAGAGGACCATCTCTTGAAGTTTACGAAGGTAAAGTTCACGCAATAATTGGTGAATCTGGTTCAGGTAAATCAGTTATAACATCACTATTATACGGTTTAACAGGAGATAATTCTGTTATAGATTCTGGAGAAATTAAACTTTATAATAATAATGTAGAGAATTTTAACTTTAATGACTGAGAAAAATCACACTATAGAGGAAGGGTTGTTTCGGCAGTTTTCCAAAATCCAATGTCTACTTTAAACCCAACAATGAAAGTTGGAGCTCAAATTATGGAGGGTATGCTTCTTAATAAAGTTGTTAAAAATAAAAAAGAAGCATACTTAAGAGCTGTAGAATTTCTGAAGTTAACAAAAATTAACGATCCAGAAGCTGTGATGAAACTTTACCCGCACGAAATGTCAGGTGGAATGATACAACGTGTTGTTATTGCTGCAATTGTTGCTTTAGAGCCTAAAATATTAGTTATGGATGAACCAACAACTGCTCTTGATCCAACTGTCCAAGCTCTTGTTTTGGATGTAATCAAAGACTTACAAGAAAAATTAAAACTATCTATAGTATTTATTACGCATGACCTAGGAGTAGTTGCTTCTATAGCTGACTATATTTCTATTATGTATGCTGGACAAATAATTGAAGAAGGTACTGCAGAAGAAATTCTTAATTATCCTCAACATCCTTATACTTGAGGACTAATTTCAAGTATGCCAGATGTTAACAAAGGAAGCAGATTAGCAACGATAAGAGGTAGCGTACCTTCAAACCTTAATAAAATTAAGGGTGATGCATTTGCTGTTAGAAATGATTATGCATTAGGTAAAGATTTTGATTTAGAACCTGACTTTTATTGAATATCAGAAACACACAGAGTTAAATCTGCATTACTTGATGATAAAGCGCAAAAATATTATGCTCCAAAACTAATTCAAGAATTATGAAAGGAATATTTAGATAAACATGGAAAGAAATAAGATTGAATATGTTGAAAAGAAATTTCCTTTTAGAAAAGTAAAACACGTAAGATATCAAACCCGTGGTGTAGAAGACATGTTGATGCCAAAGCACAATGAAAAAATTCTAGCAACACTACGAAATGTTGATATCACATATGGCTCAGGTATGAAATCATTTAGGGCTGTTACTGATTTAAATTTAAACATTTATGAAGGTGAAGTTCTTGGCCTAGTGGGCGAGTCTGGTTCAGGTAAGAGCACAATAGGAAAAACACTTGTAGGACTTGTCCCATATAGTTTTGGTGAAATAAAACTTCTTGATAAAGTATTACCTAAAAAAATGTCAAGAGGTCTTAAGTTTGGAAAATCATTAAAAGAGTATAAAGCGATTGAAAACTTTTTAGTTAATAAAGTACAAATGATTTTCCAAGACCCTGCAAACTCACTAAATCCACACGCAAATGTAGAATCAGTTGTTTCAGAAGGGTTAATGAACACTAAAAACGCAAAAGAAATTTGATTATACAACTTCGACCAAAACGTTTTGAATGATATTCTCAATAAAATTAATGAAAGTGCACTTTCTGAAGAATCATTAAATGAATATGTGGATAAATTGAATAAAAATATCGCTATAAATAGCGATATTGCCTATAATGCCCTTTATATTGAATTCTTTAATTATTTAAAAGAACTTAATTTATTAGAAATAAAAGTATTATTAGAGAATTATAAAATTGAACGTGATAAAATGCAATCCTTAGCTGAAAAAGATGCTAGAAAATTACTTGTAAGAGACATCTTAATTTCAGTTGGATTAGATGAATCTGTTTTAAGAAGATACCCTCTAGAGTTTTCGGGGGGACAACAACAACGTATAGGTATTTCTAGAGCCGTTGTATTAAGACCACAATTACTTGTTGCTGATGAACCTATTTCAGCTCTTGATGTGTCAATTCAAGCGCAGGTAGTAAATATATTTAATGAACTAAAAGAAAAGTTTAATCTTACAATACTTTTTATTGCACATGACTTGCGTATGGTTGAATATATTTCAGACAGAATTGCGGTAATGAACAAAGGTAGATTATTGGAAGTTGGTAAAACAGAAGAAATTATGAACCATTCATTACATCCCTACACAAAAAGCTTATTAGATGCTGTTCCTTCTATAAAAGGCAAAAAAGGTAGTTTGATTGGTTATGTATATAACATAAGAATGCACAATTATACATCTGATAATCAACCTGAATGAATAAAAATTAATGATGATCATTATGTTCTTGGCACACAGCAAGAAATTAATGATTGAAAAAATGGAAAATACTAAAAGGAGGTTTTATGAAAAAAATTAAAAAACATTTATTATTGTCTAGTCTTCTTTCATCTTCTTTTGGATTAACTATTGTTTCTTGTTCACCAAATCAAGTACAAAATAATGTTGAGAACAAAGAAAGTAAAGAAGTAACAGCTTTAAAATTAGATATTTTAAACAATTTTGTAAACGAAATTTCTGATAAAGAAAAGCAAAAAGAATACAAAAAAGACATTGATTCTAAGAAAACAGCTGAGGAATTACTAAGTTATAGAGATTCTTTAATTAACAAATACGAGAAAGTAATTTTAGAAAAAATTAAGTACGCAGAATTTGATAAAGATGTTGAAGGTTTACTAATAACCAATTTAAAGCTATTAAAAAAATGAGAAAATTTAAACGAATTCAAGATTACAATAAAGGAAAAAATAGCTGAAGAAATATCTTATATTAAAAATGATAATTTCTTTTTATTGCTAAGTAATGAATCCAAAGAACAAATCGATAAAATGATAAGAAACCTCAATAAAGTTTCTGAAAAGTCATTAATAAATAATGAGATAAAGAATCTTCTTAATAAAGAAAAAGAAAACGAAATTAATTTACTTAAGAATAACGTAAAAAATATTATTAATACACATATTGCTGAAGAAAAAAGAAGCGAACTTTTATCAGAATTAGAAAGTAAAGAAAATAAATTTACTGAAATATATGTTTTTGAAAATAAAGTTTTAAATAGTCTAATTAGA
The DNA here is from genome assembly GCF_001553195.1 of Mycoplasmopsis canis PG 14. NCBI lineage: Bacteria > Bacillati > Mycoplasmatota > Mycoplasmoidales > Metamycoplasmataceae > Mycoplasmopsis > Mycoplasmopsis canis. Next base: position 477,814 of record NZ_CP014281.1, on the reverse strand, counting down.
TTGAAAAAAGATACAGAATTAACATTTCAACTAAATTTTTTACAATCAAGAAACCCAATTACAGCAAATGAATATAAATTAAAAGTCATTAATTCAAATGAATCAAATTTCAATAGCATAAAAAATGAGTTACTTACAGAAGTGAGAAAATATAAACCTGATAGGCCAAGTAATTATTGAATATTTGCTCAAAAAGATCCATACCCTTCAACTATAGTTAACTCCGAAACAACTTCTGAAAATAAATCAAACCCTGTTAATGTGTTACAGTTTCGTGGTCAAAATAATTTCGTCAAAATTTCTAGTAAAGCTCCGGAAACTTTAAGTACTTATAAATTAACTAATGAAGAAAATGAGTTAAAATTTAAATTTAGAGAGTTAAGACGAGAAGTTATAAGTAGTTTCTTTAAGTTACAAACTCATCCAGGAACAAATCAAGAAGAATATTTATTTAATCAAAAAGTAAATGTCTCAGATGAAGCTATAAAAAAAATGATCTCTATACTTTTATATACAATTGATAAAGTTATCATTGAAGGATATTTCTTTCAAGATGTTTATGAAAATATAGAAGGTTCAAATTCAGGATTTAACCCAAATGAGGTATTTAGAAGTTATAAAAACTTATATGAGAGAATAAAATAAAAAAAGGAAATAAAAATGAAAATCTATAAAAAAATATTTTTAAGTTTACCAATTGCAATGGCTCCGATTGGTATTGTAGCTTGTGCAAAGCCAGAGCAGCCATCACAGCCAAGCACACAACCTGCACAGCCAAGCACACAACCTGCACAACCTAGTGACCAACCTGCACAACCAAGCACACAACCTGCACAACCAAGCACACAACCTGCACAACCTAGTGACCAACCTGCACAACCAAGCACACAACCTGCACAACCTAGTGACCAACCTGTAGAGCCTTCTGGCGAAAATAATCAATCAACAAATGAGACAAAAGAAATAATCGAACTTCCTGAACCAAGAGGTGATAAAGAAAGAACTAAAAATTCTCGAAAAAGTAAAATAGGTTTTTCTGGTATTGCTTTGCTAGGCGAAAATCAAGTGGACTTAGCGAACAATAACGATGAGCTTGCTGTAAAGTTTAGATATTCAGTAATATTTAAAGATGATGAATCTAATCCAGTTACAATAGAGACAGGAAATATACCGAATAATGCAGGTTTAAAACTAATTGTTAAAAAAAATAATGATGGTAATTTGGTATTTTCACCATCAGAAGACCCGAATTTGCGCCCTACACTTTTTACATCATAAAAAGATAATAATAAAGTGATTAAAAACGTAAAGGAATATACTGTTACTCATGTTGAAATAAAAGGCAACTGATTAGAAATTCAAAATCCTAGAAAAATAGTTGTAAATGATTTTTTGAATTCAGCTTTGAAAATGGTTGATACATACAAAAAAGATAATAAATTGTATATTGAATTTAATAATGACTTATCTAAATTTGAATTAAATAACATTTTAGTTTCGCTTGTTGAAAGAGGGGCTCAATATGATCCTTTCAATTTTAACTCAAGAGTCAATAAAGATAATGTAGTCAATACATTTAAAACAAAAAAAGATCAAGAAATTAATTCGAATATATTAGAAATTGATTTAACTCAAGAATTTAGAAGTAAAAATAATGGTAAAGATGTCTTGCTTGTAAGCCTTACTTTAACTAACAATGAATCAACATACAGTTTTGATTTAAAAAGAGCAACAAGAACAGATGTTTTAATAGAATTGTAAAAAAATTAGCAACAAAATTATAATGTTGCTAATTTTTTTATTATTATGCTATAATTTATATATGCAACAAAGATTGAATAAGAAAATAGAACCTATTTTAAAATGAACTGTTCTTTCATATATAGAAGATGGGCTTCCTATTAGTAGTTCTAACTTAATAAATAAGTATAGTAATGAAATACAATGTTCAAGTGCAAAAATAAGATACATAATGAATGAGCTTGAACAATTAGGTTTTTTACAAAAATCACATAATTCAAGCGGTAGAACACCAACTGTGCAAGGCCTTAATTATTATGCAAAGTTTTTATCTAAATCTTGAGAAGATAAAATGAGACATAAAATAAATGAAGTTTTAAAACAGAAACACTCAGAAATAGATAATACAGTTGAAACAGCTGCTAATATAATAACAGAGATTACTGGAATTACTTTAGTAACGAACGAGATTACAAAAGATGCACTATTAAAAAGCATTGATATAGTTCCTTTCGAAAGAAATAAAGCTACAGTTGTTTTGGTTATTTCAACAGGTGAAGTTTTTTCAAAAATAATTTCTTTTGCCAAAGAAATTGATGGGAATGACTTAAAAGTGGCTGTTAGAATTTTTAAAGAAAGATTGATAGATTCGCCTTTAAAAGAATTATCAGATAGAGTTATTTTACTCAAAGATATTTTGGCTCAATCAGTAAACAATTATCAATCTATACTTGATTCTATAGTAAATCAAGTGTTTAATAGCTATCTTAAACAAGAAAGAAACAATAAAAAAATATATGGAAAAAATAACATTATTTTAAGTGATCAAATACAAAGAGAAGACTTAAATAATCTTATTCAATTAGTTGAAAAACATTCAGTGTGAGAAAAAATTCAAGAACAAGCTGATAAAAACGAGAATATTAAAATTGCAGTAGATTCATCTGGTACATATATGTCAAAAAGAATTGAAAGTGATTCAAAAATAACAGAAATATCTGTTGTTGGAGCAATGAATTCGGATTTTGATGCAATGAAAACTGCTATAAATGTACTTGATAAAATTTTGAAAGAAATAAATAATAAATAGGAGAAAACATGACTAATATAAAGATTAAACACAATGACATTTTAAAAGCAAATTTTAAATTAATTATCGAGGATGCTATTATTAGTGAATATTCAAATAAATATGAGATAGTTGTTGGGAAAAATGAATATTTACCTGGTTTTGATGATTATCTTAATGGAAGAAAAATAAAAGACAATTTAGAAATTAAATTCAGTTTTCCTAAAAACTATTCAATAAGAGATTTTGCTGGTAAAAAAGCAATTGTCGAGATATCAGAAATTGTTTTATTAGAAAATAATTCATCAAAAACAAATGATGATGAATTAAAGAAAAAAATAGCTGAACTTGAAGCGAAATTATCATTAAAAGAATTAGAAATTATAAAATTATCTGAAGCATATAAATCAAAAGCAAATGAGTTTGGTTCTAAAACACAAGAAAAAATCGAACAAATTACTAATGAATATAAAGAAAAGTTAGATCAAGAAAAAAAAGAGATCAAAAAATATGCTTTACAAAGTTTTGCAGAGGACTTTGCGATACCGTATAATAATTTTATTAGTGCAATAAAGGCTGGTGAAAATTCTCAAAGTGCAGAGGTAAATAATTATGTCTACGGATTTAATATTGTCGCAAAACAATTTGAAAGTTTGTTGAATGATAATAATATCCAGTTAATTAAACCTGAAATAAATTCAGAATTTGATCCTGCTCTCCAAGAAGTTGTTGATTTTAAAGAATCTGAGGAATCTAACAATAAAATAATTAAAGTTATTAGATACGGATTTTCTTTGAATGGAAGAGTAATAGTACCTTCATCAGTAGTTTTATCTAAAAAAATTAGCAATTAAATGTTTTGACTGCTAAAAATTATGTTATAATTATATTAGTTGCAAGTAAAGCAACTTAATAATTTAGAAAGTTTTAATATTTTTTAATAAGGAGAATGAAATGGCAAAAGAAATAGTATTAGGAATTGATTTAGGTACTACAAACTCAGTAGTATCAATTATAGAAGGTAAAAATCCAGTTGTTTTAGAAAATCCAAATGGAAAAAGAACAACTCCATCAGTAGTTGGGTTTAAAAATGGAGAAATAATAGTTGGGGATGTGGCAAAACGTCAAGTTGAAACAAACCCTAACACAATTAGTTCAATCAAGAGATTGATGGGTACTGATAAAACAGTTCACGCAAATAATAAAGATTATAAACCGGAAGAAGTTTCAGCAATGATACTTTCATATATGAAAGAATATGCTGAAGCAAAATTAGGACAAAAAGTTACTAAAGCAGTTATTACTGTTCCAGCTTACTTCGATAACGCAGAACGTGAAGCGACAAAAATAGCAGGTAAAATTGCTGGATTAGATGTTTTAAGAATTATTAATGAACCAACGGCAGCTGCCTTAGCATTTGGTTTGGAAAAAACAGACAAATCAATGAAGGTTTTAGTATATGATCTTGGTGGTGGAACATTTGACGTTTCTGTATTAGAATTAGAAGACGGAACATTTGAAGTACTTTCTACAAGTGGTGATAACCACCTAGGTGGAGATGATTGAGATAATGAAATTGTTAAATGAATTTCAAATCAAATCAAGAAAGAACACAATTACGATGTTTCAAATGATAAAATGGCTAAAGCAAGATTAAAAGAAGCTGCTGAAAAAGCTAAGATAGATCTTTCAAGTCAATCAGTTGCAACAATAAACTTACCATTCTTGGCTGTTACAGAAAACGGACCACTAAATGTTGAACTAGAATTAAAACGTAGTGAATTTGAATCTATGACTTCACACTTATTGGACAGAACAAGAAAACCAATTGAAGATGCATTAAGAGAAGCAGGGATTACATCAAAAGACTTGCATGAAGTATTATTAGTAGGTGGTTCAACAAGAATGCCTGCAGTTCAAGACATGGTAAAAAGAACTTTAGGAAAAGAACCAAACCGTTCAATTAACCCTGACGAAGTTGTTTCAATTGGAGCAGCTATACAAGGTGCTGTTTTAGCTGGTGACATTGATGATATTTTATTACTAGATGTTACACCTTTAACATTAGGGATTGAAACAATGGGAGGAATCGCAACACCATTAATCGCTAGAAATACTACAATACCTGTTACAAAAAGTCAAATTTTCTCAACAGCAGCAGATAACCAAACAGAGGTTACAATTAGAGTTGTGCAAGGTGAAAGACAAATGGCTTCAGATAATAAATTACTTGGGCAATTTAATTTAGGCGGAATTGAGCCTGCTCGTAGGGGTGAACCTCAAATTGAAGTTAGTTTTTCAATTGATGTTAACGGTATTACTACTGTAACAGCAAAAGATTTAAAAACAAACAAAGATGCAACTATAACAATTTCAAACTCATCAAAATTATCAGAAGATGAAATTCAAAAAATGATAAAAGAAGCTGAAGCTAATAAAGAAGCTGACGCAAAACGTAAAGAAGAAGCAGAAACTTTAGTTAGAGCTGAATCATTAATTGATCAAATTAAAAAAGCTAATGCTGAACAAGGTGATAAACTTGATCCTAAATCAAAAGAAGAATCAGAAAAATTGATAAATGAATTACAAGAACTAATTAATAAAAAAGATATTCCAGCATTAAAAACAAAACTAGATGAAGTAGAGAATATGATGCATAATTTTGCGAACTACGCCGCTCAACAAAATGCAAAAAATGAAAATAATTCATCACCTGAGGAAGAAACTGCAACAGTTGTAGAAGAATAAAATTTAATAATTTTCAAACATATACATTTATTTGTATATGTTTTTTTATAATGTCAATACATAATTATTTAGGAAATATTTTCATCTTTTTTATCACAAAATCTTTTTATATAAAATATAAGTGATCAATAAAAATAATTTCTTTTTCAGAACCGTAATTATAATCTTGTAATTGTCTCTGTGCATCACCATGCAACTACAAAAAAATCTATAGTTTTATAATTAGCAAAAAAATATTATAATATAAACATAATGAATTTGATTGAATTATTCGAAATGCAAAAAAGACTTGATAAAGAAATTGATAAAAAAAGAGAAAACATATGCCCTAACTTGAATAAAAAAGAAATTATATTGCAAAGATTAATTGCTTTAATAGTTGAGGCAGGAGAATTTATAAACGAAGTTCAATCTTTTAAATATTGAAAACAAAACAAGAATCAAGTTAAACGAAAGATACTTGAAGAATTTGCTGACTTATTACATTTTTTTATAACTTTATCTTATGAACATAATGTATCACCACAATTTACACCTATAAAGAATGAATACAACGATATCAATATTCAATTTAAAAATTTATTTATAAGTATAACTGACATAATGAAGGATACTAATAAAGAAACTATTAAAAAAGCTTTTGAAATTGCGCTTGGAAGTTTTTTGATGTTGGGTTATAATTATGGTGAATTATTTCAAGCTTATTTTTTAAAGAATCAAACAAACTATAAAAGATTGTATAGCAATTATTAATTGTTATACATTTATGCCTTAGTGGTGGAATGGTAGACGCTGCGGACTCAAAATCCGCTGGAGAAATCCGTGCAGGTTCAAGTCCTGTCTAAGGCACCAAAATTTAATGATACACTATTGTGTATTTTTTTATTTCTTTCTGCATTTAGGTCTTTTATTTTCTAAAAAAAAGATTAAAATATAATCACTTAGTATTCAGAAATAGTAAAGGAGTAAAATGGATAAAAAATACGAAAAATTAGCTAAAAGATTAGATCATTATATGTCAATCGAAGCTATATCAAGATTTGAAGAACCTGTTGCAGAAAGTTTAAGAAATGGTATTAAAAATGGGGCCTTTGAAATTTCAAGAGATAAATTAGGATCAATAATTTTTTATAAAAAATCTAAAAAAGCTAATGCTCCAAAAGTTATGCTGGCAGCTCACATGGATGAAGTTGGTTATATGGTTAGAACAATCAAGGATAATGGTAATTTAATGGTGACACCAATAGGTGGAATTTGACCTTCAACTGTTATTGGAACAAAAGCAACCGTAGTTTCATCAGAAACAAATGAAAGATTTTATGGTGTATTTGGTCACACAAGTATACATATTATTTCTGATGAGAAATATAAATCAGCAATGAAAAACGATGAATTATACGTAGATTTAGGGTTTTCTTCAAAAAAGGAAGTTGAAGAAAACAAAATCAATATTGGTGATAAGATTTTTATGAGCGGAGAAACTATTGAGTTAAAAAATAATCTTATTGGCGGAAAAGCAATGGATAATAGAGCTGGTGTAACAGCTTTAGAGTTTATTGCTAATAATATTGCTGATATTGATCTAGGTTGTGATGTTTATTTAGTAGGAACTGTGCAAGAAGAAGTAGGAACAAGAGGAGCTAGAACATCTGTTCAAATAATTAATCCAGATATTGCTTTTGCTGTAGATACCGGGGCAGCACACGATACTACTGGCGCAATAGAAGGTACACCTGTTTTAGGTAAGGGAGTAAGTATATTAGTAAAAGATGGTGGCACATTACCTGATCCTAAACTAATTAATTATTTATTTGAAATATCTAAAAATAAAAATATTCCAGCATACAAATACGTAGCAGCTGGTGGCGGTACTGATGCAGCTGAATTACAATATGCTCCCGGTGGATCATCTGTAATGACTATCTCAATACCTCAAAGATATTTACATAGCCCAATTGGTGTGGCTTCGTTATTAGATATTCAAGCAACAATTGATTTAATGTCAGAATTTATAAAGGATTTAACACCAGAGACATATAAAGAAAAAATTTCTTATAAATAATTAACATAGGTTTTCCTATGTTTTTTATTATTCATAAATAAACAAAAATATTAAAAAGTTATTTTTTTATCTATTTTTGTTTATTTTTATAACTTTTTACTTTTTTATGTATAATTTTCCTGTCTAAACAAATTAATAAACAATATATTTAAGGAGAAATATGAAAGAATTTGACGTTGTAGTTTTGGGTGCTGGTCCTGGTGGATACAGTTTAGCAAATATTCTATCTTCAAATGGAAAAAAAGTTGCATTAATTGAAAGAAAACATTTTGGTGGAACGTGTGTTAATGAAGGATGTATTTCAACAAAAACATTAATTAAAAGTGCAAAAGTTTTAGAAACATTGAAACATTCAAAAGAATACGGTATTTTAACTAAGGATGCAGATTTTGATTTACAAGAAATTCAAAACAGAAGACAAGTAAATAAAGAAATTTTGAATGGAGCAATTAAAGCCTCAATTGAAAATGCAGGTGTTGAAATTTTCTTTGGTGAAGGTGAAGTTATTGACAAAAATACTTTATCAGTTAATGGAGAAATGATTAAAACAGATAAACTTGTATTAGCTACAGGCGCAAGAAGTAGAGATTTGGACATCGAAGGATATAAAGATTCTAAATCTAAAGGGTTTATTATTGACTCAACTGATGCTTTATATTTAAACAAAAAACCTGAATCATTTACAATAATAGGTTCAGGTCCAGTTGGACTTGAGTTCGCATACTTTTATTCTACTTTAGGTTCAAAAGTGACAATTTTAGAAGCAGGAAAATTTATGAATAACTTTGACATTGATCTTCAAGAAACTGTTAAGTCATACTTCATAAAAAGAAATGTTAATATAATTGAAAATGCGAAAATAGAAAAATTTATTGGAAATAATATTGAATTTGAAGTTAATGGCAAAAAAGGATCATTGTTATCAGAAAAAATTCTTGTTGCCGCAGGAAGAGTAGCTAATAATGATTCGTTTAAATCACTTAATTTAGAACTAAACAAAAATGGTTCTGTAAAAGTTAACAATAAAATGGAAACTAGTGTTAAAGGTGTATATGCTTTAGGTGATGTAACCGGAATTTTAATGCTTTCAACGGTTGCTTATAAAACAGCTGATATTATTGCGAAGGAAATTTTAAAACAAAATTCAGAAGGTGAAATATTCGAAGCAAAGCAAATTCCTTGATCAGTTTATTTAAATCCGGAATTCTCGGGTGTTGGATTTACTGAACAAGAATTAAAATCAAGAAATATTGAATTTAATATTATAAAAATACCTACATCAGCACTTCCAAGAGCTTATGCAGATAACTTAGAAAAAGAACTTGGATTCATTAAATTTTTGGTTTCTAAAAACGATGGCCAAATACTAGGTTCATTTATGTTTGCAGAAGGTTCACATTTAATTATTAACGAAATAGCACTAGCTATTTCAAACAAGATTTCGTTTATGGATTTGCAAAAAAATCCATTTACTCACCCGACTGTAGCTGAAGCAGTTTATTACGGTTCAAGAAATTATGTATTTTCGAAAAAGTAAATTCAAAAATAGCAGGCAATAATTACCTGCTATTTTTATAAAAAATGAATAAAAATATCTTATTATATATGGAAAGTTTAATTCCACAAACAAATATCTTGATGCTCAAGATTCAGCACTTTTTACCTATTTTTTTCATCATTTTGAATATATAATTTTCATCTACAAACTGAAAGGAAATTAAATGAAAAATATTAAAAAAATAATGTTACTTGGAAGTTTATTACCTATAACTTTTTCAGTATCTTGCACAACTTCGAAAGCAACAAATGTAAATAAAAAAGAAGCTGAGAACAAAACAAATGAGGAATCAAAGGATAGCTCTATTGTTTCTAACGATGGTAGTACTGAAAAAGTTGCTAAAGACAACAAAACAAATGAGACACCAAAAGAAGAAACAAATAATCATAATATTGAAAATAATGAAAAAGAAGTTATAAATAACGAAGAAAATAAAGTTTCGATAGATTATACAAAATATGAAAATGCATTTATTTTATCCACAAGCGAAAAAGTTGGTGATTTATTTGATAATCAAATAAAGGTTAAGTATAAAAATGGTTTAACTAACAATTCTTTAAAAATGCAAATATATGGGTTAAGAACGGATCCTACTAAAGATGTTAGAGAAAATATTTATCTAGCCGTAGAAAGAAGTTATAAAAAAGGCGTTGCTAAAGAAAATCACGCAATCTTATTTATTAAAAAAGAAATAGAACCAAGAGATTTAAAATGAACAAGTGATGAAGAAAAACATTTTGAGGCTACTTTTAATAGTGAAACAAGAATTTTAGAAATTCAATATAAAGTAGGATCACAAGTTTTTACCCAAAACATTAAAATAGAAAATAAAAAATAAAGGTTTAACCTTTATTTTTTATCATTTTCTTCACTTAATTGTCTTAAGATTTGATCAATTTTTGACCCTGTCTCTGTAACTTCATCAATGTAAAATCTTACTTCAGGAACCTTTCTTCAATCTAAAGATTTTGCTAAAACTTTTCTAACATATGATGAGGCATTATTTAAAGCGATAATTCCTTTTTGTTCATTACCGGATAAAGTGACAAAAACTTTTACTAAACCTAAATCCGATGATAATTTTACATCCATTACTACAGGATCAATAACATTAACATTATTTAAATCGTGAGCCAAAACACTAGCTATTAGTTGTTGAATTTGTGTTTCTTTTTTTCTTAAAGTAATTTGATTCATACATTAATTATACACGCATTTTTATTCATTTAAAGATATAAAAAATTGCTATTTAAATTTAAATATTTTTTTCTATTATAAGAATAAAAAAGTAATACAATAATATATAGCAAAGCACATAGGAGAAATTTTATGACTCAATTTTTAAAGAAATACGAAATACTATTTTGGTTTTTATTTCTTATTATTAGTCTACTATTTATTATATTGGAAATAATAGGAATTAATCTTTTTCTTGGTTTTGCGATAGGCTCACTATTATCTTATGTTTTATTTAAAATGACTGCTATAAGCTATTTTAAATTGTTTAAGGAAAAAAAGAAAATTTATCTTATTCTTGTTCCTTTTAAAATGCTTATTTTTTTTATTTTATTAAGTGGAATTACATTTTTTATAAAAGAAATTAATGTTACTCACCTAAAAAACGAAAATGTAAGTTGAGTTAACGGAAGAATTAATTTTATAACGTTTGCATTTTCCCTTTCTTTTTCAGGTCTCATTATATTAAGCCATAAAATAATAGATAAAATAAAAATATTTAAAAAATACAGGAGGGCCCATGAATGAACTTAACAAATCATTGTGAGAATGAAGACAGCCACAATTAATTTCTTTAATTGTAACTGTTTTGATTGTTTTTGTTATTTCCCTGTTAGTTTACTTCAAAGTTAAGAAGACAAAAGCCAATGAGGCTTCAAAAGGAATTGTTCAAATTGCTGAAGCTTACGTAGGATCTGTAGAAAAAACTTTTGAAGCTGTAGCAGGTCCAGAAAAGTTAAAAATAACAAGATTTTACATTTTGACATTAGGTACATTTTTACTTGTAGGTAATGCGGTAGCTATGTTTGGTTTAGAACCAATCGCAACATCATATTCAATACCTTTTACTTTGGCTTTATTGACATGAATGGGTGTTATGGTTATCGGTAGCATATACGGTAAATGAAAATTTTATAGAAATCTTCTTTTACCTACTGAATTAGTTGGAAAATTTTCTATTATTGTTTCTTTAAGTTTTCGTATTTATGGAAACATTATAGGTGGTTCGTCAATTTTAGCAATTGCTTATATAACTGGTGGTATTCTTTGACAAAAAATATTTTCAGTTGCACCAGGAAATGAATGGCATTTTCTTGCAATTATTCTTACACCATTTTTACATTTTTATTTCGATATATTCGGATCTACATTGCAAGCATTTATTTTTGCGTTGCTAACATCTGTTTATTGAGTTTCTGAAGTTTCAGAAGCCCCATCCAAAAAAACAAATTCAAACAAAAAAGTTTTATTTAAAAACTGATCAAGAAAAAAAGTAGAAGCTATTTATTAGGAGAAAATTATGTTTACAGAAATTTCAAATTTATTACAAGAAACAGCGACAAGTTCAACAACAACAGAAACAGCTAAACAAGCTGCAGAAAATAATGTTGGATTATTAGCTGTAGGAGCCGGTATTGCGGCAATAGGAGTTTTAGGAGCCGGAGTTGGTCAAGGATATGCGGCCGGTAAAGCTTGTGAAGCAGTTGGTAGAAACCCTGAAGCTGAATCTAAAATTCGTACAATGCTAATTATCGGTGCTGGTATTGCCGAAACTACTGCTATTTATGCATTACTTATTGCCTTAATAATCTTATTTGCTAAATAATTAAAGAGAAAATAATGATTTATTTTAATGAAGCTAGTTCATCTTCAAGTGTGAGCCAACAATTTGGAACAAAATTTGAAGAACTTTTTAAAGGTTTATTTCCAAGTATACCGATGATGATAGCGACTATTATTGCTTTTATAATTGTTTTTATATCATTATTCTACTTTGTTTATAAACCTATAAAGAAATTAATGAAAGATCGTCAAGATTTTATTCAAAATAATATTGACGATTCTATTAAAAATAAAGAAGATAGTATCGCAAGATTAAATGATGCAAATGCAAGTTTAAAAAATGCTCATACACAAGCAGATCAAATTATTACTCAAGCAAAAATTAAAGCAGAAAAAGTTGCTGAAGTTTATGTTCATAATGCTAAAGTTGAATCAAAACGTATTTTAGATGAAACAGCAGTTGACATAGCTAATCAACAAAGACAATTTGATTTTAACTCTAAAAAATATGTCGTTCAAATTGCGACAGAAATGGCAAAAAAAATTCTAAAAAAAGAAATTAGCAAAGAAACTCAAGACTCTTTAATACTTGAATATTTAAATTCAGATAAGACAGTTGAGGAACTATAATGTTACGAAAAACTCATGCATCAGCATATGCTGTTGCAATATTTGATTTAGTTCAAGAAGAGAATAAATTTGCTAAATTGGAATCTGAGTTTGAATTATTAAAAGATTTAATTAATAATCAACCAGAATTTATAGATTATTTAAAAAATGATACTATTCCGGAAAGTGCAAGATTAGAAACTATCGATTTAGCATTTAAAGACTTTGATTGAATAGTTATCAATAGTTTGAAAGTAATAGTTCAAAGAAAGGCAACAAGCTTTTTAAAAAAAATAATCATTGAGTATTTAAAATTATCTAATAAAGAATTAAAAATCAGATATATCGATGTTATTTCAGCATTTCCATTAACTAATACTCAGTTAGAACAAATTAAAGACAAACTTCAAAAAACAACACGGAGAACTATTAAAATCACCAATCACATTGATAAATCATTGATTAGTGGATTTAAAATTGTTTCAAGAACAGAGGTTCTTGAATTAAACTACAATAAAGAGTTAGAAAAACTTAAAAATCAAATTATTTGAAAAAAAGAGGAGGTATAATGTCTATAAAACTAGATGATATTTCTGAAATCATTAAAGAACGTATTAAAAACATAGGTAATAAAGTTGATCGTTCTGAAATTGGGCGTGTAGTCTCAGTTGGTGATGGTATCGCAATTGTTTCAGGTCTTGAAAAAGTAAAATATAGCGAAGTAGTAAGCTTTGGCACTGGTGTTTATGGTATAGCATTAAACTTAGAAGAAGAAACAGTTGGTGTCGCTCTATTAGGAGATGCATACTCAGTTTCAGAAGGTGACACGGTTTCTAGAACTGGACAAGTTATTTCGGTGCCTGTCGGAGATGAAATGCTTGGACGTGTTGTAGATGCGCTCGGTATAGCTATTGACGGTAAAGGTTCTATAAACACTAACAAAACTTCAGAAATTTTTAAAACAGCTTCTGGTGTTATGTCTAGAAAAGAGGTTAACCAACCTTTAGAAACGGGTATTTTAGCAATTGACACAATGATTCCTATTGGAAAGGGTCAACGTGAATTAATTATTGGTGATAGACAAACAGGTAAAACAGCTATCGCCATTGATACAATAATCAACCAAAAAGGTAAAAACGTTAAGTGTGTATATGTTGCAATAGGTCAAAAAAATTCTACAGTGGCTCAAATTGTTCAAAAATTATCAGATACACAAGCGCTTGAATATACAACCATAGTAGTGGCGGGTGCTAGTGAATTAGCTCCGCAACAATATATTGCCCCATATACAGGGATAACAATTGCTGAAGAGTGAATGAAAAAAGGTCAAGATGTTTTAATTGTTTATGATGACCTTTCTAAACATGCTATTGCATATAGAACTCTATCATTACTTATAAGAAGACCTCCTGGCAGAGAAGCTTATCCTGGTGACGTTTTTTACCTTCATTCTCAACTATTAGAACGTGCAGCAAGGCTTAATGAACAATATGGTGGTGGATCAATAACTGCTTTACCAATCATAGAAACACAGCAAGGTGATATAAGTGCATATATCCCAACAAATGTTATTTCAATAACAGATGGACAAATCTTCACAAAAGAAAGTCTTTTCAATTCAGGACAAAGACCCGCTGTAGATATAGGGTTCTCAGTTTCTCGTGTTGGTTCTGCTGCACAAACAAAAGCTATGAAACAAGTGGTTGGTTCACTTAAATTGGAATTAGCTCAATATAATGAAATGCAAGCTTTTGCACAATTTGGATCAGACTTAGATGATTCAACAAAATCAATATTAGATCATGGATCTAAGGTGTACAGATTACTTAAACAAGAACAATATTTCCCTATTGCTCAAAATATTCAAGCAATTATTTTAGTAGGTGTTAAGGAAAGAATAATTAACCCACTTCCGATTGATAAAATTATTGCATTTAGAGATCAAATAATTGAATGAGCAACAAGAGATAGTGTTGGGTTTAGTATTGCGTCTAGAATAAAAGAAAATGGTAATATATCACAAGAAGATTATGCAGTGATCGAACAACAACTTGTACAATTTGTTAAATCAATTATTTCTGTTATCCCTAATTACGATGCAAGATTGTATAAACCATTGCCTAAGAAGTACCTAGGAAATGATAATGCCTAATCTAAATGGATTAAAAAATAGAATTCAAGTAATTTCAAACACTGAAAAAATAACGAATGCAATGGAACTTGTTTCTACATCAAAACTTAGAAGATTAAGAAATGAGTTTTTAAATATTCAGTCATATCAAAACACTCTTTCTAATATTTTTGATGATTTAATGAATAACATTGAAATAAATAAGTTTCATTCAATATTTCCGAAAAATAATTCAAAGTCAAAATTATTTATTGTTATAACAAGTGATTTAGGTCTTTGTGGTTCATATAATCACAATCTATTTAAGTTATTAAATGAAACTATAACTAAAGAAGACAAAATTATTATTGTAGGGTCAAAGGGTGTTGGGCTAGTGAAAACATCAAAATTAAAAGAACAAGTTATTAAATCTATTTCTAATATTGGTGATAAATTATCATATGATATTAGTTCATCTTTAATTAAAACTGCACTAGATTTATATTTAGATAATAAAATAAGTGAGATAAATTTAATTTACACAGAATTTATAAACAATTTAACACAAGAAGCTGTTTCTAAAAAAATATTCCCATTCGAAATTAAAAAAAATAAAGAAGCAAAGAAAAATAATCAAGTATTAGAATTCGAACCTGATGCTGAAACAGTTTTACTTAATTCAGTTCCGCTTTTCCTTACAAGCACACTTTATAGTTTAAGTTTTAGTTCAAAAATTTCTGAAATGGCTTCAAGAAGAAATGCCATGGAAAACGCAACAAATAATGCTTCTGAACTTATAAAAGAACTTAAACTCGAATTTAATAGAGAACGTCAAGGAATTATTACACAAGAAATAACTGAGATAGTTTCTGGAGCTGACGCAACTTAAAAAACAAAAAAGGAGTAATTTTATGATTAGAAATGAAGGTACAATTGTTCAAATATTAGGACCAGTTGTAGATGTGCGTTTCCAAGAGGGTAAACTACCTAAACTATTAAATGCACTTACAGTAGATTTTGATGGAAAAACTTACACATTTGAAGTTGCTCAACATATTGGTGATGATACTGCAAGAACAATAGCTATGGGTGATGTGAATGGTTTACAAAGAGGGCTAGTTGTTCTCGACACAGGCGCTCCAATTAAAGTTCCAGTGGGTGAAGCTGTTTTAGGAAGAATGTTTGATGTTTTAGGTAACCCAATTGATGAAATGCCAATTGACTCTGATGTTCCTAGATCTTCAATTCACGCACCATCTCCATCATATGAAGAACAAAAAACATCATCAGAGATTTTAGAAACAGGAATTAAAGTTATAGATTTATTAATCCCATATGCAAAGGGTGGTAAAATTGGTCTTTTCGGTGGTGCTGGTGTTGGAAAAACTGTTTTAGTTCAAGAGTTGATTAATAATATAGCAACTCAGCACAATGGTTTATCGGTTTTCGCTGGTGTTGGTGAAAGAACTAGAGAAGGAAACGATTTATACCATGAAATGAAATCAGCAGGAGTTTTAGATAAAACAGCATTAGTTTTCGGACAAATGAATGAATCTCCTGGGGCTCGTATGAGAGTTGCTCTTAGTGGATTAACTATGGCTGAATATTTTAGAGATAAACAAAATCAAGATGTTTTATTATTTATTGATAATATATTCAGATTTACACAAGCTGGTTCAGAAGTTTCTGCTTTACTAGGTCGTATGCCATCAGCTGTGGGTTATCAACCTACTCTAGCAACCGAAATGGGGGCATTACAAGAAAGAATTACATCAACACGTCGTGGATCTATTACTTCTGTTCAGGCTGTATATGTTCCTGCCGATGATTTAACAGACCCTGCTCCCGCAACAACATTTACTCACTTAGATGCAAAAACGGTTCTTGATAGAGGTATTGCATCATTAGGTATTTATCCAGCTATTGATCCATTAAACTCTTCTTCAAGATTATTGGATCCATTAGTTGTTGGTGCTGAACACTATGATGTAGCACAAGCTGTTATTTCTATTTTGCAAAGATTTAAAGAGTTGCAAGATATTATTGCAATATTAGGTATGGGTGAACTTAGTGAAGAAGATAAAAACATTGTTGCTAGAGCTCGTAGAATTAGAAACTTTTTATCACAGCCTTTCACGGTTGCTGAAAAATTCTCTGGTATCAAAGGTGCATATGTTCCTATTGCGGATACAATTAGAAGTTTTAAATTAATTCTTTCAGGTGACTTTGATGAATATCCAGAAGACTTGTTTAGATACGCAGGAAGCATTGAAGATGTTATTGAAAGATATGATAAAACAAAAGAAACTCGCTAATGGCAAATAAAACACATTTAATAATCACTATTCCAAGCGGCATCTTTTATGAGGGTGATGTTGAAATTGTTACCTTAAAAACCGCTACCGGTTATATGGGTATTCAAGCTAATAAATCACCTATTTTTTCAAGTATAGACTTAGGGACTCTAACTATTGGTTGAAATAATGATGAAAATTCTGAAAAATACTATATTGGAGGCGGATTAGTTTATGCAGGCGGCTCTAAAATCAATATTATTACAGATGATATAATAAAAGTTTCGGATATTGATTTAAAAAGAGCACAAGAGGAAAAAGCTGCATTAGAAAAAGCTATTTCTGAATCTAACAAAGATAATGTTGATATTGCTAAATTAGAAACAAAACTTAAAAAAACATTATTCAGAATTGAAGCATGCACTTATTTGAATAACAAATAAAATAATATAAAATATTATATGAAAGGAATAAAATGGCGAACTTATATAATAATAGAGAAAACCAAAATCCAGAAGGATTTAATCCTTTTGTGGATAATACACAAATTAATGTTAAAACATCTGTATTAACTACTGTTGTCTTTTGAATATTTGGACTTATAATTTTTTCAGGAATATACTTTTTAGTTAAAAGAAATAAATTTTTAAGATCACAGAACTATATTAATGAAGCTGCTTCATCGATTGATGTTCAGTTAGCTAAAAGATCAGATACATTAATCAAACTTTATGACGTTGTTAAATCACATAAAGAATTTGAAAAAGAAACATTCTCAGAAATTGCAAAACTTAGAACTATGCAAATGTCAGGGAATTACTCAAATGCACAAAGACAAGAGCTTGAACAACTTAATAGCTCTGTTTTAGGTAGATTAATTGCAGTTTCAGAAAATTACCCTGAACTCAAATCATCAGAATCATACAAAAATCTAATGGAGCAAATAGTTTATCTAGAAAGAGAAATTGCTGCAGCACGTAGATTATATAACTCAAATGTTACTGCATTTAATTCCGAAATTTTTACACTTCCAGCAAGTGTAGTTGCTTCATCAATGCATTTATCTACTTTCCCACTTTTCCAAGCTTCTAATAAACAAAGAGAATATGTTTCAATGAAAAACTTATAAAAAACTATGCACTATTTAAGTGTTAGTTTTTTTATTGTTCATTTTTAAATAAAAATTAATTAAAAAGTATGGAAAATAAATATCAAATACAATTGTCGCCATGAGATTGCTCATTATACGTTTTTAACAAGTATTTAAGCATAAAAAAATATGATGAGATACCGATAGAAGAATTGAAGTTTAAGTCAATATATAATGAAAAAGGCATTGAACTAAAGAATTTTGAAAGTTTAATAAATTATTATGGGTTCAAAATAAACGTTTATTCTGTAAAAATAGAGGAATTACATTCTATTGATGGTAATGAATTTCCGTTTGCATCAATAATTAAAATAAACGATACCGACAAGCATATGGTCTTAGTTTTAAAAATTGATAAAAAGACATTATGATATTATGACCCAAATTATGGCACCGTTATAAAGAAAGATGTTGAGGAATTTAAAAAAGTTTATGAAAATGTTTGTATTGAATTCATTAAAGAAAATTTTTATAATGAAAAAGAGAAAAACCTTGTTTTTCAAAAGAAAACATTTTCTTTAAACAATATTTTCAAAATTGATAAATATAAAATTATTTGTTTTACAATATTATTATTTGAACTGCTCTTTTTAATATCTATACCATTTATTAATAAAAGGATAATTAATATAATTATTTTATACAAATTGAAAAATGAATTAATTTTAATTTCTAGCATTCTTATTACTTCAATTTTATTTATTTATCTAATCCAGAAAGTTGCCTTTAAAATATCTAAAAAATTTTATTTAAAGGAAACCAGCAATGAAATTTTTAAAATCTTACAATCATTTCAAAATTCTAATACTTTATTAATATTAAACATGCCTAATATAGAAATCAAGAATCGCTTAGCTAACTTATTTGAAGTTATTTATATTTCACAAACATTTCTGCCGAATTTATTAATTAACTTAATATCCTTTTGTATATCGTTTTTGGTACTGAAAGCAATCAACACACAGTTATTAATTCTGTTATTCGTTATTATTTGCATCATTTTAATTATCAATTATCTTAAAAAAATAATAATTGATAAAAATTATTTAAAATTAATTAATGATTCATATTTATTGGACAAAAACATGGAGACTTATATAAACTCTTTAAAAGAATTTCATAATACATTTTTAGTTAATAATATTTTGAATAAGTGAAACATAAAAAAAGATAACTTTGAAAAAACCTTAAACAATTACGAAAATAATATTAATCAAATAGATTATCTTGAAAATCTTTTTGAAATTTACACTCCACTTTTAGTTAGTGTTGTAGGTGTAATAGAAGTTTGAAATCAAAGGTTAGAAATATCTAATTTTGTATACTTTTTGACTTCAATTAATTTATTCATAAAACCTATAAAAGGACTATTTAGTAATTTTAACAACTACTTAACTTTTAATAAGAAGGCAAAAACTTTAGATATTTTTGAAATGTTTGATAAGTCAAATCAAGAATACCCAAACTTTAAAAATGAAAGAATTGATTCGATACAATTATCTTATGCTGAATTTGGATATTCTTTGAATAAAGTTCCATTGATTAATGTTGATAGACTAGTTTTTAAAGATAAAAACATAATTAAAGGAGCTAATGGAACAGGAAAAAGTACGTTAGCTAAGATATTATCTGGAAGTATAAAACTAAATAAAGGTGAAATTTTCGTAAATGAAAAGATATCAAATCTTTTTTACAATTTGCCACTAAAAGAAAAAATTTATTATGTTAATTCAGACTTAAGTTCATTGCAAATTAGTATAAAAGAATTTTTAGGGGTTTTAGATGAAGACATGTTTTTTGATTTATTAAAACGAAAAAATCTTCTTAACTTAAATACTTTAATGAATTTACCAAAAGAGAATTTCTTAGATTTAGATTTTTCATCTTTATCAAAGGGACAAACTTCGTATATTAAAACGTTAAAAATATTTTTAGCTGATTATGATGTAGTTATATTCGACGAAACGTTTGAAAATATCGATGAAAATATATTTAATGAGTACTCTAAAGTCCTACAATCAGAACTATCGAACAAATTAGTAATTGAAATTAGCCATAGCAAAAAGTTTATTTTTGAAGAAATAGCAAAAGCAATAACTTTGAATCATGAAAATATTGAAAAATAATTTTGCTAATTTCATTTTAATAATTCTTTTGCTAATATCTTTTGGATTATTCTTGTTTTTTATTACACAACTTAGAACTTACGATTACTTTGCTGTCATTGTCAAGAAAGAAAGGGATGAGATTTATATTTCTAATATTAATCTAGATAAAATTCTTGACAAAAAAGTGAACCTATTTATTAATGTTGATGATAAGCTATCTAGATATGAAATTTTAATAGATAATAAACTTACTGAAGATGGGATTCTGATTAAAAGCTTACCATTAATCAATTCGTTAGAAAAAAATAACATTTATTCTATTCAAGCCTATATCTCAGTTGAAAAAGAAATATTCATGTCAAGAATTTTAAACCTAATTAAAACAATAACAAATAATTAAGACTCAGTTTATTTTTAATAATAATGTATAATTACATTATTAATTAAATTGAAAGGTAAGTATGTTTGAAATTTTAGCAACTAAAAACGATGAGGGAAGAACTTTATACAAGCTATTAGAAAAGTATTTAACCAATATCTCTAAATCAAGATTAGAAAAAATCTTTAGAAAAAAAGACGTTAAATTAAATGGCAAAAGAACTAATGATAAATCAATTAAAATTGTAGAAGATGATAGGGTTGTGATTTATGGGATTTTTGAACCACAAAAAGAAGAGGAAATAATTCGTGTTAAACACAATTTAAATGTAATTTATGAAGATGAAAATATTTTATTAATAGATAAAGAAGGTGGTGTTGTTGTGCACGGAGAAGATAATTCTCTTGATAATCAAGTTCTTTCTTATCTAAAATTTAAAAAAGAAGATAGTTTTAAACCTAGCCATGTAGGTAGACTTGATAAAGAGACTAGTGGCCTTATTTTATATGCAAAGAACTATAAAACATTAGTAGAAATAAATAATGCAAATGATAGCTTTATCAAAAAGTATCTTTTTAAGAGTGATATATCATTATCCGAAGAAAAATTACATATAAAAGTTTATATTTCTAAAGATGTTGAAAACAAAAGAATGAAAGCTTATTCAAAAGAAGTTATTAATTCAAAACTTGCAGAAACAATATTTTACTTAGAAGGAAATGATAAGATAGCAGAAATAAAGACAGGAAGAAAACACCAAATTAGAGCTACTTTAAAATTCTTGCAAAAACCAATTTATGGTGATAGAAAATATTCAGGTAAAAAGGATAATAGACTAATGTTGCATTCATTTTACTTACAATTAAATGGATTAAAGGGTGATTTAAAATATCTTAATAAGAAAGAGTTTTGAACTAAAAAACCTAAGTGATAGAGAGGTATAATGAAAAATATTGATAAAAATAAATTAGTTGAAATTGTGAATTCATTAATGTTTAATCCAACTGAGGAGGTTCTTCAAAATATTTTGAGTAATTGAAAAGATCTTCAAGATAGTCTAGAGTATTTTAATTATGTTGACCTATCAGAGTTAAAACCATTAACCCATATAAACGAAGATTATAATATAGATTTTTTTAGAGAAGACATTGTGGATTCGTCTTATTCAATAGATAAAGAAACAATTTTAGAAAACGCTAAAGAAAAAGATTCTGACTATGTAATTTTAACAAAGGTGGTTAAATAATGAGGAAAATAAAGAATTTTGGTAATTTTGAAAATGCAATAAAGATGCTTAAAAGCGACAAAAATAATTCTGTAGCACTATTATTAGATAATTTAGAAATACAAGAAAATCCTAGTCACCCTTTAAATAAAACCATTGCTACTATAAAAGACAATTACGCAATGAAGAATTTAGAAACAAAGGGTTCAAGTAAAATATTAGAAACGTTTAATCCTGGATATGATGCTCATATAGTGGAAAAATTAAAAAAAGCTGGAGTTAATATTGTGGGTAAAGTTCATATGGATGAATTGGCTCTTGGAGGAACGGGAGCACATAGTGCGTATGGACTTATTAAAAATCCTTTTGATAATTCTAGGTACGTAGGTGGGTCATCATCAGGTTCGGCTTCTACATTAACAGAGGATATCACTTTTTCTATTGGTAGCGATACAGGGGATAGTGTAAGATTACCTGCTTCATTTATTGGCAAAGTCGGGTTTAAACCATCATATGGAGCAATTAGTAGATATGGCTTATTTGCTTACGCTTCTTCGTTGGATACAGTTGCATATTTTGCTCATAATGTTAATGATATTATAATCATTTCAGAGTCTCTATATGGTAAAGATAATAGAGATATGACATCAATTGATGTAGATATTAAAAATACTAAAAAAATAAAGCCAACAAAAATTATTGCTTTCGATTTTGAAAATGATTTATCTGATTATTTTACAAATTCTTATAAAAACTTATTAAAGAAATTACAAGATCAAAATATTGAAATTGAATTAATTAAACCTGATAGAAAAATTTTGAGATTAATACAACCTGTTTATAGGATAATTTCATTTTCAGAAGCAAGCTCTAACCTTTCGAATCTAAATGGTATCGCTTTTGGTTCTAGAAGTAATGGCGATTCATGAGATCAAATTATAAAAAACACAAGATCAGAAAAATTTGGGAAAATGGTACAGGAAAGACTATCATTAGGAAGTTACTTTTTATACGAAGAGAATCAACAAGAAATTTTTATAAAAGCACAAAAAGCTAGAAGATTAATCAAAAATTATTATGAGGAATTATTGAACAAAGCTGACATAATTCTTTACCCAGCAACACACGGCATAGCACCTAAATTTTCTGATAATTCAAAACATGGCGTGTTAGATTATATTTTAACTGGTTCAAATCTTATTGGTAGCCCTTCAATCACAATTCCTTTAGACAAAAAAGAAAGTCTTTCATATAGTATTGCGCTTGATTCTAAAATATATAGTGATAAAAAACTTTTAGGAATTGCGGAGTATATAGAAGAAGTTATCAAAGGAGGTAATAGTGAATAATTTTGAAGTTGTAATAGGTATTGAAATTCATGTTGAATTAAAAACAAAAACAAAGATGTTTTCTTCATCAGAAATTGACTATTCTGCAGAGCCGAATACAAAGGCGAACCAAATAGATTTAGCTTATCCTGGCACATTACCTCTATTGAATAAACAAGCTGTAAAATATGGTGTATCTTTAGCAAAAGCTCTTAAAATGGAAATTGATGATGAGTTACACTTTGATAGAAAGAATTATTTCTATCCAGATTTACCTAAAGGGTTTCAAATAACACAATTTTATAGACCTATTGGAAAAAATGGTGAAATAGACATCAAGGTTAATGATGAAGTTAAAAAAATAAAAATAGAAAGAATACATCTCGAAGAAGATACAGCAAGACAACATCATGATGGTGATATTACAAAATTAGACTACAATAGAGCGGGTATCCCTTTGATTGAAATCGTTACATATCCAGTGATAAGAAGTGCAAAAGAAGCTTCAGCATATGTTGATATGATTAAGAAAACAGTTCAAAGTCTTGAAATTTCGGAAGGTAAATTAGAACAAGGGACACTAAGAGCTGATATTAATATTTCATTAAGACCAGTTGGATTCGAAGGGTTTGGAACAAAGGTAGAGATTAAAAATCTTAATTCCCTTTCAAATATTGAGAAGGCTATAGAAAATGAAATAAAAATCCAAGCAGAAAAAATATTAACAGGTGTTGAGATTCTTCAGGAAACAAAAAGGTTTGATGATCAAAAGAACCAAAACGTAACAATGCGTGTAAAAACCGGAACCGTTGATTATAAGTACTTTCCGGAACCAAATATACCATTTATTAAATTATCAAGAGAATTCATTGATTCAGTAAAAATTTCTGAGATGCCATTAGAAAAAGAAGAAAGGTATAATAAAGAAGGAATTCAAAATATTTATATTCAAAGTTTGATAGATGATATAGAGTTATCAAAATTTTTCGATAGCATTGAATATAGAGATAAAGATAAGTTGTCAAAAATCTTTTTTGCAGAAGTTGTTTCATTAGCTAATTTAAAAGGAACTAAAGCATATAATTTAAACATTTCACCTAAATACATTAGTGAGTCAATTTCGTTGATGGATGAAGGAATTATTTCAGGTAAGTCACTCAAAAAAATGATTCCTCTTTTAGTTGGTTTTAATGGCGAAATCAAGAATTTACTTAAAGAACATAATTTAGAACAAATTTCCAATCCAGAATTAATAACTAATTACATTAACAAGATAATAAACGAGAATGATTCGTTAGTAAGTGAATATAATGAAAGACCAGACAAAGTAATAAAATTTGTCCTAGGAGCCTTAATGAAAGAAACTGGCGGGCAAGTTAATCCTATATTATCAAACGATATTGTTTTAAGGGTATTGAATGATAAATTTAAACATTAAAAAAAACAACTACAAAAAGCTTCTTAAATTAAAATATAAAAAGTCACATTTGAGATCTTTTTATTCAAACATTATTTACCCAGATAAATTTGTTTTTATTAATAAAATTTATGAAAACATAATGAAGGGAATTATTTCATTTTTTGCTTCATTTCTAATTTTTGCAAGAAGCCAAAATGATAAAACTAAAAGAAATAAAGTTGTTCATCAAGTATACAGTAGTTATGATTCAAAAGAATTTAATTTCATTTGACTTTCAACTATATTTTATATATTAATATCATTTGTGCCAGTAATTTATATTGTTAGTTTTTTAAACTTAACAATAAATGATTCAATACCTTCATTTGTTTCTTATGTAAATCCTTTAGTTAAAACTAAGTTTCCTAATTCAACTGAAAATATTTTTCAGAGTTTATTTAATGCACTAGTGTTTGAAAGATTTATTCCTGGTGGTAATTCATATTTTATAACAGAAGCAAAACAAGAATTAGGGACATTGGGCAAAATTTATGCACTAATTCCGGGTTCATTTATAGCTATTCCTTCACTATATATTTCTAGTGGCGGGTACGGAAAATTAATATCTGCATATAATTATATTTTTTCGCATAACAAAATAGGTTCTTATTGAGGGAATAAAATAAAGGGATTAGGAATAGTTATAACAGTTTCTATTCTCCTTTGAGTTTTTAGTACCGTAAATATTTTTGCTCAAACAAGCTTATGAAATACTTACGGTGAGAATAATAAATGGTTATCAGATTTGCTTTATTTATTATTTGCTTTCTTATTTTTATTTTTCTTATTTTTAATTCTTTTTAAGATTACACCTTCATTCAAGATGAAATTTAAAGACTCATTTAGAGGTTCATTAATTTCTACTTTACCAACATTTATATTAGTTGTTATTTATACATATTTATATAAATTAATTTCTTATGATAAATTTGGCTCAGCAGTGGGATTTTTCTTTTCTGTCGGCTTCTTTATTAACTGATATATTTACTTTATGTTTTTGGGAATTATTTTTAATAATGCTTATTATAAAAATTATGTTAGCTCAAGAACAATACCTAAAAAAGTTTATGCATTTTTATAGATGTTTATTAACATCTATTTTTTTTATTTTTATTACACTTATTAAATAATCTTATTATTATTTTGTGAAAAAGGGTTTTTGAAAATTTATTTTTAGCGTTTTATTTATTGCCATTGTTTCTAGTACTATTTTTATAATTCAACAATATAACGTTAATAACCTTGTACAAAGTGATAAAAACATAAAGAATGAGATATATGTATATTATGTTTCAGGGGCAGTTAAGCACAACGGAATATATAAATCATTGAAACAATTAACTTATAGAGAATTATTTTTTAATGTAAAAATAAATGAATTAGCAGATATATCTAGGTTTAGGTTAAATAATTTTGTACCTAATAATGAAAAAATATATGTACCCTATGCAAACTTTAAGTTAAAATGGATAAATTTTGAAAATATAAAACAACTTGAACCCCTTAAATTATCAAATAAGATTTCAAATTCTCTTTTAAGCTTGAGAAAAGAAAGGTTTTCTATAACATGAAGTGAAATAGAACGTTTACCCGGAATTGGTCCGAAAACCTTGGAAAAATTGAAGAACTTTTTAGACCTGAAATAATTAATTTTTTAACATTTTTTCTTGTATCGTTTACTATTTTGTTTTTGATAACAAGCAATCATATTTGAACAATACCTATAGTATTTTTGATTGTACTTACTTTATTAATATCTTTAAAGAATTTTTTTCGAACACTTTTTTATATACTTATATTAATTTTTTTATTTATGATTAAAAATTATATTTATAATCAAATACTATTGCTTAATCACAATACTTATTGAGTTTTAGAAATAAATGATAAAGGGTATACAATCATAAATAGTTTTAATATAAAATTTTTTTTAATTAACAATAATAATATTGAAAAACTAAAGATATTTGAAAAAATAAACCTAGAAGGAATAATAAGAAATAATGTATTTACTGAAATTACTAAATTAAGGATAATGAATAATTGAGATCCAAGATATTATATTTTTAACCTTATGATTAATTGGGATAAAATATATAAAAATTTTATTTTTCCCATTTTATATGGGGTTAATATAAATTATGAAAATCATATTTTTAAGAATGCAAGTAATTCCGGAATTATACATTTATTAATTATTAGTGGACTACACTTCCAAATTTTATTTTTATTCTTGCAAAAAGTATTTAAAAGGAAACTTATTTGAATAACTTATTCAATATTATTCTTATATTGATTGATGTGTTTTAAGACAGTCTCAGTTAATAGGGCTTTTATTACTGTTTTCGTTAAGTTTATATTAAGTAAGTGAGTAAAAGATCAAAAAACCCAATTTTTGTTTATATTTGGCTTTACTATATTAATAACAGGCAACTTAGATATTTTTAAGCCTGGATATTGATTGAGCTTTGTTTTATATCTAATTGTTTCTTCTTCTGATAATAATGTAAATTGAAAAAGTATTTTTACTAATTATTTTGTTTTTTGGTGCATTTCAACAAGTATCCAACTTTTTTGAAAAAATGAAATATATATTATTTCTTGGTTTATATCTATTTTTGTTACACCATTATTTGAGTTTTTATTCTTAATGGCAAATATATTTGTGATTTTTCCTCCAATATTAAAATTTCTTTATTTAACTTGTGAATTTATACTTACTATAATTTCTAATAATAGCATTGTTATTTATAATATTTGATGAATACAAGTCTTTTTTTCCTTAATAAGTGTATTATTGTTTTTTGCACATTTTTTAAAGAAAAATAGAAAATAAACTATAATTCGATTATGAAATTTATTTATGGCCCTGAAAAATTTTTCATTAACAAAAACATAAACAAAATTAAGAACCAATTTCCAGATGAGTCTATAGTTATTTTTGAATCAAATTCTGATTTAAATGAAATAATCGAGTCTATCTCAACAAAATCGCTTTTTGATCAAAAAAAACTAATAATTTTGAACAATATTGAGATATTAAACTCTTCTAAATTAACTAAAAAAGAAGAAAGTATAATAAAAAAATTAATTTATGTATTATCAAATGAAAAAGATAATGAAATCGTATTTGTTAATGAAACTAATAAGTTATCAAGCAATTTGCTTATAGATTTTCTTATAAATAACTTTGTTAATATAGAGTGCAAAAAAATGGAAAAGAAAGACTTGATAAATCAATTAACCATTTTGGTTCAAGAAAAAAATGTTAAGTTCTCATACACTAATATCAATGTATTTTTAGAAAAAATGCCAAATGATTTGCAAATAATAATGAATGAATTCAATAATTTAGTAAGCAATTATAATGAGATTACTTTCGAAATTATAGAAGATATCATTTCTAAGTACGCTAAAAACGATGTGTTTTCTTTTTTGGCCTCTATCGAGACTTACGATTTAAAACACATCTATTCTAAATATCTAGAAAGGGTATCTGAGGGTGATGATCCGCTTATTTTAATAGGGCAATTAGGTTCAATTTTTAACGATTGTATAGCCTATTATTATATGTCTAAATTAGGTATGAATAATGTTGAAATAAGTAAAAAACTAAAACAACCTGATTGAAAAGTAAAAAAAATAAGTGGAATACTAAGGAATTTAAGCTTTTCAAAAATCAAAAAAATAACAAAAGAACTTGCGAAAATAGATATCCAAACAAAAACCACAGGAGTAGAATCTAATGAATTATTTGAAATGTTTCTTATCAAAAACTTTTAGACCTTATGAAAATACTTATATATTTTTTATTAATAATTCTTTAATGGAAAATTTTTCTACAAATGATTTTTATTTATTTTTAGATAAAATATATAATTATTTGAAAATTCTTGAAAATCAATCTATTAAATTTCAAGTTGTTTTACCAGATTCGTTTTATTCTTTTATGAATGAAACAGATGAATTTATTGCAAAAATAAATAAAAATAAAAAGACACTAACAGAATTTTTGGGCAAATTAAGAGAATTTAAATTTGTTGAAATTTTTCAAACAATAAATTTTAAAAATTTAAGTTATTTAGCATATGAAATATCAAAAAAAATAAATGCCACTGAGGAAGAAGATTATTCCGAAGAAACAATTAATATTGATTTTAATAAAATGGTTTTTACAAAAAAGGTTATTATTGAAGAAAGAATAAAAGAAAAAGAAACTATAGTTTATAAAGATATGGTTATAGTTTCTTCATTTTTTATTGAAAAATATAATATTTCAGGAGTCGTTTTTGAGGGAATTGATGAATTCATTTTTAGCTTGCCAAAAAAAGAAATCCTTTCAAACATAAAATTACTTAACAATATATTTAACGTTTTTAAATCAGAAAATAAAATTAAGATATATGGCAAAATTGGTAATAATTTTAAAAATAAATTACTTCAAAATATAAATTTTTTAGACCATACAATTATTGATTTTGAATTCAAAAAAACATTTTTAAAAAATTTATTATCAATCTCTGCAGATGATAAATGTGTCGCTAATATTGATTTTTTAAAATATATTAATATGGCAAATGATGAACATATTTTTGTGTTTGAGCAATGTAAAACCTTGATTAACGAATCAATTCTAAATAAAAATATAATAGGAATTAATTTTATACCTGATTCTTACTTTGGCAAATTAAAAGAGAATGGTGTATTATATGAATTTAAATTCTTAGAAGAATTAAATAAGACCATAATAAATTCGATTATCAATAAGAATTTATTTTTAAAAATACCTCTAGCGAATTTGGTAAAGACTAGTTATTCTTTTAAAAAAATGTTTAAAGGAATATTAATTAAAAATATTTGAATAGACCATGTATTATATACTCAAGAAATAAATTTCTGTGGAAAAATATTTAGAACAAAAGAAACTACTTTGTTACCTTTTTCCCAGTTGTTAAAAGAAAAGAAATAGTTTCTATTTCTTTTCTTTTAATAATATAGAGAGATAAGTTCTTTTGATCCTATTTCTTGTATACCTTTTACTAACGCACGAATCAATAAATTCTGAGTAACTTTTGTGTTCAATATTTTTTTTAAATAAGTTTTCTATGCCTTCTTCAACTAATTTATATTTTTTAATTTTCATTAGCGAACTTTTTCTAATAAACCTTTGAAATTTTTCATAAGTTTCATCTATTTTTTTGATTTTCTTAATTTTCATTGGGGAAAAATCAGAAATATCTTCACCATTTTCTATCATTTGTCTTAATTTAGTGGCAGATGCAAAGTTTTGGTTTGTAATATCAGAATGAAACCCAACAGTCCTTTTTATGCATATTGGTTTGATATTGAAGTTATTATTAACAATACTTTTAACATATTCTATGCCTAATATATCATTTGGGGTTGTTATAGAAAAATTTGTCAACTCACTTACAGCAAGATTTGAAGCTTTTGGAAAACTGTTTCCACCTTTTTTTAAAAATTTCTTAACTAAAGAGTCATATTGGTCTTTTTTGTGTTTTAAAATATAAGCAATTTTTAAAAAAACTGTTATATCATCTGTTTCTGAACCAAAAACTAAATAATCAACTCTTCTTTTATTCAATAATTTTACTGCTTCATTGGCGAAAATGTGTGCAGCTTGCGTTGATATATTTGACCTTAACTTTACAAAAGAATCAACTCCATATTTTTTAGCTATTCTTTTTCTTTTGTTTCAACTGGCGCAAATATATTCACCTCTTTGCGAAAACTTATGACTCATGGCCACATATATTTTTGAATTAGGAAACTTATTCTTGATAAAGTTTAATTGATGAATATGTCCATTATGGAATGGATTATATTCTACAACTATTCCTATTTTTATTTTTTTTTCTTTATTTTTCATTAAAAATATTATAAAATAATTAAACAAGTTTCATTAGATAAAAATTAATATAAAAAGTTTAAAAATGTTATACCAAAAAAATGATTTTATATTATAATTGTTTATGCTAATAAAGAATAAATTTTTTAAAGCTTAAAAAGACCACAAGGAGGTAACACCATGGCTATTGTTCCAAAACGGAAAACATCTAAACAACGTAAACACAAAAGACAAACTCACAGTGCTTTAGAAACACCTAATTTAGTAAAATGTTCAAATTGTTCAAATATGATCGAACAACACGTTACATGTAAGTTTTGTGGTTTTTATAAAGGCGCAAAAGTTAAAAACTATGTTGCTTTAAATGATCGTATTAGAAATAATTAATTTTTAATACATATTAATATATAGACAGAAATTTTCTGTCTTTTTTTTATTTTTTGTTCACAACCAGTTAATATTATATTTTAATATTGGAGGGAAAAATGATTTTATATAAAATTGGAGAAATTGTTTATAAAAACAAAACAAATATTATTTTTGAAAATAAAGGAGATGGATACATAGTTAATGTACCAGATATAAAGAGGTTTGAAGTAGGAATGAAATGTAAAATATATCTATATGAACAAAATACTGAGTTCTATAAAAATACTTATGGATTTAAAGAATTTAAAGAAAGGCT
The DNA here is from genome assembly GCF_001553195.1 of Mycoplasmopsis canis PG 14. NCBI lineage: Bacteria > Bacillati > Mycoplasmatota > Mycoplasmoidales > Metamycoplasmataceae > Mycoplasmopsis > Mycoplasmopsis canis. Next base: position 446,622 of record NZ_CP014281.1, on the reverse strand, counting down.
TTTGTTTACAGACTTAATTACCGTCGAAAAAGTTGGCCCTAAAATAGCTATGATTATTTTAGACCAGGGGTGAGAAAAAATAGCAAAGCTAATTATTACCGAAAATTGAAAAGAATTATCTAAAATTAACTTTGTTTCTGAGAAAACAGCAAAATATATTTGTGTAGAGTTAAAAAATAAATGAAGTAAGTTGATGGAAATAGATGTGAAAAAAGAAGATTTAAAAATAAGTAAACTTAATGACTTAACTCAAACCTTAAGTTCTTTAGGTTTCAAGAAGAACCAAATCGATTATGCTTTAGAAAATATTAAGGAGAACAATGATTTTGATAAAATGATTGAAGAAAGTATCACTTTAATTGCAAACAATAAAAATGAAACAACAATTAGAACTTAGGCCTAAAAGTTTTGATGATTTTGTAGGACAAAAAAACTTAATTAAAACTTTACAAGCTTTAATAAAAAGTTCCAAACTTCAACATAAAGTTTTACCACATATTCTATTTTATGGGAGCCCTGGAATGGGTAAAACGACCTTAGTTTCCCTTATAGGAAACGAAGTAAAATGTCAGATTCATTTTATACAGGGTGCTAATATCGAAAAGAAAAGTGACTTAATCAATGTTTTATCTGTTATAAATGAAGGAGATATCGTTTTCATTGATGAAATACATAGTATAAACAAAAATGTTATAGAGTTTTTATATAGCGCAATGGAAGATTTTGTTTTTGATTTAATTATAGGAGTTGAAGGAAATTCGAGACCAATGCGTATGAAAATAAAAAAATTCACCTTAGTAGGGGCTACAACAAAAATAAATGAAATAACACAACCACTGAAAGATAGGTTTGGTTACATTGGAAGACTAGTAAATTATGAAAAAGAAGAAGTTTGTAAAATTATAAAAATATCTGCAAAAAAACTGAATATAGATATAAATAATGATAATGTAGATAGAATAGCGAGTTACTCTAGGAAAACACCCAGAATTGCTAACAACCTTTTGCAAAGGGTTAATGACTTTGCCTTATCATTAAACAACGGAGAGATAAATTCTAAAATCATTAATAAAACTTTTAAATATTTAGGTCTATATGAATTTGGTTTAACTAAGGATCATATAGAATACTTAGAAATTTTGAAAGAAAACTTTTACGAAAAATACGCTTCTTTATTGACCATTTCCGGCCTTATAAAAACCGATAAAGAAAATATAATTTTAGAAATCGAACCAATATTGCTTTTTTATAATTTGATAGAAAAAAATTCGAGAGGAAGAAGAATTACAACTAAAGGTATTGATTATATATTGAGACAAAAAATTTAATTTAAAATAAGGACTAAAAGCAATTTAAAAAATAGGATTTTTGTGGTATATTTTATATATGAAATTATTAAGTAAAATTTTCAAGTTAACTTCATGAAAAAGACTTATAATTAGCGCTTTGATTCTTATAGCAGCAATATTGTCAATTGCTTTTGGAAGTGTTTTTTATTTAGGCAAAAATATAAATAACTCAAACAATTATTCCGGCGGAACAAAGATCGTTATTGGGATAAAGTCAAATAAAAAAATTGACTCACCAGAGACTCTAAAAATTTCTAAATCTTTAAGCGAAAGATTAAAAGAAAGTTCTGGTATTTCAGGAATAACAGCGGAGCCATATTCTAGTGATAAAATTATAATCACAAAAAGTGGTCATTTAAACGATAAAGATTTAGAAAGTCTTATAAATGAAGTGGTTATTAAACCTAGCTTCATAGCTACCACAACTAGTTTGAAGCCTTTATTTTCGAACAGAAAATTTAATGATAATAGCAATTTAGACTATGATAATTTATATTTAAATACAATTCCTTTTAAAGAAGAGGGTGCTGAATACATTGAAAGAAACGGGTTTAATAGTATTAAAATTTCATTAAATGGTATCGAAGGCGAAACAGAATATTCTAAGGCTACAGAATATTTATTAAATAATTCAGAGTCTAAAGAAATACTTTTTTGATTAGATTTAAAAGAATTGCGTGATAAAGCCATTTCAGACTATCCGAATGATTGAGATCAAGCAAATAAAGACTTATGAAATTTTGTACATGTAGGAAACACCGTATATACAACTAAACAAGATGGACAAAAAGTAGAAAATGCTTTTAAAGAAAAAGAATTAAATATAGAGTCTAGATACTTAGTATTTAGATCTACAATAAATTATGTTCACAACGGACCTGAAGTATATATTAATAGTAATAACTTAACCAATTCTCAAGCAAGGGCACTTGTTGAAAAAATTAACTTCTCATTAAGTGATTATGATTTGCAAGTTTTATCAACTAAAAAAGAATATGTTAATGAGAATAAAGCATTTTTATATGCTATGATTGCTACTTTATCTGTATTCGTTATTCTTTCTATTATTCAAATTGTTAACTATGGTATTTTAGGTGCGGTTACTTCTATTTCGATTGCTTTATATATATTATTAACATTAATTATTTTTACTGCTGTAAGAGGAGAATATTCACCGGCAACAATAACAGCAATCCTTTTAGGTATGTTGATTCAATTTGATAGTTCTGTAATTTGGTTTGAAAAATTTAAAGAAAGATATTTAAACGGTGATTCTATCAAAAAGTCATTTATCAATACTTTAAGATATAATTCCGTTAGAATTATTGATAGTAGCTTTGTAATTTTCATTTCTATGTTAATTATGTTTTATTTAGGTGGTAATGAAATCAAAAACTTCGCCTCTTTATCTGTATTTTGAGTTATCATTTCTCTTTTTGGTTCGCTATTATTTTTAAAATGAATAACAACATCTTTAGCTACGTGATCTAAATTAGTGAATAGAGAGAAATTATTTGGAATAAATAACTATGATAAGAGGTTTTTTACATCATTTATTCAAAAAGAATTAAATTATCTAAAATACTCAAAAGTAATTAATATTTTATTTATTTGTTTAATAATTATTTCCGTAATTGTATTTTCAATATTTGCAGGAATAAATAAAGACTTTTCATCCGGAATTAATACATCTAAAGATTTTAAGAATTATTATGTTATTAATGTTTATTCAAGCGATAATAATGCTTTTCTTTTTGATGATTTAAAAACACAAAAATTCATGAATTATGTATCGCTTCAAAGTTCGTTAAATAATCAATTTAATCATATTTATGCTTATTCGATAAATGAGTTTAAGAATATTAAAGGGGTTACATTTGAAGTTAATTCAATAAACGAAAATATTCTAAATGAGTTGACTAAATTATCTAACGAATTTAGCAATGGCATTTTACAAATTGAAAATTATGAAATTATAAATTCTTCTAGCATTTATTCACTTAAATGAATGATGATTGCAATTTCATCTTCTCTTTTGGTAATAATAATATATTACTTTATTAGATTTGGACTTTCTTTTGCTTTATCTTTTTTGATTATTTTTGTTATTGAATCGTTAATTATTTTTATTATTTTGGTCCTTACCAGAATTGAAATAAATAATTTTATCTTCTTAGTTATAGCTTCTATATTCCTTTGATCAGTAAATGAAAAAATGATTATATTTAGTGAAATTAAAGAAAATATTAAATTTAAGTATCATAAACAAATTCTTGATAAAGAAGAAATTATAAATATTGCAAATATTTCTATTTCCAGAAAACTTAAAAGAACAATTATTTCATTTATTTCTTTAGTAATTTTTGGAATTGGAGCAATAATAGTATCTACGAATATTAACTTATTAAATTCTATATTATTAATTATTACATTACCTGTTCTATTAATTTTTTCATCTTATATAATGATTAATATTTGAACAAAAATATATTCACTGAGTGAAAAAAGAAAACAAAAAAGAATTAATAACGGATACTGAAAGATTAATAAAATCGAAGAACAAACCTTTAATGGAATTAATGATTATATTTAAAACAAAAAATAGAACCCGCTATTAAAGCTATTGGGTTCTATTTTTTGTTAAATGATTCAAATATTTCATTAACCTCTTCTTGAGTGATTTCAAACTCTTGATACCCTTTAGCAATATAGGAAGAAGAGATTTGATCTATTCAAATTTTGTATAAACCTTCGTTTACTTGTGTAAGTTTAATTTTAAATTCACTATGTTCGTTGTGTTTATTTATAAAATCCTCTAATGAAACTTTGAGAATTCCGGACCCCTTCCCTGTTATGAAGTCTATTTCATGAATTTTATTACTTTCAAGATCAAATAAGTGTTTTTGGATAGTTATTATAGCATCCTTAGATTCTAGTCCATGTAAATCTACTATTATTTTCATTCTTTAATAATAATACCTGCGTTACGCATTATCTTTAAAGCAAATTCGTGAAATTCATCACCATTATGTTCCGGAGAATCAAAAGTGTTTACACCATTTTCGTATACTACAACATTTTTGTCTAAATGAAATTTATTTAATCATGTCCTTAGTGATAAAGCAAATTGCATAACGCAAATATCAGTACAACAACCCACTAGCACAAATTCATCAAATTTTCTTAGTAAGCTTTTCTTGACTTCATGAAATCCATTTGTTGTATTTTTTTTAATTATATTGGACTCATTTTTTAAAACAAAAGGCTTTAATTCATCAACAACTTCTGATTCTTCAGTATTAGAGATGCAGTGAATTGGGTATTGTTGCATCTCTATATCATTTTCTGAATGCGAGTCACAAATAAAATAAATATTTTCTTTTTGATTATTAAGGATATCCTTAACAACAGGTATAACTGAATTAATCCTTTTATCTGATAAATCGCCCTTAACTGTAAACCCTTTTATTAAATCTATAACAAAAACAACTTTATTCATTAATACCTTTCTGACAAACATCACAGAACGAAGTTCCTCTTCCATTTTCTGTAAAGTCTAACTTAACTTTTTGTATAATCCCTGTGTTGCAAACTAAGCATTTCTGACCGCTTCTTCCATATACTAAAAGATTGTTTTGAAATTTTCCTGATATCCCATTAACAGAGCTGTAACTGTTAACGGTACTACCACCAAGCAATATACTTTTGTCCATTATTTTTTGAGCATGGTCAAGAACTTCTGATAGTTTTTTAAATGATACATCTTTTGCTTTAGTCATTGGATAAATTCTGGCAGCAAATAAAGATTCGTCGGCATAAATATTTCCAATACCTAACACCAATGATTGATCTAGTAAGATTTTTTTTATGCTAATACTCTTATTTTTTATTTTGTTGTATAACTCTTCTTTGTCTAGTTCACCGGGCAATTTTGCTAACTTTTTAATTTCGAAAATAGTTCTATTATCACTTTTTTCAATAATTTCTAAAGATCCAAACATTCTAGAATCATTATAAACCATAACTATATCGTTATCTAGCGAAAAATAAACGCAATCATGTTTATAAGCATATAGGTTAGGATCTTTCGCATCTCTCATAAAGTATTTTCCTGACATCCTTAAATGAGAAATCATTCTAGACCCATCACTAAAATTAAACACTAAAAATTTCCCGAAATTCTCGACATTTATTATTTTTTTATCTTTTAAAAATACAGTAAATCCTTTCACATCTGTATTTTTTATCAGTTTTTCAACTTTAACTTCAACTTTAGTTATTCTTTTCATTTGTACAAACGTATTTAAGGACCTTTGTACAACAGTTACTTCTGGATATTCTGGCATAATTAATAATAATTATATTATTTTTAATTTATTTAAAAAAATAAATCTTTTATATATGTGAAAAACATGAAAATACATTTAAAAAAAAATATTAGTGGTAAAATTTTTATAGGTTATTGTTTTAAGAACAAGTAACCTTAATTTTTATAAAATAAATAATTTAAAATAGTCAATTTGGAGGAATTATGACACCACACATTAATGCAAAAAAAGGTGAAATAGCTAAAACAGTTATTATGCCAGGAGATCCATTAAGAGCTAAATATATAGCTGAAACATTCTTAGACCCAGGGTTTAAACAAGTTAATTCAGTTAGAAATATGTTTATGTTTACAGGAACATACAAAGGAAAACCAGTTACAGTTGCTGGTAGCGGTATGGGATGTCCATCAATAGGGATTTATTCATACGAATTATTTAAATTCTACGATGTTGATAGAATCATAAGAATTGGATCAGCTGGATCATATCAAAAAGATTTAGGATTATATGAAGTTGTTTTAGCATCTGAAGCAGTTGCGGATTCAGACGCATTTAGAAGAATAGCCTTAGGAAAAGAAGGGACTGTTGCTACTCCTTCTGCGAAATTAAATGCAGAAATTGAAAGCATTGCAAAAGATTTAGGTCACAAATTAACAGTAGGAAGAGTTCATTCATCTGATGTATTCTATTCAGTTGTTCCGCTTGAAAAAAGAATTAATGACACTCAAGCTGTTTGTGTTGAAATGGAATCATATGCTTTATTTACTAATGCTGAAGCAACAGGAAAAGAAGCTGCTTGTTTATTAACAATTAGTGATAACCTAATTACACATGAAGAAACAACTGCTGAAGAACGTCAAACAGCATTCACAAAAATGATGGAGATTGCTTTAAATTTAGCAAAATAACAAAATGCGTGTAGTTGATATTATTGAAAAGAAAAAAAGAAATCATGAATTAACTGATGAAGAAATTAAGTTCTTAATTAATTCATATGTTTCAGGTAAAACACCTGATTACCAAATGAGTGCATTTTTGATGACGGTTGTTTTTAATTCTATGTCATCAAGAGAAATTGCATCAATGACCAAATATATGATGCATTCAGGTGATGTTATTGACCTTTCTGAAATACCTGGTATTAAGGTAGATAAACACTCTACAGGTGGTGTTGGGGACAAGACAACATTAGCAGTTGCTCCAATTGTTGCTGCTTGCGGTGCACCTGTTGCGAAAATGAGTGGTCGTGGACTTGCTCAAACAGGAGGAACCATTGATAAACTTGAATCTATACCAGGATTTAACGTTGAATTAACAGAAAGACAATTTATTGAACAAGTAAAAAAACACGGTATCTCAGTTATTGGTCAAAGTGGGCAATTAGTTCCTGCTGATAAAAAATTATATGCTTTAAGAGATGTTACTGCAACAGTTGACTCTATTCCTCTTATTGCTTCTTCAATTATGTCTAAGAAATTGGCAACAGGTTCAAATGCTATTTTATTAGATGTTAAATGTGGGAATGGTGCTTTCATGAAAGATGTTGAAAGTGCTACACACCTTGCAAGAACAATGATAAATATTGGTAAAGAATTAAATGTTGATGTTAGAGCAGAAATAACAAATATGAATAGACCAATTGGTAGAGAAATAGGTAATAAAAACGAAGTTATTGAAGCTATAAAAACATTAAAAGGTGAAGGTCCTGCTGATTTTAATGAATTAGTTTATTCTTCATGTGCAACAATTCTTGAACAAGCTAAAATCGCTAAAAATCATGAAGAAGCCGAAAAAATGGTTAAAGAAGTTATTGAAAATGGAAAAGCGCTTGAAAAATTCTATGAATTTGTAACTTTACAAGGTGGTGATGCTGAAATTCTTAAAGGAAATAATTTCTGAAACCCAAAACACAAATTAGAAGTAAAATCTGACAAAGAAGGTTTCTTAGAAATTTTTGATAGTTTAACTTTTGGACTTGTTTCAATGAAGTTAGGTGCAGGAAGACAAACAAAAGAAGATTCATTAGATTTTGAAGCAGGAATTACCTTGAACAAAAAAACAAATGAATATGTTGAAAAAGGTGATGTATTATTTACTTTATACTCATCAAACCCAATTGATGTTAAATTAGTGGAAGAATTATCAATTGCATATAAATTTAATGATAAACAAGTTGAAAATAAAATTATCATTGATAAACTTAAATAAATAAACTTAATTAGGAGATAAAAATGAATTACAATAAAATGATAGATCATACATATTTAAAACCTGAAGCAACAGAAAAAGATATTGATAAATTAATCGATGAAGCAAAGAAATACGGTTTTAAAACAGTGTGTGTAAACTCTTCATGAGTTAAATACGCTTCTGAAAAATTAAAGGGAAGTGATGTAGAAATTACAAGTGTTGTTGGTTTCCCTTTAGGAGCAATGATCACTCAAGCAAAAGCACATGAAACAAAACTTGCTATTGATCATGGTGCTAATGAAATAGATATGGTTATTAATATTGGTCGTTTTAAACAAGGTGATTATGAATATGTTCTAAATGACATCAAAAAAGTTAAAGAAGCATGTGGATCACATGTATTGAAAGTTATTATTGAAACAGCTTTATTATCTACTGATGAAATTAAAAAAGCAACTGAAATAGTTATGAAATCAGGTGCTGAATTTATTAAAACTTCAACAGGATTTAGCTTTAGAGGAGCAAATCTTGACGATGTTAAAACAATGAAAAGTGTATGTGGTGACACATTATTAATTAAAGCCGCTGGTGGTATTAGTAATATGGATGATTTAAAGGCTATGTACGAAGCCGGAGCTACAAGATTTGGTACTAGTCGTTCAGTTGCGATTGTTGAAGGACAAGAATCAAAAGGTGGATACTAATAACAAAAACCTTTATATTAATTAATAACAAAAAATATTCGGTTAGCTCCGAATATTTTTTGTTATTAATTAGAATTTAATTTAACTGTTTTTATCTTTTTGTTTTTTAATGTTTTTATTAAATCTTCTTTCATGTCACCCGAAAATTCTTCAGAATTATATTCGCTATACCCTTTAAATAAAACAGCTTGATTTCCTTTGTTATCAGATCCATTTTGTTCAACATGTTTAAAATTTATACCAACAACATTAAACTTGGAATCAATCATCATTGAACCACTGCTACCACTATCAAGCGCATTATTATCTTGGTTGTCTAAGTAGATAGTACTCATTTGGTTTAACAATTCTAGTTTCATTCCGTGTTTATCTGGATTACCAAAAGGGTTTTCGTATTCGGTTCACCAATTATTTAGAATATTATTTTTTTTATTTTCCTTGTCATTGTATCTTATTCATAAACTGTTAAAGTTATTTCTTCCATTTTTGTCATTATCAACAATTCTATTTTTGGTTTCGATATAACCGCCTTGAGATTTAGTTTTATTCATTACAAATCTACCATTTTCATATGGGAAACCAAGCACAAAATGTGTACTAATAGGTGATTCATAAACCTTATTATCACTTTTTTCATTCCCTAATCCTACATACCATTCCTTTTCCATTGGGGTGCCTAAGACATCATATAAGGTAGGGAATAATTTTTGAACTTGAGACTTTGTAAACTTTAGTTTTATAACAACAAAATCAGTTCCTGAGTTATTTACATTCCCAATTCTATTCTCTTCATCGGTAATTTCGTTCATAAAGTTTTTAACATTTCTGAAAGCTTTAACATCATTTGATTTGAATTTAGGAGTATAAACCAACCAATCTAAATATTGGTTAGATGTAAGAGTTCCTTGGGTCTTATCAATTTCTTTAAGAAAGTATCTTGAATAATCTAAGATAAAATTATTATTTTCATCAACTTCATAACTTTTCTTTCCGAATATAAAATTTTTATTTAACCGACCTATAAATCTTTCTTTATCTTTATACCCTGTATATTGATTAAAAATTAAGCTTCTATCAAAAATATGTGTTAGAGAAACTACATGCATATTTGTAGCTACAAGAAACTCATATTCATCTTTATTTGCGTCATTATCCGTTATAAGTCTATCCAATATTCAAGCGGTTCCAGAAACCGAAGTACTAATGTTATATGATTTTACACCAAAATTTTCAATAGTTTTGACTCCGCTATACCCTAGAGAGAAAGATCTATCATATATGTATTGATAAAAATCTGCATTTCTTTTTAGAGGTGAATTATTTTGGTTTAATTTTAAAAGATACTTATTGCTATTTGTTTTGATAAATAACTTAATTAAACCGTATTCATCATTATAATTAGCCTTTATCTCTAGAATGGGCTCATTTAAACTTATCATTTGCGACAAGGTGTTTAAATCGATATAATAAAAAAATTGACTTAGATTTGAGGGCAATAATCCAAAAGGATTTTTATTTATAATTCCTTTAATTTTACTTGAAATAATGTGATCGCTATTTAAGATGATAGAATTTTGATTTTCATTATCAATAAAATTATCTAGAAAAAGCGGCTTCATCATGGACTTTTATCATAACCATTATAAAAGTACTTAATTTTTTCTAATGGTGTATCGCCATATTCTCCGTATACTCCAATTTCTTTTAAGAGTCGCAAATATTCATTATCAGTTTTATAACTAGATAAATCTACTCCATTTCCGTTGTTTGCACTTTTTAAATAATTAATGAAATGTCTTACTTTCTTGATATAAATTGGATTTTTTGTAATAATACTATTTGCATCAAAAAACTCATTAGAAGATTTATCGAAAATTAAATCAAATCCAAGAGAATGCTTTAAATTAGTGGCATCACTTCTAGTTTTGGTGTTTATATTTGTAATTATTTGCTCTTTTATTGCTTGTTCTTCAACTAGTCTTGCTCTTTCTTTAAATTCAGAAATGATTGTTTTTAACTGTACCAATTCAGTGCTCAAGTCACTTATATGGTAGTGAGGATAATCTAACTCTTTTTGCACAACTTCACTTACGTTTTTAATTTTTTTCGCTAACAAAAATTTCATTGAATCTAAATCCTTATTATCGGTATAACTAAATAAAGAATTAGCATTTTCGATTGTATCATTAATTTCGTTTAGTAACTTTTCTCTATTAATTGTTTCTTTATTTTTGGGATTATCATTATCTTTTGAGTCAATTTTATTTTTGATATTAATTATTAGTTTATTAATATTATCTTCTGATAAATTCTCCTTACTTAGTTTTTTGTTTAATTTATCGTAATCAGCGTCAAATTTAATTAAATTTAACTTCTTAATTGCATCATTTTTTAGAGAAGTTAAAAAATTATTCACCGTGTCAATTATTGAGTTAATTTTTTCGTAATTTATTTCACTATTATCTAATTGTTTTTGTAGTTCTCTTTTAAGAGGATTTGTTTCTGAAAGTAAATTTAGTTTATTTTTTACAATAGATAAATCGGGGTTCTTTTTTTCTTCTTTAATGGGTTTAGGATTTTTAATCTTTGTTTGGTTATTATCATCGTTTTTTGTTATTTCTGTTTTTGCACAAGAAATTAACCCAAAAAATGCTGTCATTCACACTGAGGAATTAATTGTTAAAAAAATTTTTTTCCTTGTTTTCATAAGTTTCTCTATTCTTAATTATATTTTGTAATATATAAGTATATTATACTCTTTGGATTTTTTGTATAATAAGCAAAATAAATATTAGGCCAGAAATTTGATTAATGTACGAATATCTTAATTAATCATTAAATACTTTTTATATTATATTTTTATTATAAATAAAAAATAATTTAAAATATAGATGAAAGGAAAAAATGACAAATAAATTAAATGATGAATACGTAAAAAATCGTATAGGCCTTACAAGTGATGAATTTAAAAAAGCACTTGAAATATACGGACCAAACAAAATTAAAAGTGATAAGAAAATCAATATTTTCAAAGTCTTTTTTTCACAATTTAAAGACTTTATGATTATTTTACTTTTAATTGCTGCCATTTTTAGTTTGAGTGTTGCATTTTACGAGACATTTGGTACAAGTCATAAACCAGAAACAAAAGACATTATCATTAGTTTCGTTGAACCATTTATAATTTTAATAGTTATAATTTTGAATTCGTGTCTTGGTACTTATCAAGAAATAAAAAGTGATCAAGCAGTAAAGGCACTTGAAAAAAATAATCAACTAAATGCAAAAGTAATAAGAGATGGAAAAATAATTTCTATCCCATCTCTTGATGTAGTTCCGGGTGATCTTTTAATAGTTGAAGCCGGAGATTCGGTTAGTGCCGATGGAATTTTAATTGAAGCTTTTTCGTTACAAGCCGTTGAATCAGCATTAACGGGAGAATCATTACCAATTGATAAAAAAGTAGATTTAAATCTTGAAATTAGCAATTTATCATTAGGAGAAAGATATAATTATTTATTCTCTGGAACACATATAACTAATGGTAGAGGTATTGTTTTAGTCACTGAAACTGGATTGAATACCGAAATTGGTAAAATCAACAAAATGATTGAAACACAAGATGTTCAAATGACTCCTTTACAAATTAAATTAAATAAATTAAGTAAGATCTTTGGAATTACTGGTGTTATACTATTATTCTTAACTACAATATCACAGCTAATTATTACTAACACATTATTAATTGAGGGAGGTTGAAGTTCTCCAAACACATATTCAAGCGCTCTTATAGTCGGTATTTCTTTAGCTGTGGCCGCAATACCTGAGGGCTTAATAACATTTACAACAGTTTTACTTGCTATAGGTGTTTCTAAAATGACTAAAGAAAATGTTATTATAAAAGCTTTTCCAGCGGTAGAGACACTTGGATCAACAAGTATAATTTGTTCTGATAAAACAGGAACATTAACAGAAAACAAGATGACTGTTGTTAAATTTTGGGATGTTGAAACTGAAAGTGAACCAGAAACTTCGAAAGCTTTATCTTATTTAGTTGCGTGTTGTGACGCTTCAGTAACCTTAAAGGAAAATGGAGAGTACGCAGAAGTTGGGGACCCAACAGAAACAGGTATTCTTGTTTATGGATTACAAAATCAAAATTCTGCAAATGATTTTTATCTTTCACACAATAAATTAGATTCAATTCCATTTGATAGCGATAGAAAAGCTATGTCTATTTTGGTTGACTCTTACGAGAAAGAAAATAACATTATTATTGTAAAGGGTGCTCCGGATGTTATTTTATCTAAGTCTAATAATGTAAAACCTGAATATATGCAAAAAGTTGAAAAATGATCAAATAATGCATATAGGGTTATAGCTGTAGCATATAAAGAGGTTTCAAAAGATAAAAAGACTCTCGAAATTGATGATGAAAATAATTTAACATTTTTAGGCATTATTGGTATGATAGACCCTGCTAGAAGCGGTGTTAAAGAAAGCATTGACGAAGCATTAGGTGCAGGAATCAAACCAATTATGATTACTGGTGATCATTTAACTACAGCGGTTGCAATTGCTAAGGAATTAGGGATTTACAAAGAAGGTGATTTGGCAATTACAGGTGCCCAATTGTCTAAAATGAGTGATGAAGAGCTCTTTAATACTGTTGAAAAAATATCTGTTTATGCAAGAGTTAATCCATCAGATAAATTAAGAATTGTTAAGTCTTGACAATCACATAAACAAGTTGTTGCTATGACAGGTGATGGTGTAAATGATGCTCCAGCTCTTAAAGCAAGTGACGTTGGTTTAGCTATGGGGATAACAGGAACAGACGTTTCTAAACAAGCTGCTGATGTTATTTTAACAGATGATAACTTTACAACAATTGTTAAAGGTATTAAAAGCGGAAGAGAGACATTTGACAGGATTAAGTCGGTTATATTAAACTTATTAGTTTCATCTTTAACCGAAATTATTGTTATGCTTTTTGGTTTATTTGTTTTATCTTTTATATTTAAAGATTCAATAAAAGGTAAAGATTTAATAATTCTTTCTGCCTCACAGTTATTATGAATTAATTTACTAACTCACGGTCTACCAGCCATAGCATTAGGAATGACACCGAATGATGTCCCGGTTATGAATAGAAAACCATTTTCAAAATTTGAAAGTATTTTCTCAAGAGGTATGGGGATTCAATTAATTATACAAAGTCTTGTATTGAGTGTAGCTTCTGTATTATCTTATTTATTCATAGGATTATATGCGCAAAGTCAAAACATTAATGGAGATAATTTTATAAGACTAACATCAACAGCTATGTTTATAACACTAGGTGTAGGAGCTAGTTTAAATTCGCTTAATTTAATGACTAAGAATTCGATTTTTATTTCAAGCATTAAGAAATATAAATTAGTTTACTTAGCAAGTATTTTCTCAACAATATGCGTATTATTTGCTGCTTTTGTCCCTGGCGTTAGAGATGTGTTTAAAATGGCTGAAATTTCTTTAATAGAAAACTACACTTATGTTTATTGATTAGTTCCTATTTTGTTAGGAACAACACTAGTTATTTACAACGAGATAGTTAAGTTTTATAAAAATATTTTAAAAAAATAGTTAAAGTCAAAATTTAGGTTCAAAATTGAGCCTAAATTTTTATTTTTAAAATAATAAAAAATTATATGAAAAATGGCTAATGCGCCTGTGGTATAATTCTTTTATGAAATCAAAAACTGCAAAATATTCACGTAGGCGAATTAAAACTTCTATTTTAATACTTGGATTTTTATATAAAATTCATAAACCATATCAAAAAATGATGGCATTAGCTTTTATAGCTTTTATAGCATCTTTTTTAGGAGTTCTTTTCTTGCAGAACGTTGGTTTGTATGCTTTAGGAGTCGAATCTTTAGGACAAGCAATTGGAAACTTAATTTATTATCTTTCTGGAAATAAATTACTTTTCGATATAGCCTTTTGAGTTATTTTCTTTCTATTAAATATACCGTTATTTATTCTTTCTTATTTTAAAATTAGCAAATCATTTACTTATTGGAATATATATTTTATCTTTATTTATTCTTTTTCTGGTTTAGCTTTTGCTTCAATACCTGGCTTTGACAAAATATTTGTATTTGCTAATTTAGATTCTAACCCTGCAGCAGTTAATGGTATAGAAAATGTTTTTGATTTTTTAGGCAAGAATAATATTAAAGTTGTTTTGTGAAACAACCCAACCGATAATTTTAAGCAGGTTTCAATATTCCTTTATGCAATATCTTCTTCGCTAATTCAAAGCTTTGCAATAGTTGCAACATTAATTATTGGGGGATCTACTGGAGGATTTGATATATACGGAATGTATGAAGCTAAAGTGAAATCTAGAGATATTGCTTCTGTTTTCTTTATTCTTAATTTTGTCTCATTATTCATTGCTAATGTTATAGGTACTTATATACCTTCTTCATTAGCAATTTCAGGTTTTTTAAAAGAGAATCCTGAAATAAAAGAAAACATAAGAACATTGATTTCTTTAAATTCACCATGAGGATTTGATTTATTTTTTAATCCAAATTTAATTGCAGGTATATTTTTGATACTAGTTAATGCTATTTTTGTAAACTTAACTTATCCGAAATACAAACTTGTACAAACCCAAATTTATTGTAATGATCCTTTTGAGTTGATTGAAAAAATTAATGAGAAATCTCATAGAATTTATACTTTTTCCGTTCATAAAGTGTACGGTGGTTACTCTAGACAAGTACAATTTATGATTAGCACTAATACGCAATATCTAGATGCAGCAGGACTTTTTGAAGTTACAAAAAAAATAAATAGTGATCTATTTATTTCTATAATTGATATTAAAAAAGGCGATGGATACATGTTTATTGAGGAGTAATTATAAAATTACTCTTTTTTTATTTTATTAATATTTTAATTTCATTAAATATTTTTTTCTTTTTATCTAAATACTGATCATATTGTGCGGAAAAAGTTTCTTTTTCGTCATTAGTATATTTACTTGATACTTGAGTTATTTTTTTACCATTAACTATTTTCTCTTCGCTAACGTATTTGTTTGTTGATACATTTTTCGGCTCTTCTCCAAGTTTTTTAAATCTTTTTCCAAAAAGCTTTTCATAAACTTCTTCAGAAATACCGAAAGTTATGTCAAATGATAAGTTAGCCTCTAAAGAGAATTTGTTTTGATCTTTCTCACCAAGTGTAAGAGTTGATACAAAAAAATGTTTTGGAGATGCAACTGCTGAATTTGCATCTAAATCAATATATTCATATAAATTCTGGCGATTAGCTGAAATTGCTGTCTCAATTTCTAAAGTGTTTTCATCTTTTAACTCTGCAGATTTAGCAATTAAATTGTTAAATTTATATTGAAACAAAAAGAATAAGTTTTCAATATTTTTATTTTCCTTGAATTTTTCTTCAAAAGATTTATTAATTTTTTCAAGATTAGGATTCTCTGCATTATGTAGTCTTAATTTTCTTAAAACACTTTGATTAAAGTGTAAATTAATTTTTACTAAGTGATTTATATGTTTTGGAACAATGGAAGATATTTTTGTTGTTTCATTGTTTTCTTCAAAATCATCTAATAATTCGAATGAATTAGTTTTTTCATCCCTGTTAAATAAAGAAATATTGATAGGAATATTCTCGTTATTATTAATTAATGAAACTTCAACAAAATGACTTGCTTTTAAATCAAAATCATAGTTTTTGAAGGCTTCATTTTGATTTTCTTTAAAAAATTCTTTAATTAAAATTCTATCTTCATCTGATTTAATCTTTGTGAATAATTCCCTATTATCAACTGTTTTTTTAGAAGCTTCTATAATTTTTTCAACATTATTTGAAGATTCAACATAATCAATAATATTAGTGCTCATTATACTAAAAGTTTTAGTTTCTTTTTTATTTAAATTAATAAAATCACCTCATAAATCCTTATCAAATTTATCGATCATGGAGTTAGAAAGTTCTAAAAAACTATTTAAAGTATCGCTTATTTTGCTATGATTTTTTGAAAATTCTTTAAATGAAAAATTTTTAAAAATATTTTGATTTGCACCTTCAAAGTCGCTAATCATTTTCTTTATTTCTTGGCCATATTGAATGTATTTAGATGAAACATTTATATTATTAGGAATGTTGCTAATTCTAATTAACCGTTCTTTATTATGGTAAAAAGAAATAAATTTTCCGTAATCTGAAAAAAACTCTTTTATTTTAGTTAACTCTAGATTATTTAATTTTAAAGTAGGTATCAAACTTTGTGATAATACACTAATTCACCCTTTAGCAACTTGATCTAATACAGTCACAACAGCTTCATAATCATTTAGCGATTGCTTAATTCCTTTTGCAAAGTTATCTAGCACATCTTTTTTAAAGCTTTTAAACTTATCATCATTATGGAGATTTTGGATAAGATTAAAAACTTCGGTATTTTTAATTTTTTCGATAGTTTCAACATTCTCATTGTTATTTAAAAATTTGTCAATTTCCGGCTTTAAATCTTCTCTTGAAAACTCTAAAATAGCATCTACTAAATTGTACGAAATAGTTTCTATATCATATTTAGCGTTATTCAATTCGCTTAAATTTTCTGAATTATCGATGTTATTAGAATTTTCAGAATCTTTTGAATGATTTTTTTGAGTATTTGTGCAAGATATTGTTGGCACAATTAATCCAACTAAACTTGTAGTAAGTAAAATTTTTGTTTTTATTTTCATTTTTTAATTATATATTTTTTGTGAAAAAGAAGTTCAAAAATATGGTATTATTTAATAAATATATTTATTAAAAGAATATAATGAGGTTAATATGAGTTTACTAACAATTATTTTAATTATAATTAGCTTTTTTATAATTATCATTTCGTTCTTGATGTCACCTGATTCAAATGGATTTTCTGGTGCGTTAGTAGGAAGTGGTGATTTAGATTTATTTAAAGTTTCAAAAGAGAGAGGAGTTAAAAAAGTTCTTAAATATTCAATGATGATTTTTGGATTTATTCTTTTAGGTGGATCATTAATTTTAAGAGTTTTTCTTTAGTTAGTTATGGATGCGAAAAAAGTAATAAATTTTATTAGCCAAGCAAAATCAAGAACTTTTTTAGAAATTGCTAAACATTTTAGGATTTCTCCTTCAAATAATAGAGAATTAACTTCACTGCTTTCAGTTCTTCAAAAGGATTACAAGGTTTTCAAGAATTCTAAGGATGAATATTATACTGTTGATTTAATTGGGACAATTGAAGGTGTTTTATCGGTATCAGCAAAAGGAAGTTTTGGTTTTGTTGATTATGATATTGATTTAGAAAATAATACAAAAAAAAGTGCTTATATAAAAAATTTTAATTTTAATGGAGCTTTACACAGTGATTTAGTTAAGGTTAACTTATATCAAAATACAAAAATTGAAGGAAGTTCTATAGATGGTGTAGTAACCGAAATTGTTCAAAGAAATAATGAAGAAATTCAAGGATTTATAAAACAAAAAAATTCTATAAATTACTTTGTTCCAGTTGATGCTAGATTCCAGAGTTTGACATGAACAATAACATCTAGTAAAATTCAACCTAAATTAAATGATTTAGTTGTTGCTAAGATTATCAAATATGATCAAAAAAATATTTTTATAGAATTAGATAGGGTAATAACTAACGAAGCAGATCCTATGGTTTATGTAAAATATTATCTTGAAAATATAAAAGCGCCAAGCAATTTTCCTTCTTCGATGGATGAAGAGATTTCGGCAATACCTAAAAATATTGAATTTGAAGATAAAACAAAAAGAGTAGATTTGACTAAAAAAATGATTGTCACTATTGATGGCGATGATACAAAGGATTTTGACGATGCGATTTATGTCGAAAAATTAGATAACGGAAATTTTCTTTTAGGTGTTTATATAGCTGATGTTTCTTATTATGTTAAAGAAGGAACTGCAATTGATGAGGAAGCTCTTAAAAGAGGGACAAGCATCTATTTAGTTGATAGAGTAATACCTATGTTGCCAGTTGAACTTTCTAATGGTATTTGTTCTTTGAATCCAAACGAGAAAAGATTTGTAATTGCTTGTGAAATGGAAATCGATAAGTTTGGAAAAAATGTCAATGTAAACATTTTTGAAGGAATTATAGAAAGTAGATTTAGGTTGACTTATAAACAAGTTGATAAGTATTTCAATGAAGGTGATATTTCGTTAGATGTCACTAGACAAGACGTTCAAGAATTAACTCAAATGTTGGATAAAGCTAAAGAGTTAAGTTTAATACTTCATGATTACAAAGTCAAAGAAGGATATGTCGACTTTGAAATAACAGAACCTAAAATCAAATTAGATGAGAATGGTTCTGTAAAAGAAATAATCATAAATCAAAGAGGCTTTTCTGAAGTATTAATAGAAGACTTTATGGTTAGAGCTAATGAAACGGTTGCAAAATTTTTATTTGATAAGAAATTTCCAGCATTATATAGAGTTCATGAGTTACCTGATGAAATGAAAATTAGTAATTTAAAAAACTCACTAAGTGCAGTTGGCATAAAAAATGTATCACTAAAAGCAAACACGATAACTCCATTAAAATTTGCTTCCTTTGTAAATGAAATAAAGAAAACAAGAGATGATGATTTTATTAAATTAATGTTTTTAAGAACAATGCAAAAAGCTGTATATTCAAATAATAACATCGGTCACTTTGGTTTAGCATCTGAATTTTATTGTCATTTTACAAGCCCGATAAGAAGGTATCCAGATTTAGTGATACACAGAACAATTAGGGAATTAGTATTTAACAAGAATTATAATTTAATTGATAAGTTCACCGAAAATATGGCGGTATATGGTGATTTGAATACAAAGTCAGAACAAAAAGCCGTGCAAATCGAAAGAAATGTTAATGATCTTAAGTTTGCTGAATATTTAAAAAACAATGTTGGTAAAACTTATAAAGCGCAAATTTTAAGTATTTTACCATTTGGTTTCTTTGTTGAGTTTGATTTTAAAGCTAGTGGATTAGTGCACAAAAGCACTTTAGTAGACGGAACTTATGAAGCTAACGAATTATTAACTAAATTATCTAGCGAAAAAAGAACATTCACAATCGGAGATTATGTTAATGTTGTTATTCTTAACACAGATTTAGTAGAGGGAAAAGTAGATTGTGTCCTTGAAGATTTATATGAAGAGTTCATTAATAATAAAAAGAAAAATTTAGAAGTTAAAAAACAAGAAAAAAATAACAAGAAGCAAAAAAACTATGTTAAAAAGTAAAGAATTTGAAGGTAGAAATCTTGTAAAGAACTCATTAGGCTTTGATAGCGATTTATATGTTTATCAAGATAAAGATATGTTTAATTACTCAGTTGACACAATTCTGCTTGGAAATTTTATTTATTTGAACAACAAGATTACAAATGCCTTAGAAATCGGCGCAAATAATGGAGCTTTGTCAATTTTTGTTGCCGCAAGAAATAAAAAATTAAAAATTGACGCTCTAGAGATTCAAACAAAAGCTGCCGAATTAGCGAAAGAGAATATCAAGCTAAATAAAATGGAAGAGCAAATAAAAATTATTAATGAAGATTTTAATAATTTTTGAGTTTTACATAATAAAAATAATCATAGAAAGTATCAAACAATTTTTTGTAATCCTCCTTTTTATGAATTTGATAAGACAAAAGTAAAATCAAATGTTTCTAATGAAATTTTAACCGCAACTCACGAAATTTCTTTAACGCTTGAACAACTTATTCAAGGGTGTTCAAAAATAATTGAGCAAAAGGGATTTTTAAGTTTAGTTTTGCCTATTGAAAGATCAATAGACGCTTTTGTACTAATGCGTAAATACAAATTTGAGCCTAAAAGAATTCAATATGTTTTTACAAGACTCACCGAAAAACCTAAATTCGCTCTTATTGAAGCGAGATACCAAACTGGGTCAGGCGCACACTTTTTAAAAAATATTTACTTACATGATCACAATAATAAAACCAATCATGATTATTTACCAGAGGTAAAGAAAATTTATAAACCCATAAAAGTTGAAGGAGAATAATGAAAAAGTTTTACATAACTACACCAATTTATTATGCAAGTGGTAATTTACATATAGGTCACTTATATACCACTACATTAGCATGGACTATAGCGAATTTTAAAAAACTTATGGGTTATGACGTAAGGATGCTAACTGGTAGTGATGAGCATGGATTAAAAATTCAACAAAAAGCAGAAGAAATGAATAAAGATCCTCAAGAACTAGTGGATGAATTATCGACTAAATTTATTCAAATGTGAAAAGACTTCGATATTGATTATCACTATTTTTGAAGAACGAGCAATCCTGATCATAAAAAAAGAGTTCAGAAGATTTTTAGTTTTTTTCTAGAAAAAGGTTATATTTATAAAGGAGAATATAAAGGTTTATATTCCGTTAGTGATGAAGAGTTCTTGACAGAAACTCAAGCAATTAAAAAAGATGGAAAATTTTACCACCCAGTAAGTCATAAAGAACTTGAATGAATTTCTGAAGAAAGTTACTTTTTTGATATGAAAAAGTTCGTACCATGACTTGTTGATTATATTGAAGAAAATGAAAAATGATTAATGCCAATAAAAACTAAAAATGAAATTTTATCCAACTTTATTAATGTAGGTTTAGAAAATCTTTCTGTTACAAGAACTAACATATCTTGAGGTATAAAAGTTCTAGAAGACCCTAAACACACATTATATGTTTGATTGGATGCATTGTGTAATTATATTACTGCTTTAGATTTCGATACTAACGATAGAGATTCGAAAGATTTTTACGAATTTTGAAATTCTGATAATGTTGAGGTAGTGCATTTAGTAGGTAAAGAAATAACTAGATTCCATATGATTTATTGACCAATTTTTTTAAAAGCATTAGAAATTAAGCAACCTACTAGAATACAATCTCACGGATGAATTTTAGATGATCAAGGAAGAAAGATGTCAAAATCATTGAATAATGTTGTTGATCCATATGATCTTTTATCTAAGTACCACCCAGAAATGATAAAATATTTCTTTGCTTCACAAATAAGTTTTGGAGAAGATGGCTTATTTGATGAAAAAAGATTTATTGATATAGTAAATTCTGATTTAATTAATAACTTTGGTAATTTGGTTTCAAGAACATTGAAAATGAAATCTAACTCATTTAATAATCAATCATTAAAATATTTTAAAAATAAAAATGAAATCGATATCGAAATTGAAGGAAAGATTTCAGAATTTAAAAATCTATTCATTGATGAGTTTGAAGATTATAAAGTTGATAAAGCCTTAAAAGCAGCTATTTTACTAAGTGATTCATTAAACAAATACATCGATTTAACAAAACCATGAACTTTGAAAGAAGAGTTAGGCAGACTTGAAGAAGTTCTTATTAGATTATTGAATGGAATTTATGCAGTTGCTACAATGTTGCAAGTAGTCTTACCTAAAAAAATGGATGAAGTTCGTATTGCTCTTGGTGTAGAAGAACTAAACATAAAAAACATAGAGGACTTTAATAAGTTCGAAAATAAAAAACAACAAAATGAATTTATGTTGTTTGAAAGAATTAAGAGGTAAAAAAATGATTTATTCAAAAGCTGATAGATATATTATTAATCCTGAAAAAATAAAAGGTTTTGTTGATTACCTTTATATATTTACTCAAAAAGCAAGAATGTTAGAAACTAATTTATCTTTTGAGTATGGTTTAGAAAGCAAGGACAAGATAATTATTCAACAAAGATGATCAACAAAGCAAAATTATGATGAATTTGCTAATAATCCTGAATTTAAAAAAGAACTCGAAACCCTTGATCAAATGTCTAAAAGAGTGGATAAGTTGTACGATCTAGAATTTGAACGCTAAAAAAGTGCATAGGAACTAAATATTTTAGAGCATTTTTAAATTTTTTTAAAAAATAAAAATAAAATTACTGAAAAATTGTGGAAAATTTCCACAATTTTTCAATTTTATTATCCTTTATATTAACTTTATTTTTGTAGAATAACATGTATTTTGAGCTTATTTTTGAACATTTAACTCCTTATTTAGGAGTTAAATGTTTTTTCATTTTTTATTTATAGAAGTCTGCACTTTTTTGAAAAAAAGTGGCAAAAAACTTAAGCAAAAAAATTTTTTTATTTTTTTGCTTTTTTAAATTTATAAATTTACGCATTTTTTCTAAATTTCCCTACATCAAAAGAGCAATTTTTATTTTTAAAATTTTCATAAAAAATATTAAAATTATTATGCATCAATTCTTATATCATCATTGATGCTTCTGTGCAATGCTCGGAGTATGCTTAAGTATTCGGACATGATTTTATTAGCTTCAAGATTACTATCTTGCGCATTCACGGAAATACTATTAAATTTTGAGATATATAATTCAAGAGTTTTAAAAAATGAATTTGTTTTATTATAGATAAATGCTAGTTTCCCTACGGCTGGAATAGAGTAATCTAATCCTTTCTCTAAAGCTCACATTTCTGTTAAACTTAGATATTTTCCGTTAGGTTCCTTAGCAAAGTATTTTTTATCATTATATTTAAAATACAAATTATCATCCGAAGAATGCACTAATAAAACGTCAGAATTATAAGGGAAGATAATTCTTTTGTTATACATATCAAAGGCTGCGTAATTTTTACCTTGGTATCTAACAACACCATTTAAAACTTTTCTATTAATCTCTAAATCAACGGCTCAATTGCCGTTTTTCTTTCCCTCTTTTTGAAAAACATTTTGTTTAGAAATTATTTTTTTATTCCTGATATTGTAATAATTTTGAAATACTTCATTATTTTTCTTCAAATCATCAATATTTTTATATCCGTTTTCGTGAATAAGTAACGGATATTGGTCTAGTGATGTCCTAAAAGATCTTTCAACATGTGGTTTATGTTTTGGATTTGATGAACTTAGTACTTCTATTCCCTTTTTATTTAAAACTTTTTCAAAGACTGTTTGTGTGTTTTCGCTTCCTCAAAAACTTCTTCTTTTATCAGTATAGATTTTCTTTGGGAATCCATACTTTTTAAATACAATTTCTAGTAGTCTTTGATATCCTAATGTTGTTTCTTGTTCTTCGAATCATGCTGCTAACAATGTTCCTGTTGCTACATCTATTGCATGATAAAGATATAATGGTTTATCATTTTTCAAGTATGGTTCAAGTTGTGCATCAATCTCAACAATTTCGCCGAATTTTAGATTTTTCTTTAGATTTAAAACTTGTCTTTGTTTTTCGTTTTGTTTAATCTGTTGATAATAATTTTTTAATATCAATGTTATATCTTCTGAGGTTTTTTTCTTTGATAATCTTGCAACCCTTCTTCCTCTCTTGGTTGTATGTATATTAAATAAACCTAATTGATTAAATCTCTTAACTAAAGTTTTGTAAGAAATTTTTTCTCTTATAAAAGAACCATACTCAGAATTGAAGTATGTTTTAATTGAAAGTTGATTATTTGTTAGATCTCTATTCAAAATAAACTGACATGTTTCTAAATAATTTTTAAAGACTAATTCTATTTCTGCATCAGTTATTTTGTAATTTCTTTGATGATATTTATTTTTATGTGAGACAACAATTTCTTTTTTGCTTTTAATAACTTTTTTATATCTTTTTACAGTTGATAAACTAAGGTTTGTAATCAAGCTAAGATAAGATAAAGATTTTTCGATATTTTCAGCAATCAATTTTAAAGATTGTTGTTTTTTTATTTCAAATTTTGTTAAATTTTTATACTTAAATAAGTTGTGTGTTATTTTCATAAATAACTTATACCACTTTCTTGTTAAATAGGCTCATTTTATATGAGATTAATATGTGGCTCAAAATATATGTTATTACACAATTATCCTTTATATTAACTTTATTTTTTTATTTTTATATAATTGTATTAGAAATTGTGAAGTACATTTATAATTTCTGGTTTTTTAAAAATAAATAAATTAATCTTAACAAAAATTTTTAAATTTTTTACATATTATAAGGAGATTTAAGTTATGTCAAATAAACTTAAAAAATATTTATTAGGTGTTGGTGGAAGTTTAATTTCTGCATCAGCACTAATGGCTACAGTAGCGTGTGGAACAGGTGAAAGTGATAGCGTTTCAACAGTTGATGATCTTGAATCACGTAAAGACGATTTGAACGCATACATTAACTTTGCTGTAGAAGATGATAAAGTATCTTTAAAAGCTAGTGTTGAAGCAGCTACAACACCAGAAGATTTAGAAGCTTTGGAAGAAAAAATTAAAGAATCTGTTGATAAAAATAACCCAGGTTACTTCGAGAGATTAAAATCTTCTAAATCAACAAATAGAAAATTTGCTCAAAAAGTAAAAAATGAAATTATATTAGCTACAACATTTTCAGAAACTGGTGCTCAAGCTAAGGCTCTTGAAAGTGTTTTAAAAGCCTATAATGCATTAGTTGATGAAATGTTAAAAGTAAAAGAATCAAATATGACAGACGCTGAAAAAGCTGTTAAATATAAAGAGCTTGGTATTTCGCCATTAGCTAAAAAAGTTAAACACCAAGTTATTGGTTCAGGTTATCCAGCAGGTGCTGAAAAAGTAAGATTAGCACTTTCATCAGGTGACAAAGATAATTTCTTTAATATTATTCTAAACTATTCAACAGTAGCTGCTAAATTAGCTGAGAGAACAGTGAATTCAAATGGTGAATTAGAGCCAGGAATGTTACTAAGTTTTAACTCACTAGATAAGGATTTAGATGTTGATACATCATTATTTGATAGTGGTTTTTCAGCGGTAAATAACGAAATCGAGAATGTTGAATCAGATTCAACTTATGTATTACCTTTATTTAAGAGTACACAAGTTCTTGCTATTAACGCGCCTGTATTAGGATACATTTTAGATACAATGAAACAAAATGGAGTTGTGTTTGCTGATGATTCAAAAGAGTTTTTTGAAGAAATTATAAGTGCAGGTTCTGCAGATAGATCGAGTGTTCAAGCATTATGGGGAGAAAAAGTAGCTTCTTATGAAACTGTTTTATCTGAATATAAAAAAGAAGGATTTAAATTATCAAAAAGCGTTTTCGATTCATATGATGAATTAGTTAAATTTTCAACAATTGCACAATTATTATTCCAAAACTCAACTACCGGTGTAGAATCACCAGTTCATGTATTTGGTATTGATGATATGACGGGAGTTTACGAACAAGCATTATTCTCTGCTTTAGACGGAAATAAATCAAACATGCTTCAATCTGTTTCTAAAAATAATGGTAAAACAGTAGTTGATTTTAATGCTATTAAAAACACTACTGGTGCTGCTTATATAAAATCACAAGAAATTTTTAGCACATTTACTTCTGCATTTGAAAAAGGTGCAGTATATGCTTTCCCTTCTGGACAATATTCTTCTAACGATCAAACAAAACATAAATTTGCATTTTCAATTGGTTCAACAGCCGGGTATTTCCATAATTTCAAAAAAGGGAATTCATCTGTCATAACAGTATCAGCTAATGGGTATGAATATGATTTAAATAATTTTTCAGGTGCAAATGAATTTAAAGAAAAAGGTAAAACTCAAAACGCAATAGCTTATGTTGGGGGAAGAGCAAATGCTATTATGGGATTTGAACAATCTGAAAAAGCAGGACAATACGATTACTATGCTAAAACAAAAGAAGATGAAGATAAAATAAAAACTTTATTTGCGTTAGAAAACAAAAATCAAACCCTTAATTTATTTTTTGAAGCTGAAAAAGCAAAAAGCGGAAAACTAGCCGAATATATTAAATTTTTAGATTCAAAAGCATCTACACTATCATTTGAAAAATATAGTATTATTAAAAAATCAGATAGTAAGGAATATGTTGTTTATGCATTTAAAAATGTATTAAAACCTAATAAATTAGAATTTGTTAACGATCAATTTTCAGAACATAATGTAAAAGTTCTTAAAGATACAAATCTTTTAAATGAATCAGAATTAATTTCAATACCTACTCCAGGCAAATGAAAATCAGATAGCGCTAAAAAAGTTTTATTTGCACAAGGGCCTTCTTTAATAGGAATTAAATCTAACGACGAAGATGAAGCTGCTACAAAAGCATTTGTAAAGTGATTAGTAACATCTGAAAAAGAAATTTCAATTTCAGAAACCAAAAAAAGTATACCATTAGTTGAAGTGCAAAAAGCTGCTAGTTATATATCTGCCCTTAAAGGAATTAGCGAAAAAACAGATACAGAAGCCGCAAAAATTTATGGACAAAATAAATACTTAAAAATTGCATATGAAGAATTTGCCAAAACTTCTAAAGATGAAAACTATATTGTTTTTGAAGAACCTGCTGGAAGCGGTTCAGATTCATTTAGAAAAAATATCGGTACTGCATGGGAAACAGTTCAATCAGGTTATGTAAACAAAACTGAAACTAAGAAGAGTTTTGCTGATTTTGTGAAAGATATGACACAAGGTATTAAAGGATAAAAATACAAATAAATATAATTTGGAAACAAATTATATTTATTATTTATTAATTTAATTTATGAAAATCAAGAATAAACTTTTTGTTTTAAGTGCTATATCTTTAATACCACTAACAAGTATTGTTGCTTCATGTTCTAATGATCAAGTTAGAATTACAAATAAAAAAGAAAAGAATGTTGAGGAATTTAAGGTTTCTAGTTTTGTTGAAGAAAATTCGAAGAAATCAATTCTATCTGTAAATATTAGTAATTCAAATATAACAAAAAATGATGACGGAACCTACGGACTATGAACAAAAGGAATTAAAAGTGATTCTGTTAAAAAAGATAAATTTAATAAAGCAATTTCATATGTAGTTGATTTGATAAATGAGCATATTAATAATGTTTACTTAAAAGACATAAAACTACCTGCCAAAAAAGGTAATAAAATTTTTGTCGATGTAAAACAAATTAGTGGTGCCCCTAAAGAAATTTACATTAAGATAAATAATAAAGATGTTCAGCTTAATTTATCTAGTTATAATAAAACAATTAATTATGGAAAACTAGGAGAAAAAGGTCAAAATAAAACTGAACAAGAAGCTGCACAAAAAATTGAGAATATTTCAGTTTTATATTCAATAACATATAAACCCTTCTACAAGAGTAAAAATTTACTAGGTTTAGATAATATAAATATAAATATTAAAGATGAAGTTAAGTTAAATCCACTATTAAAAGATTTGACTATAAATTCTAGCCCAAATAATTTTAAACCTACAAACATTTCTTTCGAAAACGAAACTATAAAGAAAGCATCATTTAGGGCTAAAATTGAATCAGTTTCTGATGGAGATACATTTTCGATTATTGCATTAGAAAGTAAGACTTTAAAAGGAGGAGTTACTATAGAAGAAGGTAAATCATATAAAGTAAGACTTTCTGGTATTGATACTCCTGAAAAAGGGGTTGGTAACGGATCTAAATATGTATCAGCATCTCCTTTCGAATATTCATTTGCTATTCATGCAACAAACTTTGCAAAGAAAGTAATAGATAACGAAAAATATAAAAACGATGTCATGATAGGCTTTGTAAGTGGTAAAGATTCCTATGATAGAATAACAGCTGATGTATTTTTTGGAGAAAACTATAAATATTCTTATATATCAGAAATTGTTAGATCTGGTCACACTTTACCATATAGCAATGATATTTGAAAATTAAAATTACAAGAAAAAGATACTACTTCATATGAATATAATTTATATCCTTTTATTGCGGATGCTTTCGAAGAGGCAATAAAAAATAATAGAGGATTATTCAATTATTTTGATTACCCAGGTGATGTATCATCTTTTGTTTATTTAATAAAAAGTAATAACAAATGAAGTCCTTTTTATTGAGAAAGAACAAGTAATGAAGAAATTGTAAGAGATTACCTTAAAAAATAAAAGAAAGGATAAATATGATAATCTTAAAAAAACTTATTAACAAGTTAAAAGAAAGTTCTGTTAAAGTTGATGAATTATCACTTAAAAAGATTAATCAATACTTTGATGAATTTAATGTAGCAAGCCAAGAAGAGGTTCCTGCGATTGAATTAAAAAACTTGAATATTGATTTTGGTGAAACATTAGCTGTTGACAATGTTAGTTTTAAAATACCTGAAGGAAAATTAGTAACTCTTTTAGGTCCTTCAGGTTCAGGAAAAACAACAACATTAAATGCTATTGCAGGTCTTTTAACTGTGACATCAGGTAAAATCCTATTTAAAGGAAAAGATGTAACGGACTTTACACCTCAAAAAAGAAAAATTGGTTTTGTTTTTCAAAACTATGCATTATACCCACATTTAAGTGTTTATGCGAACATTGCTTTCCCTTTAAAAAATGATTACAATTGACAATTTAAAACATTCTTAAAAAGAGAAAAAGCAAGAAATGAAATTAGAATTATGTATCTAGAGAAGTTGGGCGCTACTAAAGAGGAAATATCTGAATTAAGAAGCGCATTTTCAAAGTGAGAATTAATTTCAGAAGATTTACCGCACAAATTAAATAAAGAATATGCTCGTTTGGTTGATTCATACGAAAAAGCTCATACCGAATTTAAACTAGCTGGTGTACATGAAACTTCAAAAATATCACTTTTAACAAAAAATGTTCTAAAAACAAATGAAAAACTTCGTAAAGATTCCAAAGAAAAGTTGGCAAGAATTACTGAAAAATACAATTCAGACCTTAAGAATAATCTTTTAAGAGCTAACTTAAAAGAAGCTGAAATATTGAAAAATGTACCATCTAAATTTATTAAATATGAATCATTAGCGCATGAAAAAATTTCCGAAAGAACAACCGAATTAAATTCTTTTGCCGCAGAGTTAATGAGCATCGATTTAGATGATCTTGTATTGAAAGATAGAAAATTAGTTGTTAAACTAGAAGAAAAAGTTTTAAAACTTTTAACAAGATATAAATTTATTGAAAAACAAAAAGAAATTATTGAAGAATACGCAATTTTAAAGAAAGAAAAACAAGCTGCTTATAACTTAGCTAAAAAAGAATTTAGCAATACACTAAAATCTGATAAGGAATACAATGAACTTAAAAAGGATGCATTGACATTACCTTTAATTGCTAAAAAACACTTTTACACTCTTGTTTCTTCATTTGAAAATAAATATAAATTAAAAGAAACACTTCAAAAAGAGCGTAAAGGCGAAATTCCTTCAGTTTTAAATGAAGATGAAAAGGTTAAATTAAAAGAATTATCAAGAGACAATATCTCACTTAAAAAAGCAATTCACAATGAAGTTATGGAAGTTGCTAATCGTGTTGAAATTGTAAAAATTCTCCAAAAGAAACCAACAAGACTTTCAGGTGGGCAACAGCAACGTGTTTCAATAGCAAGAGCTATTGTTAAAAAACCAGAAATTCTTTTAATGGACGAGCCTTTATCAAACTTAGATGCTAAATTACGTATCTCAACTCGTCAATGAATAAGAGAAATCCAACAATCATTAGGTATAACAACTGTTTTTGTTACTCACGATCAAGAGGAAGCTATGTCTATTTCTGACATTATTGTTTGTATGTCAACTGCTAAAGTTCAACAACTTGGTTCACCTCTTGAACTATACAATAAACCTAAGAATCAATTTGTTGCTCGTTTCTTAGGTATGCCAGAAATGGGGTTATTCCCTTCAGAACTAAAAGATGGTAAATTGTTTGTTGCTGGTTTTGAAATGAAAAATGTTTCATTACCAGAAAAATCAAACTCTTCATTAAATGTAGGGGTTCGTTCAGAAGACTACATTATTAAGAAATCAACTGATAAATATATGTTCAAGGGTGAAGTTATCGTACAAGAAAACTTTGGTAAAGAAAGTAAACTTGTCGTAAAAATTGAAAATGTTGGACGTATTAACTTCTTACTAGATAATTCTGAAAATTATAAAGTAGGTGATTCAATTTACTTTGATTTACCAATTCATAAATTACATATTTTTGATGCAGCTTCTGAAGAAAGAATTTCATATGAATTCTCTGAATAATAAATTACACTTATTCATTTCTAGAAATTTACCTTTTTTACTTAATTGATCATTAAAAAGTCAATCAAGAAAAAAAGCTGCATTATCACATTCCATTTTAGATAGAAGAACACCTCTTTGAATGCCTTTATTATTCCTGTTACCAGGTGCAATTCTTATATTTATGTTTACAATTGTTCCATTGTTCTTGAATTTAAAAGAGTCTTTATTTAACTCAGAAGGTCAATTATCATTGGACAATTACATTAGTACTTTTACCGATCCTAGATTTGCTGTCGGAGTCAGAAACTCATTCATATATGGTCTAGCTGTTTTACCATTTGTTATGGCAATTTCGTTAACTATTTCATCTGTTATAGCTAAATTACATAGAAAATGAGCTAAAGGATTTTGACAAACAGTATTCTTTTTACCTTATATAACAAATGCTGTTGCTGTTTCTACAGCTTTCATCCAATTATTTAGCTCAAATGGACTTTTAAACCTTGTATTAGGTTCAAAAACCCCATGATTAGAAACGAGTGATCAATTTACTTTTAATGCTTTACTTGCAATGTTCATCAACGGAATTTGAAGCGGTCTAGCGTTCAATATTTTAATTTTTACAACAGCAATGCTTGGTGTTGATAAAAACTTATACAAATCTGCATCAATTGATGGTTGCGGAGAAATTAAACAATTTTTCAAAATAACATTACCATCTATTAAAGGAACAATTAACTTTTTAATTACTCTTGGGATAATAGGTGGATTAAAAGTTTTCCCATTAGCATTATTTAACAATAAACCTGAAAATGCTTTTGCTTATGGTGGTGGAACATTAATGTTATATGTTTATTTAGTTACAAAGAATGGTAATTTTGCTCTTGCTGGTGCATCAGCTATTTCATTATTTATTATTGGAGTAAGCTACTCATCAGTTATAAGAGGAGGGTTCTTTATGGTTCAATTAGCATTAAATAATTTAGGAGAAAGAAATGTTTGAGTTAAAGTTAAAGCTACAAAAACTTCTAATAGCTAAGAAGCTTAGAAGAAATCAAGAAACAGTTTCATCTCAAGTAACTGAAAAGAACCTAATAAATGTTGTAGCTAGTGTTTTATTAAAATTATTTTTACTTTCATTTTTTGGATTAGTTATTATTTTTCCTTTTATCTTCATGATTAATATTTCGTTAATGACAGATGATGAAGCTGAAGGGTTGAAAAGAACTTTCCAATTCGCATCAGATTTCACTTTAGGTAAAACTTATTTCGTTCAAACTGACCCAAATTCTACTGGAGGTTTTGAAATTAAACCTTGAGCAGAAGTTGTTCAAAATACATATGATAGAGCCATTAGTTCAGGTTATTGACAATCATTAATGGTTACTTCAGTTAATGTTTTACTTTCAGTTTTCTTTAAAATATTTATTACTTTCTTGATGGGATATGCATTTTCATTAAGAAATTGACGTTTTAAAGGTCTTATATGATTTTTAGCTTTAGCATTACTTGTATTACCAGAAGTTGCCTTACTTTCTGGGCAATATACAGTTGTGGTTAAAACAAACTTAAGATCTTCATTGTTTACTGTTTTATTAGCTATGGTTCTACCATTCTCAGCAAGTATTTTCAATACAGTTATGTATAAAAATGCTTTTGAAGCTATTCCTGGTAGAATTAAAGAAGTTTCATTAGTTGATGGAGCCGGAGGGATGAAATACTTATTTAAAGTTGCTTTTCCTATGGTTGTTCCAACAACACTAACAATAGTTATTCTTACAGCCCTAGCCTCATGAAATGCTTACTTATGACCTTCAATTGTTAATAGCGATAACAAAGATTGACAATTAATTTCTGTTTGATTATTCAAAGCTGGTTTAGACGAAAGAGATGTAACTGCCGGAGCTAATGTTCAATTAAATATAAGAATGGCTGCAGCTATTATTGTTATTTTACCTATGTTTATTATTTACTTATTATTTAGAAAAAGAATTATGAATGCAATTAGTAGACAAGGATCTACAATTAAAGGATAGATATGACAGGATACAAAAGAAAAGTTATTACATGAACAATTATCACTATTATTGCATTTATTTCAATCATTATTCTTTCAATCTTTTTATCTAGATTAGGTGGAGTTCTTGAGCTTCATGAACACGTAACTTTAGATCAAAAAATTATCGATACTTACAACTTTGCAAGATCATATACTATAGGAGGTTTAGCATTCGCTTGCATAATTTTCATGATGGGACTTATTATTTCCTATGCAGGAATTAAATCATGAAAATATGTAGAAATGTTTAGTTAATATGTTTAAAATTAATAAAAAATTTAAGTTTTTATTTACTAGTTCAATTTTGGCTGCATCAATACCTTTTACAGCTGTTTCATGTTTATATGAGAATGATAAAACAGTAGTATATGCTAAGTCTTTCATTAAAGAAAATGGTTTTCTAGATAAAGAGAGAGTTGCTAATAAAAATAATAAAGTTCTTGTTGAATTTGAAAATAATTTATACACAACCAACTTTTTAACTTATGATTTCTCAAGTATTAATTTAAGATTTAAATTTAATAGAATAGAAATTAATAATAAACATTTATCAACAAAATTAGAAAACTTGTTAGATATTAAAGATAAATCTATTTCTATAATACAAAGCAAGTATTCTGAATTACAAAGAATGGTTAAGCAAGGCAAAGAAGATTACCAAAAATATTTAACAAACAATCCTTCGAGAAATGAACAAAATACTAATGATATAAAATTACTTTTAAATGAAAATGATCTAGTATTAAATGACTTCGATAAAAAAGTAGAATTAGTTAAAGAAAAAATTAACGAATACTATAATAAAAATAAAGGTACAAAAACCCTCAAAGAAATCTTAAAATTAGATTCTGAAGATCGTGAAGAAACAGAAGCTATTAAAAACGAAAAATTTATAAAAAGTAATTTATCTTCAATATTAAATGTAAATGTTTATGATCTTTCATTAGAAAAATTAGATTTAGTTATTACCCATGATCAAATAGAAGAAATATTAGAAAACTTTGTTAAAAATACCCCATGAGCTGCATACTACTTTTGATTTAAACACGAAAAAACCGCAACAGATAAATCTTCATATAAGCCTATAGCTGATATGCTTACATTTGATAAAGCTTCTTTATCATATATTATTGAATTTTCGCCTCTTATTATTAATAACGGAATTCCAAGTTCAATTTTTCAAATAATAAGAGACAAAGTACAAAATAAATTCGCAAACAAAATTAAGAAAACAGAATCTAAAGAAGTTTTAAGAACCGTTTGAGATGAATTTATAAAAATTGCGCCTTCATACAATGTAAAATCAGATTTAATCGAAAGTACTGATCAAGGTATTACAAGTGGGTTTGGTCCAATACACCTAGCAAAAGGTGTTAATAGCGCAACTGGAAATAAAGACGATAAATTCAAAGTCTTTAACGAGGCTTTATCAAACGAGGAAACTCCTGAGTTTCTTCAAAACCCAATGAAGTATTTAGAAATGAACATTGATAAAGTCTTTTTAGAAGAAAAAGAACACAATGTTTTAATTGAAATTCAAAAAAGAAAATCTAATATAGATGGACTAAAAAAACAAATTAGTAATTCTAAGGATAAAAAACAAATCAACAATTGAAAATCTGAAATCAGAAGAGAAGAAAGAGCAATAAAAAATGCAGAAAATAAATTGCTATCTGTTGATAAGTTCAGAAAAGATGCTGCACTTGTTTTGGGACAACTTAAGAAGTCTCCTGATTCAAGCGACTTAAAATCTAAATTAGAAAAAATCAAGGAACCATTTAAGAAAGATATTGAAACAGTTACTAAGAGATTAGAAGAAGGAATTGAAATTTCACAGACTTCTCATTTCAGTTTAGCTAATTTATTTTCTAATTTATTATTTTTAAATGGTGTATATAAAACCCAAGTTATAAAAGGTTATGAAATAGAACCGGTTTTAACTAATGACAGAGTAACAGATAATAGTACTTTAGAACCTAGAAAAATATATAAATATTGAGTTGAATTCGAAGAAAACGGTAAATGATATATTTTTGATGTTTATAAAATGCTAAAAAGTCAGCAATCAACTAATACTGAAAAAGTAAATATTGATGATTATATTTCTCAATCAATAGGTAACTTAAAAATTGATGAACATTATGTAAATAATGCTAACGTTAAATAAAATAAGAAACTAAAACACATTTAGAAAAATCTAGATGTGTTTTTTATTTTTGTAGAATTTAGTAAAATTAAATTATGAAAAAGAAATTTAATTTTAAATTATTTTTTCTTTCGATGTCTATTGCACCAATAATTGCATTTTCTGTTTCGTGTACAGCTGAAAATAGAACACAAAAATCCATAGATGATTTAAACAAGTTTTCAAAAAACCTAAATAAAGACGACGACCCGAGATTTAAGTTTTTTAAACCTGTTATATCTTATAAAACAGCTTCACTCAATGGATTTTTAGAAGCACAAAAAGCGCAAGGATACTATTTTTCTGAATCTCAATGAAACAATCTTAATGCTCAAATTATTGCTAATACGCAATTTTATCAAAATATAAAGAATTTATTGCAAGCAATACCTGAGAATAAAATAAATGATAAAACCGAAGGAATAAGATCCGATAAATTTTTAAATATATATTTTACAATTCACGGACTCACAGAAAATGAATTTACATCTTTTAAATCTTTTGTAAAGAGTTATGGAATATTACAATGGTGGTCAAGATTTTCGAAAACACTTATTTTAAACAATTTTTTAAAACAAGTGGATTCAGTGTTTACGGATTCTTCATCTAAAGAGTTAAACAATTTTTATGAAACAACAGAGAATATTTATGAAGCATATAAAAACTTCGATTTAGAAGGACCTGTCAATGAAATTAGAAACATTGAATTATATTCCGAAAATTACTATAAAGAGGCAACAAAAAGAATTGAAGAATTATTAAAAGTTGATAATAAAAGATACTCTAGTATAAAGAACACTTTTAATTCAATTGAAGAAAACTTTAAAGAAATCTCATTATTATTTGAGAATGTTTATGAAAAATATTTTCAAATAATTGAAGATATTAAAAGAACATACTTTGAAACTTTACAAATTAATCCAATTTTAGAGAGTTATATTTTCGAGTATTGAATTAAGTTTATAGAGAATCAAAGCAAAATAATTGTGCAAATGATTAATGAAATATTCTCATTTAAGGTATTTAAAAACAAAACTTCTTTATTTGAACTTATAAAAATTTTAAAAGATAATTACTTTTCAGAAGAAGAATACAATGCTTTTACTAATGAGTATAATGAACAAAAAGACTTAGATTCCTTGTTTAATAAAATTCTGAACAAGATAAAAAATTCAATAACAGATGATAAGTATTTTGAAGAGTCAAAGTTAGAAATTGAAAAATATATTAAGGAAAACAAGAAGGAGGAGAAAAATGAAAATAGGTAACTCAAAAGTTGCAATTGATGCAATTGAAAAATATGAAAATATTATAATTTTTCATCATATAAGACCTGACGGTGATTGTTTAGGATCTCAAGCTGGTTTAGCTGAATTGATTAAGACAAATTATCCAAACAAAAAAGTTTATAAAGTAGGAAGTAATGAAGGAATTTTTCCTTTTATGAGTTGAGACTTTCAAAACGAAAATGAAATAAATTTTGAAAATTCATTAGCAATTGTTGTTGATGCTTCAAGTGGTGATAGAATTCAAAACTCAGAAATTTTGTACAAGAATCTAACAACAGCAAAATTAAGAATTGACCATCACCCAAATGAGAGTGATATAAATTATGATTACATTTATGTTGATGAAAAGTTTGTAGCGGCTGCTGAAATGGTTGCTCAAATAGCTTTTGACGCAAAATGAAATATCACTAAAGAGGCATCGGAATTTATTTATCTCGGAATAAATACAGACTCAGCTCGCTTTTCCCTTCCGGACACATCATCAAGAACTTATAAATTAGTTGCTTTCTTAATGGAAAACGGATTTCACCCACAACAAATTTTGAGAAACTTGAATAAAAGAAATCTTCACGATATTAAGGTTTCTGGATATATACTTTCTAATTTCAAAAAAGAAGGAAGAGTTTTATACTTTTATGCTAATAAAGAATTTTTAAAGCAATTTAATTTAAATTCTTTTGAAGCATCACAATTTGTGAATGTTTTAGGAAATATCGAAGATAATAATTGTTGAGTGTTATTTATTGATTTAGAAAACGGTGGAATTAGAACAAGGATAAGGTCTAATGGACCGTCTATGATACCCGTTGCAAAATATTTTGGTGGCGGAGGCCATGATGATAGAGGGGGATTTAATATTAATGAACCTTCAGAAATACAAAATGTTATTAGTAAACTTAATTTATCAATAAAAGAATGAGAGGATAGTAAATGAAAATAGGTAACTCAAAAGTTGCAATTGATGCAATTGAAAAATATGAAAATATTATAATTTTTCATCATATAAGACCTGACGGTGATTGTTTAGGATCTCAAGCTGGTTTAGCTGAATTGATTAAGACAAATTATCCAAACAAAAAAGTTTATACAGTTGGTAATAATCAAAAAACTTTTGACTTTATGAATTACCATTATGATCAAATAGATACAATTGATTTTAATAATTCATTAGCAATTGTTGTTGATGCTTCAAGTGGTGATAGAATTGAATGTGCTGAGCTATTGTATGAGAAAAAAACAACAGCTAGATTAAGAATCGATCATCATCCTAATGGTGCTGATATAGATTATGAATATAATTATATTGACGATAAATTTGTTGCGGCAGCCGAAATGGTTGCTCAAATAGCTTTTGATGCTAAATGAGAGGTAACACAGAAAGCATCGGCTCACATTTATTTAGGGATAAATACTGACTCAGGAAGATTTTTATTCCCTGACACATCATCAAGAACTTATAAATTAGTTGCTTTCTTGATGGAAAACGGATTTCACCCTCAAGAAATTCTTAGAAATCTAAATCAAAGAACTTTGAAAGACATACAAATTTCTGGACAAATACTTTCTAATTTCAAAAAAGAAGGAAGAGTTCTTTACTACGAAATTAAAGAAGACTTTTTAAAAGAACATCAAATAGACTCATTAAGAGCTGCTTTGTACGTTAATGAATTAGCAAATATTGATGACAATTCTTGTTGAGCATTATTTGTTCAAATGGAAGATGGAAAAGTTAGAGCTCGTTTAAGATCTAATGGACCATTAGTGAATAATGTAGCTAATAAATTTAATGGCGGAGGACATGATAATGCAGCAGGATGTACTCTTGATTCATTTGAGCAAGTTCCAGATGTATTAAAATTATTAAACGATGAAATAAAAGAATGAGAGGCAAGATAATATGAAAATAGGAAGTTTAGAGTTAGTAACAAAAGAACTATACAAGTACAATAGTATCGTAATTTTTCACCATATAAGACCTGACGGGGATTGTTTAGGTTCACAATTTGGGCTCAAGGAATTGATAAAATTAAATTTCCCGGATAAAAAAGTATATGCCATTGGAGATGCTAAAAATACATTCGATTTTTTAGACTTCACAATGGATGAAGTACCAAGTGATGATATTATTAAAAAATCTTTAGCTGTTGTTGTAGATGCAAATCATAAAGAAAGAATCGAAAAAAGAGAAGTTTTAGATAAAAATCTTTTTGCACAAGTTATTAGAATTGACCACCACCCTAATGATGATGATCTAGGAGAAAAAGCAATTAGGTGAGTTGACAGTTCATATTCAGCAGCTGACGAAATGATAACAGAGATTGCTGTAGTTAATGAATGAAAAATAACTCCGCAAGCTGCTAATTATTTATATTTAGGTATAAATACAGATTCAGGTAGATTTTTATTCAATAATGTAAGATCAAGAACTTTATACCTTGCATCAAAATTATATGAAGCTGGTTTAGAAGCGGATTACATACATACAAATTTATCAAAAACATCATTAGAAGATATTAAATTTAATAGTTGATTACTTTCTACTTTAAAAACCAGAGATGGTGTAGCATATATTCAAAATAATTTAAAAGATACTTTAAAGTATGGAAAAACTTCTCAATCATCTATGAGAGTTAATATAATAGCAAATATAAAAGATCACCCTTTTTGAGTTCAATTCCTTGAAGAGGAAGACGGAAGAGTTAGAGTGGAATTCAGGTCTAATGGACCAATTGTTAGAAATGTAGCAATTAAATGAGGAGGCGGTGGCCACGAAAGAGCTTCGGGTGCAATTATAGATTCATTTGATTTAGTGGAAAAAGTTATTGATGATTGTGCTTTAGAAGTCAAAAGATACATAAATGAAATGTCTATGAACAAAAAATAAGATCAGGCTAAACAAGCTTGATTTTTTTAAAATAAAATTTTTACTTTAATTTTTTTGTAATATAATAATTTAGACCTTTTTAAAAGAGCACTAGATTATTGAAAATTATTTTAAATTTTTATTTTGTAATTTGAAAACTTATATTATAATTCTATTGCACATTTTAAAAATGAAGTTCTTTGAAAACTAGATATACACAAAACATGACAGTCAATTTTTTCGAGAGTTTGATCCTGGCTCAGGATGAACGCTGGCTGTGTGCCTAATACATGCATGTCGAGCGGAGTTCTTCGGAACTTAGCGGCGAATGGGTGAGTAACACGTACTTAACATGCCTTTTAGATTGGGACAACGATGAGAAATTATCGCTAATACCGGATACTTATATGGTTCGCATGAACTATATATAAAAGAAGCCTTTAAAGCTTCACTAAAAGATTGGGGTGCGGAACATTAGCTAGTTGGTAAGGTAATGGCTTACCAAGGCGATGATGTTTAGCGGGGTTGAGAGACTGATCCGCCACACTGGGACTGAGATACGGCCCAGACTCCTACGGGAGGCAGCAGTAGGGAATTTTCCACAATGGACGAAAGTCTGATGGAGCGACACAGCGTGCAGGATGAAGGCCTTCGGGTTGTAAACTGCTGTTATAAGGGAAGAAAAAGCAGTAGAGGAAATGCTATTGCCTTGACGGTACCTTGTCAGAAAGCAACGGCTAACTATGTGCCAGCAGCCGCGGTAATACATAGGTTGCAAGCGTTATCCGGAATTATTGGGCGTAAAGCGTCTGTAGGTTGTATGTTAAGTCTGGCGTGAAAACTTGGGGCTCAACCCCAAATTGCGTTGGATACTGGCATGCTAGAATTGTGTAGAGGTTAGCGGAATTCCTAGTGAAGCGGTGAAATGCGTAGATATTAGGAAGAACATCAACATGGCGAAGGCAGCTAACTGGGCACATATTGACACTGAGAGACGAAAGCGTGGGGAGCAAACAGGATTAGATACCCTGGTAGTCCACGCTGTAAACGATGATGATTAGCTGATAGTAAAACTATCGGCACAGCTAACGCATTAAATCATCCGCCTGAGTAGTATGCTCGCAAGAGTGAAACTTAAAGGAATTGACGGGGATCCGCACAAGCGGTGGAGCATGTGGTTTAATTTGAAGATACTCGTAGAACCTTACCCACTCTTGACATCTTCCGCAAAACTATAGAGATATAGTGGAGGCTAACGGAATGACAGATGGTGCATGGTTGTCGTCAGCTCGTGTCGTGAGATGTTCGGTTAAGTCCTGCAACGAGCGCAACCCTTGTCCTTAGTTAATTTTCTAGGGAGACTGCCCGAGTAATTGGGAGGAAGGTGGGGACGACGTCAAATCATCATGCCTCTTACGAGTGGGGCAACACACGTGCTACAATGGATGGTACAAAGAGAAGCAAAACGGCGACGTCAAGCAAATCTCAAAAAACCATTCTCAGTTCGGATTGTAGTCTGCAACTCGACTACATGAAGTCGGAATCGCTAGTAATCGTAGATCAGCTACGCTACGGTGAATACGTTCTCGGGTCTTGTACACACCGCCCGTCACACCATGGGAGCTGGTAATGCCCGAAGTCGGTTTTGTTAACTACGGAGACAACTGCCTAAGGCAGGGCCGGTGACTGGGGTGAAGTCGTAACAAGGTATCCCTACGAGAACGTGGGGATGGATTACCTCCTTTCTACGGAGTACATTAAGTTACAATTCATTTTAGTAACAATTACCTATTTTACATGGTTATCAATTATTATTTTAAATGTCATGTGTCGAGATAACCCGACAGTATATCTAGTTTTGAGAGAATTTCTCTCTTTGTTCTTTGAAAACTGAATAGTAAAGATAAATTAATATAACAACGACATCAATAAAAATAAATTAGTCAATTTGTTTTGTGATACCGAGTAATTATTTTTTAAATAATTTATTAAAATGTCTTTGAATACATCAACAACAATAGGAAAATATTGATCTTTTAAATAAGTAAGAGTTTGTGGTGGATGCCTTGGGTCTGGAAGTCGATGAAGGACGTGATTACCTGCGATAAGCCTCGTGGAGCTGGATATAAGCTACGATACGGGGATTTCCGAATGGGGAAACCTAGTTAGAGTAATTTCTAACTGCATCAAGATGAATAAATAGTCTTGATAGCGAGACACGTTGTGAACTGAAACATCTTAGTAGCAACAGGAAGAGAAAATAAATAATGATTCCATCAGTAGCGGCGAGCGAACGTGGAAGAGCCCAAACCATCTATATGATGGGGTTGTAGGACTATCTACACGAAGTTACAAATTTTTGTTATAGCAGAAAAAGTTGGGAAACTTTAGCATAGAGGGTGATACTCCCGTATGCGAAATGGCAAAAACTTCTGATAGTATCCTGAGTAGGGCGGGGCACGTGAAACCCTGTCTGAATCTGCCGGGACCATCCGGTAAGGCTAAATACTAACCAGACACCGATAGTGAACTAGTACCGTGAGGGAAAGGTGAAAAGAACCCCGGGAGGGGAGTGAAATAGAATCTGAAACCACTTACTTACAATTAGTCAGAGGCCGTTAATGGCTGATGGCGTACATCTTGCAGTATGGACCGGCGAGTTATGTTAACATGCGAGGTTAAGCAGAAAAAAGCGGAGCCGTAGAGAAATCGAGTCTTAATAGGGCGTTTAGTATGTTGATATATACCCGAAACCATGTGATCTATTCATGAGCAGGCTGAAGCTTGGATAACACCAAGTGGAGGGCCGAACCGTAGTACGCTGAAAAGTGCCCGGATGACTTGTGAATAGTGGAGAAATTCCAATCGAACTTGGAGATAGCTGGTTCTCCTCGAAATAGCTTTAGGGCTAGCGTGTGATGTTAAACTTTGGTGGTAGAGCACTGAATATGGAATGGCCGCGCCTAGCGGTACTGACTATAATCAAACTCCGAATACCATTGTGTATTGTCATGCAGTCGGAACCGGGGTGCTAACGTCCCGGCTCGCGAGGGCAACAACCCAGATCGTCGGCTAAGGTCCCAAAATTATGTTAAGTCAGAAAGGTTGTGAGATTTCATAAACAACTAGGAGGTTGGCTTAGAAGCAGCCACCCTTTAAAGAGTGCGTAATAGCTCACTAGTCAAGAGATCTTGCGCCAATAATGTAACGGGAGTAAAACATAATACCGAAGCCACGGGTACGAAAGTACGTTAGAGGAGCGTTCTTAGTGCGGCGAAGTCAGACCGTGAGGACTGGTGGAGCGCTAAGAAGTGAGAATGCCGGTATGAGTAACGATTCGTGGTGAGAATCCACGACGCCTATTGGGAAAGGTTTCCTGGGGAAGGGGTTCGTCCACCCAGGGTTAGTCAGGGCCTAAGGAGAGGCTGAAAAGCGTATCCGATGGACAACAGGTTAATATTCCTGTACCACCTTGGCATAGTGATGGAGTGACGGAGAAGGATAACACTACCTATTATTGGATTTAGGGGTAAATAACAACTGGTGAATATAGTTAAATGCGTATTCTATAACCGGGAGTTATGATGCATAGAACTTAGGTTTGAATTGTGTGATTTCATGCTTCCAAGAAAAGCTTCTAAACGTTTAAATGTCAGGGTGCCTGTACCGAGAACGGACACACGTTCCCAAGATGAGTATTCTAAGGCGAGCGAGAAAACCAATGTTAAGGAACTCTGCAAATTAACCCCGTAAGTTCGCGAAAAGGGGTGCCAACCCTAAAAAGTTGGCCACAGTAAATTGTGAGGGGCAACTGTTTATCAAAAACACAGCTCTCTGCTAAACCGCAAGGTGATGTATAGGGGGTGAAGCCTGCCCAGTGCCCGAAGGTTAAGTGGATGCGTTAGCTTTATGCGAAGCGTTGAAATGAAGCCCGGGTGAACGGCGGCCGTAACTATAACGGTCCTAAGGTAGCGAAATTCCTTGTCGGCTAAATACTGACCTGCACGAAAGGCGCAATGATCTCTCAACTGTCTCAACATTGGACTCGGTGAAATTATGGTCCCAGTGAAAACGCTGGGTACCCGCATCAAGACGAAAAGACCCCATGGAGCTTTACTACAACTTCGTATTGGAACTTGGCCTAACATGTGTAGGATAGGTGGGAGACTATGATGCTGAGGCGCTAGCCTTAGAGGAGTCGACCTTGAAATACCACCCTTGGTATGTTGAGTTTCTAACCTGCCGCCGTTATCCGGCGGGGAGACAGTGCGTGGTGGGTAGTTTGACTGGGGCGGTCGCCTCCTAAAAGGTAACGGAGGCGTTCAAAGGTACACTCAATACGGTCAGAAACCGTATGTAGAGCGCAAAGGTAGAAGTGTGCTTGACTGCGAGACCTACAAGTCGAGCAGGTGCGAAAGCAGGACTTAGTGATCCGGCTGTACGTCATGGAACGGCAGTCGCTCAACGGATAAAAGTTACCCTGGGGATAACAGGCTTATCTTGCCCAAGAGATCACATCGACGGCAAGGTTTGGCACCTCGATGTCGGCTCATCGC
Organism: Mycoplasmopsis canis PG 14; assembly: GCF_001553195.1. Lineage (NCBI taxonomy): Bacteria > Bacillati > Mycoplasmatota > Mycoplasmoidales > Metamycoplasmataceae > Mycoplasmopsis > Mycoplasmopsis canis. The sequence continues at coordinate 403,030 of NZ_CP014281.1, read as the reverse complement.
ATCCTGGAGCTGGAGTCGGTTCCAAGGGTTTGGCTGTTCGCCAATTAAAGCGGTACGCGAGCTGGGTTCAGAACGTCGTGAGACAGTTCGGTCCCTATCTGATGTGGGCGTTGGAATATTGATGAGAGCTGCTCTTAGTACGAGAGGACCGGAGTGGACGTACCGCTGGTGTTCCAGTTGTTCCGCCAGGAGCATAGCTGGGTAGCTAAGTACGGAAGGGATAACCGCTGAAAGCATCTAAGTGGGAAGCCTCCTCAGAGATAAGTATTCCCTTGAAATTCCTTGTAGACTACGAGGTTGATAGGATGGAAGTGTAAGTGTAGTAATACATTCAGCTGACCATTACTAATAAATTGATAGGTTTAAAAGAAATGTATTCAAGACATTTTAATAGATTATTATTTACTATTCAGTTTTCAGAGAACAAGCTCCATTAGGAGCGTTTTTTTATAAATTTAAATTTATTAAAAAATTTTATTTTTTAAAAACTATGGTATACTATATTAGCAATAAATAAAAAAACAAAAAAATATTTTTGATTTTTATAAAGTATTGTATAATACTATAGCCTTAAGAAAACGGAGAAGTAGCTCAGCTTGGTAGAGCACTACATTTGGGCTGTAGTGGTCGCAGGTTCAAATCCTGTCTTCTTCACCATTTATGGGGGGTTAGCTCATTTGGCTAGAGCGCCTGCCTTGCACGCAGGAGGTGGTGGGTTCGAATCCCATACTCTCCACCATATTATGGCACTGTAGCTCAGTTGGTTAGAGCATCCGGTTCATACCCGGAAGGTCAAGAGTTCGACTCTCTTCGGTGCTACCAAAAATTTGCTGTGGCTTTGGACCTATAGCTCAATGGTTAGAGCAACCGGCTCATAACCGGTTGGTTACAGGTTCGAGTCCTGTTAGGTCCACCAAAAAATAATGGGTGATTACCCAAGTCCGGCTGAAGGGACTAGTCTTGAAAACTAGCAGGGGCTTCACGGCCCGCGGGGGTTCGAATCCCTCATCACCCGCCATTATTTTTTAAAAGCTTTAATATTCATATCGCGGAGTGGAGCAGTTTGGCAGCTCGTCGGGCTCATAACCCGAAGGTCACAGGTTCAAGTCCTGTCTCCGCAACCAAAATGGTCCAGTGGTAAAGTGGTTTAATACGCCTCCCTGTCACGGAGGAGAACGCGGGTTCGATCCCCGTCTGGACCGCCATTATGGCCCTGTAGCTCAGTTGGTAGAGCAACAGATTGAAGCTCTGTGTGTCGCTGGTTCGATTCCTGCCGGGGCCACCATATTAATAACTCTATTTTATAAAATGATTTAGTCACTTTATAAAATAGAGTTATTTTTTAAAAAAATATAACTAATTTAAGTTTATAAATTTTGTATAATTTAATAAATTAAATTATCTTTAAAAGAAGGAGACTTTATGGATTATAAAAATACTCTGAATATGCCTCAAACAGACTTTGAAATGAGAGCAAATTTAACAGCTAAAGAAGAAAAAATAAGAAAAGAAATAGAAGAGAAAAATATTTATAATAAAGCAATATTAAAAAATAAGAATAATGAAAAGTTTGTGTTACATGATGGACCTCCATACGCTAATGGTGATATTCATATTGGTCATGCATTAAACAAAATTTTAAAAGACATTATTGTTAGATACAAAACAATTAAGGGTTATTATTCACCATTTGTTTTAGGTTGAGATACTCATGGATTACCTATTGAACATAAAATGCTTTCAACAGCCAATTTAAATAAAGAAGATTTAAATGCTGTTACTTTAAGAAAAAGAGCCGCAGAATATGCGAGAGAACAAATAAAAAATCAAAAAGAACAATTTGCTTCATTACAATTATTCACGAACATGGATAAGATTTATGTAACAATGGAAAAAGAGTATGAAGTTGAACAATTAAAGGTTCTTAAAAAATTAACTTTAGATGGCTTGGTTTATAAGGCATTAAAGCCAGTTTATTGATCTCCAAGTTCGCAAAGTGCTTTAGCAGAATCTGAAGTTGAATATCATGATGTTATATCTCCTTCTATTTTTGTTTCTTTCAAAATATTAAGTTCTGAATTTTCTAAAATTAAAGAAGAAGATAACTTAATTATATGAACAACAACTCCTTGAACATTAATTGCAAATGCAGGTGTTGCTGTTGGTAGTGAAATTAATTATTCAAGAGTTCAAGTAAAAAATAAGTTTTATTTAATTGCTACTGATTTGGTTGATAATGTTGCTTCAACAATAGGTTGAGAAGAATATAAAATTGTTGATTCATTTTTAGGGAAAGAGATTAATGGAGTTAAATATGAAACTCCAATTTTAAAAGCAACTGCTCCAGTGGTTTTAGGACATCACGTTACAACCGAGAGTGGTTCTGGTTTAGTTCATATAGCCCCTTTATTTGGTGAAGATGATTTCCAAATAGGTAAGCTAAATAGTCTTGAAATGATTATGCATATTTCTGATAAAGGGTATATTTATAACACTAATACATCATTTGACGGAATGTTTTATGAGGATGCTAATAAATCAATTTCTGAATTCCTTGGTGAAAGAATGTTGAATTTTAAAAGATTTAAACATTCATACCCACATGATTGAAGAACACATAAACCTATAATTTTTAGAGGAACTCCTCAATGATTTGTTTCTATTGATAAAATAAGAGATAAAATTTTATACCAAATTGAACACAATGTTAAGACTCATTCAGAATGAGCAAAAAAACGTTTGATGAAAATGATTGAAAATAGAAATGATTGAACTATTTCAAGACAACGTTCATGAGGTGTACCTTTAATTTTCTTTTATGATCAAAATGATAATCCGATAATAAATGAAGAAATTTTCGATTATGTAATTGATTTAGTTTCTAAATTCGGGAGTGATGTTTGATGAGAAAGAGAAACTGATGAGTTATTACCTGAAAAATTTAGAAATAAAGGTTTCAAAAGAGAAATGGATATAATGGATGTTTGGTTTGATTCAGGTGTATCATCTGTTGCTGCTGATATTGATAATGGATTTAGTTCATCTCCATATGATGCATACTTAGAAGGATCAGACCAATACCGTGGTTGATTTAATTCGTCAATTATTAATTCTGTCGCTTATAAAGGTACTACACCATATATAAATTTAATTTCGCATGGATTTACTTTAGATCATAAGGGCGAAAAAATGTCTAAATCTAAAGGAAATACTATTTCGCCTTTAGATGTAGTAAAAAAACGTGGCGCAGACATACTAAGGTTATGAGTGGCAAATAGTGAGTACACAAATGATGTCACTATTTCAGATCAAATACTTGATCAAAATACAGAAATATATCGTAAAATAAGAAATACAATTAGATTCCTTCTAGGGAATTTAAGTGGTTATAAATATAATAAAGAAACAAAAAGAGAAGGCATTCATTCATTTATAAAAGAACAATTGGAAGAGTTAAAATATAATGTTCAAGTAGCTTATGATCAATTTAAATTTATAAATGTTGTTAAATTAATTAATAATTATATTGTTGATTTATCTAGTTTTTATTTATCAGTTACTAAAGACATTTTGTATATTCGTGAATTCAATGATAAAGAGCGCTTAATGACACTAGCTAATATGTATGAGATTGTTGAATTTTTAATCATAGCATTAGCTCCAATATTACCAACAACTTCAGAAGAAGCATACTCATTTTTACCTAAGGAAAATAAACAAGAATCTGTTATGTTAGAAACACTAGAAACACTTAATTCAAGTAGTTTTAATAAGGAAGTATTGAATAAATATAACTCATTCTTTGAGTTGAGAGATAGTGTTAACATTTTAATTGAAAATGCTATTAAATCAGGATTGGTAAAGAGATCTAATGAATTGGAATTGTTTTTAGACCTTAATAAATTTAAAGACTATAGTAACCTAGATTTAAAAACATTATTGTCGGTTGGAAAAGTTACAAATTCTGATAAGTTTTTTGCAGAAAAATTTGACTCAATAAAATGTCAAAGATGTTGAAATCACTTTATTAAAGATGAAATAAAAAATGATTTATGTTTAGATTGTTATGGAATTATCAATAAAAATATTAAATAAATTTTTTAAAGAAGTTAAAGAAAGAAAATTTAAAATTTTAGTAGCTTATATAATATTTTTAACTTCTTTTATTCTTTTTTTAGCATTCGATCAAGTTTCTAAAACTTTATTATTTGAACATGGTTCTGTAAACGAAGGTGAGTATATTGGTCAAGACTTATTTGTTAGATTATTTAACGGAAAAAAGGTATTGGCTGAAAGTATTTATCCTAGTGACCCAAACAATTGAGTTAACTATAAGATTATTGGAATTAGAAGTATATGACACGGAGGAGTAACATTTCTTAAAACAAGGAATCAAACTTTTATTCAAGGGTTAAGCATAATCTTTTTAATAATTCTTCCTATAAGTTTAATATTTAAGCAAAAACACTATAAAATCTCTGCTTTCCTAATTGGTTTAGTATTGGCAGGAACATCCGGTAATATGATTGATAGGTTTGTATTCAATGGGCACGTTAAAGATATCATCTTTTTACCATTTATAAAAGATAGAGGTACTTTTAATATTGCTGACGCAGAGATTATGTTGGGAATTTTGCTTTTTGTAATCTATTCATTTTCTCAGTCATTATTTAAGAAAAAACCTTCAAATATACAACATTTAATTGTTTAACATAACAAATTAAATTAGCTAAGTATTTTATTGATACTTAGCTAATTTTCTTACTTTAAAAAATAAAAAATAGTATAAAATATTAATCAATTATGAAATCACATAAAAACTTAAAAAATACTATTAAAGATGCTTGTTGTAAAGCTCTTAAAATTAAAAAAAACGATGTTTCAAAGAATGATGAAGTAGTTGATCCAGAAATACATTTAAATTCAATTGATGTTGAAGTACATAAATTGAAATATAAAATGGGACAATACTTGTATAATTCTAAGTCTGAAAAAATTTCATTTAAGCTTTTCTTCAAGAGGTATTGATTTAAAGTAATAATTTTATTTTTAGCAGCAACTATTTTTAATGCAGGTATTCAAATATTTTTAAAAAGTGCAGAAACCATCCCGTCTGGAGTAACAGGTATTCCAACATTGATACAATATGCAGTCCCTTCAACTGAACCATACTTTGCCTTAATTTATTTAGGATGTAATGTGCCACTATTTTTAATATTTGGACGCCACATAAAGAGAAGTTTTGTATTTTTAACTATTATTTTTATGATATTTCAGATTGTCACAAATTTCTTTTTCACTCAAGAAAAAATAGTTCATTGATTTCATCAAAATATTAAATTAACTCAGAGATATGAGTCTTATACTGATTGAAGTAGCTTAATATATACTGCAATTGGTGCTTCATTAATTGGTGTTGGTATAGCAATGTCATGAAAAGTTGGAGGATCAACAGGTGGAACTGATATTATTGGTTATTATTTTTCTACTAGATCAAAGAAAAGTGTAGGTCAAGTTTTATCAGTTATTGGATTTGCTACTGCTATAATCTTTTTGATTATATTTGCTTTTGTTAAACCAAATTATTTAAAAGACGAACCGCTTTCAGTGGATGCAGTTCTTAAATTAAGTAAAAATGAATATGCAGAGTTGCATGATTATAAAGGTATTCAGCAAACATATGAAGAAGTCTCAAAGAGATACGAAATTCTTTTTCAAAACTACAAAGAATCAAGAATATATTTCGGAATGCGTGAAGTTAGTACATTCTTTTATATAATTGTTGTTAATTTAGTTATTAACTTGTTGTATCCAAAGTACAAAAAAGTTTCAATGACAATTGTAAGCACAAACCCTCAAAAAGTTTTAGCTTATTTTAAGTTAATTAATTATTGACATTCATATAGAATTGAAAGTTTTCAATCTGGATATACTGGTCAAGAAAATTTTAAAATAACTACCGTTATGTTATCTTTAGAAACCAATCATATTATTCAAGATTTAAAAATGATAGATCCTAAAATATGGATTTCAGTACAAAATGTTTCGAGAATTGTTGGTAGTTTTACAACAGATTTTGTGGAATAAACACTTAATTGTGTTTTTTTTATTAACTTTTCTATTTTTCTTATTTTTAAAATGAAAGGAGGAGAAAATGAGATTATCAGATCTTAGAAAAATTGAGAAAAGAAAATATTCAAGAATAACGACAGGATTTGGTATTACAGCTTTATTAACAAGTGTTCCCTTACTAATGAGTTCTCTAGCCAGTGTTGTAGGTTTCTTTAAGGTTACTTTTTCAACTAACGGAGAAATTAAAGATAAGTTAACAACCTTTAAGTGAGATAATTCGAAAAAGCAGGACCTATCTGATTCAAAATTTAACATATATTAAAAAAAGTTGGGAAACCAACTTTTTATAATTCTTTTTTCAATAATTCTAGAACTTCTTCCATTGTACTCAGTTCGATTGCTTTTTCGGCTAAAGATTTCATTTTTTTATATTCTAAAGAATTAACTAACTCTCTTGTTGCTAAAATATTACTTGCACTCATTGAAAATTCATCTAAACCAAGACCAATTAATAATGGTACTGCTCTTTTATCGCCTGCCATTTCACCACACATTCCTGCTCATTTACCGTGTTTGTGCGCCCCGTCTATAACATGTTTTATTAATCTTAAAATAGATGGATTTAATGGTTGATATAAGTAAGAAATATTTTCATTCATTCTATCAGCTGCCATTGAATATTGGATTAAGTCATTAGTACCGATTGAAACAAAATCAGCATGCTCTGAAAACTTATCGGACAAAATAGCTGCTGCAGGAGTTTCCATCATTAAGCCAACTTCGATATCTTCAATTGGTTTAATATTCTTATTAATTTTGTACACTTCATTATATGCTTCTATAAAGATTTTTTTAGCATCTAAAAATTCTTTGACATTTGTGATCATAGGAAACATAATTGCAACTTTACCAAATTCACTAGATCTTACCAATGCTCTTAATTGGGTTTTGAATATATCTGGATTTTGTAAGCAAAATCTAATAGCTCTATATCCTAAGAAAGGATTCATTTCTTCTGGGAATTTGAAATATTTTAGTGTTTTATCACCACCAATATCTAATGTTCTAATAACCACCCTTTTACCATTCATTCCTTTGACAACTGTTTTGTAAGCTTCGAATTGTTCATCTTCAGTTGGTCAATGATCGTTGTCCATGTAAAGAAATTCAGATCTAAATAGTCCAATGCCCTCACCATCATTTTCTATAACAGAAAATAAATCTTTAGGAGTTCCGATATTTGCTGCTAACTCTACGTGGTGATTATCTAATGTTTTGCTTTCTTTACCTTTTAATGATTTTAACATTTTTAGATAATTTAAGTACTTTTCTCTTTCGATTAAATATCTTTCTTGTTCTTCTTTGTTAGGATTTATAATAACTTCACCTTTTGAACCATCCAAAGCTACTAGGTCTCCGGATTTTGAATTATTCATAATTCCATTTGCTCCCACAACTGAAGGTATGCCTAAGCTTCTTGCCATAATGGCTGTATGCGAAGTTGGACCACCGATATTAGTTGCAAAACCTTTTACAAATTGTTTATTTAATTGAACAGTTTGAGAAGGACTTAAGTCCTCTGCGACAATAATCACTTCTTCAGAAATATTAGCTAAATCAGGTTCTTCTAGTCCGTTTAAAATATATAATAATTTTTTTAATACATCTTTAATATCTGCGGCTCTTTCTTTTAGATATGGATCATCTAATGCCGCAAATGTTTCTGCAAAACCTGTATAGAATTCTTTAACAGCAAATTCGGCTGTTTCTGAATTATTTTTTATATTTGATTCAATTGTTTCTATTGCAAATGGATCAAGAACAAATCCTATATGCGCATCAAAGATAGTTGCATGTTCTGGGTCTTTAGCGAGCTTTTTGGTTTTTTCTATTTTATCTACAACTCTACTTCTTGCTGAAGAATAAAGATTTAATTCACCCTCCACATTATTTGTTTTTTGTGTTACATCAACTGGGAGTTCTTCAATTTTAAAAATTTTAGCAATTGCTACACCTTTTGAAGCTCCGATTCCTTTTATTATCATATTTACCTCTTTTGGTTTAATTTTATATAATTTTGATTAATATTTTCTGTTTAGGCTATTTTTTTAGAAAAAAACATGCAAACAATTCCACATGTTTATTAGTAGTAAATTATTTTATTATTTTTTTAGCAGCATATTCATCAATGATTAATGTAACATCATTGTGTAATCTCAAGAAACTAGAAGGGGTTTTCGGGTCAATTTGAGCATAGATTGTATCGTATATAGCTTGCGCTTTTGAATCTCCATCAGCTAATAAAATTATTTTTTTAGCTTCTAAAATTGTTTTAATCCCCATAGATATAGCTGTTTTAGGTACATCATTTTCATTTTTAAAGTATATTTTATTTGAGTTAATTGTGCTTTGCGTTAATTTAACTTCTCTTGTTCTTTCTGTTAGTAGAGATCCAGGTTCATTGAATGCTATGTGTGCATTTGTACCAATACCAAGTATCATTAAATCAATTCCGCCTTTATTTCTAATTAGTTGTTCATAATCTTGGGCATTTTTTACTATATTACCATTTCCATTTGGTAAATTAATATTGTCTTTTTTTATGTCGATATGATTAAAAAGTGTTTCATGCATAAAATAGTGATATGAACATTCATTTTCTCTAGGAATACCTACATACTCATCTAAATTAAAAGATGTTACTTTTGCAAATGATAATTCTCCATTTTTGTGCATTTGAATTAAATTTTTATATGTATTTATAGGAGAATTTCCTGTTGCAAAACAAATTTTTAAATCTGGTTTTTTAAGAATTTCTTCTTTAATTAATTGAGCAGCAAATTCTGCTTCTCTTTCTTTTGTTGGTTTTATTAATACTCTCATTTTATCTTACCTTTTTTCCGTCTACATAGACTGTCTTAATTTTTAAACTTTTTGGATTCATCAAAACAATATCAGCAAAATAGTTTTCTTTTAATTGACCTATTTTATTGTGTCCTAAATGTTTTGCGGCATTATATGAAGTAATTTTAACAGCATCATTTAATGAGTATCCTATTTTTACTAAATTAACAAATGAATCATGAATGACAATTCCTGAACCAGCAATTGTGTTTGTTCCTACTAGGGTAATTAATTTACCTTTTTTAAATACCTTAGTATCTCCCGAAATATTTTCTCCATCCATATAATATGCAGGCTTTATAGCATCAGACACAGCAATTACTTTATCAACAGTTTTGTTTTTTATTGTAAAGTGAATAGTCTCTTTGGATGAATGAACTAAATCGATAATAACTTCTGTATAAACATTATCATTCGCTAAAGCAGCTTGAGCTAGCCCTGGATTTCTTGAATCAACACCAGACATAGCATTTCAAAGGTGGCAAACCATATTACATCCTCTATCAAAAAAATCTTGTGAAATTTTATAAGATGCATCAGTATGTCCAATAGAACCAATTATCTTTCATTGATCTTTTAAATAGTCAAATGTTTTTAAAGACATCATTTTAGGATCAAATGATATTTTCTTTAAATTGAAGTTACTTGCTTTAACTAACTGATGAATTTTAGATTTATTAGCCTTTAGTAAATACTCGGGTTTATGCGCTCCTTTTTTTGCTAATCCGATAAATGGACCTTCTATGTGAAATCCAAGATTTCTTGAATATCAAACTTTGTTCTCTGACATATTAGAAAGTGAAGAAAGGATGTTTTTTCATGAATTAGTCATTGCAGTAGGCATAAATGATGTCGTACCATTTTTTGCTAACTGATAGGAAATAATTTCAAGAGCTTTAGAACCCTCCATAACATCGTAATTATATAAGCCGTGTATATGTGTGTCAATAAAGCCTGGTACTGCAATCCTCGTTCCTTCACCACTTTTTTTAATAATGCTTTTTATATAATTATTTTCGATAATAATATCAGCATTATTTATAGTTTCGTCATGATTTACAATCTTTACATTACTAATTATCGTTTCCATTTTCTAATGCCTCTCTTAAGTTGTTTTTGTGCTTGTCTAGTAAAATTTTTGCTTTTTTAATATCTAAATTGTATTTTATCATGATGCAAGCTAATTTAATATTTCTTTGGGATTCTTCATATGCTTGTTGTGCCTTATGTAATGAACAGCCCATTATTGTAGAAATTATATCAATACTCCTTTGAACTAATTTTTCATTAATTGGAGTAACATCTATCATTAAATTATTGAATACTTTATTATTTTTTATTGCAGCAATTGATGAAAACATATTCAATATGATTTTTTGTGCTGTAGCAGATTTTAAGCGAGTAGATCCCTCTATAATCTCTTGTCCGGTATCTATAAAAATAATTAAATCGCTTAAATTTTCACACCTACCACCTTGTTTATTTTCGATTAAAATATTTTTTGCCCCCATTTTTCTTGAGTAATCAAAAAAACCTGCAACATATTTGGTATTACCTGAAGCAGATAATCCAACAACAATATCTTTTTCGCTAATTTTATTTTTTTTAGCATCTGCAACGCCTAATTCGTAATCATCTTCAAATCCTTCTAATGAATCTAAAACTGCCGGTTCACCACCTGCCATAGAATATAAGAATCAATTTCTTTCATTAAAAGTAGGAATAACATCTAATGCATCAACAAGACCAATTCTTCCGCTAGAACCTGCTCCTACATAAATTATTTTTCCACCATTTTTTATAGAATTAGAAATGATTTTTGTTGCTTTTTCAAGATTTTTTTTAGCCTTAGTGATTGCCAAATAAACATCGGCTGTTGATTCAGAAAAAATATCAACCAAATCTTTTATTTCTAATTTATCTAAATTATCCATTTTGCCTCTTTCACAGTTTAAATTTTAATATTCAATTAACTCAATTAAATAGATTGAATTATTAATTCTATTTATGAAAAGATTTTCATATATTTAAACTATTTTTGCGAATTAAAGTGAATGATTAATGCTTTTTTAACGGTATAAAATATAAAAAAGGTAATATTATATTGAGTGGTGAACCACTCTTTAATTAAAGTGAAAGGTTTAAAGATGTCTAAAATCAATGATTTTTTAAAAAAAATTCATAGTTTTCAATGAATCTATATAGGTTTATGGGCACTATGAGCTATTTTATTAATTACACTTGTTTTACTATCAACTTTATATAAAGCGCCGGCAGATGTTGATGGAAAAGCTTTCCATTCAAATGTTGTTGCATCAGTTGCTTTATTATTCTTGATTGTATTCTTTAGTGCAATTGTTTCAACAGTTGTTGTTCAATTATATCTTTCAAAGAAAGGTTTAAGACGTTCAATGGCTAGATCGGGAGGTAAAAAATAATGATGACAGCTACACATTCTCAACCACAACAAAGCTTTTTCAAGAGAATTATGCAGCTCCTATCAAAAGTAGGGTCTACATTAATGTTCCCAATCGCTATTTTGCCAGTTGCAGCTATTCTTTTAAGAATTGGGGCTGAAATCCCTACTGCAACAGCATTTGCAAGAGTAGTGCAAACTATTACAATTAAAGGTGGAGGTATCGTTTTTGATAACTTACACCTAATATTCGCAGTTGGTTTAGCTTTTGGATTTACAAAAGATAAACGTGGAGAGGCTGCGTTCGCAGGATTAATAGGTGTATTAATCACAACTTTCTTAGTTCCATTTTTAGTAAAAGAAATTTATGGATCAATTAACCTAGGAGAGGAAATTGTTGTTTTAAACGACAAAAAAGAAGTTGTTTCAAGAACATTAGGTTTTGAAGCGATATTTGGTGGTAAATTTAATGCTGTTTTAGGGCAAAACATTTTAACTTCTATTTTTGTCGGAGCATTAGTTGCTTGAATTTACAATAAAACAAATACAGTTGAATTACCTAAAGTATTAGGATTCTTCTCAGGAAAAAGATTAATTCCTGCTTTAACAATAATTGCTGCAACAGTATTTTCAATTGGATGAGCAATCATTTTCCCATGAGTTGCATATGTTATTTATGCAATTTCAAAAGCTCTATCAGATGCTACAGCTGTTGGAGAAACAGCTACAATTGGTACTAGATTTACTAGAGCATCAATTATGGGTGTTTACGGATTTATTAACCGTTTATTAATTCCTTTTGGTTTACACCACATTCCAAACAACTTATTCTGATTCCAATTAGGATCATGAGCTAAAGAAGGTGGTCAAGCAGGAGAAACAGTTAATGGAGATATTTTCATTTTCTTAAGTGGGGTTGCTAAAAATAACCCTGGTGGAATCTTCCAAGCTGGATTTTTCCCAATGATGATGTTTGGATTACCAGCATTAGTTGTAGCTTTTGCATATACTGCTGAAAGCAAAGAACAAAAAACAAAAGTAATTGCTTTATTTGGTTCAGCTGCTCTTGTTAGTTTCTTATCTGGTATTACAGAACCAATTGAATTTGCATTCTTATATGCATCACCACTTCTATACTTTGTTCATGCAGTCTTAACAGGAATATTTGCATTTATTACAGGTGCTTTTGGTATTCAATTAGGGTTTGGTTTCTCAGCTGGATTAATCGACTTCATTACATCAATTCCAAAATCAATGGCAATTATTAATGAGTCAGGATTCACAGGTGCTTCAAGAGTATTTGCTAACCCAGCATGAATTATTCCTATCGGAATTTTAACAGCTGCAACATACTTCTTTGTTGGAAAAATTTTAATTACAAAATTAAACTTAAGTACACCAGGTAGAGGTGCAGGTGTAATACTTCAAGAAGAAGGGCAAGAAGAATCACAAACAACTAGTTCATCTCAATTATCTGCAAAAGGAAAACAAATTGTTAAAGGATTTGGTGGGTGAGATAACATTGTTGAATACAATAATTGTTCAACAAGATTAAGATATGTTGTCAAAGATGGTTCAAAAGTAAATGAAGAAGAAATTAAAAAAGCAGGTGCATTTGGTCTTGCTAAAATGTCTGACACTTCATTCCAAGCAATTATTGGAGTTGAAGCAGAAAGTCTAAATAATGAAATTGTTTCACATATAGGTGAAGAATTATAATTAAAATATAATGCTAATAATAAAACAACAGCCTAGCGGTTGTTGTTTTTTAATAATTTTGATATTTCCTCTTTGGAATAAATTTTTATTTCACCAGGTTGCATTGAATTATCTAATTCTAAATCACCAAATTTGATTCTTTTTAATTGTTTCACATTATATCCGACTGAAGAAAACATATTTTTCACTTGATGAAACTTACCTTCAGTTATTGTTAAAAGTGCATTATTATGACTTTTTATTTCTAATTTTGCTGGTTTAGTTAAGTAATTAATATTAATAATCACACCTTTTGAAAAAATATTGATTAGTTCATTTCTTAAATTTTTATCAACAACTACATCATAAGTTTTTTCAACGTGCTTTCTAGGAGAAACTAAATTATGCGTGAATTCTCCATCATTAGTAATAATTAATAAACCTTCCGTATCTAAATCTAATCTACCTACTGTATGAAGATTTTTTAAATTTTTAATTTCATCAGGTAGTAATTCAAAAACCGTTTTGTGAAATTGGTCAATATTTGCACAAACATAACCTTTTGGTTTATTCATAACTATATAAATATCTTTATAATTTTTAATTATATTATTTTCAATAGTCACAATGTCAGAATCAATGATATCAACTATTTTTGTGACAACTTCACCATTAATAAATATTTTTTCCTCTTTTAATATTTTCTTTACTTGCGATCTAGAATAGTTTGTATTATTAGAAATAAATTTATCTAATCTTTGTTTATTCATGATAAAATTATAAAACTTTTTTATTACAATTTTAGTATAATTATAAAAGTTAAATAGTTAACAAATAAAATTAGGAGAAATATGAAGAAAAAAGTTATAGCATTTTCAAGTGATCATGCAGCATTTAATTTAAAAGAACAACTTATTGACTATGTTAAGTCATTAGGTTACGATGTTGTTGACTTAGGTCCTAAAACTGATGCAGTTTCAGTTAGTTACGCTGAACAAGGACATAAGCTAGCTAATTATATTAATGATGAAAAACCAGATTTCGGTATCGCAATGTGCGGAACTGGTCTAGGTATTTCATATGCATTAAATAGACATAAACACATTAGAGCAGCTAGAGTTGTTTCAGTCGAAGATGCACATTTAGCAAAGCAACATAATGATGCCAATGTTTTGGTATTTGGTGGACGTCAAGTTGAACTTGAAGAAGCTAAAAAAATGGTAGACGAATATATAAAAACAGAATTTGAAGGTGGACGTCACCAAGCAAGAATTGATCAATTAGATAATGAGGAATAAAAATGGAAGCAAAGAAAGAATTAAAAGCAGTTTGACATATTACAAAAGATAAAGAAAAAGATAAGTGAAGAGTTTATAGAGAAGGTGCTGAAAGAGCAACAATCTTATTTGACACTCAAAAAGAAGCTATTCCATATGCTAGAGATTTAGCTAAAAAGAATAGCGGAACTTTCTATATTCATGGTGAAAATGGGAAAATTCGTGACGGAAAAGGTTACAAAGAAAAATAATTAAAAAACTGGTTTGACCAGTTTTTTAATTATTAAATTATTTTACTAGATTTATGGCATAACATCTAAGTCAGCTTTGCCCATTGATTTTCATTTTTCTAATAAAGAAATCCATTCTTCTTCATTTGAACAAGCTAAATATTCCAAATCATCAGCGTTTATTGTTCTGTTAAATTTTGGTGATGTATCAGTAGATGTATATTTTTTATATCATTCTTTAACAAATTTTATATCATCAAGAACTTCTGAATCATTAACATTAAATGAATATAATTTCATTCTTCTTTCGTATAAGTTAACTAATTCAGGATTTAGATAATCATTGATATTATTCTCTTTATCATCCTTTAAAAAAGCTGCAACTATAGCATATTTATCGATTTTAGAATTTGTTTTTTTACTCATTAAATAAGCGTACAATTGAGCTTGTTTTCTATAAGAAGGATCAACACCTTCTCTTTCTCAAGTTTCATACTTTTTTTCACCAGCGGTTTTTATTTCAAGTATAACTTTCATGCTTGGTATATAACCATCAGGGACTCCGCTAATTACATCATCGATTCCTTGGAAGTAGTCATACCCAACTTCTGATGCAACAAAATTTTCTATTTCAATATTTTTATATTGTTGTCTTAATACATCGAAAATTTTAGGTTCCAATATAACCCCTGCATTAATATATTTTTTACTTAAAACTGGCATCTTAATTTTTGTAATATGACAATATGCCTTAAACTCACTTTTAAAGGGATCACCTTTTATTAGTATATCTCCGACCGAACTACCACCTATTTTTTTAAATCCTGTTCATTTACTAAAAGTTTGCAACTCTGAAAGGAATTCAGGTTTTAATTTAATTACTGAGTTTTCTCAATCAATTGTGTAATGAATATTGTTGTAATATTTTCTATTTACTTTTGTCATCTATTTTTATAAAGTTTTCAATAACGGTTTTAGCAACAATATCAACTGCTGGAAAGATTGCTTCTCAGTTTCTATCTATTAATGTATCTTGCGGAACTATATGGTTAAATGTAAAAGTCAATTTATCAAAACTAATTTCTGTAGAGTTGTCATCAACACCAGCTACAAATTTTTCTGCATCCATGAACTTTTCAATTCTTATTGATACAACCTTAATTTCTGAGTTTTCACCAGAATTATCGTTCAATATTTTTGCACTTCTTAAAAAGTAGTCTAATTCGTTAGGAAAACGCAAATCATCAATTAAATATAGACTGTTTTTGTTTTCTGATTGAGATACTTCAATTGTACTTTTGATTTTCTCAAAAACTTTACCACATCATATATTATTATCTATATTTCTTCCCACTTCACCCATGGCAATTCATAATGGTCTAACAACTTCCTTGTTTTGTCCATCTCATTTTAATTCGTTTAAAATAGGTTGAGTTATATCTTTGATTGGTTGAGCAAATGAAAGAATATGAACATTTCCTTTAAATTTATCAAAGCATTTTTCTTTGATAGCATTTGTTAATAAACCTTTACCACTTCTTCTTTTTCCATTAATTAAAACAATAATGTGTTTATTCTTTTTCATTATATATTTCCCTTTCGTATTTTTTGTTTATTTATTATATAAAAAGTTTATTTAAAAAATAGAAAAAAACAATTTTTGCAAATAATTTTC
This sequence comes from Mycoplasmopsis canis PG 14, assembly GCF_001553195.1. Lineage (NCBI taxonomy): Bacteria > Bacillati > Mycoplasmatota > Mycoplasmoidales > Metamycoplasmataceae > Mycoplasmopsis > Mycoplasmopsis canis. The sequence goes on along the minus strand of NZ_CP014281.1, from coordinate 386,758 downwards.
GATGCAAAAATTGTTTAAAACTACATATTAATAAGTTTCTAAAAATAAACATGAAAATTTTTCATATTCATTAATTTAGTTCAAATAATTTTTGTCCTTGAATCGCTTCTGTTGATCTATCTTTAATATTTTTTAAAGATGAAAAATTAGTAGTAGAAATAACGATGTGCTTATCGATATTTTCTGTTGTAAATCTTTTTAAATCTAAGTCAAACAATGTATCACCGGCTTTAACTTCTTCATTAAGTTTAACTCTTGATTCAATTCCTAATCCATCAAGTTTAAAACTATCTTGACCAAGTAGAATAACTAATTCAACACCTGAATTACTTCTAAAAATAAATTGATTTTTACTTGCTGGTAACATAGTTATTCTACCATCAAATGGAGCAATAACTTTTGATGTAGAGTTTTTATCATTTAATAAAATTGCAACTCCATTTCCAACAAGATTTTCTGAAAAAATACCATCATTTAATTCAGCAAAAGAAATCACTTTACCTGAAACAGGAGCTAAAACAGATTTGTTTGTTTCTGCTTGTACTTCCTTTGTGTTATTTTTTGTGTTTGTACTTGCTGATTTAATTTCTTCTGAAACAATAGTTCTTAATAAGTTAGAATATTTTTTAACCTCGAAATTTAATTCTTGAACTATTTCACCAAATTCTGCTTGAACATGTTTTGAACTCTCTAAGATCACAACTTTTTTAGCACCTAATTTTTTTAATTCATCAACATTAACAAGGTTAACGTTTTTTAAATCATATCTCAATTCCGAAACGCTGTTGTTAAAACCATTAATGTTATGAATTCCGCCAAAAGCTTCAACGATTTTAATTACATTTTGTGGAACTTCTTGACCACAAACACATCCAAAAAATTGTTTGCAGTTACATTCCTTATTTAAATTTGACATACTTAACTCCTGATTTAAATTTTTTTATAATTAATTTACTAAATTTTACCAAATATAACAATATATTGTTATAACTTTTTTATAAATTTAAATATGTTAAAAAGATGATTTTTATAAAAAATAAAAAATAATATAATTCTTGTATGGATTTAGAAATAAACTTTGAAAAAGAAAGGGTGAAAAAAGTTAACTTTTTCTGAGGAATAGTATTTAGTATTTTTGCTCTAGGTATTCTTTCGTTTTTTGGACTTCTTACAGGAGTTTTACATATAATTAAAGCTTATATGAATAGTAATAATGAAGGTATCATAAGGTGAACTTTGTTAGGGATATGATTTTTTGGAATGTTAGTTTTAACTTTTACAAAAGAGAAAACTAATTCTCCTCTGTGAGTTAATATATTTTTTCTTTTATTTACAATTCTTATTTGGGTAGCGTTTTTTGCGGCAATAGTCATTTTTACTTTATTTAGAAGAGTTAACATAGACCCAAATAGTCTACTGTTTATTGCCCTTATACCTGTGCTTATTATCGGTGTTGGAGGATTACTTTCTTTCTTTAATGTATTCAATATTGCTCGTTTGAGCGTTTTGATTAGTGCGATTTTAGTTATGGTGTTCATTACGATATTAATTTCAATTTTTGTTTATTCAGCTTATTTTTGAGTATTGATATTAGAAGTTGTATTGTTTGGTTTGATAACTATCTTTACATTTAAAAGACTTAAAAAAGATACTGAAAATATATATTTTTCAGATATTAGCGAAATAATTTCTAGAGGAATTTACTACGGAACTGAATTCCTTAAAATTTATTTTAATTTGTTATTTATTATTTTTAAAATTTTTGGAGGTTCTAGAAAATAAGAAAAACACTAGTTATATTTGACTAGTGTTTTTTATATATAATGCAAAAAATATAATATAAATGTTATTAAATGCAAAAATTTATACATTTTTAATTTATTAAATTATTTAAACCAGAGATGTAAGAAAAAAAGAAAAGGTAATTAACATTGTGTAAATGAAATTAGTTGTAAGAAGGAGAGAAAAATAAATTTACACTAAAATAAAAAAGATTTCTTTTAGAAAAAGTCCCTTGTCAGGACTTTATTATATATGAATTTTTGAACTATTAACAATATATAAGGGGTATATTGTTTAAATTATAAATTTAAATAAAATAGCGTTTAAATAATAACAAATATGAACAAACATATAAAATATTTGCATTATGTTTAGAGATTTTTAAGGGGTTAAATCTCTAAGGATATAAATAAAATAAAAATGTTTAAAAAATAAAATTAAAAAAGTGGTGCGCGAAGAGGGACTCGAACCCTCATACCGTAAGGCACTAGAGCCTAAATCTAGCGTGTCTGCCAATTTCACCATTCGCGCTCTAACTGCGATTTTTCAATAAAAAAAGCACACAATATGGTGCCGTCTATAGGACTCGAACCTACGACCTACTGATTACAAGTCAGTTGCTCTACCAACTGAGCTAAGACGGCGTGGTGGAAGATAAGGGACTCGAACCCATGACATTCGCCTTGTAAGGGCGACGCTCTCCCAGCTGAGCTAATCTTCCATAAATGGCAGTCTGTACGGGGATCGAACCCGTGCGTGCATGGATGAAAACCATGTGTGTTAACCGCTTCACCAACAGACCAAAATAATGGCGCCGATTATTGGGATTGAACCAATGACCAACTGGTTAACAGCCAGCTGCTCTACCGCTGAGCTAAATCGGCATTATCATATCTTGTGCTTGAATATTATAACATTATATTTTTTTTGTCAAAATATTTTTTATATTTTTTTATCTTAACTTTTTATATATTGCTATTGCTTTTTAAAAGCAAGATTATTATAGCACAAAATATTTTTAAACAAAACAATTTAATCTTTATCTGGAATTAAATTGTTTCAATCTTCAACAAGGTTTTTTATATTTTCGAAAATAGTTTTATTTTTATCGATTTTATAAGATAAAAAAGAAAATATAATATCAGCAACAAGAAATGCGGAAACTTTTGACCCAATTGTCCCAATTCTGTAATTTTGATTAATACTATCAATTAAAAGAATATTTTTGTTATATTTTGAAATATTTTGATTTTTAGTTCAGACAGAGTAAATAATATCATTAGATTCTAAGTAATTTAGAATTTTTTTTATTTCTAAAGTTTTACATGTCTTTGAAATAACTGTTACATGCATTTTTTCTTTCATTATTTGACTAAAAGAGAAAAAATCATGAACATCATCTAGAAAAATTGCGTTAAATCCAATTTTTCTTAGATTATTAGCAAAATATTTTGCAACAAGAGCAGATTCTCCTATACCAAAAATAATATTAACTCTTCTGTGTTTTAATAATGTTTCAATATAAATATTTAATTCTTTATGTGATCTTATTCATTCTATTGTTTTTTCGACGGCAAATAAATAATGAGATCTTATATTTGAAATAACATCATCCAATGATAAATCTTTATTTTCTATAAGTGTTAATTCATAATCTTTTTTATGTTGAAATCTTTTAGATACATAAATTTGCAGCTCATTAAATGTAGAGAAGTCAAGAGCTTTTGAAAATCTTGAAATTGAAGCTTGACTTACATTTAATGCTTTCGACAAGGAAATGGTATTATGAGACAAAAATTCTTCCGTTTGATTTTCTATCATATCAATTAAAAAAGCGTTTGTTGAACCTTTTTTTGGAATTTTCTTTAATTTATCAATCATTTCTTTTTCTAAAATTTGATTTCTTGCTTTCATATGGATATATATTATACATTTTTACTAATCTATATATTAAAAAAACAATTTGTGGAAGTTTTTTCACAAATTGTTATATTTTAGATAATAATATAAGTTTGTTATATATTCTTTCTCAATTCTTTTCTTTCATTAGATTTTCGATAATATCATCAATGTCTTTTTCGGTAGGCATTATTATTCCTCTATCTTTTAGTGTTTGGTTAGTATTTAAAAAGTTTTGTTCAAATAATGTTGTCTTTTCCTTGATAAAAATCTTAATTTCATTAAGAATGTCTGCATGTCTTTTGTTTATATCGGAGTTTTCATGTTTCAACTTTAAAGTTGTTTGAAGTTTTTTATGAAGTTCTGAAGCATCAAAATCTGGTGTTGAGCTAAAAAACGAATCACTTAATAACTCCCTTGTTTCAACATTTGATAAAGCAATAAAGAAGTAATATAAATCAAACTCTTTTTCAAAGTTATCAGAAATGATTAAATCTAAACCAAGAGCTCTTAAATAAACAATTAAAAAAGTTAAATAAAATCTTTTATTTGATTTAACTAATCTAGGATTTTGTAAAAGAGAATAAAAAACTTTTGAAATGAATTCTTCAATATTCTCGAATTGTTCGAATTCAAAAACACTTCTTAATTTATCTTCAAATTTGTTTAGTTTATCAAGATACTCAAAATCTTTTTTATTCACTTTTTCTCATTTAGTTCTTTTTAAGTAATAAATAGTTCTATCTATAACTGTTTTAGTAAATTTAAAAACTTGAAATAAATTGTTTTCTAAATCTAGTCTTTCAATTCTTATATCTGCATTTTTTAAATCAATATTATTTTTATTATGTATATTAAGGAAAATATCGGAATTTTCATGTTTAAATAAGTATACTTTGATGTTTTTCATTTTTTAATTATACTCTTTTTTAGAAAAGAATAAAAAAATGACTAAAAAAGCCATTTTTATCAAATTTTTACTCTTTTTTCTGGAGCTACATACATTTTATTGTTCTCATTGATATCATAAAATTTAGCAAATTCTTCACTATTGGCTAATATAACGTTAGCACGAATTTCTGCTGGAGAATGAACATCTGTCTCTAGCCTTCTTTTAGCAGCGCCTTCTTTATATATAGAACGTCATATTGTTGCTCATGATTTAAAGAATTCTTCAATTGAATAATCTTTTTCTAAGGCAGCTGACTCTAAAGCGCAGGCAAAACCTCCTAAGTCAGCGATATTTTCTGAAACTGTAAGAGTTCCATTTACTTTACCGTATTTTGTTTCTCTTCCATCAAATAATTCAATCGCTGCCTTTGTTCTTGACTTGAACTCTTCTCTATCTTGATCAGTTCATCAATTATTTAGTGAACCTTTTTCATCGAATTGAGAACCATTATTATCGAATCCGTGTGATATTTCATGAGCAATAACTGCACCAATACCTCCATAATTTGCTGATGAAGATCTATCTAAACTATAAAAAGGTCATGATAGTATTGCGGCAGGGAAAACAATATGGTTTTTCAACGGACTATAATATGCATTTATTGTTGCAGGCGACATACTTCAGTATCTTTTGTCCTCGCTTTTTAAATATAAAGAAAGCTTGTATTCACCCATTATTTTTGAAAACTTTTTAACGTTTTCAAAAATATTTCCGCCTTCTTCATAAGTTTTAACCTTAAACTCGCTATAGTATGGTCTGATTATTTCTGGATAACCTACCATAATTTCCATTTTTGATAGTTTTTGAATCGCTTTTTTAATTGTTTCTTTTGACAATCAAGTATTAGCTTCTAAACGTTTTTTGTATATATCTATCATGCTTCAAACCATGTGTTCTACATCTTTTTTAGCTTCCTCGCCAAAAAATGTTCTAGCATAATACATACCAAGAGGCATACCGAAATATGAATTGGTTTTATCGAATGCAAAATCTTCTAAACTTCTTGATTTATCAATAGAATATAAAGCTTTTTTAAATTCATTCGCTTTTAATCTTATTTTTTCGCTTAAGTGACTAGATACACTTAATAAATTGAAAATAAACATGTGAGCTTTAAAAGATTCAAATCTAGATTCATCAAAAATATTGTCAAAATTATTGAAGAAATTAATATTTACAACTGATCCTTCTTGAACTTCTTGTTTGAAGATTGAATCAACTATCTTGAATAAATTATATTTTGATGAAAACTTGGAGATATTCTCTCTTTTTTGCAAATTATATAAAGAAACAAAGTTAGCTTGTTCAACAGAACTTAATAAAAAATCTTTGTAAAATAAATCATATTCAACGGCTTTAGATACTAAATCACTAGCTTCATCTTTTGTTTTTCCATAGTCTATTAAAAGATCAAACACCATCTTTTTTCAAGCTTCAATTAATCTATTAGATTCCTTTTCATCTGCGTAAGTTTCCTTTGCAGGTAAAATACTTGATGTTGAATTTGATATTCATAAAATCTTTTTTGAATTATCAATAAAATCTTCAAATATATCAATATCAAAAGGTAAATCAGAATAATTCATTCAAAAATCTCTATCTAATTCAAATAATTGTTTGAAAGAACTAATTTCTTCAATTTTGCTTAAAAAATTTCTTACAGGGCTTCAACCTAATTCTTCTCTTTTATCATTATCTATAACCATTGAGTAGAATTTGATATATTCATGCATAAATTTGTCTTCAGGGAGTGACTTTGGATTTTTGTATCAATTATTTATCGTTTCTTTTAAAAGTTTTTCTAATTTAATATCCATTTCAACAAAAGATCCAATCGATGATCTGTCTTCAGGGATTTTTGCTTCTTTTAGTCATTCATGATTGATGTGTTCAAAATAATTCTCTTTTAAACTTGGTTTCATTTTTAACTCCTATTTCTTTGTGTCAATATTTGTTTTAAGAATTGATAAGAATGCTTCTTGCGGAACTTCTATACTTCCTAGTTTTTTCATTCTTTTCTTTCCTTCTTTTTGTTTTTTAAGTAGTTTTTGTCTTCTTGTTACATCACCACCATAAAGTTTAGCTGTAACATCCTTACGATAAGCCTTGATTGTTTCTCTGGCAATTATTTTTCCGCCAATTGTTGCTTGAACAGGTACTTCAAAGTTTTGTCTAGGGATTGCTTCTTTAAGTTTTTGACATAGCTCTCTTGCGTTTTCGTACGCTCTTTCTCTATGGGTTATCATCGAAAAGGCATCAACCTTATCTCCATTTAATAAGATATCAACCTTGACTAAATCACTTTCTCTGTAACCTAATCATTCATATTCAAAACTTGCATAACCTTTTGTTGTAGATTTAAGCCTATCAAAAAAGTCGAAAATTGTTTCTGCTAAAGGTAACTCATAAACAACAGAACTTCTTTTCGAGTCTATCATTTCTAGCGATTTATAAATACCTCTTTTATTTTGACATAATTCCATAACATTACCAATATATTCGTTAGGTATAAATATGTGCGCTTCTACATATGGCTCTTCAATTTTATCTATAAATGTTCTATCTGGAAGTAATGTAGGGTTTGCTATCATTTCTACTTCACCATTTGTCATTGTTACTTTATATTCAACACTAGGGCTTGTTGCTATGATTCCTACTTTATATTCACGATCTAATCTTTCTTGAAGGATTTCCATGTGTAAAAGACCCAAGAACCCAACTCTAAATCCGAATCCTAAAGCTTTTGATGTTTCTTGTTCCCATGTTATTGATGAGTCGCTTAAAGAAATTTTTTCTAAGCTTTCTTTTAGTAATGAGTAATCTCTTGTATCTACAGGGTAAAAACCAGTAAAAACAACTGGTTTCATTTTTTTGTAACCAGGCAACGCTTCCTTTGTAGGTCTTTCTATTAAGGTTATTGTATCTCCAACGTTAACTTCTTTTGCATCTCTAATTGCGGCAGAAACTCACCCAACTTCACCAGCTGATAAATAATCTTTTTTTGATTCATGAGGATTTCTAACCCCTAAATCAATTACATGGTATGAGTTTTCTTCATCAGTTCTAGACATAAATTTGAATTTATCACCAGTTTTTAATTTTCCTTCAAAAATACGCACCAACATAACAACCCCTCTATAAGGATCAAAGTAGCTATCAAATATTAATGCTTTTAAAGGTTTTTCGTCATCTGCATTAACTGGGCTAGGAATATATTCAACTATGGCATCTAATAATTTATCAACACCAAGACCAGTTTTTGCAGAAACTAATACGGCATTTTCGGTAGAGATACCGATAACATCTTCTATTTCTTTTTTCACTTCTTCTACATTTGCACTAGGTAAATCTATTTTATTTATAACCGGAATAATTTCTAAATTATTTTCTAGCGCTAAATAAACATTAGCTAAAGTTTGCGCTTCAATACCTTGTGTAGCATCAACAATTAACAATGCTCCTTCTGAGGCAGCTAAAGATCTTGAAACTTCATATGTAAAATCAACATGACCTGGTGTATCAATTAAATGAAAAATATAATCTTTATATTTAATTTGAACAGCATTTAATTTTATTGTTATACCACGTTCTTTTTCAAGATCCATTGAATCTAGAAATTGATCAGTTAAATCCCTATTGCTAACAGTATTTGTCATTTCTAAAATTCTATCTGCTAAGGTGCTTTTTCCATGATCAATGTGTGCTATTATTGAAAAGTTTTTAATTTTTGATTTATTCATAATTGATTTAAATTATATAAAAAAATATAAATTTTTATATTATAAAACTATTAGAACAAAGACTTTTAATCAAAATAGAATAAATTAACTTTTTAGTATAATTGAAACGTTATGAGACAATATATAAAAACAAAATTACAATTAACAACATTTGTATTAGGTTTGTTCGTTTTGCTAATTACCGGATTTTTGGTTATGGCGAATATGACGCTATCATCAATTGTTGGTATAAAAGAAAGCAGTGACAGTTTTTACATAAAATTTGGTAGTGCTGTTGGAATTGCTTTTCACTTGCTTTTTTATACAAATATTACAAACTTCTTTTTAGGGTTTATGATGCTTTTACTTGCTTATAAACCAGAAAACGAAAAAGTTAAAACGGTTTTCTTATCTTCAGTAATTTCAATTACAATAACTTTTTTAGTTTATTGATTTTTAATTTCATGAACACAAAATTGAAAAAATGGATTTGGTGTATTTACATCTTTAGTAACACATGCCGTTAATCCTATTTTAGGTTTTATTGTTCTTTACTTATTTAGAAAAGAAATAAAAATTAATTTATGGTCTATAATAATCTCTTCATCAATTATTGTTTTGTATTTCTTCTTTGCTTTATTTTTATATTTAGGAACTGGAGCAGAATACGGATTTAAAAATGGAGCTGTAGTTTATAAATTTTTACACTTTTATAGACCGTTCTTTGTGAAAACTGAAAACATCGGTTTAATAGTTACGTTAGATATATTAATATTTATAATAGGGGCTTTAATTCCGGTAATTTTAACTTTTGTATGAAAACTTATTTTAAACTTGGGATACAAAAAAGTTTGAAAAAATAAAATTTAATTTTAAATAGTCAACTAAAATGATTTTTATGCATTTAGTTGATTTTTTTATTAAAAATTTATTTTTTAAGCTATTTTTAGTAAAAATTAATATTATAATATTACCAGGAGGTAAATCATGAATAATACATCCGCAAAAGAAATATTTTATCGTTTAGCAAAAGAAGAACTTGCTGCACAAGGTATAACTGATCCTCAAGCAATTGAAGCTTTATTTCAAAAATACCAACAAGAAATAAAGAATGTTAGAGATACTAATATAAAAGATGACGCAGCTAAAAAAATCGAAAAGAATTTTGAATTATAAGTTATAGATAAAAGCAGAAATCCTGCTTTTTCTAATAAATATTTCTGTATCTTCAAAAAGATAGTATAATAATTAAGATCCTTACGAAAGTAAGACTGTGTATTATTTTAAAAATATACTTCTTGAGCCAATTATATTAACGCTCCTTTCCTAAGAATAATACAGACAAAAAAATCCATTTTTTTGGATTTTTTTGTCTTTTTTTGATATAATACAGAACTATGAATAATAACAACAACAAAAAACAAATATCTTATAAAGAAATTGCTGAGCAAGCAGGAACATCAATATCTACTATAAGTAGATATTATAATGATGGATATGTATCAGAAAGAACTAGACAAAAAATATTAGAAATTGTCACTAAAAATGAGTACTTTCCAAATCACGGAGCTAGACTAATTAGAGGTAAAGATAATTCAATTTTTGTCGTAATGCCTATTTGAACTCAAAATTTATATAACTCAATCATAAGTGGTATCATAACTTCGGCCTCAAAATCAGAAAGAAGAGTTAATACAACATATTCAAATAGTAGTACAGTAGATTATATTGAAACTATTAGATATGCTCTTTCATGAAAGCCTTTAGCTATAGTAGTTTTAGTTCCACAACACGACAAAGATCTTTTTGATTTTCTTAAAAAAGTTAATGATACTATTGTTGTTGTTTATGGACATCGTGTACCAGGGTTAAATTGAATTAAACCAGATTTAAAAACAGGATTTAGTGAATTAGTAGAAAAATTCGTTGATGCAAATACTAAGAAAGTAGCTTTTGTTATAGACTCAAGACTAAGTGAAAGTCAAAAAACAGAAAGACAAAATGGTTTTGAGATTGCATGTAGAGATTTAGGAGTTGAAGGGGTCGTTTTAACTTTGGAAACAAAAAAAGATCTAGCTGCTATTGTTGAATTAAGTAAAAAGTTAAAGATGCTAGGAATAAAAAATATTGTTTGTTCAACACATGAATCATACGTTTCTATTACAACAACTCTTGGGACAAAAGAATATAATGTAACTGATATAGGATACCAATCCGTTTACGATACAATAAAAAATTACAAAGCAAAGATTTTTATTGATTATCCAAGAATTGGTATGATGATAGATAGAATTATAAGCGAGAATAAAGAAACAGGGGACTTACAAGAAAGAACATTAAACACAATGATTATTTCTGACAAAAACTAAACCTGTTTTGGTTTAGTTTTTTAATAAAATTAATTAGGAGAAATTTATGAAAATTAATTTAAGACAAAATTATACATATTTGCATGATCAAATGACTTCTATAGTTTGAAATGAAAAAATAAACAAAGAAAATTTTAATCCAATTGAATATAAATTTTTTAGATTATTTAGAAATGCATACTTAATTTTGGTTACTATAACATGTTTATTGTCTCTTTTAACTCTTTTTACACCGATACAAAGCATTGAAAGAGAATGAAATATAACTATTTCAATTCTACAGATTTTTTCATTCTTTTTCTTTATTTTTGATTATGTTGCTCATTTGATTACTTATAAAAAACATTTATTTAGAAAAGATATTAATTTAACGCCACATAAAAGCATTCTCAAATACATCTTTTCTTTTTCTGGAATCATTTTATTATTATGTATCTTAAGTTCATTAGATGTTATTTCAAGATTAGGGGACATCAATCCAGAAGTAGAAAAAGTATTTAACCAAATGAAATTCTTGAACCTAGCAAGAATAGTTAGATTTTTTGCTGTGTTAACAATTTTTTCTCCATTTAGAACAATTTTTTCAGTATTTAAAAAGCAAAGAAAAGTTTTAATTAATGTTTTATTAATATCTTTATTTTTAATAGTTATTTTTGCATTGGTTATTTGAAATGCTGAAGCAACGCATCTAGTTGAGGCGCAAGAAAAATTTTTAAAGGAACACTCAATTCAAGAAAGATGAATTGCTGTTTATAACATTTTTAAAAATACAACATTCGAAAATGAAGAGCTTAAAAATGCTTGATTATCTAATCGTAATGTAACTAATGAGAATATGGCTCTTGTAGCTCAAAATATTGATTCATATAATAATTTAAGTAATGGATATGTTTTAACATTTGTTGATGCACTCTACTTTGCGTCAATAACATTAACAACAATAGGTTATGGAGACTTCTTGCCACATGCTAATATTAGTAAAATAATAGTGACAATAAATAGTCTTTTAGCATTAGCTATTATAGCAATTCCGTCAGGGGTTATTGCTAGTGAATTTTTGGCAGCCACACAAGAAAAAGTATCATCAAAGAAAAAATCTAAAGAAGCAAAAAAGGAAGAAATAATTAAAGAGGTAAAGCATGATTAAATTAGGATCTCATATATCATTTAAAAAACCCGGCTATTTACCGGGTGCAGTAGAAGAATCTTTAGATAATGGAGCAAACACAATGATGATTTATTTAGGTGCTCCACAAACTACAACAAGAGTTCCGGTAGAGAATTATCGTTTAGAAGAGTATCTAGAAAAATATAAAGATAAAATTCCTCAAGAAGATATAGTGGTTCATGCTCCATACGTGATAAACCCGGCAAACCCTGATAAAGCTGATTATTCTAATAATTTTTTGATTCAAGAAATTAAAAGAATGAATTATCTTGGCCTTAAATATCTAGTTTTACACCCAGGTGCATATACAACTTTTGAAATTCAGGAATCATTAGACCAGCTTGTAGATAGTTTGAAATTTATTTTAAGCGAAACAGAAGATGTTGTAATTTGTATTGAGACAATGAGCGGAAAAGGTACTGAGATTGGAATTAATTTTGAACAAATAAAATTTTTATTAGATTGAGTAAAAAGCGACAGATTACAAGTTTGTTTAGATACATGTCATTTATGAGATGCTGGTTATGATATTCAAGAATATGAATGATTTAAAGACGAATTAAGAAAATATGATTTATTAAAAAATGTTAAAGTTATTCATTTAAACGATTCAAAGAATGAAGTTTTTTCAAGAAAAGATAGACACGCAAATATTGGCAAGGGTACAATAGGACTTGAAACACTTAAGAAATTTGTCCATGATAAAGATTTTGATAACATACCGATTATTTTGGAAACTCCTTGAGTTGATGACATGCCAATTTACAAAGAAGAAATAGCAATGCTTCTAGAAAAATAATTGTAAAAAAACAGAGGTATCTCTGTTTTTTATTTTGCCCTCATTAAGAATACAATTTTATCAACAAATTTTTCGATTTGCGGTCTTAATTTGCTTGTTAATGCTCTTAAAACAAATTTGGGAAGTATTTCTGAGTATGGAATATTATCTAGCACAATATTATAGATAAGATCTGTAATTTTTTCATTTAGTAACCCATTCTTGTCGACCAACACTAAAAATCTAATAAACTTAAAAAAACCTTCTAATTTTGAATCATCAAAGTATTCATTAATTTTCAGTTTTACTTTTTTAGTTATGCTATTTGATAAATTTTTATCCTTTATTTGTTCATCTGTCAATTCTGCTTCAGGTTTTTTGAAATCTAATTTTATAGAATTAGACTCTAAATTTCCACTTTTTAATTTAATTATAAGAGATCATCCCTTCACGGTGTCCTGATTGATTTCGGAAATTTTAATTTCATCATCTATGCTGATATTAGCATGCTCATTTAAGAAATTTTTAATCTCATTAACAACTTCATTATATTCATTTAGTTTATTATTTTTTTGTGCGCTGTCTAATGTTATTTTTCCGTCATTTTTGTTAATTCCAGATTCGGCTAATTTAATTTTGTTTTTTAGCACATCTACAAATCATGATTCATTTACATAATAGTTATTGAAATCTTTTTGTAATAATTTTTCAACTTCTTTTAAATCGGAAGATGTTTTGGGATCTAGGTTAAGCAAGGTTCTTTCAGTCAAATCAATTTTAAATTTCAAATCAATTTTATTAATTTTTGCAAGTATTTGATCTTCAAAGTATTTTCTTTCAAAAACCTCATTTAACTGCAATTTTGATACACGAACGTTTACCTGCTTATATTCATCAGGCAACTGAGGTATTTCATTTAATCTCTCTATAAATTCATTGTAGTAATCCCAATCTGTTCATAATATATTGTTACTAAATTGAGCTTCAAATGTTTTGTATTCTTTTTCTTTTTTCTCAGTATCTTTATTATTTTGAGAACAAGAACAACTGGTAACCAAACCTAAAGAAGGAACTATTGATAAGGCAATCAACTTAGTAGGTAATTTTAGTTTCATTTTTATCTCCTTATTTTTTAATTTTATATCACATTTTAATTTTAATAAAAAAAAAAAAAAAAAACAGTAGCATAAACTAAAGTTTTCTTTAAAATGTATATTTTTCTGGGTGTTCTTTTTGCATTTTCTTGATGAAATCTTTTTTATCCATTGACCCATATTCATTCATTAAGTGAACACATTCTTCATACTCTTTTTCGGCATATTCAATACCTTCAAACCCTGAAACAACTGTAATTCCAGGACGTTTTCAGTTTTTGTATGTGCTGAAAAATGTTTTAACTGTATCTAAAAATGGAGATGGTAAATCTTCTAGTTTTTGTATATGATCAAGTCTATAATCATCTGCATGAACCGCTATTAATTTTGTATCAGTTTCTCCATCATCAATCATTTTCATTGCACCAATGATTCTCGCACTTAATTTAACACCTGGTTGAAATGTTTCTTCTGAGTACAATAATACATCTAACTCATCCCCATCTCAATCAAGAGCTTCAGGAACAAATCCGTAATTACATGGATAAACAAAATCTCCTCTAAGAATTCTGTCTACTTCAATTTCTTTTGTTTTTCTATTATATTCATATTTAATTCTTGAATTTTTTTGAATTTCAATTTTAACATCAATTTTTTTCATAAATTAATTATATTATATAAGGAAATAATTCAAAAATAAAGTCCATAAATATATTTAATGAAATTATTTTCATATTTTTTGTATCTAAAAAAATAATTTCGTTTAGAATTTAAATATAAGGAGATTACAAATGGAAAAAAAGCGTAAAGTAACGTTAGGGTTTGATTTAGGTATTGCATCAGTTGGATGAGCAATTGTTGATAGCGAAACAAATCAAGTTTATAAATTGGGTTCAAGATTATTTGATGCCCCAGATACTAATTTAGAAAGAAGAACTCAAAGAGGTACTAGAAGACTTCTAAGACGTAGAAAATACAGAAACCAAAAATTTTATAATCTAGTAAAAAGAACTGAAGTTTTTGGTTTAAGTAGTAGAGAAGCAATCGAAAATAGATTTAGGGAATTATCAATAAAGTACCCAAATATTATTGAATTAAAAACTAAAGCATTATCACAGGAGGTTTGTCCTGATGAGATTGCTTGAATATTGCATGACTATCTTAAAAATAGAGGATACTTTTATGATGAAAAAGAAACAAAAGAAGATTTTGATCAACAAACAGTTGAATCAATGCCTTCATATAAATTAAATGAATTTTATAAAAAGTACGGATATTTTAAGGGTGCTTTAAGCCAACCAACTGAAAGCGAAATGAAAGATAATAAAGATCTTAAAGAAGCATTCTTTTTTGACTTTTCAAATAAAGAATGATTAAAAGAAATAAACTACTTTTTTAATGTTCAAAAAAATATTCTTTCTGAAACATTTATAGAAGAATTTAAAAAAATATTTAGTTTTACAAGAGATATTTCGAAAGGGCCAGGAAGTGATAATATGCCTAGTCCATATGGTATTTTTGGAGAATTTGGTGATAATGGCCAAGGCGGTCGTTATGAACATATTTGGGATAAAAATATTGGAAAATGCTCAATTTTTACAAATGAACAGAGAGCACCAAAATATTTACCATCTGCACTTATTTTTAATTTCTTAAATGAGTTAGCAAATATAAGATTATATAGCACGGATAAAAAGAACATACAACCACTATGAAAACTATCAAGCGTTGATAAGTTAAATATATTATTAAATCTATTTAATTTACCAATTTCAGAAAAGAAGAAAAAACTAACAAGCACAAATATAAATGATATTGTTAAAAAAGAGTCTATCAAATCTATCATGATATCAGTAGAAGATATTGATATGATAAAAGATGAATGAGCTGGTAAAGAACCTAATGTATATGGTGTTGGGTTATCTGGTTTGAACATTGAAGAAAGTGCTAAAGAAAATAAATTTAAGTTTCAAGATTTAAAAATTCTGAATGTTTTGATAAATCTCTTAGATAACGTAGGAATTAAGTTTGAATTTAAAGATAGAAATGATATTATCAAAAATCTTGAACTCCTAGATAATTTATACTTATTTTTAATTTATCAAAAAGAATCTAATAACAAAGATTCTTCAATAGATTTATTTATTGCTAAAAATGAATCACTTAATATTGAAAATTTAAAATTAAAACTTAAGGAGTTCCTTCTAGGTGCAGGTAATGAATTTGAGAATCATAATTCAAAAACACATAGTTTATCTAAGAAAGCAATTGATGAAATCTTGCCTAAATTACTGGATAATAATGAAGGATGAAACCTAGAAGCTATTAAAAACTATGACGAAGAAATTAAATCCCAAATTGAAGATAATAGTTCCTTAATGGCTAAACAAGATAAGAAATATTTAAATGATAACTTTTTAAAAGATGCAATTTTACCACCTAATGTAAAAGTAACATTTCAACAAGCAATTCTTATTTTTAATAAGATTATTCAAAAATTTTCAAAAGATTTCGAAATAGACAAAGTAGTTATTGAGTTAGCTAGAGAAATGACCCAAGACCAAGAAAATGATGCGCTTAAAGGAATTGCAAAAGCACAGAAGTCTAAAAAAAGCTTGGTTGAAGAGAGATTAGAGGCAAATAATATAGACAAATCTGTTTTTAATGATAAATATGAAAAACTTATATATAAAATATTTTTATGAATTTCTCAAGATTTTAAAGACCCTTATACAGGAGCTCAAATTTCGGTAAATGAAATTGTTAATAATAAGGTTGAAATTGACCATATAATACCTTATAGCCTATGTTTTGATGATTCAAGTGCAAATAAAGTTTTGGTTCACAAACAATCAAATCAAGAAAAAAGCAATTCATTACCATATGAATATATAAAACAAGGTCATAGTGGTTGAAATTGAGACGAATTTACGAAATATGTAAAAAGAGTTTTTGTCAATAATGTGGATTCAATTTTGAGTAAAAAAGAAAGATTAAAAAAATCAGAGAATCTACTAACTGCTTCATATGATGGTTATGACAAACTTGGTTTCTTAGCAAGAAATTTAAATGATACAAGATATGCAACAATATTATTCAGAGATCAATTAAACAATTATGCTGAGCATCATTTAATTGATAACAAGAAAATGTTTAAAGTTATAGCTATGAATGGTGCTGTTACTTCATTTATTAGAAAAAATATGTCTTATGATAATAAATTAAGACTTAAGGATAGAAGCGACTTTTCTCACCATGCTTATGATGCTGCTATAATCGCATTATTTTCAAACAAAACCAAAACACTATATAACTTAATTGACCCCTCATTAAATGGTATTATAAGTAAAAGAAGTGAAGGTTATTGAGTTATAGAAGATAGATATACTGGTGAAATAAAGGAATTAAAGAAAGAAGATTGGACAAGCATAAAGAACAATGTTCAAGCTAGAAAAATCGCTAAAGAAATAGAAGAGTATTTGATAGATCTTGATGATGAAGTATTTTTCTCTAGAAAAACAAAAAGAAAGACAAATAGACAGCTTTATAACGAAACAATCTATGGGATAGCCACAAAAACAGATGAAGATGGCATAACAAATTATTACAAAAAAGAAAAATTCAGTATTCTAGATGACAAAGACATATACTTGAGATTACTAAGGGAAAGAGAAAAATTTGTTATTAATCAATCGAATCCAGAAGTTATCGATCAAATAATCGAAATTATTGAGTCATATGGTAAAGAAAATAATATTCCATCAAGAGATGAAGCTATAAATATTAAATATACAAAAAACAAAATAAATTACAATTTATATTTAAAGCAATATATGAGATCTTTAACAAAATCACTAGATCAGTTTAGCGAAGAGTTTATTAATCAAATGATCGCTAATAAAACATTTGTTCTTTACAATCCTACTAAAAATACAACTAGAAAAATTAAGTTCTTAAGATTGGTTAATGATGTAAAAATTAATGACATAAGAAAAAATCAAGTTATAAATAAATTTAATGGCAAAAATAATGAACCCAAGGCGTTTTACGAAAACATTAATTCTCTTGGGGCAATAGTTTTTAAGAATTCAGCAAATAATTTTAAAACATTATCTATAAACACTCAAATAGCTATCTTTGGAGATAAAAATTGGGATATTGAGGACTTTAAAACCTACAACATGGAAAAAATTGAAAAATATAAAGAGATCTATGGAATTGACAAAACTTATAATTTTCATTCATTTATTTTCCCTGGAACCATTTTGCTAGATAAGCAAAATAAAGAATTTTATTATATTTCAAGTATTCAGACCGTTAGAGACATTATAGAGATTAAATTTTTAAATAAAATAGAATTTAAAGACGAAAATAAAAACCAAGATACTAGCAAAACCCCAAAGAGATTAATGTTTGGAATAAAATCTATAATGAATAATTATGAACAAGTAGATATTTCGCCTTTTGGTATAAATAAAAAAATATTTGAATAAACAAAAATAATGTGTTATAATATTTAAGTACAAATTAATTATTGTTTACCCAAATATTGTACATCCTAAATCAAGGCGCTTAATTGCTGCCGTAATTGCTGAAAGCGTAGCTTTCAGTTTTTTTATTTTTAATGTCGAAAAAAGTTTTAGAAATTTCACAAAGTGAATATATTTCATATTTTTTAAATTCTTTAATAGTAAAAAGTAATGAAAAGAGAATAATAGTACCTATAAGTCAAATTGACACTGTTTTAGTATCGAATCCAAGATGCAACATTTCCGTTCCCTTATTAAACGAATTAGTAGCACAAAACGTAAATATTATTATATGTGATTCAAAATTTAAACCCACTGTCCAAATTTCTCCGATTCAAGGGTATTATTCAAATAAAAATTTTTTAAATCAAATCAATTGAAGTAAGGATTTTAAGGGTTTTGTTTGAAGAGAAATAATAAAAACTAAAATAGTAAATTATACTAAGCTTATTTATTATTTAGATATAACTTCTGAAGAAGAAATCGATAAACTTATAAAGTATTATGAATCGGTTTTAATTAATGATAGATCAAACTGTGAAGGTCATGCAGCAAAGTTATCTTTTAAAATATTGTACGGAGCAAATTTTTCTAGAGATGATGAAAATATTATAAATACATTTTTGGATTATGGTTATACAGTATTGATGACATATGTATCTAGGTCGATTATAAAAAATGGATTAGACAATAGAATAGGGATATTTCACAAAAGTTTTAATAATCATTTTGCTCTTTCTTGTGATCTAATGGAACCTCTTAGGGCGCTAATTGATAAGCTAGTTTACACACACATTTATATATATGGTAAAAAGGATTTTATTTTATTCAAAAAAGATTTGTTTTGTATGTTTGAAGAAAAAATAGCAATCAAAAACACAAAATTATCAGTTAATGAATATATTGATAAAATAGTAAAAAGTGTTATTAATAATAATCTTATATGCGAGGACTTTATAATTGAATGGAGTTAAAACAAGACAAATGAGGATAATATTAATGTACGATATTTATAATGATGATAGTTATAAAGAAAGTTCAAGTAAATTTAGAAATCATTTGATATCACTTGGGTATTATATGTTGCAATATTCGGTTTATACTAAGTGTATAGGCTCACATACTATGTACAAGTATGAAATGAATAAAGTTAAGAGTAGACTTCCTTATAGAGCAAATATTAGAGTATTTATGTTAACTGAAGAACAATATAAAAAAATGGATATGTTAACAGGTCAAAAGTCACATAACGAACTTGTGAATGAAAAGGAGAAATATATAGAATTATAATTATGTTAAAAATACAAATACACAATAAATTGATTGAAAATTTTTCGGGAGTAGCTTGTATAAATGTAGATAATACAACTGCTTATTTGAGAAAACTTTATGAATATGAGAATGATAATAGAAAGGTATTTAATATAGGTGGTAACGAAATTAGTATAGAAGACTTTATGATAATTTCACCTCTAACAACATTAGATTCGTTATATAGTTTTACAAATAAAAATATATTAAACAAAATTATTGGCGAGCATAATTTAGATACTGATAAATTAATTAACAAAAATTACTTACAAAATATTGCCAATAAAGTGAATAAAAAGATAGGTTACGATCTGGTTAATATAAATGAATCAACTAGTAAACTATTTAAGTCAATGTTTGATATTAAAACAAAAGAATTTATAACATCAAGTTTGTTATACAGTTTTTTAAGAAACATATCACAAGCAGAAAAACAAAATATAATAATCAAAGATATGGATGATATAAGTCTATCTCTTTTAACAGAATTTTCAAATGACTTCAACATTATAGTAATGACCAATAATTCGTTTAATATAATTAAAAGCTCTTCAGAGGTATTATTAACAAATTTTGTAGATGAAAATCTATATACGTTAAAAAATATAGATAATGAGAGCGTTTTTGAATATTTCATTGAAGAATATTTTCAAAAACCGTTTGATAACGTTAATCCTGAACTTATTTACACAAAAGAAACAATGGAAAATATGAAAAAAGCTTTATTTTTAAAATAAATTCTTTGTAATGAGGTTTTAGTGTTGTACAATATTTGGGTAAACAATAACTATTTTTGTGAAGTATTTCAAAATTCTATGGTTTTAGTGTTGTACAATATTTGGGTAAACAATAACAATCATTCAAAAATTAATTTCAATTTTATTGTTTTAGTGTTGTACAATATTTGGGTAAACAATAACCGTGAAAGATGAAAAATTAAGACCAAAAAAGTTTTAGTGTTGTACAATATTTGGGTAAACAATAACTTATTTTTTTGTAATTAATGAAAAACACGCGTTTTAGTGTTGTACAATATTTGGGTAAACAATAACCTTCAAAGTCTCACATTTTCCCAAAAGTGGGTTTTAGTGTTGTACAATATTTGGGTAAACAATAACATTTAACAAAGCAAGTAATCCCGGACAATGGTTTTAGTGTTGTACAATATTTGGGTAAACAATAACCGAATAATCCGCATATTCATATTAGTTTTTGTT
This sequence comes from Mycoplasmopsis canis PG 14, assembly GCF_001553195.1. Taxonomy (NCBI): domain Bacteria; kingdom Bacillati; phylum Mycoplasmatota; order Mycoplasmoidales; family Metamycoplasmataceae; genus Mycoplasmopsis; species Mycoplasmopsis canis. The sequence goes on along the minus strand of NZ_CP014281.1, from coordinate 365,940 downwards.
TTAGTGTTGTACAATATTTGGATAAACAATAAATTTTAAAAAAAACATTCAATTTAATTTGAATGTTTTTTAAATTTTAACCTTTGAAATCATATAAATGGCCGCAGTTTCTGCTCTTAAAATTCTTTTTCCTAAAGAAACACAATTAACGTTACTTTTTAAGGCAGTTTCTATTTCATTATTAGAAAATCCGCCTTCAGGCCCGATTAAGAATAAAACATTAGAATCAATATTATTTTCAATCGAAGCTGATTCATCTTGCTTTTCATGAGCAATTATTTTTTTATATCCCTCCATTGTTGTTACATCTTCGAATTTGTGTAAATTCGTTAATTCAGGGATAATGTTTCTGAATGATTGCTCAGCTGCATTTTGCAAAATAGCTTGAAATCTTTCTAGTTTTTTTTCAAATTTATTGAATTTATATAATTCGCCATTAGTATACTCGGTAACCATGGGAATTATTTTTGTAGCTCCTAATTCAACTAGTTTTTGAAGTGCTCATTCAAATCTTTCGTATTTAATTAAAGAAATAGCAACAACAACTTCGTGTTTAAATTCATGGTTTTCATTAATTTCATCAATTATTTTAGCTTTATCAAATTCTAAAATACATTTATAAAATTTTTTATCATAAACACAAATAAAAGGATTGTCACCAATCCTTATGACACTTAAGTGTTTAAGCGTTTCTTTGTTTAAAATAAAATAATTTTCATGTTTTTCATTTACAAAGAATCTATTCATTATTGATCCTGCATGATTTGTTCATATTCTTCGAGAGTTCCTCTAAAAATAAAACTTTTTTGAGGTGATTGTAATTCTAAGATTACATCTGCACATTGATTAACAAATGCCCTATTATAAGTTGTGAAAATAACTCCGCCACGGTATCCATTAACCCCTTCGATTACTGAGTCAATGCTTTCTGTATCTAGGTGATCAAGTGGTTGATCTAAAATTAAGAAGTTAGATTCAAGAAGCATCATTCTAGAAAACATTAAACGAGCTTTTTCTCCCCCGCTAGTTACCTTAACTTTTTTGAACACTGTATCATTACTAAATAGCATTCTACCTAAAAATCCACGCATTCTAGCGTCATCATTTTCTTGATTTTCTTTTTCTTTATTTTCTAATGGTCATTTAGAAATTCATTCCAAAATAGTTTCATCAGTTTCGAAGAATTTTGAGTTATCATTAGGGAAATAACTAGGAGTTATTGTTTGACCTCATTCAATTGTTCCTGATGTTGGCTTTCTAACTCCGAATATACATTCTAAAAGTCTTGTTTTAGCGATATCATCATCCCCTACTATAACCATTTTTTCTCCTGGTTTAAGTGAGAATGAAACATTTTCAAATAATGTATCACCGTTTTCATTCTTAAATGTTAATCCCTCAACATTTAAAATTTGCTTTCCGTGATCTCTATTCATTTCTCATCTAACAAATGGATATTTTCTGTTTGAAGGCTTAATTTCATCAAGAGTAATTTTTTCTAAAGCTTTTTTTCTACTTGTAGCTTGTTTTGATTTAGAAGCATTAGCACTAAAACGAGCAATAAATTCTTTAAGTTTTTCCATTTGTGCTTCTTTTTTAACGTTGCTTTGTTTCATCATTTCACGTGCTAATTCTGAAGATTGTTTTCAGAATGAGTAGTTACCTGTGTAAATCTTAGCTTCATTATAATCTATATCAACTATATGTGTACAAATAGCATCAAGGAAGTCGCTATCGTGGCTAACTACTATAACAACATTTTCATAGTCAATTAAAAAGTTTTCAAGTCATCTAATTGAACGTAAATCAAGGTGGTTAGTTGGCTCATCCATTATTAAAATATCTGGATTTCCAAATAAAGCTTTAGCTAATAAAACCTTAATTTTTTGGTTAGCAGTTAATTCACTCATTGGAACATTTCATTTATCTTTTGGAATTGAAAGGTTACTTAAAAGTTCTTGAGCATCATTTTCGGCCGTTCATCCTCCAAGATCACCGAATTTTTCTTCAAGTTCACCGGCTCTTGTGTAATCATCCATTGTAGCATCTGGGTTAGCATAAATGGCATCTTTTTCTTGCATAACTTCATAAAGGTCTGTATTACCCATTATAACAACATCAGTAACATTGTATGAGTCATAAGCATTATGATCTTGGCTTAAAACAGAAATACGTTTATTTTTTTCTTTAATAACTTGTCCAGATGTTGCTTCAATTTGCCCTGAAATAATTTTTAAGAATGTTGATTTACCTGCTCCATTTGCACCGATAACACCATATGTATTACCTTCAGTAAATTTTAAATTAACACCTTCGAATAGCTTTTTATCACTAAATATTTTGCTTAAATTTTGTACTTCTAACATTTCTTCTCCTTGTTTTTATCAAAAATAAAGAACCATGAAATTATTATGGTTCTTTAGTTTTTTAATTATTTAACTAATTCATTAAAAAAGTCAGCGAATTTTTTTGCTAAATCATTTAAATCTAATAATTTAGGTTTAACTTCTTGCACAACTTTCTTTTCAACTGGTTTTACAACTGTAGCTGCAGGTTTCATAACAACTTCTTGTTTTACAACCGGAGCTTCTTTTTCAATAACCATTGGTTTTTCCATTTTAACAGCTTGTTTGTGTTTTAAAAGTAAGTTAGCATTTTTGTTAGCTGCGCAATTTCCACCGCAGCATGATCCACCAACTGGACGATATACATTTTCCATATTTATTTTATCTCCCATAAATCTTTTATATCTCATTCCTTCTTCTTCAGGTTTAATACTAATATCATGACGTCTTGCTATTCTTAAATTGTTTTTATCTTTTCTCATATTAACTCCTAGGAATGTTTTATTTAAATGTATTTAAATTATATTCTATTTATAAATAAAACATAATAAATTAATTTTCAGCTTTTCTGTTTGCTTTTTCTATTTCGATTTCATCATATCTTTTTCTAACGATTTTATATTTTTCAAGAACTTCTTTTTCGTATTCCTCAATACTTTGATTAGTATTAAAGTTAAATACACTCATAACTGTATGGAATAAAGGATCATTCTTGATTTCTTTTGTTATTAATGATTTTTTACCCATTCTATTGCTAAAAATTAAAATCATTACTTCATATGCAATATCATCTAACATTGCTTCGAATAATTTAGTTCCTTCTTCAGTATAAACTTGGTAAGGATTCTTTTGTGAATATTGAACCAAGTTAACATTTGAACGCAATTTGTCCATACGATTAATTTGTATTTGTCATTTTTTGTCTAAAACAGATAATATACGTTCTTTTTGCATGTATGCTATATCTTCTTTGTTATTGCTTATATTTGCATTTTTTGTTCACTCTTCATATAATGAAAGAATTATGTTTGCAATATATTCAGGTAAATCGCTTTCGTGTACTTTAACAATATCAGATATGTTAAATTCAAAAGAAACCAATTTTCCAATATTTTCATTTAAGAAACTTACTAAAGCATCATAGTTATAATTATTATGTAAGTAATATTCACCATTTCTAACGATAGATTTGGCAGCTGACATAAACATTCTTTTTAAAATAAAGTCAACATCATTTGCTGCTAATATTAAATCACGTTGTGCGTAAATTAAATCACGTTGTTGTCTAATAACATCATCATAATTTAAAACTGATTTTCTTGAATCGTAATTAAAACCTTCAATTTTCTTTTGAGCATGATTAAATTGAAGTCTTAAGGTCTTACTTGTAATTTCTTTACCTTTTTGATCTGAATATGCTTCTTGAAAAGCTTCATAAGTCGCAAAACGTTTAATTAATTGGTCTTCTAAAGAAACATAGAATTTACTTGTTCCCACATCACCTTGACGACCTGAACGCCCACGTAATTGGTTATCAATTCTACGTGACTCAGCTTTATCGGTTCCTAATACATATAAACCACCAAGCGCAATTGCTTCTTGTGTAGGCTTTATATCGGTACCACGTCCTGCCATGTTTGTGGCAATTGTTACAGCTTTAGGTTGCCCAGCTTTTGAAATTATTTCAGCTTCAGAAGCGTTTTGTTTTGCGTTAAGTACTGTATGTGGCACACCTTTTTTAAGTAGTAATTTATGTAAAATTTCAGAATCTTCAATTTGTGAAGTACCAACCAATACTGGTTGACCTTTAACGTATAATTGAGCGACTTTTTCAACAACTGCATTTCATTTATCTTCTGAATCATAAAAAATAGAATCAGGTTCATCAATACGAGCAATAGGTTTATTTGTAGGAACAACATTGACACGCATATTATAAATATCAATAAATTCTTGTTCTTCTGTTTTTCCGGTTCCTGTCATACCACAAAGTTTCTTGAACATTCTGAAAAAGTTTTGATATGTAATTGTTGCTTGAGTTTTGGTTTCAGGTTCTATTTCAATTTGCTCTTTAGCTTGAATTGCTTGTTGTAGACCTTCTGAATAACTACGTCCATCCATTATACGACCAGTAAATGAATCAACAAGTTCAATCTTACCTTCTCTTACGATATACTCAACATCAATTTTCATGATTTTGTGGGCTCTTAAAGCGTTTTGAATTAAATGTATTTTTTCACTATTCTCAATATTGTAAATATTAGGTGTATTAAAAAATTCATTTGCTTTTTTAATTCCGGAGTGTGTTAATGCAACAGCTTTAGTTTCTTCATCAATGATATAGTCTTGGTAAGATAAAGTTCTAACAAATTGATCTGCAGAGAAATAGGTCGTTACATCCTCTTGTTCACCACCAGAAATAATCAAAGGGGTTTTAGCCTCATCGATTAATATTGAATCAACCTCATCAATTAAGCAAAACTGTAAACCTCTTTGAACTTTTTCTCTTTTATCAGAAACCATGTTATCTCTAAGATAATCAAATCCAAGCTCTGAGTGAACTGAATAGGTTATGTCACATGCATATGCAGCTCTTTTTGCATTTGGGTCTAACTGAGCTTTATTGATACCTACAGTTAATCCTAAGAATTGGAAAACTTCACCCATTTCTTTTGCATCACGCTCTGTTAAATATTCATTAACGGTTGATACGATGGCACCTTTTCCTAATAATGCGTTTAAATAAACTGGAGCTATAGAAGTAATTGTTTTTCCTTCACCGGTTTTCATTTCCGCTACAGAACCTAAATCAAGTAAAAGACCACCTAACATTTGAACATCATATGGTCTTTTTCCTAAAATTCTTTTAGTTGCTTCACGAGCTACTGCAAAAACATCTTCTCTAATATCTTCTAAAGTATATCCTTCATTTAAAAGACTTTTAAAAAATAAAGTTTTAGCTTTTAATTCTTCATCTGTAAACTTAGAAACAATACTTTCTAATTTATTAATTCTATTCAAGGCTTTTTCAGCAATACGCATTTCTGTCGATTTAAAGTCAAAAAATCTACTTAAATTTTTCATATAAAAATTATATATTAAAAAATTTTTTGTCTCATTATTTTGTGTTATAATTTTCCCATGAAAAACAGAAAGAACATGATTATTACCAATATCACCCGTGCGATGTTTATTATCAACATTCGTGTGTTTTAGTATTAATCTGTTTGAAAAAAGTTATTCATAACAGATTAAAAGAAATCTGTTATGAATGATTCTATAGAGGAGCTTTTAACAATAGTAAATACTTTAGTAGGCATACGTAGAGTATTGAAAGGGTATAAAAGCCGAAATGCTTAATGTGGCAACATTAAGTGTTGGTAGAAAATCATAAAAGATTTCTACTCTTTGGCAAAAGCCATTGGAGCTATAGGTTTACATTCCTTATAAATTACATTCTTAGTTATAGGTTTATATACTATATTAATAATTATATTTATAAAGTCTTGTAGATTTGTGCTCTACAAGATTTTTTCGTATTTATGTAAGGAGGAAAGATGGAAGTAAAGCAATATAAGAACCATAAAGAAGTGCCATCAAAATATAAATGAGATTTAGATGATATTCTTAAGGGCAAGAGTATTCATTATTGAATTGATGAATATGAAAAAATAATGAAACAAAGAATAAATATAAAGGACTCAAAATTTAATTCAATTGAAGAGTATTTGGTAGATATAGAACTAGCAGAGAAACAAGAGCTAATTTCAAATAAAATTGACAATTACATATCGAATAATCAAAATACAGATATAGTAAATTCGGACTTTATCAAATTAAGTAAAGACTTTGAACTAAAAAGCCATGAATTAAGTAAAGAATTTGGTTCTGAAACAAATAGATTTTTTATCCATATTGAAAAAATGAAAAAATGGAAAGAAGATTCAAGACTAAAATTATATAAAAGAGACATTGAAGATTTAATTGCATCAAAAGACCATAAATTAGATGATAAAATAGAAGAATTTTTATTAGAAACATCTATCGGAGAACCTGATCCGCATTCTATTTTTAGTATTTTGAGTAATAGCGAACTAGATTTTGGATATATAACTCTTAAAAACGGAAAGAAAGTTAAATTAGACAAAGTAAATAGAACTAAATTTTTGAAATCTGATGATTCAAAAGTAAGGAAGCAAGCGTTTAATAATTTTTGAGACGGATACATTAAACATAAAGACTCTTTTGCTGAAATATTGTTTCAACATTTCAACAAGCTTGTAACAGTTGCGAAAGTTAGAAAATATAAATCAGCAGTCGATATGCTTACATTTGATGATAAAGTAACCGACAAAACATTATTAAAATTGTTTAATAAAGTATCAGAAAAAAGAAATATTATTAAGAAATATGTAAAAAATTACAAAATATTTTACAAAAAACGTTTTAAAGAAGATTTTAATGAATGAGATAGCATGAGAGATCTTGTTAAAGTTAAAAGTAGTTATTCAGTTGAAGAAATGAATGAATTAGTTAAAGAATCTTTAAAACCATTTGGTGAAGAATATTCAGAACAAATTAATAAAGCTTTAACTGAAAATTGAGTTGATTATATGAGTACAAAAACCAAAAGAGGCGGAGCGTATAGTATCGGCGGAACTTATGGTATTGATAAAAAATACATTTTAATGAACTTTGATGGTACTTTAAGAAGTGTAGAAACACTTGCGCATGAATTAGGTCATTCGATGCATTCATATTATTCAGATAAACATAATGATATTAACAATGCTAGTTATCCTATTTTCCTTGCTGAAATAGCGTCTATATTTAATGAATTAATGTTATTTGATTATTTATTAAAAAATTCAAAGAATGATAAGTTAAAATTCAATATTCTAGATAGTATCATAAGCGGATTTAACGGAACTGTCTTAAAACAAGTTATGTGATCTAATTATGAATATGACTTATATAAAGGTATTCAAGAAGGAAAAATTAATTCGAGTTATGATTCAATTAGTAAAACATATTTCGAAAATGCAAAAAAATACAGTTTAAAAGATAAAATCAGTTATTCAATTAAAAACACAATTCAATCAATCTACGTCCCTCATTACTACTATGGTTTTTATGTTTATAAGTATGCTATAGGACAGTTAGTTGCGATATACTTCTTTAAACAATATAAAAATTATGGTAAAGAAGCTTTAGATAATTATATTAAAAACTTCTTAAGCGCTGGAGGGAATGATTACCCAATTGAAATATTAAAAAAAGTTGGTGTGGACTTAAATGATGACAAATTTTATGATGAAGGGTTCCAATATATAGAGGACCTTGTTCAAGAATGAACAAAATTAGGAAAGAAAATATTTAAATAGAGAGAAAAAGAAAAGAGAAAATTATGAAAAGAAAATTTTTATTATTAGGAAGCGTTTTTGCTTCATTAGCTGTACCTGCTACAGCTATCGCATGTACACCAAGTGGAAATGGTGCTGTATCACATACAAGTAATTCTGAAAGTGGTGATGGTGTAACAAGTACATTTGCAAATTTTGCAAATAGAGGAATTTATCGTATTAAATACAATTCAATTTATTCACAAAGAAGAGGGCAAACAGATGCTTCGTATAGTTCAGGATCATGACAAGCAGGGCCTGAAATAACAACATATGGTTTATTATTTAGACAAGAATCAGAAGGTAAGCCAGAGTTTGAAGAAAAAACAGAATTAGCAAGCAACAAAATTGATAGAGTTACAAAAACATTTGTTGTAAAACCTTCAACAAACAAATGAAAATTAGATTATGCTAAATCAATTAAATTAACAATCGGAGATGAAGTAAAAGTATATGATAATGATAAAACAGATGCTTTAGGAGCTCCTACCATTGAAGGAAAATATTACGCATCATCAAATATTGCTTTAACAAGTAGTGATGCAAAATCAATTAACAACCCACAATTTTTCACAGACTTAGACAAAGCTTCAAAATTTGAAGTAGAGGTTGATGAAACATCATTTTGAGTTAACTCAAACGGAGAAAAAACAAAATATAATGTTGTTGCAAAAGACTTCTACTATGGTCTTGTAAGAACTTATTTAACACAAGATACAACAGCTCGTCACAAAAATGGTGGAAACGCCGAAATTGATGAACAAGCTAAAAAATTAATTCCTGATAATTCGTCAGTATTTAAAAAAGAAAATTCATACACAAATAAATATTTATTCAATTTATACAATATTGACTTTGATAAACTTATCGACAAAAATGAAGCATTAAAATCTGAAGACGGAAAAAATTATTTAGTATTTCAAAGAAAGGATGCAAATCTTTCTTCAAACTTTGTGGAATTCTTTAAAAACATCCTTTATGGTAATTATGAATTCGTTCCTGCCCCAAGTCAATACATCGATGAAACAAATAAAAATATTTCTTCATTAAGAAATTTTGCTGGTGTAAATAGTTCAGAAGAATCAACAGTTGCGCCTGAAATAGCTAAAGCAACAAATCTTGCTAAAGACTCAGGGGTTTATTGATATGGATTAAACAATAATACAACTTTATATGCCGGAAGATATTACTATAAAGGATATTCTGCTAATGACCTTTCAGAAAAATGACTTTTAAATAAACACTACAAAGATCAAGAATATGTAAATCATCCAGGTAGATTACAAGTTATTGAAAACGTTTATAAAAGTGCAGTAGTTGATGCTGACGCATTTAAGGTTGAAGATTTTAACTCATTTAGAGCAGGTGAAACATCAAGAATTTCATTTTCACAATTAGATCCAAATACTCAAGCACAAATAAGAGCTAAAAAAGAAGTTTTTGGTTTATCAAAATCACAAAGCAAAGAAACAAAGTCAACAATCGGATATTACTTTAATGCTTTAGTTCCAAATTACGCTCACAACGATAAAGACTCTGCACAATACGTAAATAATGCTTTTTCAAAATTAATGTGAGGAGCTGAATTAAACGATGTTAAAGCAGGTAATGCTCACAATGTTCTAGTTAATGCAACAACAGGTGCAGCTGCTGAAGTAAGAAACATTTTATCAGCAGTAATTAATTGAGACGAATCAGCAAAAGAAGCGGGTTCACCTGAAGCGGTTCATGCATGATTAACAGGTGCAGCTCCAGATTTAAAAATTAAAGAAGATGCAAATGATACAACAAATTCTCCAAGATATCATGCTGATGAATTGAATGAATTATTTGTTGTTGATAGAAATACAAATCAAAGAGTTGATTTAGGCGGATCATTAGGTACTGAATTAAGACAATCAGAAAATAACTCAGTTGGTGCTCAATCAAGTGATAAATATAAATCAGCAGCATTTGAAGTATTAAAAGCTCGTTTCAAAGAAATTATTGACGAATTTTACAAACAAAACCCTAACTTAGATAGTGATCCTAATAACTCAAAAATTAAATTTACAGTTATTTCAAGATTTATAAACTTTAACGCTAAAATTAAGTTAGCAACAGAAAAACAAGTTAATGTACTTAATTCTTTATATCCAGAAAGATTCCAAGTAGAATTTAGAAAAGTTGCTAATAGAGATGAATTATTAAGTTACTACGTTAATAATCCTGCTGCAACGAAAATTGTTGGATGATCAACTGACTATGAACTACTTAATGGTTCATTAGATGGGAAATCATGAAACTTCCAATTATTACCAATCTTAGCAAATATTGCTTCAGACGAAAGTTATAAAGCTAAATTAGAATCAGCTTACCCTACATTAGTTAAGGCTGCTCAAAAATTAAAAGAATTTATTAAATTAAAAAACTTTGAACTTTCAATTCCACTTGAAAAATGAGGAAAACTATCAAATAAATATTTATATGATTTTTCTAACTATTTAGGTGAATATAAAGTAAAAGAAGGATCATCTGATACAGCATTAGAATTAGTTGAAATAGATCGTGAACAAGATACAAAACAATATGTATCAGCTGGTGAATTATCTTCACAATTCTTATTATGATTAAATTCAGATAGTGCAAATAGTTTTTCAAAAGATGAACTAATTAAATTAACATCAGAAACAATGAATATTGTTGGAGTTACAGTTAACCCTTACTTAGCAATATTACAAAACTCAGTATCAAACACACTTGTTAACCCAAATTACATTGTTCCTGAAATATTACATTCATTCGAAGATATGTCTTCATTCTTAGTTAAAAAATAATTAAACAACTATACAATTAACTTTAGGGTTAATTGTTTATTGTTTTTATACGAAAGGAAATAAAATGCTTAAATACATTTTGCAACGTATTGGCTTTGCTATTCTAACCTTGCTAATTATTGTTTTTGTCGTTTATGTTTTAACCGCACAATTTGCTATTAATCCATTTGTTGAGCAAGCACACAATTCAACGCAAGGTAGTGGTAATTCTAATTCGACAAAAGAATTATTGGAAAAACTATTTAATGATTCAGTTAAGTATCATTTTCTTCCTGCAAGTTGAAAGGGAAGATATGATGAATTCAAGGATATTTGAACAAGTTACAAAATTAATCCTTTAACAAGATTTTGATATTGACTATCTGATATTTTTACAAATCAAGAAAATCCATTCGGTATACCTTATGATGAAAAAATATTTCAAAGAACACAAACAAACTCTATATCAGAATTATTCTTTAAATATTTAAAATTATCAGTAATAATAACTGTTCCAGCTTTCTTTATAAGCGCAATCTTAGGTATTGCTTTAGGAATTGTTGCAGGTTATAAAAGAGGAACTTTATTTGATGCTGGTATAAATGCTTTCTCATTATTTTTTATAGCACTACCATCATTCATTATTGCTCCTATATTAATATCTTTACTATTAAAACTGAATGTAACCCCTAGCTTTATCAACCCCTATAGTGAACAAAACTCTCAAGTTTATAGTTCAGGACAAATTTTTATTTCATGATTGCCACCTATTTTAATTATTGTTTTAGGTTCGCTTTCATCATATATTACATATACACGTAATCAAGTTATTACTGTGTTGACATCAAATTATGTTCTTATAGCCAAATCAAAAGGGTTAGGAACAATAGAAATTTTCTTTAAATATGTTTTAAGAAATATTTCAATACCTTTAGCTGCCCTTTTAATTCCGTCATACATAGGTTTATTAACTGGTGGTATAGTTATTGAGACATATTGATCAATTCCAGGGACATCACAGATAATTGCTCAATCATTCCCTAACGGTGAAATTAATATAATTATGTTTAATACAGTATTCTTTACATTCTTAGGTGTAATGACAACAATAGTTGTTGATGTATCATATACAATCTTAGATCCTAGAATTAAATATTCATCTAAATCAGGATTTAGTTATTATCAAATGTTTTTAATGTCATATAGAAGAAACATTGAATTCAAAAGAATAAAACAAGAAGGAGGTAAAAATGACAACAAAGGACTTTAATAAGAAATACAAATTAAATATTGATAACATAGAAAATCCTTTTAATTTTGCTCCAAAAACAAACAATTTTTCAAATGTTGCCGGTAAGCCTAAAAAACTTGTTATTGAAATTTTTAAAAGATTCTTTTTAAGTTGACCATCAGTGCTATTTTTAATAGTTTTCCTTATTGTTTTAATTACTTCTTTAGTTGTTTCATCATATTCACCTTACAATGCTGATAATTCAGTTGAAAATACTATTCAATTGAATTTGATTGGGGATAAAATTGGTCAATCAACTAAAACAGGTTCTTCGTTTGTTAAATCTCTTCCGTCATTATGAAGTGGTAAAATAAATTCAGATTTTGTTTTAAGTGATAGAGATTTTTCGGCAAACGCAAGATTCTGAGCAAACCCAAACAATTACGGAGGGTATTTGTGAGCAGAATTTGATCAAGCTCAATATATTTCATATAATCTTGAATCAGGTACTCGTTTCATTGATTTTTACAAATGACATGAAGTAGATAGTATTAACATTATATTTAAGGAATCTAAAATTCCTTTAAATATAACTGCTGCAGAAGCTAAAAAATACTATGCACAAGCACTAGAAGCAAATCCACAAATACATTTAAAAACATTTTTAGGTACTACAAATAGCGGTATAGATATTTGAACTCAAAGTTGAATTGGAACTTGAAGAGCGATTAGATTAGCATTAATTGTCGCAACATTACAAACAATTATAGGTGTAGCAATTGGTTCTTATTTAGGGTTCCATGTCGGGACTGCAATTGATACTGTGATTATGCGTTTAATTGATATTTTTTCAGCTCCACCTACATTAATTTGATTATTATTATTCGCAACTTTATTCGGAACAACTGATCTTACACTCGGTTTTGCTCTTGTGTTTGTTGGTTGAGTTGGGTCTGTCGGAAGAACTAGATTATTTATAATTACAGTAAAAGATTCAGAGTTTATTACTGCTTCTCAATCAATCGGTGCTTCAAAGGCAAGATTAATTTACAAGCATGCATTACCATCAATTATTGGTAAAATTGCAACAAGTTATGTTGCTTCAATACCTTCAATTATTCTTTCAGTTTCATCACTTGCCTTCCTTGGTTTCTTCCAATCTGACAATGCAAACTTAGGAAAAATTATATCTTCTGCTCCTGCAGAAGCTGCTGTTAATGTTTGAGTATTATTATTACCTTCATTAATATTACTTTCAATTTCAGTATCATTACACTTTATAGCATTAGGTGTTCATGATGCTTTAGATCCGAAAATTATTAAATCAAGATAGGAGATATTTATGGAAAATAAAAAAGAAATATTATTAGATGTAAAAAATCTAAAAGTTAGTTTTAAAGTAAAAAGAAATAAATACATAAATATCGTTAGAGGTGTTGATTTACAAATTGGTAAAGGTGAAATAATTGGTATTGTTGGTGAATCTGGATCAGGGAAATCTGTTACATCTAAATCGTTTTTAAATATTAACGAAAACTCTTTGATTACTGCAGATAAAATGCAAATTAGTGATACTGACTTACTAAAAAGTAAAAAAGAATCATTTTGACAAACAGTACGCGGACATAAAATTGGTTATATTCCTCAAGATCCGCTTACATCCTTAAATCCGACAAGAAAAATTGGAAAACAACTTTTAGATGCTTTAAATAAAAACAAAGAATGATCTAAAAAAACTTATATGGCCAAAAGAGAATATCTTGTTGGTTTATTAGATAAATTTGGAATCAGAAATCCAGAAGCTGTTTTTGATATGTATCCACATAATACATTAAGTGGAGGAATGAAGCAACGTGTTGTTATAACAATGGTTGTAGCTTTAAAACCAAGTTTAATTATAGCTGACGAACCTACCACAGCTCTTGATCCTACAGTTCAAGCTTCGGTTCTTGCTTTATTTGATGAAATAAGAGAGCAAATGAATATTTCAATAATTTTAATTAGTCACAACATTTCTGTTGTCGCAAAATTCTGTGACTATATTTATGTTATGTATGCAGGAAAAATTGTTGAAAAAGGAACTAAAAAAGATATTTTTACCGAACCAAAACATCCTTATACATGAGCTCTGATTTCCGCAATTCCTGAAAACAAAGAAGACAGACTTTATTCAATAAAAGGTACACCTCCAGATATGAATAATTTACCACTAGGTGACGCTTTTGCCCCAAGAAATGAATATGCATTAGAGATTGATTTTATAAAAGAAGCGCCACTTTTCCAAATTTCTGAAACACATGCGGCAGCATCATGATTATTGCACCCTGATGCACCTAAAGTACAACTATCATCTGAATTAGAAGCAAGATTAGAAAGCTTCAGAAAGGTATTTAACGAAAATGAGTAAAAAAACAATTTTAGAAATTACAAATTTAAAAAAGTTTTTTGTTAACAAAGGACATGTTAATAAAGCTGTAGATGATGTTACTTTTGATGTTAAAGAAGGCGAAATTGTTGGATTAATCGGCGAATCTGGATCAGGTAAAACAACTATCGGTCGTTCATTATTAAGGTTATATGACGACTTTAACGGATTTGTTCGTTTAGAAGGCAAATTAATTTCTGGTAAAAGAATTTCCAAAAAAACAAGAAAATTCATGAGAAAAAATATTCAAATGATTTTTCAAGACCCAATGGCGGCATTAAATGGTCAAAACACTATATTTTCAATATTAAAAGAACCTCTTATTGTTAATAAAATAATTAAAAATAAAGTTAAAGAAATAAACAAAAATTGAGAATCAGTTCAAGATCATTTTCACTATACATTTTTAGAAACAGTTTTAAAATTTAAATTACAAAATTTAAAAATTCAAAATTCATTACTTAAACCTTTTAGTGATAAATGAAGAAAGATTTTATCAGAAACATCTTTTGATAATGATGAAACATCATTTGACGATAAATTTAACTCTTATTTTTCATTTCTTGAGGAAAAAAATAAAAACAATTCAACTATAATAAATGATCTATATACAAATTCAGATAACCTTATTAAACTTTATGAAGAACATAAAGAAAAATTAGAAAAAGGTGAAATTGATTTTGATGAAATAGCTTACGATAAAGCTAAAGAAAATTATTTAAAAGCATTAAGATTAAACAAAAAAACTCAAAAATTTTATGATTTAAAAGAATCAAGAAAAGAATCATTCGTTCAACTGAAAGATTCTATAATAAACTGATTTGAAGACTACAGAACATCAAAAAATTCAATTAAAAATTTAATTTCAGAATTGAAACACGAGTCAAAATTAAATAAAAACGAGTCACTTGTTGGTAGAAATTTAGAAGTTTATTACTTTAAATTAAAACTATATTTATTAAACAAAAAAGTTGAAAAAATATTCAAATCAAATAAAAGAAAAATTAATTACCTTTCTTTTGAGGAATTGCAAAAACTTATTAAAGAATTAGAAACTTTATCAGTTCCAATTTTTGAAAAAGATTTAAATATTAATCCTTATGATTTTAATAGTATTAAATCTTATAAAAATAAATTAATAGAAATTGTTAACCAACAATATAAATTTGACTTTTCAGAATATACTAGAATTTCTGCGGATAGAAAAAAAACTTATAAAAATCAAATATTTTTATCATTAAAAAACTTTATTAGTATTTTTAAACAAGAAATTAAAGAATTCTTCCAAAAATCAATCAAAAACGAAGAAGCAGTATTACAAGCCAAAAAAGAATTAGAAGAAGCTAAAAAAATTAATCAAGATGAAGTTAATAAATACGTTTCTTTATTTACTCAAAGAATTAATTTATTAAATAAAGAAATTGAAAAAGAAACAGAACTTCTCAAAAAGTTAAGAGCTTTATCAAAATCAAACAATGAACTATTTAATTTAACGCATAAAAAATTCAATGAATTTTACAAAGAAAATCATTTAAATAAATTATTAACTAAAAATAAAGAGTTAAGAAAAATAAAAAATATTAACAACAAAGATAAATTACAACTCCAAAAAAATGAACAAGAATTAAAACAGGCAAAAGTTGATCTTAAAGTATACAATACAAATGTAAAAGATAAATGAAATGGTATAGCTTCATTTGATATAGAATTAAAATACTTAAATAAAGACCTAGAAAATACATATATTTTACTTGGTAATTCAAAATTTGATTTATGATCTAGAAAACAACATAAATTAATTAGCTACATTGCTAATAAACTTTATAAACCAATAAAATTATTAAGAATTAAGAACTTATTCATTAAAACAAAAATTTATAAGAGTCTTGAAGATGTTGGGTTATTAAAACAATTTGCTTATCGTTATCCACACGAATTTTCAGGTGGTCAACGTCAAAGAATTGTGATTGCTAGAGCTTTAATTACTGAACCAAAAGTTATTGTTGCCGACGAGCCAATTGCTTCACTTGATATTTCAATTCAAGCTCAGGTTGTTAACTTACTAAAAGATTTATGTATTCAAAAAAATATTGGAATGGTATTTATAGCGCATGATTTATCAATGATTGAATATATAGCTGATAGAGTCCAAATTATGCACCTAGGTAAAATTGTCGAATCAGGGGATACAACCGAGATCTATAAACAACCTCTCCACCCATACACAATCAATTTATTTAAAGCAATACCAAAAATTTCTAATGCAAACGAGAAATTTAAGGATGTTAAATTTGAACTAGCTTACATGAAAGAACAAGAATACCCAAATATTCCTTTCACTCAACCGGTTTCAACCCAAAACAACCATTTTATTTATGGTACAAAATCACAATTTAATAAATGAGTTAAAAAAGAAAATGATTAGAAATATTTTTTCGAATATAAAAGATGAATTTAAGAAAAAACACTTTTATTCATTTTTTATTTTAGGAATCGTTATATTCACATTTATAGTTGTTGCTTATTTCGTAAGGTTTCCCAATTCATCAACTAAAAACATTTTTAGCATACTTTTTGTAGCTTCATTAGTTACTTCATTAATATTTATAATAATTCTTCTTTTAAAAGTAGGTTTTTGAAACTCAATATCTAAGTCATACAAAGAATCAAAAGTATCTGTTGGTTCATATAAAGAAGAAAGAAAAATGTTAAAAATGTCAGAAGAGGAAAAGAAACTTTATAGAGAACAGATCAGAAAAAGAAATCAAGAAAAAATTAATAAACCTATGATAAATAATATTGTTTTTTATTTAAATTCTTTTATCTTCATGAGTTTATTCATTATATTTATTTTAGTTCATACTTTCGTATAATAAATTTTTTTAAGTTTAAAAAATTAATTTAAAGCATTAGTTAAAGAAATTAACTAGTAAATACAATTAGAAAAGTCATATGCAAGTTAAATGTGCATATGACTTTCTTTTTTGTATCATGTAATAAAATAATTTTGCAAAAATAATAAAAGATATATTAACATTTTAACGACAAATTTAGAAAAATTAATTTGTATTTTTGATGAATCAAAAAAGAAAATAAATATACTGATTATAAAGTTGCAGAAAATATTGATACCACTTGGGAATTCTAAGGAAAATCCCAAAATGCAAAATAAAATGCACACTGATTTTGCAATTAATCTTATTTTTAAATGAATGAATAATTCACTTTTAATTAAGGAAATATAAAGTTTTTACTTTCTTTTTGAATGAATTATTTAAAAACGATTATTTTTAAGTAAATATTTTTATAATTTTTATATGTGGAAATGATTACAGGAGAGAGAATATGAATTTAAAAAGAAAATTTCTATTAATTTGTGGTGGGATGTCTAGTGTTATCTCGTTGCCATTAGCACTAGTTTCTGCTAATCCAACAACAAATGATGGTACTGAAAATGGCACAAATATAGCATTAGGAAAATCTACAGAACAAAATGATTTCGAAAACGGTACTGAGTTTAATGGATCAAAAGCTGTTGACGGAGATTTTAATACAAGATGAGCAACTAATCAAAGCGATCCTTCAAATGGGGCTAAAACTTTAATAATTGATCTAGGGTCAGAACAAAAAGTTAGCTCATTTCAATTATTTTTAGAAAGAGATAATATTACAGGATTTAAACTTTTTGCCTCTAATCAAAAAGAAAATTTGGACAATGATGCAAATAAAGTTTTTGAATGAACTGAGTCAGAACAAAATTTAAGAAGAACCATTTACTATGGTAATTTTACTTCAATTAAAGAAAATGCTAGATATGTAATGCTTAAAGTGACTAATTGAAGTGAAAGTGGTAGAACCATAAATCCTAAATTAAAATGAAAAAACATTTCTGTGAAGGAACTAGAATTATACACAGAACCTATGGACCTTCAAAACAACATTTATAATGTATTAGAAAAAATTCAAGATTGAAGACCAGCAATTAATACAGATGGTAATAAAATTACTTTACCTGAAGAAATTGATTCTTCTAGAATTGAAATTCAAGCTGATTATGAACAAATAATAGATAGCAAGGGTAATGTTTTTAAACCACTCACATCTAAAACTGTTGAACTACTAGTTATCTATACAGATAAAAAAGGCAAAAAACATAAAGTGAAACCTGCTTCTAATTTAGAGGTAACTGGAAAATTTGTTCAACAAGAAAATAAAAACCCAAAACCAAAGGTAGCTGTTGAGATAGCAGAATGATATTCGAACTCAAATGAGAACCTTAAATTAAATAAAGATTTTAAAATTTTTGTTAAAGGTAAATTGGATGAAAAATTAAACAAAATGTTTAATGAATTAAAATTAGATTTTAAAGATATTTTTAACAAAGAAATAGAAATTAAATCTTTTGCTGATTCGGATACTACGAATGGAAATATAGTTTTTGACTTAACAGAAACCCAAATTCCAGGTTATGACGAAGAAACATATGGAATGATTATTGATAATGATGTGACAATTAAAGCTGTAAATAGAATCGGTGCTTTTTGATCTACAAGAACACTTTTACAAATGCTTAAAAGTAATGAGAATTTTGAACTATCAAAGGGTCAAATGAAAGATTATCCAAAATTTAAGAAAAGAGGGTTTTCATTTGATGTAGGAAGAAAAGCGGTCTCAATGGATATTTTAAAAGCTGTTGTTAAAGAAATGTCATGATATAAAATGAATGAACTGCAAGTTCACTTAAGTGACAATTTAATTTTCTTAGAGGATTATGTATCAGATAAAAAAGAAGATAAAGATATAGAGAGATCATTTGATGCATATTCAGGTTGAAGACTTGAATCTTCAAAATATAAAGAAATAGATGGTAAAAAAGTATATCTACACAATGAAGATTACCACTATACAATTGATGAGTTCAAAAAATTTATGAATGATTCGAATGATTTAAGTGTTAATATTGTTCCAGAATTAGATTTTCCAGCTCATGCTTTATCAATTACAAAAATTTGAAAAGAATTTGCAGTTAAAAAATTTGGCACAAACGCTGGTGGTAAAAGAACATTAGTTGATCATGTTGATATCACAAATCCTGAGGCGGTTAAACTTATTAAAGAAATTTTGGATGATTATACAAATGAAGGAAAAATTTTTGATAAAAACTCTAGAACAACAGTACATATAGGTTGTGATGAATTCTTTGATAGCCCTGATGCATATTATGACTTTGCAAATGAAATGTTTAAATACTTTATTGATAAAGGAATTCAAGTTAGGTTATGGGGTAGTTTTACACATATAAGAAGTGCTTCTAAGCATATAAAAGAAGAGTATAAAGATAAAGTGGAGATGAATATTTGGAGTCTAGGTTGAGCCAATCCTTCAGCGATGTATGATGAAGGTTACAAATTAATTAATACTCTTGATAGTCCTACTTATATGGTTCCTAATGGAACAGGTTCAAGAAGTGCGTATGGAGATTTTTTAAATAACAAAAATATATATGATAATTATGAAGCAAATATAATGGGTAATTCAAATATTCCATCTGGTTCATCTCAAATGTTAGGTGGGATGTATGCTATTTGAGGTGATTCCTTATTAGATGTAAGGGCTACCGGTGTTAATGAGTATGATTTATTTGAGAGATTTAAAGATGCACTACCATACTTCGCTACTAAAGTTTGAGGTGTCGGATCTGATGGATTAGACTCTACATTTGAAGAGTATAGAGATAATATAATTACAAAAATCGGTGATGCTCCAAATTCAAACCCTTCTCACAAAATTAAGTTAGAGAAAAATTCTTCTCACTATTTTAGTTATGATTTCAAAGGTTCTAATGATAGCGAAAAACTTCTAGATAAAAAGGGAAAATTTGGAATTATGAATCTTTCTTCAGGAATGAGTACTTCTAACGAAGAAGGAATTAGTTCTCTAAAGGTTGTTGATAAAACAGCGAAAGCAACCACAAATATTGACTTACTAGGCTTCAATAATAGAATTAAATTTGTAATTAAAAGACAAAAAGTTTCTGATGATCAAGAAGAAGAAGTTATTTTTAGTACTGATACTCCATATGGCCAATTAGCGATAAAAGCAAGACAAAAAGATTCTACTAAATTTGGTTTCAGCAGAGAGTTAATGGATTATACTTTTGATTATGAATTACCATATGACAAATGGGTTGAAATTGAATTAGTTAGTGAATTTGACGATGCGAAAAAGGTGGCAATTACTAAATTGTTTGTAAATGGAAAAGAAACAGGGGGAAAACCCGTTGGAACAAATGGTTCAAGAAGAATAGATAAAAAAACTGGTGAATATACAGTTGAACATACATTTACAAATTCTTCATCACTTTTCATTCCTTTGCAATATATTGGAGATGGTAAAAACACATTTAAAGGATACATAACTAATATTGAACATTCTCTTAATGAAGTAGACAAAAATAAATTTGAAAAGAGCTTATTAGAAGATATAGATTTTTCACTTAAATTATTAAAAAATAATAATGTTACAGCAAGTGATATTTCAGTCGAAGGTATTGATAAAGATAAAATAATTAGCGATGTTCAATTAATTTCTAAGGATGATAAAAAAATAGTTGTTAAAGTTACTTTATCATATAAAAATGACCCAAATATTAGCATAGTCAAGAACAAAATGATAGATTTAGAAAATAAATCAAATAGTGTTGTTGAGTCGCCGAAACCTAAAAATAACGAGGATAATAAGAAAACGAATGAAGAACCAAATACAACAAATAAAGAAACACCAAAAGATTCTTTTGACAAATCGTTAGAAAAAACAAATGATGATAAAAATACATCAAAATCAGGAACATATATAGCTAGTGCTATAGCAGCAATATTTGGTTCAATATCTTTAGTACTAGGGGTATTGTTATTTAAGAACAAAAACAAATAAGAAGAGGGCATGTGCCTCTTTTTTCTTTATTAAGTTTATAAAATCATTTTTTTTAGTACAATTAACTTATATATTTATGATTAGAAAATTTAAATTTAGGAGATCAAATTGAAAAAAACAGTTTTAATTGTTATCGATGGTCTTGGTTTAAGAAAAGAAACTCAAGGAAATGGGTTTGCTTTAGCTAATACTCCAACTTTCGATAAGTTATTTAAGGAATATCCAAATTCAATAATTCAAGCTTCTGGTGAATTTGTTGGATTACCAGAAGGACAAATGGGTAACTCAGAAGTAGGTCACTTAAATATAGGTGCCGGAACAGTTGTTTACACAGGTTTATCATTAATTAAAAAAGCTTTAAATGATGGTTCATACAAAAATACCAAAGCATTTGTAGAGGTATTTAGAGATGTATTAGAAAATAATTCTACATTGCACTTAATGGGACTTTTATCTCCTGGAGGAGTTCATTCACTTGAAGATCATTTATTTGAGTTATTGCATGCTGCTAACGCTTATGGTCTTAAGAAAGTTTCGGTACACGTTTTCGGAGATGGGAGAGATGTTGCTCCTAAATCAATCAAAGAATCAATGATAAAACTTCAAAATATTTGTAATAAATACGGTTATAATATAGCATCAATTTCAGGAAGATTTTATGCTATGGATCGTGATAAAATGTTTGATAGAGTTGAGAAGGCATACAATGCAATTTTAGGTAACTCAGAAAATACTTTTGAAAGTGCTGTAGATTTTGTTGACAGCCAGTATTCAAAAGATTTATCAGATGAATTTTTTGTACCTTCAATTAACTCAAACATAGATAGAGATAATTTTGTTAAGGATAATGATTCTATAATATTCTTTAATTTCCGTCCTGATAGAGCAAGACAACTTACACATTTATTTATTAATTCTTCATTATATGATTTTAAACCACATCACCCAGTTAAAATCAATAAATTTGCTTCAATGATGAAATACGAAGGTTTAGAAACAATTATTGCTTTTGATGAAATGGAAATTCCGATGCCAATTGGAAAAGTTCTTGAGTTAGCAGGCAAAAAACAATTGAGAATTGCTGAAACTCAAAAATATGCACACGTAACATTCTTTATGGATGGTGGTAATGATATTGAATTTAAAAATTCAAAACGTATTATGGTTGATTCATTAAAAGTAGAATCTTATGCAGATGCACCAGAAATGTCTGCTAAAGGAATTACTGATGAATTATTAAAAAATGGACTTGATTATGATGTAACAATCATGAATTTTGCTAACCCAGATATGGTTGGACATACAGGTAATTTACAATCAACAATTAAAGCTGTTGGCTTCCTTGATACACAAATTAAACGTATTGTAGATTGAGCAGAAGAAAATAATGTTACAGTATTTATTACAGCTGATCATGGTAATGCAGAAATAACAGAAGATGAAAATGGGAAACCAGCTACAAAACATACAAGTAGTCCAGTTATGCTTATTTCTACTGATAAAAACATTAAACTCAAGGATGGTAAATTAGCAAATGTTGCGCCAACTATTTTGGAATACATTGGAGTTAACAAACCAACAGAAATGAATGAAGATTCACTTTTAGTGAAATAATTTTGGCTCACTTTTTTAAGTGATCCTTTTTTATATATTTTTTAAAGGAGTATTTATGAAAAAACAAACAAAATTTATTATTCAAACTGGAGGAGTATTATCTGGATTAGGTAAAGGTGTTACTCTTGCAAGTATAGGAAACCTTCTTAAAATGCAAGGATTCAGTGTATTTGTTATGAAATTAGACCCTTATTTAAATATTGACCCAGGAGTTATGTCACCAGTTGAGCATGGTGAAGTTTATGTAACTAGCGATGGTGGTGAAACTGACCTTGACTTAGGACATTATGAGCGTTTTATTGATGTTAAACTAACAAAGAAAAGTAATTATACTACTGGAAAAATATTAACTCACGTTTTCGAAAAAGAAAGACGTGGTGAGTATAATGGAAAAACAGTGCAAATTGTACCACATGTTGTTGATGAAATAATTGAAATAATCGAAAGTATTGAAAAAGAACAACAACCTGATTTTATGCTTATTGAGATCGGTGGTACTGTCGGGGATATAGAATCTAATCCGTATATATATGCAATTTCAAAGTTTAAATCTATGCGCAAAAATGATGTGTTATTAAGTCATTTAGCATTTGTACCTTATTTAAGTGCTTCAAATGAATACAAATCAAAACCTTCTCAAGTTTCTATTGCGACTTTACGCTCTTACGGACTTAATCCTGATATTTTATTATTAAGATCACAAGGAAAAGTTTATAACAGAATAGTGGACAAAATTGCCGAAGCATCTTTTTTAGAATCCTCAAATGTTATAAATATACCGGATAAAGCAAATATTTATGAAATACCATTATTTTTAAAAGAACAAAACATACTACAGGTAATATTTAAACATTTTAATATTAAGAAAAAAATTAAGGAAAATGTCTATAAAAAATGAATTGAATTTGTTCATAAGTATTTAAAGGATAACAATAAAAAAATTAAGCTATTACTTGTTGGAAAATATGTTGAACTAGAAGATGCATATTTATCTATTATAACTTCTTTGAAAATAGCAGCAGCACATAATAATGTTGAGTTAGAATATAAATTAATTAATGCAGACTTTATTAATCAAGATAATATCAAAAAGACATTAACAGAATATGATGGTGTTTTAATATTACCAGGTTTTGGAGTAAGAGGTTTTGAAGCTAAGGTTGAAGTAGCAAAATTTACAAGAGAACACAAAATACCAACATTGGGTATTTGTTTAGGATTCCAAGCCATGACGGTAGCGCACGCTAGATTAAGAGGTATTATTGACGCTACTAGCAAGGAGTTCAATGACGAGAACAAAAAACAAACCTTTGTTTTAACACCATTCTTTGAAAATGGTGACAAAGATGTTTTGGGTGGAACTTTAAGACTTGGTGAATATCCTATTATAGCTAAAAATAAAACTTTAGCTCACCAAATTTACGGAAATGAAATCTTTTACGAAAGACATAGACATAGATATGAAGTAAACCCAATTTATAGAAACACTTTAGAGGATGAAAACTTTAGTTTTTCTGGTGTTCATCCTGAAACAGGTGTAGCTGAAATTTGTGAGGTTAGCGATCACCCATTTTACTTAGGGGTTCAATATCATCCAGAATTTACAACAAGAGTTTTGAAATCAAACCCACTTTTTGATAGTTTTATTACAGCAGTTAAGAAAAATTTAAAATAAATTTAAAAACCGGACATTAAAAAATGCTCCGGTTTTTTTCTTAAATAGATTTTGGCGGGGGTTAAAGGAATCGAACCCTTACTTGCAGTTTTGGAGACTGTAGCACTACCACTATACTAAACCCCCACTTAAATTCATATATAAATTATACAAAATTTTTAAAAGAAATAATGATAATATAATTGAGTGAATATTCTAAAAGTCATTTGCAAGGATGTAATAAAAAAACTGTAAAATAATTTTATCAAATTTTAAATTTACAAAAAGGTATAGGAAAATAGAAAACTTTAAAAGTTTTCTCGCCGCTTTTGCTTACTTTTTCAAAAAGTAAGGCTCCCTTGTCTGAAATCAAGGGCGGGGGGTTAAAATAATCTAAGGTTGATTAATAATTTTTCTATAGTTATTTATTCATTCCATCATAAAATCAATTTCTTCTTGAGTATAATTGTCAAGACTTTTACCTTTAGGAATAAAATACCTTATTAATCTATGCATATTTTCAATGGAGCCTTTTTGCCATGAACTATATGGAAGACATTTGAACAATCTGTCTTTAGGAATGATTTTGTGTAATAAAACATTTTCCTTACCATTATCGACAGTTAAGGATTTAATATTTAAACCAAACTTTTTAATCATATTATTTAAAGCTTGATGAATATATTTTGAACCTCTTTTGGTTATTGTAGCATATGACTTTCTAGTTTGTCTTTCTAACAAAGTTACTAAACACTTTTTATCATCAATTTTGCCCATTACAGTATCAAGTTCGTAATGGCCCATTTCTGATCTATCGTTAATATAATTTGGTCTCTTAGTTATTTCGGTAGCGTTATTCAATGTTACTAATTTAGTCTTCTTGGTTGTTTTCCTAATATATTTACCTTCTGATTTTCTAATTATATGTTCATAATCTAGATAAAATGGTAAGGATTGCATCTTTTTATACACTGAACTAACAGAAGGGCTAAAGCCAATGTGAGATTTCTTAAAAGAATTTACCAAAAACTTTACAGAAGTTTTTGGCATCTTTTCTTTAATATTTCTTTTGATTTTGTATTTATTATATTTATGTCTAATATCATTTCAATACTCTTTAAATGGTTCTCATTTTTCTTGTAACTTAGTATTTCTGAAAAACAATCTTGAGTATCTATAATCCAATAAATGATCGTATATTTTAGAAAAATGAATAACTTTAACCTTAGTGACTCTTTTAAAACAATTGTTACATTGAAATCTTTGATATTTTAATAAATCTTTAGAATGTTTACTAGTCATAAGATCAATTTTGTTTTTTATTGTTCTCACATCTCTTTTTATTTTTCTAGAGGCTTTTTGAATTGATATACCTTGGCTAATTTCAAATAAAGCATTATAAATTGAATCAATATCCATTTGTTTTTTCTGTAAATTTCTAGTTAGTTCTAATTTTCCTTGAAACTTTCAAATAGTATCAATATTTTCTGCAATTTCATAATGAGTATATTTATTTTCTTTCTTTGATTGATCAAAAATACAAATTCATTTTCCTAAATTTTTCATTATAATATTAATGTATCCTTTCTTGTTTTTGCACATTTATTTTATTACAGGATACATAAAAACAAAGTCATATGCATGTTCAACTTGCATATGACTTTTCTAATTAATATAATATAATTGAGTTTAAGTCCATTAATATATTTTATATATTAATTTTTTTTATAAATGTTATAATTTAAAAATGAAAAAAATAGCAAATAAGATTATTAAACTTAATTTTCAAGAAATTAATTTATTGCCAAAGTGAACCATTAAGAAGATGGTTTTTGTTGCTATCTTGATTGCTATTTCAGTTAGTTTTGCAGTTGTTGTTGTGCAAATTATGCCTTTAGCTGTTATACCATCATTTAAAATTTCGTTTATTGGCCTACCGATTAAAATTACTGGATTTATTTTCGGGCCAGCGATAGGAATGTTTGTTGGATTAATTAGCGATATTTTGTCAATTTTATTTATACCACCCGCTGGATACCACCCATTATATACTGTTGCTGCCGCAGTTAACGGTTTAGTTGCTGGTATTTTTGGTTTATATTTTATGCAAATACTAAAAACAGCATTTAGTCCTGAGTATAAAATCCAAAGAATAGTTCAAAAAATATCAATATTAGGAATTAAGTTTAATAAAGCTAAAATGTTAAACAATGAGAAAAAAGCTGATATGTATGCTCTAAAAATAATTAAATACAACAATAGAAAAAAATATGTTGAAGATAGAGATAGTTATACAATGCTTAAGAACATTAATTTATTTGTTTCAATAGTTGTTTTAAGCTTAGTACTTGGAATAGTTTTAAGTATAATTTCAAACTCATCACAACAAATACTAGACAGATCGTTTATAACTAACAAAAAAATTCTTTTGATTTTAATGAGTTTAGGAACTATATCAATGATGTTTTTTAGTATTTTTGGTAGATTTAAGTTTAAAAATAATACATTCCTTGCTATTGCTCCTATTATATCTTTTAGCGCTGTTTTGGAATTAGTTAATGTACCAATACTTTCGTATGCTGATTTATTTTCTATTGGTGGTGGTGATAAAGATGATATATTTATTTGAATAACACAACACGTCATCTTAAGTCCTGTTAAAATATGATTTAATGTTTTTGTCATTTATTTTTCATATACTATTGTTCATAAATTAATAAATAAAAATAATGCTCTTTCTTATAAGTAGGTTAAATATGTCAAGTAAGAACTTTTTAATTATTTCTAATATATTTGAAAAATTTGAAAGAAAACCAATTGAATTTTGAAAAAAAGACAATAATGAATTAGAGCATTATATAAATATACCAGAACTCTCTATAAATAGGAAAAGTACTGCATTTTACATTTCTAGAGAAAACAAGAATTTAAATTTAAAAAATATTTGAAAATCAATAACAAATACCAAGAGCACAAACTTATTTTTTAAGCATTTATCAAATAATAAAGAAAATTACATCACAAATAAAAATGAAATACTAAGAAATATTTCGTTTTTAAACTTAAGAGAAGAAAAGTATGATATTGATGAAAAATTGCCTTTTAATGAAATTTGAGAGGCATGCTTAAATGATGTCATTAAGTCTAAGAAAGAAGATGATTTAATCATTTTTCAAAAGGATTTTGAGTTAATAATGAAGAATTCATTATTTTCAAAAATTTCATTTCACTCAAAAAATTTACAAACAATAAGCGATACTTATAAAAAATTATTTGATTCTTTCAAGAATGACTATGAGAAAAAACTTTTAAAAACTATTGATAAAGCATCATTAATTGATGAGATAGCTAAACTAGCTCATCAATTAATAAATAATTATAAAAACGAAATTTCAACATCATTAATAAACTTTTTTAAAGATATAAGAGAAGGACATTCTAAGTTGCTTTTAGAGTATGATAAAAGTGATTTTAATATATCAAAAAAAATAATAGAACAAAATCAAATAGCACTCAAGTTTATTAAGCAAATAAATAATTCTTCGCTTCAAAAAGTATCTTATGATATTAAAAGAAGAGACTTGATTTCTGAAATAAATTTCTTTTATAGTTATAAAGAAAAATTGATTAATGAAAATGAGTCATTTATTTCTTCGATTGTTAAAAAAATAGAGGGCGAGAAAAGAATTTTAAAACTTAAGTTGAGAAATTTAGATGACGAAGAAAAATGATTAGAGGTTTACAAAAACTATTTAATAAAAAATAAAATTCTAAAGTTTTGAAAAAAAGAAAAAAATTCAATTTTATATTTAAAGAATAATAAAATTCTAGATGTTGAGCTTTTTGTGAATCAAGAGGCAAAAATATTTTCTGAAAATCGTTTTTATCCAATACTAAAAATTAAAAAACCTTTAAAATATAAAATAAAAAGAATTAAAGAGGTTATTAATTTCGAATTCATAATAACTGTAGATATTTTTGCATCAGAATCTGCAAAAATCAAAGATCAAATAGATAAAGAAATAAAAAATCTTCTTAATAAAAAATATAATATCGAAAAACTTGTTTTTACTAAAAAAGATTCTATAAATGAGAAATCTAATATTTTTAACTTTGAACAATCTATTAAGTTAGCGGAAGCGGAAGTGAAGTGAAGTGATGAATCACAGGCAAAACTATTTAACTTATTTTTAAATAATAAAGAATTAAAAGTTTCAAAACTTGAAAGACAAATAAAGAACCACAAAAAAATTTCTGAAAACCTTTTTCACTTTCTTGATAATATATCAAAAAATAATGTCTTATCACCTGAATCAGATAATCTATTTAGGGAAATAAATATTTTTAGAAATATGTTTGTTTTTAAAGAATGAGCATTTAATTTTTTCACATCACTAGCAAAATTCACATCATCAAAATCTAAGGTTTCAACAAAACTTGAAAATGAATATCTAGCAGCGCTAAAGTTTATGACAATCTTTGAGCAATTATCAATTAATATAGAAAAGTTTTTTATACCATATAAATATCTTGAGACTAGAAATAAGTTTAAATTAAAGTTGATTAAACAATTCTTAAGCGGTATTAAAGTTATCTTTATTCAAGATGATGAGGAATTTATTGGTCATGATGGAAAGAAAGAAATAAAGAGGATTTTGAAAAATGTTTCTCATATTTTTGGTTCATCATTTGTATTTGTTTCAGATGATTTTGAATTCCTTAAAGAGTCATATGACGAAATCTTTATTTTCGATGACTTCAAACTTTTGGAATATGGAAATACTAAGGAAATAATGCAAAACCCAATTCACCCACTAGTTAAGAAATTGGTTAAAAACAATTTACAAATTAAGACAAATAAAGACTTATACAAGAAAAATGAATATTACATTAACAATGGATTTATTCATGTCGATAATGATGATAATCATTATATTCTTTCGAGTCTAGAAGAATATAATAGATGAAAACCTAGCAAAGATAATGATGCAACTAATGAGTGTGATTTATCTCAAAAAATAACTCCAAATCTAACCAAAAGCAGAACAAAGAATATAGATTTATTAGATATGTCTGGATATTTTGAAGAAAATGAGTTTTTCTTAGAGGATTTTAATAAAGCTTTTCCTTCTAGAAACTACATAAAAGATGATTTAAAAATAGAGTACAATGAGTGAGTAAAGGCTGATATACCTGTTAGCCAAGACGAAGAATCACACGAAAATATATATTAATGATTAGTCAAAAATTATAAAAATCGGATGTTATCCGATTTTTATAATTTTGAAACTTCTATAATTGGATCATTGCCTTTGGATTGGCCTTCAATAACTTTAAAAGCAACTTCTTCTTCAAGAACATATCTTGAGTTTTTGTATAATTTCTGTTTGTCAATTTTGGTTTTTAATCATTCATATAACAACATTTCTTTTTCGTCTTCTTCAATCAACTCATCATCTATTTCTAATTGCTTGAAAAGCTCACGCATTCTAACATTTTCTTCGATTCTCGCTTTTTCTAAAGAAATTTCATAAATCTTTTCATCATCATCATATTCATCGTAAATTTCACCAACGATTTCTTCAATAATATCTTCTATAGTTATTATTCCAATAATATCAGAAGTACTATTATTTTCTGTAACAAAAGCCATTTGAGCTCTTGCTGCCCTCATTTTTTCTAAGGCACTAGATAATATGGAATTAGATGAAACTGTCGGAACTAATTTCATATAGTTCATAATTTTTCCGCGTTGTAAATGAAAAATATCTTTTAGCAATAAAATCCCTATTAATTGACCATCTCGTTCAACCGGTAATCTTGAGTAGTTTGTTTCTTTAAAAATTTCTAATGCTTCTTTAATGTTTGCTTTAAATTTAATAGAGGTTACATCTTTTAATCTTACATAGTGTGATGATACTTTTGTTGAATCTAGATCTAAGGCCTTTTGAGCTAAAATACTTTCTCCGGCTTGCAAGACACCTTCTTCTTGAGCTAAATTAATTATGGTTTTTAAATCTTCTTCTGAATTAGTTACATAAACTTTTTTAGATATTTTTGTAATTGGTCAAGTAAGAATTCAAAAAATTCAATAATTAACATCAATATATCAGCTAAAAAACTGTAAATATTTCTTTGGATATTGTTTTGCAATTAATTTAGGCGTTATTTCACCAAAAATAACTAAAAGAGGAGTAACTACTAACGTTGATACAATAACACTTATTTGACCCTCTCCAAGTAGTTTCGCTAGTAAAAATGAAGTTATTGTTGCAGATGCAACATTCACTAGATTATTACCTATAAGAATGGTTGTTAATATTCTATTGTATCTTTTGTGGTGTTTTTCAATTAATTTTGCTCCTTTTTCGTTATTCTCTTTCATTTCATGAATTTTAACGCTTGAAAAAGAT
Organism: Mycoplasmopsis canis PG 14; assembly: GCF_001553195.1. Lineage (NCBI taxonomy): Bacteria > Bacillati > Mycoplasmatota > Mycoplasmoidales > Metamycoplasmataceae > Mycoplasmopsis > Mycoplasmopsis canis. The sequence continues at coordinate 335,128 of NZ_CP014281.1, read as the reverse complement.
GAATAAGCTGTTTCACAGCCGCTATAAATTGAGCTTAATAAAAATAAAATTATTAATGCAGCAATTATGCCTATCATTAATTCTATACTAATAGGTGATCCGCTATGAGCGATTTGGCTTGAGTTAGAAATTGAGTTGTACTGATAATGATACGTGTCCATGAATTATGTGCTCCTAATTTTTTGTTTCTTCGAAAAATGTTACTATTCTACCTTCGTACAACATTTCTCCATAACCCGGTTGTCCATTACGATTTTTAGCAATCGTAACCTCTGTTATACTGTGGTTATCGTAGATTCCGCTTTGATTTTCGCTTTGTTTTTTGTTTTCTAAAATATTTCTGCTTAAAAATATTACTATGTCGGCATCTTGTTCGATGGCCCCTGATTCTCTTAAGTCGCTAAGCTGTGGTCTTTTATTCTCTCTACTTTCGACGTTTCTTGAAAGTTGAGAGAGGGCAATGATAGGAATTTTTAAATCAAGAGCAAGAATTTTTAATGCCCTAGAAATTTGAGCCACTTCATTTTGTCTATTACCAGCAAAGTCATTACTTGTTATCAATTGCAAGTAATCAATGATTAATAAGTTTAAGCCACCAGGAAGTTCTTTATTTAATTGTTTAACTTTTCAAATTATGTCTGAAATTTTGCTTGATGTATTATCATCTAAGTATAAATTTGTCATTTCTTTGTTTCTGGCTATAGTAGTTCTTAAGCTGGTTATTTCTGAAGAATCCATTAATAATGGTTTTTGCAATTTGCTTAGCGATACAGAACTTAGTGAAGAGTATAGGCGAAGAGTCAATTCGATGTATGGCATTTCTAATGAAATAAATGCACAACTATTTGATCTTATTGGTTGACCATAGCTATCTAGAGTCTCTTCTTGTGTAATATTTTTAGCTATATTTAATGCTAATGCGGTTTTACCGACCCCTGGTCTAGCCGCAAGTATGATTAACTGTCCGGGTTTAAATCCTTTGATTAAATTATCTAATACGTTATATCCGGTTTTTAAACCTTCAGAAATTTCGTTGTTTCTTCCTTTTTCAATCAATTCTTCGAATTCATCGGTAGCTTTTTTAAAACTAACAAATGAAGTGTTATTTAACGATTTTGAAAAGTTTTCTTCTAAAAATGTATTAAAATCTTGAATAGAATTTTCGAAATTTAATTCTTTATTGTTTGATATTGAATTTAGTGATGATTGATAAAAAGATTCAAGATTTCTCATTTTATTCAATTCGTTTAATTGTTCAATATAACTTAAAAAATTTTCTTCATTTATAAATAATGAATTAATCTCGTTAATTAATTTAACATTGACAAGTGGATATTTAGCGTTGTTTTTATCGGTTTCAATAAAGTTTTTAATTTCGAAGAAGTCATGAAAAATTCCTACAGCGTTAATTTTTTTATTTCTTTTTTCAATTATAAATTCGAATAATTGCTTGTTTTCTTGGAATATAAAGTGTTCGGGACTTAAATGTTGACTAGCCATTTGTTGCTTTTCTTCGTCTAGCATCATTAAGCTCAAAACAGTTTTCTCTATTAGATCATCTTTAAAAAGAGTATCTGGGTTTTGTTGATTTAAAGTTTCAAAATTATTGTATTTTTTAAATTTCTTAAACTTATTTTTTATCATTTGTTATTGTTAAAAATATTTTTAACTTTGCTTCTATGTCTTTATAAAGAAAAACTGAAACTTCATGTGACCCATGTGAAACAAGGTGAATTTTTTGTAAAGAATGCTTTGATAAGTTGTATCCTAAATCTTTTAACTTTTTATCTACATCTTTTGTAGAAACCGATCCATGAACATTGAGATTTCCGTTTTTATCAACATTTGATGTTAATGTAAAGTTTAAAGTAATTTCTTCAAGTTTTTCTTTTATCTTTAATGCATTTGATCTATTTTCATGTTCGTTAGCTGATAACTCATCAAGTCTTTTATCTAATTGTGCTTTTGTTTGTGGATTATAAGCAACAGCTAAACCTTTTTTTATTAAAAAGTTTGTTCCATAACCAGCTGAAACTTCTATTATTGTATTTGCTTTTCCGTCTTTTGAATCTTTAATTAATATTACTTTCATTTTTAATTTGTCTCCCTTTTGTTGCTATAGCGTGTTTAATATTGTCAACAAATGTTTCTAAGTCTTCGTTGCTGGTTGCGGCCGCAGTACTAAAGTGACCACCACCACCAACTGCTTCACAAATAATTTGAACATTTGTTTCAATACCTCTAGCACTTAATTTAAAAGTGTTTTTAGAAGAAGATAACTTAGCTACCACAAATGAAGCAACACGCCCTTTTATTTTTAAAATTTCATTTGCAGCAATTGATATTTCATCGTTCGTTGCCTCGACATCAGAATATGCAAGAAAATATCCTTTTTTAATTTCAACGATGTTCTTTATCATATCCTTAATTTTTTCTTCAGTTTGCTCATCTATTTTTAAAAGTTCTCCACTTTTTAATGAATTAGCGCCTTTTGACTCTAGTCATGATGCTGCATCATACGTACGAGGAGTAACTGATTTTGAAAATTGACTTGTATCTAAATAAATACCATTTAATAACAATTGAGCGACCAATTGAGAAATTGCCATTTTATGTTCAAAAAATGAAATTACCTCAGTTATTATTTCCGCAGCACTTGAAGACCCTGTTTCTACATAACAATTTGTTTTAGGTGCAAATTCAATTGATTTGGCTAGTCTATGGTGATCAAAAACAAATATATTGTCACGATTAACTTGGTTTATTGCATTAACGTTATCAGTTCTTTCAGGATCTGCAATGTCAACAAATACAACTAAGCTTTTTTCATCTGTATTTCTTAATGCAAAGTTTGAATTATAAATAATTGAACTCTTATCCGTGAAGTTATCATAAATTAATTGCTTAACAGTGTTATCAAAAGTATCTGCTATTATATATGCTTCTTTATCAAAAGCTTTCGCTATTTCTCAAACTGCATAAGCAGAACCAAACGCATCTAAGTCAGCTAATTTATGCCCATATATAAAAACTTTTTTAATATCTGGATCATTTAGTTTTTTCTCAAAATTAGATGCAATGTTTTTTATCTTTGTTCTATTATTATCATTTAAAATTTCTGAATTAGATCCTAAATATATTGGAGGTTGAATGTTTGAATAAATTGTAATTTGATCTCCACCTCTTGATTGAGCTTGCAATAATGCTTTTTTGGCTTGTTCCATTTTTTTCTTTAAAGAAGTTCACCCATAAGCAAAACCACCGCTTATTGATATTTTATTAATTGAAGTATCCTTAATTCTATTTTTGATTTGTAAAAATAAATTAAAGTTTTCAGAAATTAATTTATCAATCGTGTGTTCATTTGTGAAAATCAAAAATTTTCCGTTTGTATATTGTCTATAAACCAAATTATATTTATCTGCATACTCATTAATTGCATCAATAACAGTTTTACTAATAGTGAATAATTGTTCTTCAGAAAAAATTGATTGGTACAATTGATAGTTATCAATTTCTATCTCGCCAATAACAGGCATTTGTTCTTTTGTTTGTATTTTAAATAAAGACTCTGAAGTTATATCTCTAATAATTATCAAATTACTAAGTGGTCAGAATTGTACTTCATAATTATTTTCTTTATATTTGAATTCAAATCGTGTTTGTATAATGTCTTTAATTTTTTGATGCTTGTTATTAATTTTTGCGAGAGCGTTATTTATTTTAACACCAACAAAATCTTTTCCGAAAGTACTTTTTATAAAACTACTTGATCAAACAATTTCTTGTTTTGTATCATAAATACACACACCGATATTATTGTTGGTCATAATTTCTTCTATGAAACCATTAAAGGACTTTTTAATTAAATCTCTTGACCTCGCAAACTCAATTATTGCATAGTAACTTAGTAATACAGCAAGAAGTAAAATAATTAAAATTCCTAAAGCTAAAATAGCAGAAACTTTTTTGTCATTTTCTAAACCAATGAACAATCCTATAAAAATTATTATAAAAATTATTCCAAAAGCTATCGAAATACTAACTAACCATTTTTTTCTATTTTTAGTCACTTTTACTCCTTTTAAATATATATATTTAATTATATCATTTTGTATGTTTTTTGATTCTAAATATTTGCTACTAAAACAGTTTTATAAAATAAAAATCGAAATACATTAATGCAAAGTATTTCGATATTTAGTTAAACATGTTTGTGTTCATGGAATGATAAAACAAATGCAGCAAGTATAACCCCGATAAACAATACTACAATTGTTAATATTCATTTATTTTTACTAAAGTTTACGTGATAGAATTCTGGGAAAAATTCAACAAGTGATGTAAATAAGAAAATTCCTGCAACAGCAGAGTAAACAAGAGCCTTTCCTGAAAAACCTATTGAAGATCCTACAAACATACCTATAACCATAAATGGTAAGAATAGAATTAATCCTAAAAATGATAATAATAATGCTTTTATAGGCGTATAACCCGCATCTTTCAACCTTATGTAGAAAACAATTTCTTCAGGTATGAGGTGTAGTATCAATGACAGAAAATAAGCTGTTGTTATTGAGTAGTTAACAACACCAATTTCGTTAGGCACAAATAAACTTAAGTTATAACCTAGAAGCAACCCTTCAGGTATTCTATGTGTTAGTAATAGTAATAGAGCAATTATTTTTAGTTTTGCTTCTGCTTTTTTAAATAAAGTAGAATCAGCAATTTCAATCATATCTTCAGAATTGAATATAAAGTCTTCGTGTTTATGTGTGTGATGATGTGAATGCCCATCTTCTTCTCTATGTTCATGGATAAATACGCTAAGTGACTTGGATGCTAAAAGTTTTTTATTAAATTTATAAGAAATAACAAACTTAACAAAAAATGAAAAAATTATACCTATGATTAAACCACCAACAACAAATAATATGTTATAACCATATAAAGTCGTCTTTGTATACTGCCCTAAGAAAGCGGCGCTAACATATAAATTAGCATTTTCTAAGCTTTCCCTCAAAAATCCAAATGCTGCTAAAACAATGAAAAATCCAGTCGAAAAAGCATACACATATATACTGAAATTTTTCTTTAAATATTTATTTAAAAACGGTAAAAACAAAGCAATTAATACCGGAACACAAAGCATTGCTGCTAAAAAAATCAATATTAATAATAATTTTGATAAAGTTTCATTATTTGTTCCTTCAAATAATGAGTTATATAATGTTTCTATTCAAACCATAACTATAAATTGTATTTAATTTCAATATTGTGATAAACTTCTTGAACATCATCATCTTCTTTTAATTTATCAACGAAATCAAGTAATTTCTTTTCTTTCTCTTCATCATATTCAACATACATGTTTGGTAAATATGTTACTTCACATTGAATAAAATTCTCTATATTTAAGTCTCTTTCAATAGCATTTTTTAAATCACTAAAATTCTCGGGTGAACATAATAAAACAAATGATTCACCTTCATTTTCTATATCTTCAACACCATTTTCTAATGCAACCATTGTTAATTCATCTTCAGATGTTAAATCTTTTGAAATCTCAATAATCCCTTTTTTATCAAATGCAAAAGGAATTTGGCCTGTTTTTCCAAGAGTAGCATTTTGCTTATTGAAATATGATTGTATGTTTGATTTAACTCTATTAACATTATCGCTAAGAGTTATAACTATAAAAGTAGCGCCACCACTTACTGTTGCGTTAAAAATTAACTCTGTATAGGCTTCTGAATTTTTTGAGCCTTTTGCCTTTGCGATAGCTCTTTCGATATTATCTTTTGGCATGTTCTTTGACTTAGCTTTAGCAATAGCTAATTTTAAAGCTGGGTTCATATCTGGATCTGGTCCTAATGAAGCTGCTACATAAATTTCTTTTGAAAGCTTTTGGAAAATTTTTCCTCTAGCTGCATCTTGTGCACCCTTACGGTGTGCTATATTGGCTGCGTGTGAATGTCCTGCCATACGTTCTCCTTATTTAATGTTTTTTACAGTATAAATTTTATCCCTTTTATGTTGGGTTATTTTGTGTTTAAATTCAATTTTCTCAATAACTTCTGAATTTAAGTATTTTTTTAGTTTAGAAGGATTATCTATGTTATTTAAATAAAAATCTAGATCATTATATGTAAAACCTAATTCATCTTCATCGGTTTGACCTTCTCATAATCCTGCAGAAGGTTTTTTGTTAATAATAGATTTTGGAACATTAAGTAAGTTTGCTATGAACTTAACTTCTCCTTTTGTTAATTTTGAAATAGGTAATAAATCTGCGCCTCCATCACCAAACTTTGTGAAATATCCAATAAAAACCTCATCTGCGTTATCTGTTCCTAAAACAAGATAATTATTTTCTTGTGCTAGAGCATACAATGTTGTCATTCTTAGTCTTGGCTTAATGTTAGAAATAGCTAACTTATTTTGAACTTGTAAGTTCTTTTTTATTGAATTAAAAGTTTCAGAAAGATCTATAGTTCTAAATTTATCTTCAAAATTATTTTCTAATTCTTCTATATGCTTTAAATCAGAATCAGTCATACCATTAATCGGCATAACAATACCTAAAGTATTTTTTGGCGCAACTGATTTTGCTAGTGCATAGACTAAACTTGAATCAATACCTCCGCTTATGCCTACAATAAAGCCATTAGCATTAGCTTTTTTCATCCTTGACACTAAAAATTTTTGTATTTTATTGATGTAAGATCTGGCTACTATTTCATCATAAAAAACTTCTTTTTGATCGTAATTACTAATTTTGCTCATAATCCTCCTTAAATATAACAATAATTTTACAATAAACTTTTAATAAATTTGATGAAAAAGTCCTTTTTTTGTAGATATTACTTTTTTTATTATCTATATTTTGATGATAATCACAAAAATCAAGTTTTTGTTGTATAATTATAAAAAATTTATATATTAACTATGTCGGAGGATTATGCTAAAAATAATTGAACACCCACTTATAAAAATTAAATTAACTAAAATGAGGGATGTAAATTCAGATCACAATGAGTTTCGTAGAAACCTAAATGAAATTGGTTCATTAATGGTTTATGAAATAATGAGAAATTACAAACCTAAAAAATATATTGTGCAAACACCATTAAATCAATCATTTGAGGGATTTTCATACGACAAAGAAATAGTTCTTGTGCCAATATTGAGAGCTGGATTGGGAATGACTGACGGTTTATTAAATCTTATACCAGAGTCAAGAGTCGGTCACATTGGGATGTATAGAGATGAAGAAACTTTAACACCAAAAGAATATTTTTACAAAATACCAAATGTTGATAAAGATAGTTTGGTAATTGTTGTAGACCCAATGTTAGCAACAGGTAATTCTGCTGTTGATGCCATAAAAAGATTAAAAAAAGACGGTTTTACCAATATAAAATTGGTTTGTTTGGTAGGTGTTAATGAAGGTGTTGAAAATGTAGAAAAGAATTTTGGAAAAGAGTTCGAAATTTATTTAGCATCTCTTGATAGTAAATTAAATGAAAATGGATACATAGAACCCGGTCTTGGTGATGCTGGTGATAGAATATTTGGAACAAAATAAGGAGTAGAAATGAGTGAAGAAAAGAAATTAATTTTACACACAATAATAATGAATAAAAAAGACATAGCATTCCCTGGTGCTATTGTTGAAAAAGAATTTTTAAACAAAGATGATTATTTAACATTCTCTAACTATAAAAAAGGTGATACTTTTGCGATTTTATTTCAGGAAGAAAAAAATGGTTTAGATCCAAGGGGTTTAATAGCTTCTTTCATTGAATTATCTAAAAAAACAGATGCAAAAAAATCTAAACAAATACATACTATTGTTTTTAAAGTTAAATCTTTCTATGACGCCGAAGAATTAGGTTTAGTAGTTTTTGATAAAGAAAAAGGAGGAATTTTCAATAAGTTATATGAACAATCACAAATTAATGAATTAGCAGAAAAATATAATAGCATCGATTCTTTTGCTTTTGGTACCGCAGGACATAGAGATGAATTAGTAGCATTTGAAAATATTGAAACAGATGATAGTTTAAACGAATTAAATAGATATTCAGACATCTTTAGAAGCTTGAGTAAACCAATTGAAAACGATTCAAAAACTAGTTCAACTTTTGAAAGTATTGTTTTTCAAAATATACCTACTAAAAACGAGATTATTACAATATCATGAATTGATTCTTTAATTAATAAATATAGTGAATTTAGTATTTCAAAAAATTATTCATTAAGATTGCAAGAATTTATTTTTACAGTTATTTCATATTTAAAAGATGATTACGCAGATAAAAAAGAGTTTATAGACTTTTTTGGTAAAAAACAAATAATTGAAGTTGTCAAGAATGTTTCAGAACTACTTGGATTAACTGCTGAAATTAATCAGACAATCCAAGAAACAATGAATAAGAAGTTATCAACTCAACAAAAAGAATTTATTCTTCGTGAAAAAGTAAAAGTATTACAAGAGGAATTGACTAACATTAATGTTCCTATTGTTGAAGATGATTATTCAAGAGACCTTAAGGATAAGGTTAAAAATCAAATTTATCCAGAATCAGTTAAAAAGTTAATTTCAGAAGAAAATAAACGTTCAAGTGAAATGATGCCAGCTTCGCCTGAAGCATCAATTTCAAAAACCTTTGTTTCTAATCTTAAAAAACTTCCTTGAAGAAAGGTTCAAAAAGAGTTTTTAGATATCAAGTTTGCTCGTGATGTTCTTGATAAATATCATTATGGTCTTGATAAAGTTAAAGAAAGAATTATTGAATATATTGCGGTAATAATAAACCAAAAAAATAATGAAAAGCAAAAATCAAAAAAACTTTCTTTAGATAATAATCATGAAGTAGATTTAAGTTTATTCAGGGAAGACAATGATAAGAAAACAGAATTTAATAATGTTCCTATAATTTGTTTAGTAGGTCCTCCTGGAACAGGAAAAACTTCATTATCTAAAGCTATTGCAGAAGCATTGCAAAGAAAATTTGTAAAGATTTCTTTAGGTGGTGTTCATGATGAAAGTGAAATTAGAGGACATCGTAGAACATATGTTGGTGCAATGCCTGGAAAAATTATCAAAAGCATTTTAAAGGCCGAAGTTTCAAACCCGTTAATTTTACTTGATGAAATAGATAAAATGGCTTCAACAAATAAAGGTGATCCAGCTAGTGCTATGTTGGAAGTTTTAGATCCGGAGCAAAACACAAAATTCCAAGATCATTACTTAGAACATGAGTATGATTTATCTAAAGCTATTTTTATAGCAACTGCTAATTATTATGAAAATATTCCTCACGCCCTTATAGATCGTGTTGAAGTTATAGAACTTTCATCATATACATTGAGTGAAAAAGTTAATATTGCAAAAACTCACTTAATGCCTAAAGTTGCTGAGCAAGTAGGTCTTAATAAAGATTTTTTCAAAATTGATGATAAAACTTTAGAGTATATAATTAAACACTATACTTCTGAGGCTGGTGTCCGTGGATTAAAAAGGATATTAGATAAAATAGCTAGAAAAATCACTGTTAAATTATTAGATTCTAAAAAAGAATTAAAATCATTTACAGTTAAAATTGAGGATTTAGAAGATTTAATTGGTGTAGTTATATTTAAGCAAGAACAAGAATTAGAGGACGAAAAACCCGGAACAGTAAACGGACTTGCTTATACTTCTACCGGTGGTTCAACATTACAAATAGAAGTAAATATTTTCCCTGGTAAAGAGGAAATAAAAATTACAGGTTCATTGAAAGATGTTATGAAGGAGTCTGCACAAATTTCTCTTTCATATGTTAGATCAAATGCAGAAAAATTCGGTATTAAAGACTTTGATTTTGATAAAAACACAATACATATTCACGTTCCTGAAGGTGCTGTTCCTAAAGATGGACCAAGTGCTGGTGTAACATTCACTACAGCTCTTATTTCTGCTCTCAAAAAAGTTTCAGTTCCTTCTTATTATGGAATGACTGGTGAAATAACCTTACGTGGTAAAGTTCTTGATATCGGAGGTTTAAAAGAAAAATCTTTTGCTGCGAGCCAAAAAAACATTCAAAAAGTATTTATTCCACATGGTAATGTAAAGAATTTAAAAGATATACCTGATGAAATAAAAAGAACTCTTACATACATTCCTGTTAAAAATTATGAAGAAATTTATGATGTAATATTTAACAATAAAAAACCTATCAAGGAGATTAAAGAATAAAGCATGGAAAAGCATTTTTCTGCAAAGACATTTACTTTATTCACGATAAATTTTATTGTTGGTCTTGGTTTTATTACTACAATAACAAGTGTTTTAGAACTTGGTTATTGGGGTTATCTTGTAATAATTTTGTCTCTTTTTACAGTTTTAGGGACCTCCTTAGTTTTTTCAAGGTTATCAAATGTTTATAGCGATCATTACGGCGGATCATATGCTTTTGCGAGAAACATCGATGATGATATAGCCAAAAATAATTATTCTATGTTGGTTAATTCATCGCTAAGACTTAGGTCAAGGATTAAAAAAAGTTTTTTAAGAAACTTTATTTACTTAGTAGGATGAAATCAATTTATTCAAAGCCCTATTTTATCATCGATTTCTCCCTTGCTATTATCTAAAGTTATTGAAGACATTTTAGATCCCAATACTCATAATTTAGAAACTATTTTATGAGTAATAAGGTTTTTAGCTGTCTTATTATTTAGTTTTCTAATTGTTATTTCAACTTTTGGACTAAAATTAAGTACAAAAGTCATATTTGCAACATCAATAATAAAGTGAGCTGTTTTAGCAGTCGGAATAATCTTAATAATGACTCAAATAAGTGCGAATGGTTATGAACAAAGTTTAGAAATTTCGAAAAAAGCAACTACTAAGTTAATTTTTTCTAATACATTACTCTTTATTTTTGCGTTTGCCGGCATTGAAGATATGGCAGCTATGACAAAAGATGTTAAATTCAAAAATTTTAGAGTAATTTTATTAAGTTCAATTGCTGTGATATTTGTTTTTTACATGATTTCGTATACTATAATGTTAGGATTAGAATCTACTTACTTGAGTAGGAAATTTTATGATTATTATAGTTTAACTCTAGGTGGTTTTGGACTTATTCTATTTATTGTAGGGTTTATTTCTAATGATATAGGTTACAAAATTACGCAAACTGTTTCAACCGCTAGAAAATTAGTTCCAATAGCAGAAGATAATTTAATTCACGAAGCTTTTTCAGAAAAAAATTCAAAAAATGAGTATAAAAAAGCCATAATATTTGTTGCTGTTTTTACATTATTTTCAATGATAACACTTTCTTTGGTTACATTATTGGTCCCAAAAGAAAAAAGAAATGATTATTTTGATGCTGTTATAAATATGAGTTGTATTGCTTTGTTAATAGAAGATGCAATGACATTTATTGTAGCTTTTGTTCTGGAAAAAATGAAGAAAATATCAAAAATACCTTTTTGAGAAAAAATAATATATCTACTAAGTATTTTATGAGCAATATTTTTAGTTCTAACATTTTTTATCCCAAGTATTTTTGGTGAAAAAATAGATGATGCCACAATATTCACGATTTTAGGATACTTTTCATTTCTATTTTTCGGAATTATTATTAGATTATATTCTTACTATCATTCAAAATTAATCCTTAAAAAAACATCAAAGAAACTTAAACATTAATCCTCTTTCGAAGAGGATTTTTTTATATATATTTTTTAACAAATTTTATCATTCTTTCATTTTTTAAATAAATTAGACTTAAATTTAAAATATTATTTATTTTAAAAAAAGTAATTTTTTACTTCTTTTTTCCTATAAATATAGTCATAAAGTTCAAAATAATCGTTATTTAAACCAAAAAGTTTTGCCCTAAAATAATTGTTGATTATGTGATAAAATAAAAATGTAAATAAAAAATTAAATTAATTTTTGTTATTTACAGGAGGTAAAATTAATGACTAACGATTTATTTGAGAAAAAAAGAATCTATGTTAATTATGGCTCACAAATAAGTTCTAAATCAAGAAATGAATGAATTTTTATATATAAAATTATTTTGATTCTTTTCTTTTTTTCAGGGATTTTAACTTTATTTTTAAAATTAGATTCTTCTTTATTTCCTCAATTTTTGGTCAAATCAAATAGAGGTTCCTTGCCGTTGCAAGACTTCATATCTTTTGAGACACCATTAAAACAACAAAACAATGCGATTGTCTTGATTAGATTTACAATATTATCATTCGTCTTTTTATTTAGTATTTTTAAAAATTTTACTAATATAAACACTCAAAAAGAAAGAATAAAACATTACTTGATTTTCTATATTTTATATCTATCATTATCAATTATTTCATTTACTCTTTTCTTTTCTTTTATATCAAAAACTAATGAACAAGGTACTTTAATAAAATATGAACCATATCAGTACTTACAATTAATTTTTCTTTTAATTCCATTAGCAATTGTCAATACTTTATTTGAAATTTATAATTATTTGATAAAAAGAAAATCAGATCCGATTTTATACAAATCTTCAATTCCATTAATAATTCAAATAGCTTCTCAAACTTTATTATTAGCGTTTGTATTAATTAATTTTGGTTTATGAATAAAGTATTCAAGAGAAGGATTATTATTTAGAGATACACCACAAAACGAACAAAAGTATTGGAATTTTATAGAAGAAATTTTCAATATTAAAAGCCTAAAAAATCTTTTAATTGTAATTGCTTCATTTGCTCTCATAGTCTTTTTAATAATTGGATCAAATGCAATAAAATTACAAAGATTATCTGAGAAAAATATTTACAAGGCACAAGATAAAGATAGATTCTTATTAAGCGTGATTTTCTTAATAGTATCGATAATTTGATTATCAACTCTTCTCTTTAAAGAACCTATCAAATATTCTTTGAGTGGCCCAGAATATAAATACAACTTAAAAAATTCATTTGTTGTCATTTTATCTGCTTTTGTTACCTTATTATATTTCTTAGTAAGTTATCTTAAATTTACAAAGACAAAAAACCCAATAGGATTAAGCGTCAGATTTGCCGTTGCACAATTATTAATCTGAATACCTATGATGATTTCTGTTATTACCGTTGATAACTCAAATATTAATCTAATTAACCTATTAGTGGCAAGTATTTTTTCTTTGGTAACATTTATTCATTATATGTTAACTAATAAGTTTATTCAAAAAACAACATTTGCATTATTATCACTTTTATTTGCTTCAAAAATAATTTTCATTTTGATTCTTGGTTTAAACCATGTTTTATTAGGTAATAATAATCACGTGTTAACATCGGTACCAACGCCAATTTCAATTTTAAAAATTATTTCTATTACATACGTTTCACTATTAATTATTTTATTCTTATTCGAGACAGTTCAACTTCAAATAACTATAATGATAAAAATTTTGAAAGAAAAAAATCTTAAATTAGAAAAGGAAAACTAATATGAAAAAAATATTTTTATTTAACAGAAAAAAATCAGTAAATGAAGAACAACTTTTTGATTTATACAGCAAATATAATGAAATAGTTGAAAAGCAATCTTCAAAGATTTTGTCTTTTGAAACAATAATGAGTAAACCGTTATTAAATAATAATTTAGGATTTAATTCTTCTGAATTTAAAGAAATCAAAAATAGGTTAGAAAAAGCGGTTGAAAAAAGGGAGGAAATTAAGTTTGCAGATTTTACAATAACATTTAATCTAAACTTAAAATATAGCTCAGTAACTATGGTCCCTCTACTTAGCCAACAAGAGTTTTATTCTGATAATTATGTTAATAGTTTTGATAGAGATGAAGATTATACAATGAATCGTCTTATGTATGATATGAATGTTGAAATTAGAAAATTATTAGAAAAAGGTTATTATTTAGAAATTATTCCTAATACAGTTATTTTTCAAGATTATGATTCATTAAAACTTTTCTTTAGCAAAGAACTTACTTCAAAGATCGCATAATGCATATTAAAGAACTTTTACAAAAGAAACAAAACTTGGAAAATATTAAACTAAAAGTAAACAATGATAAAAACATTTTATTAATCAACATTTTAAATTTAACTAAAAAATTATCATTTTACGTTGATAATTCACTACTTAATTCTAAATTATTAAATAGTTTAAAAACAAAATATAATATAAAAAATAACTTTATACAATCAAATAAAATCGAACAAGCTAAAAACTTTTTTAGAAAATCAAAAGAATTATATATTTATATAACAGAAGAGCAAAAATATGGGACAGATTCATATTCTAGATATGAAAAAGAAATCCTTAATAGAGTTAAAAATTCCAACATTGATTTTATAACAATTGGCGAAAGAGCTAAAACGTTCGCAGACCAAAACGAACTCAACGTGATTAAGTATTTCGAAAATTCATCTATTAAAAATCTTTCAACAATCCTAACAAAGATGATAAGAATTTTATTTGTTGAAAATAATTATTCAAAAGTCAACTTTGTATTAAACTCAAACAAAAATTATAAAGACCCATTTACTGTTTTACCTCTTGAAAATTTTGATGTTGATAAGTTACTCAACATTGAAACAAACAAAAATAATAATCTAGACATTAATAACACAAAAATATATCCGAATATTGAAAACTTTATTGAATCTCAAATTTTTGTTTTTCTAGAAAATGCAGTTAATTCTTTAATAATTGAATCTTCATTCTATTCAGCAAAAAATAACCTTGTAACTATTGATAAAAAAATCAAACAAATAGATGAAGACTTACTTCTTGTTTCTAAAAGAGTAAATAGATTTAAACAAGAAAAACAAATTGAAGAGATTATATTACTTACAAAAAAGAAAAAGACAATTTTTGAAGAAGGTAATAACTAATGACTTTTAAAAAAATATTACTTACTTTCTTAAACGGGAAAAAGAAAGAAATAGGACACGGTTATGAAATTTTTATCAATCACAATGATGAAGATAGTTGGGTCGAAATAGGCGACAACACTATTGGCTCATACCCTAGGTTGCTATTAAAATTCATGAATAAGGAATCGAACAATGTATTTTTCGTTTTCCTTGAGAATGCTAATTTTGTTGTAACTAATGATGAAATTGATATAAAAACCTTTTCAGAAATGAACTTTTTTAAAGAATCAAAAAAACCTGTTCTGCTAAATGACGAAATATCAACCAATAAAAAAAGAATTTTAGAACTTACATCTAATCAATTCTTTGGTTGATCAATCGAAGAAATTATGGAACTAGAAAATCTTGAATACAAGAATTTTGTGCTCACAATGAGAAAATTACTTAAACTTGAGGAGATAGAAGATTATGAATAAAAAAATTAAAACACTCTTTAAATCTATATTAATTTCTTCAGTAATTTTTGTTCCATTATCTGTTTTATCCGCAGAAACAAATACGAATAATAACAGAACTTCAACTCCCGATAAGCCCGCAAAACCCAAAGAACCAAAAAACGACCCCGAGTTTGGGAAATTTAGAGAAATAGCAGATAAACAATTGAAAGAAATGATCAAATCTGCTTTAGACAACTTACCTTCATATATAGAAGACCAAATTAGTAAAGTCGAAAAATTAGAGACAGATTACAAAAAAAGATTAAGTAAAATAACATACTTAAAAGTTGTCGATAAATATTTCAAAAAAAATAAACAAAAATTTATCGATGACCCCGTTAAAAATGGATTAAATTTAATTTTCCCTTGAATGATATCAAGAAACAGAAATGTTAATATATCAAAAATTAAATATAATAACAAAGATTATGATTCAGTTTGAACAGGACTATCAGATCCTACAGATTATGTTAAACCTCTAGGAGAAGGTGCTCAAATTAATCCGACAGAAAAAAACGCTATAAACCACTTTGACAAGGCTAAGTTTGAATCTTCTTTAACAGAGTACGCAAAAGCATTGAACGAAGGTTTTGGAAAACTAGTTTATGATGAAAAAGATGTTCTTGAATTAGACAAAGATTTTAAATTAAATTTTGATGACGCTAATAGCAAAGAATCTTATAATATTACGCCACCTAAAGGATTTAATAATTGGGATGATTATATTATTTCAAAAGTAAAACCTAGGGTAACGGATTTTGATATAGAATTAAATATTAAATTGACTAAAGATGAAGAACAACCTCAAAATCAAGAACAACCTAAGGATGAGCCACAAGATGAGCCGCTTCCTGAAGATGATAAAGCAAAAGACCCTGTTAAAACAGAAGAAGTTTCTCAAGGTATACCTGCTTTAGCCCCAGAATTAAAATGACAATATCTAAATGAATCAAATATAGTTTCTTTATTTAGTGTTAAGCAAGATATATTCTTCTTTAAAAATCCTGTTAACACTAGATATGAATATAAAGTTCTAGAAGTCAAAAAAGAGGGTGATAAATATATTGCTAAAGTTGAGTTGCGTGATTTAGTAAATACTCAAGCAAAAAGAACTTATAGCACAGAAGTTTACATGCATAATAAGGATCAGAAAAATGCTTTATTAACAGAGAGATCATATAATGTTATTAAAGATATTTTTTCAAAACTATATAGAGGTCTTGGGATAGATGAAAATATCGATTACGAGAAGCTTGGCAGCGGAATTTTATCTGATGCATTATTCCAAATAGTAAATAGTAGTGTTCAACTTATTAGCACCGAAAAATTTATCAACAATTACAATAGAGTTATTGAAGCATATAAAGATGAATTAAAATTAGACGATATTGTAAATTCAACAAGTGGGTTTGATGCTAACTTAAGAGAATTAGTATTATCTTCACTTAAAACATCTAATATAAATAATTTTCCATACTATTTTTCATTAGTTGATGCATTAAATAGAAAAAAAGAAGGTCTTAAAAGAAGAATAATAAATAACAAGGAATTAGCAGAAGAATTTGAAAAAAATAATTGAAGTTTAGATGAGTTAAATAAATTTTACCTAAACCTCGAAACAAAAATATATAAATTAAGAAAGTCTACAGACTTATCAACGTTTAATGTAACAAATTGATATTCAAAATTTATAGCTAATTTAGAAACAGTATCAAAAGAGTTATTATTGCTTCAAGTTGTTGTTAATGACCCAAGTTTAAAACAACCTTCAAAACCGGCACATACAGAAAACCCTGAACAACCAAACGAAAGTGAACCAAGAGTGAATTCAGCTGAAGCGACTTCGTCTTCAACACCTACTTCTAACGAGATCATTGAATTAGCTAACAAAGATGAAAAAAGAGCTGAAGCTTATAAAAAAATGACAGAATTAAACAATGAATCTAGAAAAACAAATAATAGCATTGTTACAAATTTTGGTATAGCATTGTCATTAATTGGTTTTCTTGGAAACATAGTAAATGCATATGCGCTATTTAAAATAATAAATTCTGCTAAATGAAAACAACATAAAAAATTATCAATCTTATTAGCAACTGTTTTTGGAATTATTTTAGTTACAGGAATAATTTTAATTATTTTAGGATTAGGAGGAATTTAAAATGAATAAAAATCCAATAATTACATCTATATTTGATTACATAGTAGAAGTTACAGGTAATTTCCACTATAAGCAAAGACAATTTTACCATTTAAAAGATAACCCTAGCATTAAACTTATGTTAATTAATGCTACATCTGAAAAAGCGTTTTTAATTGCTAACAGTAAAGAAAACGAACTTAAAATTGGTTCTGAGATTATTTTAGAAAATGACGAAGCTAGAGTAGACACTCCTTCAAACTTATTCGGGAATGTGATTGATATTTTTGGTAATATCGTTCTTCCTTTTCCGGAAAAAAATTATTCAACACTACCCCCAAGAGGCGCAAAAGTTTTTGAATTAGCTCATGAACTTATGTCAGTTAAAACTTTAAACGAACAATTATTTACTGGTATTGTTGCTGTAGACCTATTAATTCCTATCGGAAAAGGTCAACGTGAATTAATTATAGGTGATAGACAAACTGGTAAAACACATATCGCATTAAACACAATTATCAATCAAGCAAAAGATGGTATTAAGTCAATATATGTTGCAATAGGTCAAAAAAGAGAAGCTATTTCAAGAATTTATAACACACTAAAAGAATATGGCGCAATGGAAAACACTATCATAATTGATGCCCCTTCAACAAGTGCTTTTGAACAATATTTAGCACCATATATTGGTATGGCACATGCAGAAAATATTTCATATAGCGAAGATGTTTTAATTGTTTTTGATGACTTAACCAAGCACGCAAATATTATTCGTGAAATTGCCCTACTTACAGATAGACCAGTTGGTAAAGAAGCCATGCCTGGTGATACGTTCTTCTCACATTCACAATTATTAGAACGTTCAGGTTCGTTTGTTAACAGAAAAACTATTACAGCATTGCCTATTTTACAAACAGTAGATGGGGATATTACATCATTAATATCATCAAACATTATTTCTATAACAGATGGACAAATAGTTACAAGTTCTGACTTATTTTCTCAAGGTATTTTACCAGCTATAAACATTAATCTTTCTGTTTCTCGTACAGGTTCAAGTGTTCAAAGTAGAAGTGTTACAAAAGTTGCGGCAGAGATAGGTAAAGCATTTAGAAAATACAAACGCCACTTAAAACTTTCAATGTTAGATTATGATTTTAATAAAGAAACAACAGAATTATTAAATAAAGGAAAATTAATTGAAAAACTATTTAATCAAAAAGGTTTTGCAATTTATTCAAATAGAACAGTATTATTAACTTCGAAATTAATTTCATGAGGACTTTTTAGTGGTATAAAAGACCAAGAAAAAGCCTTACAATTTGTAGATTTATTGATTAATACAAATGAAGAAGCTGAATCAGCATTTAATAAGATTATTGATGATAATGAAGTATATGATGATGCATTATTAAGAACATTTTTTGCCTCAGCATTAAAACAATATTCTAATTATGTTGGGTTAAAATGAGATATTACACTAGACCATGATTTTGTGGCATTTGAAGAAAGCTACTTAGAAGAATTGGCTACAAGATTAGGAGATAAATAATGACAGGAAAAATTATTAATTTATGATCTGACGTTATAGAAGTTCAATTTAGCAAGGAAAATCTTCCAAAAGTAAATTATTTACTAACTCTTCATTACGGGAAAACATTTTTACTTGTTAAGAGGATTTTAAATGATACAACAGTTAGAGCTATTATTATTTATAATTCGCAAGAAATTTCAATTAATGATGAAGTAACAAATTTAGGTCACAGTTTTATGGTACCAGTTGGTAAAGATTCATTAAATAATATTTATTCATTTAGGGGTGAAGCATTATTACCTCAATACTCAAATCCTACAAGAGTGGAAATGAATTCAACAATAAATAATGAAAGATTTTTATCAAATAATATCGAATTTATCGAAACAGGAATTAAAGCAATTGACTTCTTTATACCAATTATTAAAGGTTACAAACTTGGTATTTTTGGTGGTGCTGGGGTTGGTAAGACTGTTTTAATGAAAGAGATGATTTTTAACATAAATAAGCAAAGTGAAAATACATCAAATATATTTATCGGTTCAGGGGAACGTTCTAGAGAAGCTATCGAACTTTACAACGAACTTGATTCATCTAATCTTATGGACAAGTCAGTAATGTATATTTCTAAGATGAACGAATCACCTGGTGCGCGTATGTCAATTGTTCCTATTGGTGTTACTGCTGCAGAATATCTAAGAGATAATGAAAAACAAGATGTTTTATTATTCATTGACAACATTTACCGTTTTCTACAAGCGGAAAATGAAACTAGTGCTACTTTAGGTAAACGTCCATCTGTGGGTGGATATCAATCTACATTAGAAAGTGATGTTGCAAGCATAGAAGATCGTTTATTTAAAAATGAAAATGGTTCAATTACATCATTCCAAACAATGTTCTTACCAATGGATGATTTATCTGATCCGTCTGCTGTTGCTGTATTTAATCACCTTGATGGAAGTTTGGTTCTTTCACGTGCTCAATCAGCAAAAAATATTTTCCCAGCTTTTGACCCTCTTGCTAGTCAATCAAACTCAGTTAGTGCTGAATTATTAGGTAAAAAACATTTTGATGCCATAGTTGAAGCCAAGAGAGTTTTAAAGGCATACAAAGATTTAGAAGATGTTATTTTAATTCTAGGATTTGATGAACTTGATGAAGAAAGTAAAAACACAGTTAGAAAAGCATTACAACTTGAAAACTTCTTCACTCAAAACTTTTTCATGACTGAACATTTTACAAAAGCTCCTGGGGTATTCGTTCCACTTGAAGACACTGTGGATAGTGTTATTAGAATTCTTGAAGGTAAATACCTTAAACAAAGTCCCGAAATTTTCCAATATATAGGTTCTAACTTGGATATTCCTACTGATGAAGAATTGGAAAATCAAGGAAAATTAGAAAAATAATTCTATGAGAAAAAATACTAAAAAAATTTGAAAGTCCTTTGGACTTTTATCTTTGCCTTTTGTTTTAACAACCCTTTCTGTAAGTGTGTCTTGTGATGTTAAGAGATCAAACAATACAAATAATAATTCTACTGATAACAACAACAACAATAATAATAATAACCCTTCTGATAATAATTCTACAAATATGCAACCAAAACCCAAACCAATTGAAAAACCTAGTAAGGATATCGTAAACGGGAGCGATAATCCTAAAATAAATAACAACTGATCTATTAATGAAATAGAAACTATCAATTTAGAAGACCATGTTTTCAACAACTTTGGCCTTGCCCAACTATCTAAAAATTCAAGAAAAATTACTTTTTGATTTACATCTAATCAAGAAATAGATATAAAAACACTTTCAAATTTTTATTTGATTATAAATAAAAATGAAAAAGTAACTCTTAACTCATTAAGAAATGAAAAAGGCCTTTTTATTGGTGAGTTTACATTATCAAAACTTGAATCTGATAATATTAATATACAATTAACATATTCTAAAGAAGACAAGAAATACAATTCAAATATTGTTGAAAAAGATTTTGAATTTGAAATGGATGAATTAGGTGAGATAAGTGCTAATTTAGTTTCTTTTTCTAAAACAACAACTGATAGATTACAAATTTATCCTTCAGAATTAAAACTGGATGATTTGCAAATTAGTGTTTCCGGCGGAAATTCAAGTCTCTTTAATTATTCAATTAAATCAATTGACCATTTTATCGAACAAAAAGACCAAAAGGTATCTGATTGGCTTGGAGCTATCGGTATAATTGTTGAATTTGAAAATAAGAACAACCCTGATAGTAAAATAGTAAGAAAATTTACCTTCAACGGATTTAGAAACAACCCAAAAAACGGAACTCCTGACCATAATTTCAATATACAATTAGAACCATATGAACCTCTTGATCAAGATTATGTTATTTATTCATCTTTATCTCATAAAGACAGGTTTGATATTGAAAATATTACTTATTTAAGAGCTTTATCTAATCATTTGAAATTTAAAGGGATTAGCCCAACTGACTATCATAAAGATATTAATTTAAATTCTAAAAAAGCTATTTTAGATTTTGATAAAAAAGCTAAAGAAATCGGCGTTGATTCATATGAGTCAAGCTATCTAAAAGGTTTTACATTACCTAAATTTAATGATCAAGGAGAATTTGAAGGACTAAGTCTTTCAGAAGGCAAAGAGGTTGATAAAGCACCTGTTAGATCAGATTCTATAGGTAGAAATCAATGACGTTACAGTGGGTTAGCTAGAAATCTTGTTAACGATCATTATAAAAAAATAGCAAAACAAACATACAGTGTTGAATTTACTAATCCTAAAGATGGTCACTCTTATGGTACATTTGGAACGATGTGAATTCTAGATTTTGAGAAAAAAGAAGATGGGTCATATCCTACAAAATGATATTTTGGAACAAATTTACACGTTGCCGATGCTTTTAGAGACGATACAATTAAGGTTATGATAACTAAAATAAGAGAAGATGCTAACTTTGATAAAGAATTTTCAACAGTTAATGATGATGAAGATATTGAAAGATTTTATTTTGATCAACCATTAATTAGGCAAGGTTTAGTTAAAAAAGTTTTTCAAGCAAAAGACTTTCTTAATTCTAAGCCTTCAGATTATTTAACAGCAACTCAGAAAGGAAAATATAAAAACTTAGAAGAATATGCAGATTTTGCTGTTTTAGAATTTGATTTTAATAATATAAACTCAAGTCAAATATGGGCTTTATCAAATAATCCTTCGAGAGTTATTGATAACGAATATGACGACATTATGAATAAGCCTTCAGAATTTGCAAAATTTATAACATATAATTATGCAAATGATGAACAAAATCACATAAGATTCAAAACCACTTCTTATTTAAGTGATTATTCACAAATAGATAGACCAATGCTCAAAAAAGAAAGTGATAAAAAAGAATATTTAGGTGATAACCTTTATGCATTAGGTTATCCAGCTTCTTTTGAAGATTATTTTCTTTTAAATGAAAATGGTGATCCAATACCTAATGATGATAGGTGAGGAAATAGAAGAGAAACCAATTCTTTATGAACTAATTCTAATCCAGAATTTTACTGACATAAAAATGAATACACAAAAGAGTATAAAGATTTAGGAAATTATTTATCTTCACAACTAGGTTATAGAACTTTCACTAACAAACCTGGAGTATTAGATGCTTTCATTTCTGCAACTCATACCGGTGATGATTTCTACCAATCTGGAAATGACAAGTTAATTGCATTTGGTCTAAACTACTTATCAAAAAGTTACGTGCCTTATGGTGGATCATCAGGATCATCATTTAGGAATCAGAAAAATGAACTAGTAGGAATTTTTCACTCTGGTAATGGTGCAGCTAGAACCGGAATGTTTGCGGCTTTTAGATCAGAAGGTTTTGATTATAAAGGTTTATATGGACCGGATTATAAACTACCAGAATATGATTTAATTTATGGTGGTGGCGAAAATCAAAAAAATTCTTATCGTGAAGCTTTGAAAAAACTTTATCCAAATATGAAAACTAATTTATTCCCTCAATCATTGAATACATATCCAGAAGAGTTTAAATTCAAAAAATAGAAAAAAATGGCAAATATGCCATTTTTTTGTTTTTTTTCTTAAATTATATATAATTAATTATTATTAAATTAAGGAGAAAAATGAAAAAGAAATTAGCGGGATTTTTAATATTGTCAGCATCATTGTTATCAGTAACTTCTTGCAACATACAAAATAACGAAGTTGTTAAAAATGATAAAAATAAAACAAACACTGATGATTCCTCAAAAAATAATCAACCAGTTCTTAAATCAGAAACAGATAAGGAAAATACTTCTAAAAGACAAGAAAATATTAATCCAACAAAAGTATCAACCAGTCCTTCGAAAACAAGTGATAACAAAAAACAAAATAAAACCATTCCTACTGAAGTTATAAATAATAAAAAAGATGATAAAAAACCAACTAATATTGCAAACAAAGAAGAAAAGAAAAAAGAAATAGAGTCAAAAAATAATCCTCAAGAAAATTATTTAGAACTAAAAGATTCCGTTTCATCTTTCATAGATAAAAACTTAAAAGAACTAAAATATAAAGAGTATAAAGATCAATTGGAAAATATTATTAACGAGACATATTACAATGTTGTAACAAAACAATACATAAAAATAGACGAATATTATTCAAAACAAAAGACAGAGCTTGAAAAAATATTTAATGAAGTCAAAACAAATTACGAAAAGGCAGCAAATGTTAGTTATACCAAGGAAGATTTATTGGTTAGCGAAGGTTCTAAAAATTCAAACACAAGTCCAAATGATTATGGGCAAAGAGTTAATGAAAATATTCAAATAAATGAAGAAGCAAAGTATTTTATGAGTTTATTTTCTGTAGATTCAATTAATGATTATTACAAGCATGATTATCAAAAAGCTCATAAGGATTTCATTGCAGAAAAAACACAAGAAATATTAAATAATGCAAAAGATAAAGCGAATACCAGAATAGAAAAAATTAGAGTTATATATGATTGAATTCACTCTAATTTAAAATATGCACATAACGGAAACGTACAAGCAGCGATTGATCCTAAAATGGCTTTTGAAAAAAAATTTGCTGTTTGTGGTGGTTATAGCAATTTATATAAAGCAATGTTAGATTCAATAAATGTTAAGAATGTTGTAGTTATTGGTTGATCAGAGTATGGTGATCACCAATGAAATTTAGTTTACGATGATGAAACTAATAGCTTTTTCCATTCTGATCCAACTTGGGGAGGAAATGTTAACTTTAAAGGATCTGGTGAAGGTTTTTCAAGATGGCATAGAGCTTATCAAGTAATTGATGCACATAAGGCCATAGAAGGTTTTGAATATGAATATAATAGAGGTTTTTCTGCTTTTAGAAATATAGATACAGATAAAAAAGATTTATTAAAACCGCTTGAATCAATTGATGAAGCTCATAAAGTTGTAAGTATTTCACAAAACGTTTTAGATACAACAGAAAGACTTTACATAGGAGAAAATATTGAGAGAATTGATTATTCAGGTGGAACACATAAAGTTAAATGATTTGAAGTAAGTCCTAAAAATCAACACTTTGCGTCTAAAGATGGTGTTTTATATACAAAAGATATGCAAACATTATTGGTTGTGCCAAAAAAATATGAAAATAGCGAAATTACACTTCCTAAAACAGTAAAAATTATTGAGGATTGAAAAGGTTCAATTGATGTAGATAATTTAACAAAAATTAATGTTGAACCAGGAAATTATTGATATCAGAGTTATGGAGGTATCCTTTATAGTAATAATTTTTCAAATATAATTAGTATCCCAAAAAAAATTCATAGTACTATTACATTCCATCCTAATACAAAATTCAAAATGCATGATATTTCATTTAATAAAAATATTAAAGAAATTATCATACCTGACGGCGTCGAAAATCTTCCTGCTGACTTTTTGAATAATTTAACTTCATTAAAGAAAATTTTTCTTCCTTCATCTCTTAAAACGCTAGACGAACACGCTTTTTCAAATGTACAAAATAATAAATTTGAGATTTATTTAAGTGATAAAATGGATGAGTACGTCATAAAAATTTTAGAAAAACTTAAATATAAAGTAAAAAAATAACCTTCATTTCTGAAGGTAGTTTGACAATGAGTTACTTATAATCTCGATGTCGGCTCAAAAATATTATATAAAAAAATATCTAATTTCATAGTTATTTATCATAAGGTAAATAACTGTGTAATAACATATATTTTGAGCCACATATTAATCTCATATAAAATGAGCCTATTTAACAAGAAAGTGGTATAAGTTATTTATGAAAATAACACACAACTTATTTAAGTATAAAAATTTAACAAAATTTGAAATAAAAAAACAACAATCTTTAAAATTGATTGCTGAAAATATCGAAAAATCTTTATCTTATCTTAGCTTGATTACAAACCTTAGTTTATCAACTGTAAAAAGATATAAAAAAGTTATTAAAAGCAAAAAAGAAATTGTTGTCTCACATAAAAATAAATATCATCAAAGAAATTACAAAATAACTGATGCAGAAATAGAATTAGTCTTTAAAAATTATTTAGAAACATGTCAGTTTATTTTGAATAGAGATCTAACAAATAATCAACTTTCAATTAAAACATACTTCAATTCTGAGTATGGTTCTTTTATAAGAGAAAAAATTTCTTACAAAACTTTAGTTAAGAGATTTAATCAATTAGGTTTATTTAATATACATACAACCAAGAGAGGAAGAAGGGTTGCAAGATTATCAAAGAAAAAAACCTCAGAAGATATAACATTGATATTAAAAAATTATTATCAACAGATTAAACAAAACGAAAAACAAAGACAAGTTTTAAATCTAAAGAAAAATCTAAAATTCGGCGAAATTGTTGAGATTGATGCACAACTTGAACCATACTTGAAAAATGATAAACCATTATATCTTTATCATGCAATAGATGTAGCAACAGGAACATTGTTAGCAGCATGATTCGAAGAACAAGAAACAACATTAGGATATCAAAGACTACTAGAAATTGTATTTAAAAAGTATGGATTCCCAAAGAAAATCTATACTGATAAAAGAAGAAGTTTTTGAGGAAGCGAAAACACACAAACAGTCTTTGAAAAAGTTTTAAATAAAAAGGGAATAGAAGTACTAAGTTCATCAAATCCAAAACATAAACCACATGTTGAAAGATCTTTTAGGACATCACTAGACCAATATCCGTTACTTATTCACGAAAACGGATATAAAAATATTGATGATTTGAAGAAAAATAATGAAGTATTTCAAAATTATTACAATATCAGGAATAAAAAAATAATTTCTAAACAAAATGTTTTTCAAAAAGAGGGAAAGAAAAACGGCAATTGAGCCGTTGATTTAGAGATTAATAGAAAAGTTTTAAATGGTGTTGTTAGATACCAAGGTAAAAATTACGCAGCCTTTGATATGTATAACAAAAGAATTATCTTCCCTTATAATTCTGACGTTTTATTAGTGCATTCTTCGGATGATAATTTGTATTTTAAATATAATGATAAAAAATACTTTGCTAAGGAACCTAACGGAAAATATCTAAGTTTAACAGAAATGTGAGCTTTAGAGAAAGGATTAGATTACTCTATTCCAGCCGTAGGGAAACTAGCATTTATCCATAATAAAACAAATTCGTTTTTTAAAACTCTTGAATTATATATCTCAAAATTTAATAGTATTTCCGTGAATGCCCAAGATAGTAATCTTGAAGCTAATAAAATCATGTCCGAATACTTAAGCATACTCCGAGCATTGCACAGAAGCATCAATGATGATATAAGAATTGATGCATAATAATTTTAATATTTTTTATGAAAATTTTAAAAATAAAAATTGCTCTTTTGATGTAGGGAAATTTAGAAAAAATGCGTAAATTTATAAATTTAAAAAAGCAAAAAAATAAAAAAATTTTTTTGCTTAAGTTTTTTGCCACTTTTTTTCAAAAAAGTGCAGACTTCTATAAATAAAAAATGAAAAAACATTTAACTCCTAAATAAGGAGTTAAATGTTCAAAAATAAGCTCAAAATACATGTTATTCTACATCTAATTTCATAGTTATTTATCATAAGGTAAATAACTTTTTTATTGAATTTTTATTATTTTTAAGATTATAAAAATCAGTTATTAAAAAATGTAAATTTTTATATAATATAAAAAGATTTTAAAAAGCTGAAATTAAAATATTTTTAAAATAATTTTTTTAGGAGTTGAATATGAAAATAGCATTTTTTGATGCAAAAGACTACGATGTTAAGTATTTTGAAAAATATAACGAAGGAAGACATGAAATTACATTTTTCAAAGAAAATTTAAACTTGAATACTGCAAAATTAGCAAAAGGATTTGATGCAGTTTGTGGATTTGTTAATACATATGGAGATAAAGTAATTTTAAATGTATTATCAAAATTAGGGATTAAATATTGATTCCAAAGATCAATGGGTTACAATAAAATTGATATTGCAGCCGCAAATGAATTAGGTATAAAAGTTTTTAGAATTTTTAACTATTCAGCAGAAAGTATTGGTGAATTTGCTTTTGCAGGTTTATCTGCTTTAAATAGAAATCTAATCGAAGCAAACAAGAGAGTAGAAAAATATAATTTTTCTTTAAACGGACTTGATGGTAAATGTATTGGTAACTCTGTAGTTGGAGTTATTGGCTCAGGAAAAATTGGGCAAACATTTATTAGAATTGCAAAAGCTACTGGGGCTAAAGTATTGGTTTTTGACGCTTTTGCACAAGAAAATTTTCCTGATTTAGCTGACAAATTAGGAATTGAGTTTGTTTCACTAGCAAAATTGCTAGAAGAATCTGATTTTATCTCTATCCACTGTCCTTTATTGCCTTCAACAAAGTACTTAATTGATGAAGCTGCTGTAAATAAAATGAAGGATGGTGTCATAGTTGTTAATACTGCGCGTGGAGAAATTTTAGAATTAGAAGCAGTTATTAACGGGCTAAAATCAGGAAAAATTAAAGGTCTTGCTACTGACGTTCTTGAAAGAGAAGAAGGAAGATTTTACGAAGATGTTTCTGCAAGAATTGAAGACCTTAAAAAATTAGATCCACAATGAAAAGAACTTATTGAGATGCCGAATGTATTAATTACATCTCACCAAGCATTCTTAACAGATTTAGCATTAACACAAATTGCAAAAGTTACTTTAGAAAATGCTGACTCAGCAGAAAAAGGTATTTTTGACAATGCATTAATTATTATGGAAAATGGAATGATCAAAAATGGTTAACAAACAGAAAAACAATATTACATTAAAAAGCTCATGAGAATTTTTTAAATCATGATTTAGTTACTTTAATTTAAAAAAATCAACAAGAATCAATGCTGAAAAACCAAAAGACTTAATTACTTGAGTTATTCACGGATTTTCAGAAGTTATTGGAACAATTTTACTTTCATTATTTTTAGCTGGATTAAGTACAGTTATTAAATTAGCGAAAGCAAAACCAGTTGTTATTGAAGAATATTTAATTCACCCTGCTTTAGTAGGATTTTTCGCAGGGTTTATAGCTGTTGGAATAGTATTATTTATATTTCTTAGATGAAGTTGTGATTTAAACCCTTCAGTTACTCTAACAAGATATTTAAATGGAACAAATGATGGATGATATGCTTCATTTAAGATATTTATGCAATTTATTGGTGCATTATTAGCTGGTTTAATTATTTATGCAGTTGGAAAAAGTCAAGTTGGTCAAGAATTCGTTGCAAATATGCCAATAAACTCTATTTCAGCAGCAGACAAAGTATTTGCACCATTTAAAAATAGTTCAGTTGATACAAAATTAATTACAGGTTCAATTTGAATAGTATTTGTAGAATTATCAATTACTACAATTTTGTTAGTTCCTATATTTTCACCAAGAATTGAAGGTAAATATAGAGATACATTTATTATGGCAATTATTTCATTCAGTGTTTGAATGGGTATTTTAGGTGGAACAGCAGCTATTAACCCAGCAAGAGGTTTAGCGCAACAATTACCTATATTAATGTTCGAAAATTCAAATACACAAGGTTTCCAAGCATATACACATAATTTATTAGGTAATCTTGAAAATAATGCAACTTCATACGCATGAAATGGTGTTGTATCTGGTACTATTTCTATGTTAATTGGTACTTTTATAGCTCCTTTATTCTATATATTCTTACAAGGTTTTACTGAAAAAGTATTTAATCCTTTTGTTGTTAAAGTTATTGGATTTAAAAATTATAAAGCAAAAAACATGATTAAACCAAGTATGAATGATAAAAATAAATAAAAATCACCATAGGTGATTTTTTATATTATAATTTTAAGATAAAAGGGGCTTATATGAGTGAAAAACAATTTTTAATAGTAACAATTTTATTAATGATCTTATTTACTTTAATTTTAGTAAGTTTAATAGTGTGATATATATTATGGAAGTATATTTATGGATATAAAGATAAGAAGAAAGGTTTTATGTTTGAAGACGCCGCAAATGAAAGAATAAAAAAAATTTTAAAGAATACAAACTTTAGGTATATTGAAGGTGGTGTTTATAAATTCGAAAATCATATATATGAAGTTGATTCAATTCTTGTTTCACCTTCTTTTTTAGTAGTTGTAGAATATAAAAATTTTAACGGAAACATATCAGGTGATGCAGGAAGTAAAAAATTCTTTTTAAGTTTAAAGAAGAAAAATAAAAAAATACCTGTAAATAATCCTATTTTACAAAATGAATATCACATCAAAAATGTAATAAAAAGTTTAAATAAAAACGTTCCGTATGCATCATTAATTGTTTTACCTGATGAAGCAATAATTCAAATTAGCAATATTCCTGAACACGTTATAATTTGCAAGCTAAATGAACTAGAAGAAAAAATAAATGACATGTCTCTTTACTCTAAAGAATTACCTGAATCAATAAATATTGAAGATATTGAACAAACTATGAAAATTTTCAAAACTACTACATTGCCTGAAAAAATACATTTTAGAAATAAAATCCAAAATTCACAAAACAAAAATAGAAAGCAATAATTATGAATATAGAATCTCAAGCAATAACAACGACTAGTCAAGAATTAAAAATAACAGAAAAGCAAGTTAAAGTAGTTTTAGAAATGCTTTTTAATGGAGATACTGTTCCATTTATTTCTAGATATAGACAAAGCGCTACTGGCGGTCTTAATGAAGAGCAAATTTATCAAATTGATAAGTTTTTTAAATATTATGAATCACTTAACAAAAGAAAAGAAGTAATAATTGAAACCCTTAAAGAAAAAAATCTTTTAACGGATGATCTTTTGGTTAAGATTCAAAATACAAATATTAAAAGTGATTTAGAATCATTATACGAACCTTTCAAAGTAGGTAAAATAACTAAAGCAACTGAAGCAATAAAGCTTGGTTTAGAACCTCTTGCAAAAACGATATTCACTAACAAAAATATCAATTTTGATATAAAACTAGAAGCTAAAAAATATCTAACAAAAGATGTTGCAACCGTAGAATTCGCTATTGAGCAAGCGAATTATATTATAGCTCAATGAATATCTCAAGATCTTAATATAAAAGAGGAAATAAAACAAAGAATTTATAATTTTGGATTATTAAGAACAAAAATAAAGAAGAACGCTAATGATGAAAGGCAGAAATTCAAAATTTATTATGATTTTAGTTCTCCAATAAAATATATTAAAAATCATAATATTTTAGCCATAAATAGAGCTGTTAATTTAAATATTGTTTCATTAAGTTTCGACTATAAAATAGAAAATTTCATATCATATATTTTGTATATGATTGATAGAAGAAAAGTTAATGAAAACAATTTTAAGCCAGCTATTATTGATTCGTTAAAGAGATTGATTTTACCATCAATTGAAAGAGAAATTTTTAATGAGTTATTTGCAAAAGCTGAAACAGCTGCAATTGAAATTTTTTCAAATTCAGTAGAAAAATTACTTAATACTCCTGCAATCGATAATGTAAGATTATTATCGATTGATCCTGGTTTTAAAAACGGGTGCAAAATTGCAGCTTTGAACAAAAATGGTGATGTTTTAGCTATTGATAAAATTTACCCTCATGAACCATTTAAAAAAATAAAAGAGTCATCTGAAATAGTATTAAAACTTATTAATAAGTATGATATTGACATAATTGTTATCGGAAACGGAACAGCCTCAAGAGAAACAGAAAGATTTATTTCTGACTTAATTAAAAACAATAAAATAACAGTTAAATATACCGTTGTTTCAGAAGTAGGTGCAAGTGTATATTCTGCATCAAAAGTAGCTATAGAGGAATTTCCTGATTTATCTGTTGAAGAAAGAAGTGCAATTAACATTGGTAGAAAATTCTTAGATCCTCTCAATGAGTATGTAAAAATAGACCCTAAATCAATAGGTGTTGGTCAATATCAACACGATGTTAATCAAAAAGAATTAGATAATTATCTTACTTTTAAGGTACAAAAAGTAGTAAATGAGATCGGCGTTGATGTTAATTCAGCAACAAAGTCTATCTTAACTTATATATCAGGTCTTAGTTCAAAACTTGCTGAAAATATAGTGAAACATAGACAAGAAAACGGTGATTTTAAAGATAGAAATGATCTTAAAAAAGTTAAAGGGTTAGGAGCAAAAACTTTTGAGCAATCTATTGGCTTTTTACGAATTTTTAACACAAATAATTATTTGGACAAAACTTTTATTCACCCTGAGTCATATAATCTTGCTAAAAAAATAATTAATGATAATGGGCTAATACCAACTGATGAAGGTATTGATGTTTCGTCTTTAAACGCAGATACTTTAGCTCAAAAATATAATGTTAACATTTATGAAATAAAACTTATTTTAAAGGCGCTTTCATCAAATGTTAAACCGATCAAAAAAGACAAAACAGGATTCATTTTAAAAAGTTCGATAACGAACTTTGAAGACTTGAGTGAAGGTGAAGAGGTTATTGGAACAGTTGAAAATATAACTGATTTCGGTATATTTGTTTATATTGGTTTAAAAGAAAACCTTTTCATTCATATTAAGGATCTAAATTTAGACAAAAACACTAGTCAATATGAAGTTTTTGAGCCTGGATCAACTATAAAAGCCAACATTATTTCGATAGACAAAATTCAAAAACGTATTACTGGTAAAATACAAAACCAGTAGTGCGTTTTGTTTTTTAAAAAACTTTTGAAAAAAAAAAAAAACATATAATAGTGTTAATATAGAATATATTCAAAATTTTAAAAAGGAGAAATTATGGCCGATAAAAAACGTAAAAGAATATTAGCTGCAAGTGCAGGAATACTTTTATTAGGTACTGCAGCAACAGCTACAGCTGTTATTCTTACCAAAAAAGCCAAATTAGAAAGAGCTAAAAGTGAGGCAAATGAATCTGTTAATGCATTACCAGATGATTATTCTAAAAAGCCTGAACTAGTAGCAAAACTTAAAAAAGCTAAGACTTATGAAGATTTTGTAGCAATAGCTAGAGAAGCAAAAGCAATTTTAGCTGACCTAGCAGCCGGGAAAGAAGACCCTAAAAAAGTTGAAGAAGCAAAAGCAAAAGCCATAGAGGCTATAAATCGTTTAGGTGCTGATAATAATTTTAAAGCCAAATTAATTGATTCATTAAATAAGGGTGATTTAAAAATAAAGGATATACAAAATATTGAAAAAGAAGCAGAAAAAGAATATGAAGCTGATAGAAGTAGACGTGTTTCTGAAAATGATCAAACAGAAAATTACTTGTCTTCACTAATTAATTCAATAAAAGATAAATCTAAAGCTGCTGAATTACAAGATAAGCTTGATGAACTAAAAAACAGTTCAGATAACTCTAAAGAATTACAAGCTGATTTAAATAAATTAGCAAATATTGTTTCAGATAAAACATTAAGTGATTCTTTAAAAGAAAAAATTGAAAAAGCAATTATCACACCAAGTGAAGAAGCTCAGGCTAAAAAAGCTGAATTAGAGAAATTTGCTACTTCAAATCTTGAATCAAGCAATAGCAAACTAAATGAATTAAAAGAAGCATTGGCTAATGCTGTTGAAAATGCAGATAAAAACCCTGCGGCTGCTTTAAGAAAATTAGAAGAAATTCAAAAACAAATTGAAGAAGCAATTAAAGCTGAGGATGGCGAAAACAAATTATTAACAGCTAAAAAAGAAATGCTTAAAGAAAGAATTGACTCATCTAATCTTTCTGAAGAAGCTAAGAAATCTGAAAAAGCTAAAATTGATGCCACAAGAAATGAAAAAGAATTTGATAGAGCATCAACAAAAGCAGATGCTATTTTAAACGCACAAAAACAAAACGATATTAAGGCTGTTGAAAAAGAAATTGAAGCCGCTTTAGAAGCTTCAATGACTGCAGAAGAAATTTTAAATGTTAAAAAAGATCAGTTAAAAGATAAGATTAATAATTCAACTTTATTGCCTTCTGAAAAAGAAAAATTATTAGCTGAAGTTGAATCTTCTAAATCTTTATCTGAATTTAACACAGATAAAGAAATGATTGAAAAGCAATTAGAAAATGAAAAATCAAAAGAAAATTCACAAAAAGTTAAAGATGCTCTTGCTTCAATCGAGTCTTCAATAAATGAACAATTAAGCTCAGAAAATAAAGATTCAGATAAAAGCGCATTCGATATTAAGAAAGAAGTATTGGTTAATACAATCAAGAATTCAAATTTACCAGAATCTGAAAAAGAAAAATTATTATCTGAAGTAAACTCATTAAATAATTCTTCAGAAGAAGATTTAAAGAACTTAACTAATAAAACAAATAAAGAAGTTGCGTTTAATAACGCTAAAGATGAAGCTTTAAATATAATCAATACTTTAGAAGAACCAAAAAAATCAGAACTAAAAGAAAAATTAAATTCACTTTCAAGTGAGAATGCAAACGAAGTTCAAAAAATTCTTGCAGAAGCTTCAAATGAAGCTAACACAGAAGACAAAAAAGATGCATTAACAAAAGCACGTGAATCTGTTAGTGCCTTAGATGCATCTAATCCTAAAAAATCAGAGTTAGAAAAGTTATTAGAAAACCCTGATTCACTTTCTATTAGCGATATAGAAAATATAAATTCACAAGCAGAATTAATTTTAGATTCTAAAGAAGAAAGTCAGTTAAAACAAAACGAAAATGAGAAGAAACTTGTTGAATCATTATTAAAAGATATTCAAAATCCTGCTAAAAAAGCAGAATTACAAGCAGAACTTGAAAAAGTTTTAAATAAAAATTCAGACACTTCATCTACAATTGAAGAAGATTTAAATAGATTAGCAGACAAAGTAAAAGACACAGATAAAGTTGCAAAACTTAAAAAAGCAGTTGCGGATGCAGTTGTTACCCCTGAAGAAAAAGTTGTTGCTAAAAAAGCTGAACTTGACAAACTTGCAGAAGCATTATCATCTAATTCAAGTGAAGAATTAAAACAAAAATTAAATGATGTAGTTAATAATAATGAGTTAAGCGCTAAAGATAAAGAAATAGAATTAGCTAAGATCCAAAAAGAAATTGAAAATAAAATTATTGAAGAAAAAGGATCAAATGTTTTAATTTCAAAACAAAAAGAAATTGCAAACCAAAGAATTGATGCATCAAAACTTTCTGACACTGAAAAACAAGCTGAGAAAGATAAAATCAATGCAGCTAATACTTTAGAAGCCTTAAGTGCTGCTGAAGCAAAATTGTCTGAAGTATTAAATACTCAAGCTCAAAAAGATGTTAAAGCCGCTGAAGAAGCTATTGAAAACGAAATTAAATCACAAGCTGGTTCAAATGGTGATGAAAAACTTTTAGAAGCTAAAAAAGAAGTTCTTAAAGAAAAAATTAATGCTGCTCCAAATTTAACTGATGATCAAAGAGAAGAATTACTAGCTCAAGTTGATGATGCTACTTCATTAGATCAATTTGCTGATAACAAAGAAGAAATTGAAAAAGTACTTACTCATGAAAACAATAAAGCAGTAGCTGCCGAAGTTGCAAAAGAACTTGAGAAAATTTCTAAACAAGCTGAAGAAGCATTGGAAGCACAAATAGGTTCAAAAGGTCTTGCTAACAAAAGAATTGATGATCTTAAACAAAGTATTAATGATTCAAACTTGCCAGAAAACAAAAAACAAGAACTAATTGAAGCATTAAATAACATTGATTCTTCAAGTGAAGAAGTATTCAATAAAATAAATGAAGAAAAAACTAAAATAAATCAGGAATTAGATTTACAATCTGCAAAAGACGAAGCATTAGCAGCAGCAAACAGATTAGCTGATTCTCCTGAAAAACAAGCATTATTAGACAAAATTAATAACGGAACAATTGCGAATATTGAAGAGGCTAAAAAAGCCGCAGCAGAAGCTAAAAGAGCCGCAGAAACTAAATTAAAAACTGCTCTTGATGAAGCAAAAGGTGCAATTAACAAATTAGAAGGTGCTGAATCAGAAGCTTCAAACTTAAATTCAGAACTTATTAACGCTTCAACTGAAGAAGAAAGAAATACAGTAAAAGCAAAAGCTGAAAAACTTGTTAATGATAAAATATCTGAAGCAAAAGCAGAAGTTGCTAAGTTAGATGATTCAAATCCTGAAAAACAAAAACTTCTTGATAAAATATCTGAAGCAGAAGCTAATAAAACTTCAAATTACTCAACATTTAACGAATTATTAAAACAAGCTCAAGCAGAAGAAAGTAAAGAAGAACAGAAAAAAAGTGCTAAAGCAGAATTAGCTTCAGCTGCAAACCTTTCAGACGAAGAAAGACAAAGATTCGAGAGAGAATTAGAAGCAGCCCAAGATGCTGATGCGGTTATAGCTAAAAAAGATGAAATTGTTAAACAAAAAGAATACACCGATAGTAAAAAGTCAGCATCAGATGAAACAGAAGGTATAGAGAATGATGCTAAGAAAGCAGCACTTAAATCAGAATTAAATCAAGCAGACACTAAAGAAAAAGCAGATGCTATAAGAGCTAAGGCTCTTGAATATAAAAATAAGGAAGTTGCTAATAAAAATAAATATAATGAACTTAAAGCTAGAGTTGATGCTTTAAAAACAGCAGATAAAAAATCAGAATTAGTTCAACAACTTGAAGCAGCTTTAAGGGATAATTCTACGAATACTCCAAATCAAGATCAAGATGCAGTAAAAGCAGCATTAGATGCAATTATAAGCAAAATTGATACTGCTGCTCAAGAAGAAAATAGAGTAAAAGAAAATCTAGAGATTAAAAAACAACAATTAGAAACTAATATTGCTCAAATTACTGATCAAACAAAAAGAGCTGAATATGAAGCAGAATTAGAAAAAATAAAATCTAACGAGGATCCATCAGCTGCAACGGCATTAGCAAATGCGTTAGAGACAAAAGTTTCAACACAAAAAGCTTTTGAAACCAAAAAATCTGAAGCTCAAGCAGTAATTAATACATTAAGAACTATGAACTCAGCTAAAAAAGCAGAATTACAAAGAAGATTAGATGTAGCAACTACTGAGTCAGAAGCTCAAGAAATATTAAATGAGGCACAAACTGAAAAAGCTAGAGAAGATAATGAAATTCAAACTAAAAAGGCAGCTGTTAACGCTGCATTAGCAAAACTTCAAGATGGTTCTGAATTTAAAAATAATCTTATTTCAAGAAAAGATGCAGCTAGCCCATCTGATAGTGACGACCATAGAGAAGTTGATTTAAGCGAATTAGATGCAATTGTAACAGAAACAAATAATAAAATTGCTGAATTCAAAAAAGCAGCAAAAGATGCTATTGCCTTAACTGCGGGCTTAGAATCATCTGGATCAGATCAAACTTCGCATTCATCACTAAACACTGATGTTGAAAATGCTGATAATCAAACAGAAGAAAAATTAAAGCAATTAAAACAAAAAGCTGAAGCGGCAGTCGCTACCGAAAGAAACAAAGCTTTAGAAGCTTTAGGTCAAGTGGAAGGTCAAGAACTTTCAGATAAGAAAAAAGCTCTACAAACTTTAATTAACGATAATACTAAAACAATTACAGAACTTAAAGAATTGTTAACTAAAGTAAATAAAGAAAACGAGTTAGAAGAAAAAGCAGCTGAGTTTAAAGCTAAAGCTGAAAAAATCCAAGACCCTGAAAAAAGAAGAGAACTTCTTGATAAAATAAATAATTTAATGAATAACAGTAACGAAGATGAAAGAACTGTAGAAAAATTAAATGAAATAAATAATGAAATTACATCTGAACAAAGTCAGCAAGATAACGCAAGAGCAGCAGCTTATACAAGAGCTAAAACAGCTATTGATGATTTAACAGATGCATCAGAAAAAGCTGAGTTACTTGGTCAACTTAAAAAAGATAATGAAGAAGCACCAAAAGATGATTTAACAGTTTCTGATATTCAAGACATAGAAAGAGCAGCATTAGCATTTAAGAATTTTGAAGATAGAAAGAAAGAAGCAAAAGACTTATTAGATTCATTACCTGAAGGGAATAATGTAAGAGTTACAAAAACAGAAGAATTAAATTCATTAAATGGAAATGATGAAAGCTCAATTCAAAGAATTAATGAAATAAAATTAGCTGCACAAAATGAAAAAGATTTAATTCAAAATGCTGTTAATGAAGCTCTCCAAAAAGTTCAAAGGCTTTTAGATCACGCTGAATATGAAACAAGAAAAAACCAAATTAATGCTAAGGGTACAGAAGCTAACGAAGTAAGTAAAATTCAAGCTTTAGGTAATACTGCTGATCAATTAGCAACAGCATGAATTGATGAAAAAGCAAAATTACAAGGTTTTGTTAACCAATTACCGGAAGGCAACTCTGTTAAAGTAAGAATAACAGGTTTAATAGCTGGTAAGACTGAAGTAAATCAAATTGAAAAAGTTACACAATTAGTAACTGACGCAGAAAGTGAAAAGAATAAATTATCTGCAGCAGTACAAGAAGTTAAGGATTACATTGATTCTCAATTACCTTCTAATGCAAAAGTAGATAATAATGTTGCATCAGGTATTTTAAGTAAAATTAATATAGAGATATCAGCATTAGGTGATGATGTAAATGAAGAACTTAAAATTAAAAATCTTAAAACACAAATAGATAATGAAAAACGTTTAATTGATGAGGCTTTAAATTCTGCAAGGTCAACTTATGCAATGCTTCCAGAAGGTAATTCAATAAAAACAGCAAACGCAACATCAATGGCACAAAATTATTACGGTG
The DNA here is from genome assembly GCF_001553195.1 of Mycoplasmopsis canis PG 14. Lineage (NCBI taxonomy): Bacteria > Bacillati > Mycoplasmatota > Mycoplasmoidales > Metamycoplasmataceae > Mycoplasmopsis > Mycoplasmopsis canis. The sequence continues at coordinate 296,788 of NZ_CP014281.1, read as the reverse complement.
ATCTAGTTAATACAAAAGAAAAAGCTCAATCAATTAAAGATGCGATATCGAATGAAAATAATGCTATTCAAGAATTAATTGCTTCAATAAATGAGCAATTAAATGATGAAAAACTTAAAGATACCCATCCAAGAGAAATAACTGTTAAAAAATTAATAGCTGGTCAAGATGTTGGTAATGAAGTTCATCCTAAAGAGAAAGCTGATTTCATAAGACTTCGTGATGAATTAATTCAATTAAATAATAATATTAAGGAAGCAATTAGATTAGCTCAAGAAGAAATCAATAAACTTCCTGAAAATAATTCAGATAGAGTTCGCTTACAAAACTTACTTAATTCATTAGATGTTGATCACGATGAAATTAATGAAATTAATGAAAAAATTAAAAATGTAGCTATTCAGAAAAATAATGAATTCACAATTAAATATAGTTTAATTGAAACATCATTGCAAGCACTCCCTGAAACAAATCCAAGACGTATTGAAATTAATGAATTAATTACAACTGAAGGTAACAAATTATCTAATGCACTTCTTAGAGAAATTTCTGATCTAGAAGAAATTAATACAGAATTAACTACACTAAAAAGTGATTTAGATAACGCATTGCAAGAAGCGTTAAATGATGTTGACAATCGTTTACCTGATCGAAATGATTTTAGAATAACACTTGAAGAAAGATTAAATAACAAGGGTGCTGATGCCGATACTGTTGATGAAATTAATAATTTAAGAGCAACAATTGCGGTTGAAGAATCATCGTTAAATGTAGCTATTCAAGCATTAAATACCAAACTTGAAGACCTTCCTTTAGATAACGGGTTCAGAATAGAGAAGAAGCAAATTGCAGATATTTCTCTTAAAGATCAAACTGTATTAAATAACGTACAAGATATAAATGATATAACAGATAGTATTGCTGCAGAAATTGCAAAAGTAGATAATACAAGAATGGAATTGGAATTTGGAAAACCTGTTGGTGATGAGTCGTATAATAATATTTCATTTAATTTAAATGAAGATAAAACATCGGATTCAGATAATAAAACATGAGCAGATACATCAAGAAATATTTACAATGTTTTACCATCCCTTGAAAACAATCATAGTTATAGAAATATAAATACCAATACCCAAGATGTAAGTAATACTGATAAAGTATTAGAAGGTGTTAACACTTATGAGTTATATAACAATGGTGTAGCTACTGGTAGAAGATATATTATCCACGGTGAACAAGCTAATTCAAATAGTTTACAAGACAGTGAATACGTTACTTTAAGAGGACATTCTAATTTAAAAAGTGTAAGAAATTTAAGTTCGCCATTATACCCTGACAGTCTAGAAAATATTGTTGATGGAAGAGCAGATCAAGGTAATAGATGAGATAATTGATCAGATTATAATGGTAATCAAGAGCATAACTATGTAACTATTGCGAAAAGAAATGAAGAAGAAGATATCTTTGGAAAAATAGACATTTATTTTGTTTTTGGTGGTTATTCAGCTAATGGATTTCAAACATCTATACCTAAAGAAACTAGAATATCTACTTCGTTAGATGGTGTTACCTGAACAAATGTTCAAAATCAAGATTATGCATTTGATACTGATTGATTTTCACGTGTTAATAACACTAACGGAACAGTAAACCCTAATGACTTAAAACGAGAAACAGGTGCAAGGCAAGGAACAGGTAATTTAAATGTTTCTTTCAACGTTTTAAGTGTAAAAATTAAATTTAATCCTGTTAAGGCAAAATATGTTAGAGTTTCATGGGTTCCTGCTATAGATACCACAAAAAGAACTGGAACAGGTAAACAATTAATTGGATTTACTGATATGATTTTATACACCATTAGAAATAAGACAGAAACTGGAGCTTATAGAACGGTTTATCCATCACTATTTTAAAATAATATTAACACAATTTCATTTAACTACAACGGTACAAGCAATAACCAAATTTCAAACGATGTTACTAATTTTGAGAATATAATCCAAAAGGATAATTTTGATTTATCTGATTTAGTGATAAATAACGAAAATAACCCTAAATTATCTATTGAAAAAGAATTATTAAAAACATATAAAGATGGATCATCTCAAAATGTAAATTATGCACAAGTTGCAATTAGGTTAAAAAATGGTGCAGGAGAGATTGTTAAAACTTACATAATTAATTTTGGGCAAAGACCTGTAAATACTAGTGTGCTTAATGATGTTCAATTAAAATCAGTAATAGATTCTAATAAAACAAATGATCCTAAAGGTACAATAAGAAGACTTATAAGTGATATTGAAAGTTGAAAAAATGCAATAAGTTCAAGAAGTGAATCTACCTTAACTACAATGGGTATAAATTTAGAGAGATTACTTGTTAAGATTCAACAACCAGATTATCAACTAGAAGATTTTGATATAGAACAATGATTTGATTTTAAGAATACAATTATAAATATCATGAGAGAGAATAATGTAAGCTTATCAGAAAGCGATAAACGTCAAAGAATTGAAACAGCATTAGAAAATATTAGATCAAAATGAAACGAGTTACAACAATATATAATCAATAAATCTGAGGATCAAAGTCTTACTGAAGATAAGCAAAGAATTCTTCAAGAAACAATGCAAAGAACAATACCAGAATTTTTTGAAGAAGTACATCAACCAATGATGAATGATCGTTCAAAAACCGTACAAGACCTTGAAAGACATTTAACAATCGTAACAAACAAATTTAATGAAATAAAAGAGCAAATTGAAAACTAAAATAAATAAAAAAATCTAGAGAATATTGTCTAGATTTTTTTATTTTTGAAAATATAGAATTATAGCACTTCATTTTATTTATGATAAGTTATACCATTTTTAATAGTAAAAGCTCTATATATTTGCTCAATTAACATTACTCTGAATAATTGGTGAGGAAAAGTCATTTTCGAAAAATTTATTTTGTTTTGAAACATTTCTTCATTAACACCATTAGAACCACCTATAACAAAAGTTATATTATCTATATTTGTTATATTTTGTGCAAATTCTTCAGAATCAATTTGCTTACCTTTTAGAGATAAGTAAATAACCAAAGAATTTTTAGGTATTTTTTCTAATATTAATTCAGTTTCTTTTTGTTTTTTTAATTCTATGTTTGAAATTTTTTGCTCTTTAACTTCAATTACATTTACCTTTGCAAAAAAGTTAACCTTTTTGACATAGTCATCAAATATCAGTTGATATTCTTTTGATAAACTGCCTACTGCAACAATATTTAATTTCATTATTTTCTGTTTGAAGCGATATAAAACATTAACATTTGAATATCTGAAGGATTGATCCCTGATATTCTTGAAGCTTGGCCAATAGTTTTTGGTCTAATCTTTTCAAGCTTTTGTTTTGCTTCAGTAGCTAAGTTTGCAACTTTATTATAGTCTAAGTCAGTAGGAATTTTGAAGTTATCAAGTTTAGCCATTTTTTGTGCTATTGTTTCTTGCTTTTTAATATAACCATCTAAACGCACTATTGTTGTTAATTCATTTTTAAAAGGAAAATCCCCAACAACATCTCTTGCATCAACTTCTGGACGCGCTAAAACCTTTATCATTGCAACACCATTTTCGATACCGTATTTTTTAGCTAGTTCACTTTTAGAAGAAACAAATTGAATACTTAATTCATTAATTTTTTCTTCAATTAACTTATACTTATCTACGACTTGTTGATATTGATCTTTTGATAATAAACCAACTTCATAACCATATTTTGATAATCTTAAATCAGGATTATCATTTCTAAGTAATAATCTATATTCAGCACGAGAAGTGAGCATTCTATATGGTTCTTTGGTTCCTTTTGTTACCAAATCATCGATTAAAACACCAATATATGCATCACTTCTTTTTAGAACAAGGGCATCTTTATTTTCTAATTTTAATCCAGCATTAATACCAGCAATTAATCCTTGAGCTGCCGCTTCTTCATATCCGCTTGTACCATTTATTTGACCCGCAGTAAATAAGTTCTCTATAACTTTAGATTCTAAGCTATCAGAAATTTGTAAAGGGTTTAAAGCATCATATTCAATAGCATATCCTCATTTTTGAATTCTGGCATTTTCAAGACCAGGAATAGTTTTTAGCATTTCAGCTTGCACTTCAATTGGCATTGATGTTGACATACCATTAACGTATATAATACTTCCATCAGCTGTTTCTGGTTCAAAAAATATTTGGTGCCTATTTTTATTTCTGAAACGCATAACCTTATCTTCGACACTTGGGCAATATCTAGGTCCAATTCCTTCGATTAATCCTGAATACATTGCTGACTTATTTATATTTTTCTCAATAATTTCATGAGTTTTTTCGTTTGTATATGTCAAATAACAAGAAATTTGCTCAGCTAATTTTACACCTGATCTAGTTGAAAAAGTTAAAGCTGTATCATCCAAAACTTCTTTTTCCACTTTAGAAAAATCAATTGAATCAGCAAAAACTCTAGCAGGGGTACCTGTTTTTAATCTTTGTAATTCTAAACCATGTTTTTCTAGAGAAACACTTAATTTTGGTGTTGTTTTTTGATTATCCGGACCACTTATAGTTATATCACTTCCTCTTAGAATTCTAGAATTCATGTATGTTCCTGTTGTAATAACAACTACTTTAGCTTCAATTATTTCTCCACCTTCAAGTTGCACGCCTTTAAAAATGTTATTTTCATCTGTGATAATTTCTTCTACAACTGCTTCAATTAAAGTTATATTTTCATGTTTAGATAAAGCTTCATTAATGATTTTTGAATATTTTTCTTTATCAATTTGAGCTCTTAAAGCTCTTACAGCTGGACCTTTTGATTCATTTAACATTTTAATTTGAATCATAGCTAAATCAGAGAAATAACCTTGCACTCCTCCGAGTGCATCGATTTCTCTTGTAATTATTCCTTTTGCAGGACCACCAATAGAAGGGTTGCAAGGCATCATAGCTAATTTCCCTAAATCAAAAGATATTAAGGCTACTTTATGCCCCTTATTAGCGAGTGCAAATGTTGCTTCAACTCCTGCATGACCACCACCAATAACGATGGCTTCAAAATTTCTTTTAGTTATACTCATAGTTACTTAATTTTATCAAATTTAATTTTTTGCGTTATTATAAAAACATAGTTTTTATGAAAAAAATAGCAAAAATGCTATTTTGTTTTTATTATTATTTTTTCAATTCTGCAGAATTAAAAGTTGCTAAGTTATTAGTTTGAATTTGATCATTAAACCCATTTATTTCTAGAAAAGAATCATAATCATCAGAAGCATAAATAGGAATGTTTAGTTTAGTTTTGATTAAAATATTTTTATTATCATCTATTGTAATATCAAAATTTTCTATTATCGATTCAGCAAATCTAGTAACAAATGGATATAAAACAATATTATTTTTTAATGAAGCCAGGTTTTCTAACGAAATACCATTTTCATTAGTTGAATAAACTTTATCATTTTTAGCCTTTAATTTTAAAGACTTAAAAATCAATTGTTTAATGGAATGGATTTCTTGCTCGTTTAAATAGTTTTTTAAATCTTGCGAGTTACTTTCTTGCACTCAAGAATTTAATTTGTTTTTAATTCTTGTATTTTCTTTAGTTCTTTCAATAAATTCATTACTATCAAGATAAAATTCAAAGTTTTCTAAATTATTATGTCTTCTAAAACCATCAAAATTATATATAAATACTTCACTAGGTCTTTTTGGAACATTTTCTTCGATGTGTTCTAATATGACTTTTAAAGACAACTGCCCCGTTAAGTCGTTGGCTTTTATTTCTTGGATTCTATATTGATATTTTTCTATATAACTATCTTTAATATCTAAAAATTTGAATGGTAAAGATGGATTCAATCTAACACTTGCATTTTTAAATAAGGAATTTACCATAGCATAGTCTTCTAAAGTATAAAAACCATATGACTCATCATTATCTGATGTATTTTTTTCCGAGTTATAATATTCATATCTATCGTTAATGCTTTTATTAAGCATTAGCATAGAAGCCAATAAAGATGGAAATATGTTTTTATATTTATCTTCAAGGTTTTTCTTGATTAGTATTTCACTTTGTTTGGATTCATTTATTGTTTCTTGTTTTGGGATCAAGAACCCTTTCAATGTAATTTTTTTTGAAACAATCTTTTTAGATTTCTTTGAAATAAAATTTATTTGAATGTTCTTAATAATTCCATCCTCATCATCTGAAATTATATTTTTCGTATCAACTAGATCAATATTAAATCTTTCTTTTACTTTATTATCTATTTCTATCAAGTTATAAATAACCTCGTACTGATCAGAAATAGATAATAAGTATTTTGAAGCTACTTGTGAGGAAATATTTTGATCATTGATTATAAATTCTGTTTTAAAATTAATTACATCAGAAAAATCTTCTTCATCATCATCATCTTTCTTATTTTGAACTTTATTTGAATTATCTTTTAGTTTTTCATCTTGTTCAATAGGTTTTTTAAAAGAATCCTTATTATTTAAATCTCCTTTATTTGAATTATTCGTTGAAGGATTCATTGGTTTTGTATTTTCTTTATCAATATTCATATTTGAATCATTTTTGGTTTGTGAGCATGAAATCACATTAATATTAGTTAATGAAGCTGAAATTAATAAAGTTAATTTTCAATATTTTTTCATTGTTAAATTGTATCACTTATCTTGTTTTAAAAAAATAGCTATGCTATTTCTTTAAAATTCAAAAATTAGTGTTATCCGAAAAGTCTAATACATGTTGATTTTCATTAAATTGTTTATCTCTATTTACAATTTCGATAACTTTAAAGTTTGTATTTTGTTTTATGATATCTTTAATTTCATTAGTTGAATATAAATGCATAAAGTCGCATGCGTTTTCTTCGTTTTTAAATATATAATCACCAAAAATTTCGAATTTAAATTCTTTACAGTGTTCTATGTTTTTTTTGTAATTTTGTAAATATTTTTGTTCATCTCTTTCATGCGCAGTGAATATAAATATTCCACCTGGTTTTAATACTCTATAAATTTCTTTTAAAGCCTTTATTCTACCAAAATTACTAGGTATTCCAGGTCAACCATTAAAAGAAAAGAAAACAAAATCAAATTCATTGTTTTTAAAATTTAAATTTGTCGCATCTTCGACCAAAAAGTTTATTGAGTAATTTAAAATATTATTTATATCATTGCATTGCTTAATCATTGATGATGAAATATCTGCGCCAGTTATGTTATTTCAACCTTTTTCATATAATCAGAACGTAGTTCTACCAGATCCGCACCCTATGTCTAATATTTTTGATTGCTTTGGAATATATTTAGTAATAAGGAATTCTTCAGATTTTCATAGTCTAACATTTATTGTTGCGTTTCCGTACTTTAAAAGTGTTTTTTCATTGTGAAAAACACTTTTGTCATTTTTATTAACCATTGCTTAACTCTTGTAAAATTTTGACTTAAATAGAGTTCCGGTTGCATTAAAACTTAACGTAGGACCCAATGAACTTAAGTCGGTCATATCAATAAATGATGAAGATTCGTATGAATTAATTGAAAGATTTGCTTCTACATTTAGTATAAGTGGTGAATTTTGCCCATCTATTGGTTCAAGAAAAATTTCGAAATCACTTAAAATACTTTCGCTATACTTAGTTATAAAAGGGAAAATTGCGTTATTACTATTAGTTGCTTTTATATTGTTCAGTAAAATACCATTTTCTTTTGTTCTATAGGTTCTGTCGGTAATAATCATTTGTAATGAATTAAAAATAAACCTTTTAAGTAATCCAACTTCAAACTCATTAAAATTATTTTTAATGCTTGTTTTGGAGTCTATTTGTGAATTGTCATCGTAAATCTCTTTTAATTTGCTTGAAATTTTATTATTTTCTTTTATTTTAGAACTAAATACTTCTGTTTCAATATTGAAATAGATCTCTTTTTTATTTGTATTATGCTTTCTTAAATTATTAAACTTAAGAGTTTTAGTAACATCTGGTAATCCAGAATTTGTTTCGTTCATATCTGATACTAGAACTTCTAATTCTAAAGTCCCCTCATTATCATTTGCCTTAACACCATTTATTTTATAAGTGTATTTAGTTTCATCAATTTCATTTATCTTTATAAAATTATTGGGCATAGAAGGATTAAATCTTAATGATTTATCAAAAAATAAGTCATCTTTATCATTTATTCCATGATTTCGAATATCACTAATTGAATATTCTGAGTCTTGTTTTTCTATTTCGTTCAACTTTGTTTCAACATCATTATTTTTGTTTTTTATTAACATTATTCCTAATAAAGAGGGAAAGATATTTTTATAAATTTCATAATGCTCTTCGTCTTGTTCTGAAACAAAATCATTCTTAGAATTTATTTCTTTTGCTCTTGTTTTAAAACCGCTCAAGCTAAATGTTTTTTCTATAAAGTTATTATTATTACTTTTAGAACTAAACTTCAATTTGATGTTACTTAAAATGCCGGTCTCATTATTTGTCTTTATTGATGGAATTTCTAAGACATTAATAAAATATTTCTCAGTGATTTTTTGATCAAAAATCATTTGATTACTAATTTCGTTTGGAGTATTTTTTACCCTCTCTAAAAACGAAAAAGCATCAAATGTTTTATAGTGTTTTGAAGATATTTCAAAATTATTTGGAATGTCTTCTAGATCACTAAAATCAAAATCGTTTTTTGACGTTTTTTCTTCTTTATCAATTTGAGTTGTAGCGCTCTGATCTTTTTTTAGTTCTTCAGAATTGTCTTTTTCTTTGAGTTTATCTTTTGTCTTTTGTTTTTCATCATCATTAATTACGCTATTTTGTTTTCCAATGTTGCTACTGTTAGTAGTCTTATTAGGTTCTTTTTCTTTCTTATCATTTTTGGTTTCGTTTGTTTTTTCTTTGTTCTTAATTTCTGCTTCTTTAGTTATTGGTTGTTTGCTTTCATTATTTGAGCAGGAAATAACGACAACTGGTAAAGTTAAACTATTCAACAAACACAAGAAAGTACATATTTTTTTCCTTATTTTCATGTGCGAAATTTTACCATTTTTTATTATTTTAAAAAAATAAGTCAATAAAAAACTTTATTAAAATAACTTTTAAGACTATATATATTATGAATAAGGTATTAAAATTAGATTAAGGAATTTGCTTTTGTATTGTATAATTTAAATACTTTTATAAAGTATATTACTTGTAAAAGTTTTATTTATTTTAATTACATATTTTAGAAAGAGGGTTTATGATTGAAGGCACAAAAAAATTCGTAGTTCGTAAGTTTGGTCCTAAAACCGAAAGAAGAGACTATTCGGTAACAAAAAAATCATTAGAATTAACGGATATATTAAGCACAAGTAAAGAAAGTTTTGATAACTTTATGAAGAAACGTATTCAAGAAGTATTGCTTGATGTTTACCCTATTACAACAGGTAACGTTAAACTTGATTATGTTAAAAACTCTGTAGATGTTGAATATCCTTTTAAAAAGATAACAAGTGAAACAGAAGAAATCAACAAATGTAAAGCAAAAGGAATTAACTTTAGTTCAAAAATTTACATTCAACTTCAAAAAGAAAATACTTTAACTGGTGAGCGTAAAACAGATAGAGTATTATTGGGAGAAATCCCTTACATGACATCTGGTGGTAGTTTCATTATCAATGGTAGTGAAAAAGTTATAGTTAGCCAGTTAGTTCGTTCTCCAGGTGCATATTTCGGGATTGGGGTACGTAACAAACAATCAGATGATCTTTTCAATAAACTAGAAATTTTGCCAAGAATCGGATCTTGATTAGAAATTTCTCATAAAGTTACAACTAACACATTAGATACTGTAAAAGTAAAAGTTGATAAAAACAAAAATATTCAGCTTGGAACCTTTTTAGCATCTTTTGGATTTAACGAAAAAAATATAAAGAAACTTTTTGGTTCAAATGCTTTACTTGATGAAACACTTAAAAAAGACAAAATCTTAGAAAAAGAACATGAAGATAAAGAAGAATTAATAAATGAAGCACAAGAAGACATCTTTAGAAGTATTAGAAAAGGTGATCGTGATACAGCTGATGCTAAAAAATCACTATTACCCGGAATGTTATTCGACAGAAGAAGATATAACTTATCTGAAACAGGGCGTTATATGTTGAATAATAAACTTTCTTTAGTTGATCGTATTACAAACACATATTTAGCTCAAGAAATTAAAAACAAAAACGGTGAAATTATTTTTGAAAAAGGTATTTTCATTGATTTTGAATTAGCTAAAAAAATTCAAGAAAGTTTTAATTTAGGTATAGTAGCTTCAGAAAAACTTGAAGACATTAAACCTGAACATGTTTACTTCAAACTATATAGACCAGAATTAACTCAAAATAATCCTCAAAACTTATTTAATAATCCTGAGTTAAGAAAAAGAATAAAAGTCGTTAAAGTAAAAGTTTACCCAAATAAAAAATGAATGAATGATGAAACAAAAGAACCAGTTATCGTTATTGGTAATGACCCTAAATCAGTTGAACAACATTTATTAATTTCAGATATTGTTGCTGCAATTAGCTACTACTTTAACTTAACTGATGGTGTGGGACAAGATGATGATCCTGATTCATTAGTAAATAAACGTATTGTTTCTGTTGGTGAATTAATTGAAGGACAATTACAATTAGCATTAACAAAATTAGAAAAAACAACCAAAGAGCGTATTGGTGCCAAAGATGTTGAAAAAGTAACGGCAAAAAATGTTACAAATAATAAACTTATTACGAATCAATTCAAATCTTTCTTCAATACTTCTAAACTTTCACAGTTTATGGATCAAATAAACCCATTAGCCGAAGTTTCAAACAAACGTCGTGTTACATCTTTAGGGCCTGGTGGTCTTAGTCGTGATACAGCTCAATTCGAAGTTCGTGACGTTCACTCAACTCACTATGGAAGAATTTGTCCAATCGAAACTCCAGAAGGATTAAACATTGGATTGATCTTAAACTTTGCAACCTATGCAAAAGTTGATGACAAAGGTTTCTTAAAAACTCCATACTACAAAGTTAATAATGGAGTTGTAGACTATGAAGACGTTAGATACTTAACGGCTTCTGAAGAATTTGGTTACTCAATTGCTCAATCTTCAGTTCGTGTTGATGAAAATAATAAAATTATTGATGAATTTTTAACAATTAGACGTAATTATACATACGAAAACGGTAGAAGTGATGACGTTGATTTTATAGAAGTTTCATCAAAACAAATTGTTTCTGTTGCTGCTGCTGGTATTCCTTTCTTGGAAAATGATGATGCCAACCGTGCTCTTATGGGTGCAAACATGCAACGTCAAGCAGTACCACTTTTACAAACAGAAGCCCCTTTAATAGCAACAGGTATTGAAGCTGATATTGCTAAATATTCATCATATAACTTAGTTGCGAAAAATGCAGGTAAAGTAACGTTTGTTGATGGTTCAAGAATTCATATCCAAAGAAAAGAAAGTACCGTAACAGACAAATATACTTTAAGAAATTTTGAAAGAAGTAATCAAGGAACATTAATTCAACAAAGACCACTTGTAAGAATTGGTGATGAAGTTGAAGTTGGCGACATTTTAACTGACGGATCATCATTTAAAGATGGTGAATTAGCCTTAGGTAAGAATGTTCTTGTCGGTTTCACGACATGAAACGGTTATAACTTTGAGGATGCTGTTATTATTAATGAAAGATTAGTAAAAAATGATGTTTATACATCAATACATATTGAAGAACAAACAATCCAATTTAGAACATCAAGAGCCGGAGATGACGAACTAACAAAAGAAGTTCCAAATGCTTCAAAATACTCATTAAGAAATCTTGATGACGATGGAATTGTTAAAGTTGGATCAGAAGTATATCCAGGTGATATATTAGTTGGTCGTGTTTCTCCTAAGGGTGAAGAAAACCCATCACAAGAGGAGAAAATGCTTTATGCTATTCTAGGACAAAGATCTCCTTCTACAAAAGATACATCATTAAAAGTTAAGAATGGACATAGTGGTACAATCACACATGTTGAAATTTTATCAAGAGAAAAAGGTGATGTTTTAGAAGAAGGTATTGAAAAAATAGTAAAAGTTTCAATCGCTCAAAAACGTAAAATCAAAGTCGGTGATAAGATGGCTGGTCGTCATGGAAACAAAGGGGTTATTTCAATCGTTTTACCAGAAGAAGATATGCCATATTTAGAAGACGGAACACCACTTGACATTATGCTTAATCCTCAAGGGGTTCCATCACGTATGAACATTGGTCAAATTCTTGAGTTACACCTTGGTATGGCTGCAAGAAAACTAAATGTTAAATTTGTTTCACCTTCATTTGATGGTGTTAAAAAACCAGATATTGAAGCAGCATTAGAGGAAGCAGGATTAGACAAGACAGGAAAACAAGTTCTTATTGATCCTATTACAGGTAGAAAGTTCGATAAACCTGTTTCAGTTGGTGTTATGTACATGTTAAAACTTAACCATATGGTTGATGATAAGATGCATGCACGTTCAGTTGGTCCATACTCATTAATCACTCAACAACCATTAGGAGGTAAATCTCAAAATGGTGGTCAAAGATTTGGGGAAATGGAAACATGAGCCTTAGAATCTTACGGAGCAACAAATGTTCTTCAAGAAATTCTTACATATAAATCAGATGACATTATTGGGCGTAATGCACTTTATAGTGCTTTGGTATCAGGAAAAGAATTACCTACACCTGGTACACCAGAATCATTCAATGTTCTTAGTTACGAATTAAAAGGATTAGGAATGAAATTAGAACAAAGTTACGATGATAGTAACGATGATTACCAAGTATTACAATTTGAATCAGGAGGTGATGGTGAATAATTCGTCTTTAAACATGCGTAATAAAGAAAAAATTAAAAAAATAACCCTCTCATTAGCTACTAGAGAAGATGTAAAAAGTTGATCACATGGTGAAGTTACTAAACCAGAAACAATTAATTATAAAACTTATAAGCCTGAAAAAGACGGTTTATTTGATGAGTTAATTTTCGGTCCAGTTATTGACTATAAATGTCCTATTTGTGGTACTAAGTACAAAAAAAGTGATGTTAATACTATTTGTTCAAAAACACAACAATGTAAAAAGTATAACCCTGAGATACTTCCGAAAATTTCAAGAAGAAGTAGAATGGGTCACATTTCATTACACACACCTGTTGTACATTTTTGATTCTTTAAAATAGATCACTCAGTTATTTCAAATCTACTTGGTCTTAGAATTGAAGATGGAAGCGAAAAACAAGCAGTAACTAAATCTGATCTTGAAAAACTTATTTATTATAAATCACATATAGTTCTTGAAAGTGGTTCATTAAAGTCACTTAAAAAGAATACAATTATTGATATTAATGAAGCCGCAAATATTTATGATAAAGCTTTAGAAGAATTAAAAGAACTCAATCAAGATGATGAAGAAGCTTTAGAAAATATTACGGAAGCATTGTATGAGTTAAGGGAATACGCTCAATCTCAAGATGGGAAAGATTTTGGTATTGATTTTTATCAATATAATAATGTTATTAGAGAATATTCAGATGCAATTATTGGTACTGGATCACAAGCTATTGAATATTTATTAAAAAATCTTGACCTTGAAAAAGAACAACAAATTGTCCAAGAACAAATCGATAAAATCAATAATGAAATTAATAAACAACGTGATGTTTCAACATCAAAAATTCAACAAAGACAAAAACTATATAAACGTTTAACAATAATTTCTTCATTTATAAGATCAGGCCAAAAACCAACTGATATGTTAATCTACGAATTACCTGTTATTCCTGCGGATCTTAGACCATTAGTTCAATTAGATGGGGGAAGACACTCAACAAGTGATGTTAACGAACTTTATCGTCGTATTATTATTAGAAACAACCGTCTAGCTAAATGAAACGAAACAGATGCTCCGATGCTTATTAAACAAAATGAGTATCGTATGATTCAAGAAGCTGTTGATGCTTTAATTGATAACGCTAGAAAGAAACCTACTCCAGTTTCTTCAAGAGATAATCACCCTCTTAAATCTATTTCTGATGGACTAACAGGAAAAAAAGGACGTTTTCGTCAAAATCTTTTAGGGAAACGTGTTGACTATTCTGCGCGTAGTGTTATTGTTGGGGGACCTTCATTAAAAATGTATGAAGTTGGTGTTCCTCGTGATATTGCTGCAAAATTATTTGAACCATGAATTATTAAAGCCTTAATAGAAAAAGAAGATGGAATTACAAGTATTAAAACAGCTAAAAAATTAATAGAAAATCTTGATCCAAGAATTTGACCATATGTTGAAAAAGCTATCGAAAATCGTCCAGTTCTTTTAAACCGTGCACCTACATTGCACCGTCTTTCAATTCAAGCCTTTCAGCCTGTCTTAATACGTTCAAAAGCTATAAAATTACACCCATTAGTAACAACCGCTTTTAACGCTGACTTCGACGGGGACCAAATGGCTATTCACGTACCAGTATCTGAAAAAGCAGTTCGTGAAGCTCAAGAATTAATGCTTGCTTCTAAAAATATTTTAGGACCTAAAGATGGAGAACCTATCATTAACCCTTCACAGGATATTATTTTAGGTCTTTACTATTTAACAATTGAAAAAACAGGGGAAAAAGCTATTGGTGAAGGTAATTATTACCAAAACCTTGATGAGTTAATGTTAGCTTATGAAAGAGGTAAGGTAACTTTACATTCAAGAGTAATTCTTCCTATTAAATCATTAAATAAACCACAATTACTGAATGCTACTAAAAAACCATATTTATTCTCAACTGTCGGAAAATTCTTGCTAAATAGCGTGCTTCCAGCAGATTTTGAATTCGTTTTTGGTAAATATGTAGAAAAAACATATAAGAAAAATTCAAAAGGTGAAACAAAAGTTTCAGAAAAAGAAGTTATTCATACTTCAAGATATGATTTGGAAAGATATACACTTGATTATGGACAAAACTTCCGCGAAGAAATTGCTAATACAGAATTAAACTTAGCTTTATCTAAAAAAGATATTGCAAGAATTATTAGAAAAATATATGAAGAATATGTTGCAGTAATAACAATTGAAGATATAGCGAAAGTTTTAGATTCTGTTAATAAATTAAACTTTAAAGATCAATTAGATAATCTTAAATTACTTGTTGATTATAAAGGTGATTTAATTCCTAACTCACATGCTAAATTAATTAATCAATTTATTTCAGAAGAATTTGAAAAAATTTCTTACACATATAAAGCCGCTGACTCACTAAAAGATTCAGTTGAATGATCAATTAATGAATATTCAAAGGGTCTTGAAAAAGTTTGATTCAGATATTCAAACTATGTATCAGAAATATTAGACAAAATTAAAGAATTAGGATTTAAATATTCTACTATTTCAGGTACAACAATTTCTATGAATGATGTTAAAACGTTAGATTCAACATCAGAACACATAAAAGAAGGTGAAGAATACATTAACAAACTTAAAGAATTCTTCGAAAATGGTTACTTAACTGATGATGAACGTTATAAATTAACAATTGAAAAATGAGCAAAAGTTAAAGATAAAATTGAAAAATCACTTAAAGAAGTTACAAAATCAGATTTAGATAACCCATTATTTATGATGATGACTTCTGGAGCCCGTGGTAATTCATCTAACTTTACCCAGTTAGCAGGTATGCGTGGGCTTATGAGTAACAACACCAAAGTTCTTAAAGCCGATGCTGAAAACGACCGTGTCGTTCGTTCAACAATTGAAATTCCAGTTAAATCTTCTTTCTTACGTGGACTTAGTGCATATGAATTTTATTCATCTACCCACGGGGCTCGTAAGGGTCTTACAGATACAGCTCTTAACACAGCTAAATCTGGGTACTTAACTCGTAGATTAGTGGACGTTGCTCAAAGTATAGTAGTTAGAGAAGCGGATTGTGGATCAGATTTTGGTTTCGTTGTAAAAGCAATTAAAGATACAAAAACTGACACAGTTATTGAAACATTATGAGAAAGAATTGAAGGTAGATATACAAACAAGGCTATCTATGATGAAAATAATAACCTTGTTATTGATGCAAATCAATTAATTACACCAGAAATTGCTAATAAAATAGTTAATGATTTAAAACTAGAGCAAGTAGAAATTCGTTCAGTATTATCTTGTCACACAAAGAATGGTGTATGTAAAGTGTGTTATGGAAAAGATCTTGCTTCAAACCGTGTAGTTAATATTGGTGAAGCTGTTGGTATTGTTGCAGCTCAATCAATCGGTGAACCTGGAACACAGCTTACCATGCGTACATTCCATACTGGAGGGGTTGCTGGGGTTGAAGATATTACAGGTGGATTCGGAAGATTGATTGAGTTAATTGATGCTTATGACAATCCATGAGGTAAACCAGCTGAAATTTCTAAAGTATATGGGGTTATAGCTAAAATCGAACAAGTTGTAAGTAAGGATACTGGAAAAGTAACGGATATAACAGAAGTTACAATTGCAACAAAAGATGATCAAGGAAATGATTATATAGAAGTTGTTACAGGTAGAACATCACAAAAACTACGTGTTAAAGTTGGTGATTCAGTTATTCCTGGTCAAAAGATCTTTGAAGGTCCAATTGTTTTAAATCAATTATTAAATGCAACTGATGCTAGAACTGTTCAAAATTACCTATTAAAAGAAATTCAAAGATTATACCGTTTACAAGGTATTACAATTGCGGATAAATATATCGAAATTATTATTTCTCAAATGCTTTCAAAAATTTTAATTATTGATCCAGGTGATTCAAGATTCTTTAGTGGAGCATTGGTTGATACATTTGTTTACCAAAATGAAAATGCTAAATTATTAGCTGATGGTAAAAAACCTGCTTACGGAAAAGTTAAAATTTCTGGTGCAAAACAAATACCATTGCTTTCTAGTTCATTCTTAGCTGCGGCTTCTTTCCAAGAAACAGCTAAAATCCTTGTTAATTCATCGGTTGGTCAAAGAGTTGATCAACTTGAAGGTCTTAAAGAAAATATTATTTTAGGGCAAAAAATTCCTGCTGGAACAAACTCAGATTATGAATTAAAAGGTAAATATGATATTAGAGAATTTAGATCATATTTCCCTAACAAAATCGATCCAAATAATTATGTTGAACCAACTCTTGATATTTCAGAAGATGAATTATCAATAGATGACATAACAGAAGAATCATATAGTGATGAAATTTTTGATCAAAATGACGAATATAATGAATTCTACGATTTTGGGGATGAAGTTTAAAAAATAAAATACTGCCAAGAGGCAGTATTTTTATATTAATTATCTTTTTCACTTGTGAAAAATAACCCAGAATCACTTCTATTTATATGTTTTAGTACATTTTTGGGTCTAAAATCTATATTATTTAAATCTTCAATATTTACTCATTCAAAATATAAGTTTCTTCCATTTTCAACTAATGTAAACTTGCTATTTTGCATTTGTTCAATAGGTTCTATTTTTCCTTCAAAATAAAAACAAACTTCATGAACATTTGAGTTTGAAAATTTTGAAAAGTAAAAAGTTTCATCAATGAATTTTTCCTTTAATTCTTTTAAATCAACCTTTAATTCTTCTTTAATTTCCCTTTTAATAGCGTCAAAAATTTTTTCACCAAATTCAACTTTACCACCAGGTAAATATCTATATGAATTTGAATCATCATAAGCTAATAATATTTTATTTTCTCATTTAATTATGCAAGCAGTCCTCATTTTGAAAGTATTATCATCTTTTTTAAAAAAAATATCCATGTATCCCCCTTTTAAACAATGATTAAAAAAGACCGCCAGACACAACACTTCTTCATATGGCTGCTATATCTCTATCCTGACCAAGTTAGTAGGTTATTGTTCTGATGGCTATAATATTATAATATGATTTTCTTGAAAATCGAAACAAAAAGAGGTAAAAATTATATATAATATATTAATAATAATATATTAACTTTTTTAAGGAGAATAATGGAAAGATTTGTAAGTGGAATTAAACCTACCGGTGAGTTAACGCTTGGTAATTATATTGGTGCGATAAAAAATTTTATTAAAATGCAAAATGATTACGAATCATACATATTCGTAGCTGACTTACATGCTTTAACGACAGGTTCTGTTATTGCTAAGGAATTAAAGAAACAAAGAGAATCTATAGTTGCACTTTACATAGCTTGTGGACTTGATTTTAATAAAAGTGCAATTTTTTATCAGTCTCAAATTTTAGAACACTCTGCTATGCAATGACTTTGCACTTCTGAAACAACACTTGGGGAACTTAAAAGAATGACTCAATTCAAGGATAAGGCTTCAAAATTGAAGCAAGGAAACGGAACAGAAAAGATACCAACAGGATTGTTAATGTACCCAACATTAATGGCGGCAGATATATTGTTATATAATCCTGATGTTGTACCAGTTGGTGAAGATCAAATACAACATTTAGAATTAACAAGAAACATAGCTGAAAGATTAAATAAAAATTATAAAGCTAACTTTAAAATACCAAAAGGCCTTGTTCCTAAAGTTGGTTCTAAAATTAAATCACTAACAGATCCAACTGTTAAAATGTCTAAAAGCGAAAAAGGGACCAAGTCTACAATATATTTATTAGAAGATCCGCAACAAGCATATAATAAAATTCTAAAATCAGTTACTGACTCTGAAAACAAAATTTATATTTCTCAAGACAAACCAGGTATATTGAACTTATTAAATATTTATGCATCATTAACCGATAAAACACTTGAAGAAGCAGCGGAAATATTTGAAGACTCTAATTACAAAGAATTTAAAGAAGCAGTAGCTACCGAAGTAAAGAATTTATTAATAAATATTCAAAGTAAATATAATGAATCATTGAGTAAAGTAAATGAAATAGTTAATATAGGAGCAAAGAAAGCCCATAAAATTGCGAAACACGTTTTAAATAATTTACAAGTAAAAATGGGTCTTTATGGAGAAGAAAATGAAAGCAAATAAAGAATTAAATCATACAACATCACACCTTTTAGGTGCAGCAATTGAAAAATTGTATCCAAATGTTAAGTTAGGTTTTGGGCCAGCAACTGATGAAGGTTTCTATTATGATTTTGAGTTTGAGCAACCATTAAGTGACACTGAACTAAGCAAAATCGAAAAGTTCATGAAAAAGTTAGCTTCTAGAAATTTAGTTATGACACAAGTTTCTGAAGAAAACTATTCTTTTGAAAATAAACCTTACAAAAAAGAATTATATGATGAGTTAAAGGCGCAAGGTAAACATATAACCTTTTACTCATTAATTGATCCTCTAAGTAAGGAAGTTATTTTCACAGATCTTTGTGCTGGTGGGCACGTGAATGATACAAAACACATTAAACATTTTAAACTTTTAAACCTCGCAGGAGCATATTGAAGAGGTAACTCAGATAACATTCAGTTAACTAGAATTTACGGAACTAGCTGAGAATCTGCTAATGAACTAGAAGAATTTTTAAATATCTTAAAGGATAGAAAAGAACGTGACCATAGAAAAATTGGAAAAGAAATGAAACTTTTCACATTTAATAAATTGGGTGGTCAAGGGTTGCCTTTTTGACTTGAAGATGGTATGTATATACATAACGAAATTAAAAACCTTGTTTTAAAAATGGATAGAAAATATGGATTTACCGAGGTTTTAACTCCGCATTTTGGTGAAGAAGAATTATATGTGACTTCTGGTCATTTAGCTCATTATAAAGATGATATGTTTAAACCTATTATCGTTGAAAATGAAAAACTAATCCCTCGTCCAATGACATGTCCACACCACATTTTATGTTATAACACAGAAAAGCGTTCTTATAGAGATTTACCAATTAGATATTCTGAACAATCACAATTGTATAGGTATGAAAAATCAGGTGCCTTAACAGGTCTAGAACGTGTTAGAGGTATGTTATTAACAGAAGGACACTTATTTGTAAGGAAAGACCAAATTGCTCAAGAGTTTAAATCAATGTATAAACTTATAAAAGAAACTCTAGAGGCATTTAAAATTAAAATAAGCTATGTTTCATTATCATTACGTGATCCTGAAAACAAAGAAAAATACTATAATGATGACAAAATGTGAAATGAAGCTGAAGATGAGTTGAGAAAAGTTCTTAATGAACTTGGGGTAGAATATGAAGAAAAAGTAGGCGAAGCAGCGTTTTATGGACCTAAAATGGATATTCAAATTTTTACAGCTTTAGGTCACGAAATAACAGTTTCAACATTACAACTTGACTTTTTATTACCTCAAAAATTCAACATGACTTTCACTAATAAGAACAATGAAGACGAAAGACCAGTTTTAATTCACAGAGGTTTAGTGGGAACATATGAAAGATTTGTTGCTATTTTAATTGAGCAAACTAAAGGTGTATTGCCATTTTGATTAGCACCAAAGCAAATTACAGTTATCCCTGCAACAAATAACGATGAAGACATCGAATATGCTAAAGAAATAAATCAAAAACTTTTTGAATTAGAGTTTAGATCAAAAGTTGATTTAAGAGAAGAAAGATTAAGCAAAAAAATACGTGAAGCACAAATTTCTAAATCGAAAATACAATTAATTTTAGGTGAAAAAGAAAGATTATCAAAAACTATTTCTTACCGTGAATATGGTAAAGAAGAAACTATCACATTGAGTGTTGAAAGTTTTATTGATTTTATTTCAAAACTCAAAGCATCAAAAGAATAATGTTTAATAAACCTGTTTATCAAAAAAATATTTTAGAAAAAATCTTTTTTATATTACTTGGTTTATCTTCTCTGGGCATGCTTTTGTTAAGTGATAAAGTAATTCAATGAAAATTCTTTTTAGACACAAATTGAGAACTTTCTATTACATGGAGAATAATATCTAGTTTTATATTCACAACTATTTTTAGTCTATTAGCCTTGTTTTTAGTTTTAACAAATAATTTAAGGTTAATTTATTTACAAATTGTAGCCTTTATAATTGCTATTGTTATTACTGTTTTTTGGATCCCAACTTATGTAATTGATTCAAGTTCAAGCTCAAATGAAAAAATATTAAAATGGACTTGATATAAATATGATATTATTCCGGTTTTTGTTATTTATTTAATTTTTTATGCACTAACAAAAGCTTTTTCTAAAGAAATTTATATCAATAAAGTAAGGAAACTTATTTCCAAAAAGCCTTAATTCCGGTCATTTCCGGAATTTTTTTACTCTCACAGAATTCTGTGAGAGTAATAATTTTTAGCAAAAAAACTGTGTGAGAATTCATTAAATTTATTAAAATATTAAATATATAGAGAAAAAGGGAGAATCATGATCGATAAAGAAAAAAATGAAAAACTTATAAAAAACATTAATCATTGAAAAAGCAAGCTACTTGACTTATCTTTGAGGAATAAATCTCTAAATATCGGCATTGGTTTGAAAAAAACTATTCCAAATAAACTAAAAATAATTTATCCTGATTTTTATTCATTACTAGACTTATTTTATAAATCTGAAAAAGAAGTATTTCCATTCGGTGTTTATGACTCAATAAGGAAATATGCAGAAAACCAATTCGGTTTAGAAATTCTGTATTCACACGACTTAGATGACATCCAAGAACAAACAGATATTAAGAAAAACTATCTTTATCCAGAATTCGGAGAATCAGTTTTTTTAGATGCAATTAAAAAAATTGAGAAAAAAGCAAAAACATTCAAAGAAGAATATTCAATTGACATTGCTTATTTAACATTTGGTTTATTGAAATGATATGAATCTACAGATTCAAATGAGCCTAATTATGCCCCTTTAATATTTTATCCAGTAGAAATTAAAAAGGATAACAATACTTCAGGTTGAAGAATTACAAGAAAAACAGAGAATGATTTTACTCAAAACGAGACCTTAGTTCGTAAAATGAAAAATAGTTTTAACGCTGATTTTACATACGAGCCTTCAAATGGCAATATTAACGAAATATTTGATGAGTACTCTGAAAAAATTCTTAGTCAAATTGGTGATAAACGATGAGCAATTATAAAAGATGTGTATTTATCTACATTTGACTTCAGTAACATAAATATCTACAAAGATATCGAGCAAAATATTGAAAAAATTTCACAAAGTGACTTTTTCAAAAGAATGATTAGTTCAGAAATTGACCCATCAACCGATATTTCAGGTATTAATGAAACAAATATAAATGAAAAAATTTCTATTGAAAATCAGTTTAAAATCCTTAATTCAGACTCGTCACAAGAAATTGCTATCCAAAACGCTATTGAGGGAAAGAGTTTCATTTTGCAAGGTCCACCAGGAACAGGTAAATCACAAACAATTACTAACATTATTACAGAACTCATAACTAGAGGAAAGAAAATTCTTTTTGTAGCTGAAAAAAATGCTGCTCTTCAAGTTGTTTTCAATAATCTTAAAAAAATAAAATTAGAAAAATACGCAATCCCTATTCATGATGCTAAAGTTAATAAAAAAGAAATACTAGCAGATATTAACAAATCAATTGAAGAAGCTAAACTTTATGAGATTAATGACAACACTTTACAGATTTTGATTTCTAATTACGAAAAAAGTAAAGAACTTTTAGGAAAATATGGTGAAGCTTTATTAAGAAAAAGAGATCCTGAAAATAAAAATCTTTATGAATACATTGGAAAATATTTTAGTTTACAAGATTTTCCGAATATTAGATTTATCATCAATGATATAACAAGAATTAATAGTAAAGATTTTCAAAGTATTAAAAATAATATTCAAGCATTTGAACAATCATTAAAGAACATTGATTTTAATTTTAAGCAACATATATGATACGGTTTATTAAAGGAAACAATTAAATTCGATGAAAAAGATGATATTTTAGAGAGATTATTATTTTTAAAAAATAATTCAAAGAACATTGCTATTGAATTACAAAATTTAAATATTTCTGAGTACTCTGAAGATTTTAATGAAGAATTTGTTAAACATACCTTGAATTTAAACTATGTTGTAGATTTTATAGAAAAAAATAACATTAAAGATTTATCTAATTATTTAGGATCTGGTATTGAACAAGAAATTAGTAAATTAAAAGATATTATTAGCGCAATTAACGAAAGAGCATATAAATTCAATCAACAAGCTAAGAAATGAAGTAATTTAGAGTTTTTTGACAATAATAATGCAATAGAAGTTTATTTAAAATTAAAGAAAAACAAGAGTAATCCTTTTAAAGTGTTTTCTACTACTTGAAAAAAATATAGAAAATACTTTAAAAAAGCAAATCTAGTTTCTCCAGAATTAATTTCTGAAATAAATGTATTGGATGAAGCTAAAAAATTTGCCGAAATTAAAGAATTAGATATTAAGATTAACCAATCAGTAAATGAGTTAAATATCAATTTAGATGAATTGCAGATAAGTCATGTTAAAGAGATATTAGAAAAATTTGAACTACTTAAAGAAAATAAAGATAACATACTACCAATATTTGATAAGTATATAAAAACGCTCCATAAAAACAAAGAAGAAATGAAAAATCATATAAATAACCTTAAAAAGGTTTCTGAAAATATTGAATTTTTCATTTCATTATTTGACAATAACATTGTTAATTTTAAAAGAATGTCGTTAGAAGAATTTAATTCTAAAATAATTACATTATTAACAGGTATGGATTCAGTAAATAGCTATATAAGTTTTATAAATGCTAAAAATAGACTTAGCAATTTAGGTCAAAGTTCTTTCGTTAATGCAATTTTTGAAAATAGCATAGACAGTGATTTTGAAAATATCTTCCTTAGAAAATTTTATGAAAAATTAGTGGAATCTATTATTGAAAATGAAATGCCACATTTAGATTCTGTTTTATTAAACCAAAACGTTAATTTATTCAAGGAAAAAGATAAAGAAGCTAATATCTTAGCTAGAGATAAAATAGTTTTAGAAAACGACAAAAGAATTAAATCAAGCTTATCGTTCCCGGCAGCTAATAGTCAATACATGTTGCTTAAAAAAGAAAGTAACAAGACTCGTGCTATTATGCCTTTTAAACAATTTTTTGAAAAAGCACTTGAACTTATTTTAAATATTAAGCCTTGTTTAATGCTTTCTCCATTAACTGTAAGTAACTTCTTTAAAGATGTTGATTTTACATTTGATACCGTAATATTCGATGAGGCTTCCCAAATTAGACCTGAAAGTGCAATAAGTTCATTATTTAGAGCTAAGCAAGTTATTGTCGTTGGTGATAAAGAGCAAATGCCACCTTCAAACTTTTTCTCATCCGCAGAAAATGAAGAAGGTTTTCTTGAGGTAGAGGACTCATCTGATAACTTTTCTGATGGATATGATTCACTTTTAAATTTAGCAGAGGCTAGCTTAAATTCAATTAGATTAAAATGACACTACCGTTCAAAATTTGAAGAATTAATCTATACTTCAAATAAAGAGATCTATACAGATTTAATAACATTCCCTAATTCTAAATCACCAAAAGAATTTGAAGGACTAAGATTTATTCACGCTAATTCTAATGAAAGAATTTCTGAGACAAATAAAACATTTGAAGAAGCTAAAAGGACTATAAAAAGCATTATTGAAAAATATCAAAATAAATATTCAATTGGTGTTGTAGTCTTTAATTCAGAAATCTTAAATCAATTTGAAAAAGAAATGGATAAATTTATTTTTGATAATCCTCACTTAAAGTTCTATTTTGATGAAGATAGAGAAGAATCATTTTTTATAAAAAATATCGAAACAGTTCAGGGTGATGAAAGAGATATAATATTATTTTTATTAGATAATAAGAGAAATGCCAACGGTGAAGTTAGTGTGCATTTTGGAGCCATAAACAATAGTGAGTCAGGTTATAAAAGGCTTAATGTTGCTATTTCACGTGCTAAAAAAGGGTTAATTCTCATTTCTTCATTTAAGAGCCATGAAGTTGGTTGATTTAGAAGTGAACAAAGAGGTGTTAAGCTTCTTGAAAAATTCATGAAGAATGCAGAATATGGAATAAATACTTTAGAAGACCTAAAACAAACAAATGGTGGTATTGAATCATTTTTTGAACAGCAAGTTTATGATAAATTAACATCACAAGGATTAATTTTAAAAACTCAAGTTGGTTCATCTGGATTTAGAATTGACTTAGCAGTTGTTCACAAAAATAATCCAAATAAATATATATTAGGTATTGAATGTGACGGAGCAACTTATCATTCTTCAAAAAGTGCACGTGATCGTGATAGACTAAGACAAGAAGTATTAGAAGCAAGAGGTTGAAAAATTCATAGAATTTGATCAACTGATTGATTTAAAAACCCAGAAGAACAAGTTAATATTATTTTAAATAAATTACAAGAACTATATAATAATCCTAATTCGGCAGATATTGAAAACGATAATGAAATTGTTGTTAAGTCATTCACTAAGGAATTAGAAAACCAAGAGAGTCAACAAGAAATTTTTGGTGCATTTCCTAATATTGATGATTTCATTGCAAAAAATAGTTATCAATTTATTAACTCATATGAAGGTGAAAAATCTAGAATAATAAGCGAATTATTTGCAATGGTAGGAGCAATTAATTATAAAAGTTATGAAGCAATTATCAAGAAATTAATGCGTGAAGAACGTATAACAAATGATATAAAATACCTTGCAAGTAGGTTATCGAAAAATATCGCAGTTAAGGATGAATTTTTATTTATCGTCCCAACTTCGCCAGACTTTAAATTTAAATTTAAAGAAAGTCTAACAAAAGAAACAAAACGTTTATTAAATGAAGTTCACCCATATGAACTGCGTGATTTATTTATAACTATTTTAGAAAATTCAAAGATGTCAATTAGCTTAAATGACTTTTGCAGAGAACTATCAAACAGAATTCAATCACAAGTATCAACTCTTCAACAAAAAACTTATGTACTCAACATATTGAATGAGATGGCTGAAGAAAATATAATTCAAAAAGTAGATGAAGATGTATTTAAAGCTAAACTTTAGATTTTTATAACATTTGAATTCAAAAAACTACCAAAATCAAATGGTAGTTTTTTGAATTGCAAAATTAACTACAATATATAAATTTTCTTTTGATTTATTAAAAAGCATTGCATTGTATTTTTCAAATTAATGTATAAGTAATTAGCAAAGATTTTTTCTAAAAATAATTTTATTTAATTAGAGTTGAATAAAAAACAAAAATGTATATACACAAAAATTGTTAAACAAACTAACTCAAAGGAAAAATGTTGGATATGATAACAATGAAAATCAAACAATATTTCATGAGTTTTAATAAGAATTTTGCCCGTTGAGACTAAGCACAATTAAATTCTTATATTAATAATAAGTAATATGGATATTTAGCTTAAAAACCTTTTGATACCTTTTGAATGGTTTTATGCTTAATATACTAAAAAAAGAACTAATATTATGAAAAATTGAAACCTGATTTTTGTAATAATTATTATGTAATGTTTAATAAATTTATCAACAAAAGGAAAAGTAAAATTATGGAAGATAATAAAATTGAATATAAAATTGATATACCAGAAAAACCAAGCAAATTAAAGGGAGAAATAGTTTCATTTTTAAATACTGAAGGAGGAGAAATACATTTAGGTGTAAGGGATGATGGAACAATAGATCAAGAAATTATAGAAGCAAAAAGACAAGAATGGGAGCAAAAATTATCAAATTGAATATTTGATGCATTTAGTCCTAATGCTACAAATTTAATTCAAATTTTACCGAACGAAATACCTTTTAAAATAAAGGTATTAGAAGGAAAAAATAAACCATATTTTTTTAAAGAAGGAGAAGGTTTTAATTCCAAAGGAATTTTTATTAGGGTTGGTAGTACAAAAAGATTAGCAAGTTTAGAAGAAATCCGAAGAATGATTAAACAAAACTACGCAAATGATTTTGAATCTGAATCAATAAGCATTAAAGATTTAAGTTTTAAATATATTGAAAATAGATTTAAAGAAAAGGGATTGAAATTTGATTTATATGCTTTATCATTGATTAATAAGGATAACATTTTTAATAATGCAGCATTGCTTTTGAGTGACCAAAATCCAACAATTAGCAAATTTGCTGTTTTTCAAGGTAAGGATGTTAGTGTGTTCCTTGATAAAAAAGAGTTTTCAGGTTCTATTTTAAAGCAGCTAGATGAAATTTTGTATTTTGCAAGTTTATCAAATAGAAAAAGAATTACTATTTCTGAAAAACCGGATAGAGATGAATATTTAGATATACCAAAAAGAGCATTAAGAGAAGCAATAGTAAATTGTTATTGTCATAGAGATTATACGCTAACTGGGGATATCAAAATAGAGTTTTATGATGATAGAGTACAAATTTATTCTCCTGGAAGTCTACCTGATGGATTGACTTTAGAAAATATAAAAATGGGAATGGTTGCGAAAAGAAATAAGATAATAGTTAATGCGTTAAGTAAAATTGATGTTATAGAAAATTATGCATCTGGTGTGAGAAGAATTTTTGAAGATTACCTTAACTTTGAAAAACAACCAGATTTTTATGTTTCAAATAATGGAGTAATTGTTACATTATTTAATCGTAATTATGAATGTGCAAATGAGGGTCAAAATGAGGGTCAAAATGAGGGTCAAAATGAGGGTCAAAAAAGAAAAGCTGTTAAACACAGAATACCACACAAAAGAAGAGAAAGAATTTTAGAATTGATAAAAGAAAATGATCAAATAACTTCAACAGTAATTAAAAATATGCTAAGAGTATCCCAAGCAACCACTGAAAGAGATCTCGCTATATTAAAGAATGAAGGGAAAATAGAATATATAGGTAGTGCGAAAAAAGGGTATTGAAAACTCAAGTAAGAAACCTAAATTTCTTAATTTTGAATTAATGTTAATATTTTTTTATAAATACTTTCAATAAATTAAACAGATATTTTATAAATAATTATCTTTAGTACAAAATTTATGATTTTTTAACAAATCATTTGATTAATTTACCATTTAAAATATTTTTTTATTTCAACTAATTCTTTATTTAATAATATGTAATAATTGTTATAAGCATTAAAACCTAATAGAATTCATATTTTGACTTTAACTTAAAATTTTGTACGCTTAAAACTGATATCATATTTTTTATTTTTGCAATCTAATAGAAAAAAATAGCGAAATATACAATATATAAAGTATGAAAAATGAATAAAGAAATAAAATTGTTTGAAGGGAATTAAATACGGTCAGTTTGAGATAATGATAAAGAAGAGTCATATTTTTCAATAGTTGATGTAGTAAAAGTGCTAACTCAAAGCGAAAATCCCTAAGTGTATTGGAGAGTAATAAAAAAGAGATTAAAAGATGAAGGAAATGAAACCGTTACAAATTGTAACAGTTTAAAAATGAAAGCATTAGATGGAAAAATGAGAAGTACTGACGTATCCGACATGCAAGGTATTTTTCGTATTATCCAATCTATACCATCACCTAAAGTTGAACCATTCAAGATGTGACTTGCAAAAGTTGGTAAAGAAAGAATTGACGAAATAATTTACCCTGAACTGATAATAGATAGAGCGTTAGAAACTTATCTTAAAAAAGGCTATACAAGAAAATGAATTAATCAAAGATTACAAGCTATACAAGTTAGAAAAGAATTAACAGAGACACTTGACAAGATCACGGTGTAAAGGAAGGGAAAGAGTGTGCAATTATAACAAATGAAATTACGAAGGCGTGATCAGGTGTGACTGCTAGAGAATATAAAGATTATAAAGGACTTAAGAAAGAAAATTTAAGAGATAACATTACAACTACTGAACTTGTCTTAAATATGCTTGCAGAAACCGCAATAAAAGATATAACTAATGCAACTAACCCTTTTGGTTTAGAAGAGAACAAAAAAGTATCTAAACGTGGATGTAATATTGCAGGTGATGCTAGAAAAGAAATAGAAAGAGAAATAGGTCAAAATGTAATTACATCTAAAAACATTATTGACTTAGGGAAATTATTATTAGATGTTTAAAAAACTACAAATAAAATGGTAGTTGATAAAGAAAGCGTAAAAAAGAAATAAAGTAGCAATTTATGTATTGAATAAAATCTGTTGTATCAAAATCATTAAATAACTTTAAAAGTAATTAAAAAAGATTTTAAAGTTTAAATAAAAATTTAAATTAATTTTTCAATTATATTTAACATGAAGAAATATTTGTATAAAATGGTACAATTTAAATAAGTAAATAAAACAAGATAAATTTATTAAATAAATGTAAAGCCCCAATTAATTAAGTTTATTTTTTATTAATGATAAGAATTTTATTTTGTCTTATTAAAATTTATATTAGAACTGTAAAATAGTTTTTAAAATGTTTGAAATTAATATATTAAAGGAGTTAGGATGAAATATGAAAAATTAAGCAGAGACGAACAAATATCTCATTTAATTAAATATATTATCGAAGTTCTTCAGGGTGCTGGGGGTCAATTAGATCGTTCAGAAATACGTAATAGAATAAGCGAAATTGATGATGATATTGCAGAATTTGAACAAAAAATGTATATTTCTAAAAAAACAGGAAATATGTATAAGAAATTTGATTTTGCATTTAATATCGCAATGAAAGAGTTGTTATATGTTGGTTTTATTTTTTATATAAAATACAAACCACAAACTACACTAACCGCAATTGGTGCAAAGGTAAATTTATCTAATTTTGATCCAAAATTAGAAGTGAGAGATAAGGCAAGTGTTTATTGAGAAGAATTTGCAAGTAAGAGAAAAAATGATTACAATAATCAAGAAATAGCTAAAAATAATTTTAATAAAAAAGAAATAACTGAAGAAGAAGAAACAGCAGCAGAGGAACATCAAGATGTTCTTGGTCTTAAATTACAAGATGCAATTGCTAAAATGTCACCATCTAGATTTGAAAAATTTTCTAGAGCTCTTCTCACTAAAATGGGCGTGGAGTTTAGTGATAAAGAAGGTATACAAATTTCTAATGATGGAGGCATTGATGGTCTTGGGTATCATAAAGATGATAAAGACTTTAGAACAACAAGAGTAGTTATTCAATGTAAAAGATTTAATAAAAATCCAGTAACTGAACCAGATATCAATCAATTTCTTGGGGCAATGAATAAATTTAAAGCTGATTATGGAGTTTTTATTACAAATAGCAGATTCACAAATGCGGCGCGCAAAGCATCAAGAGAAGGTACTCCAATTACATTAATTGATGGGAATGAACTTATTAAACTGATTATTAAATATGAATTATTTTTAGATCAAATTACAACTTATGAATTACAAGATTTTTATTTCGAAGATTAGAGTTTTGTTATTGAAAACTCACACATAATATAAACAATTTTAAATAAGTAAATAAGGAGGAATAGTGACTTTACTTGATAAGTTTAAAGGTTTAATTGATGAAATTTCATCAAAAGAATTAAACCAAGATCAAAAAGATTTAGCTATAAGGATTTTAGAAAAATTCGAAGATAAAGATTTGGAATATGTTTTTCAATTTATAGCACAAAGAATAAAAACTGGATTTAGATTTGATTCAGCACCTGAATCAAATTCTCAAACTATTGCATTATTAGAAAAAGATGACAATCTTAGTTTTGTTTTAGATGAAAATAAAACAAAAGAAAATACTTTAATAATAGGAGAGAACTATGATGCACTAAAGAACTTATTGCTCATAGAGAGAGAGAGAGAGAGCTGGCGCGCCAGCTAAATACGATTTAATCTATATTGATCCTCCTTACAATACAGAAGCAACAAAAAATGATGGAAATTCCATCGCAAATGATAAAGAAAATGTTCAAGCAACCAAATTCGTTTATAGAGACAAATACTCTCGAAATGGTTGATTAAATTTAATGAATGAACGGTTAAAACTAGCTAAAGAACTTCTCAAAGATGATGGAGTAATTTTTGTATCAATTGATGATGCGGAACAAGCTTATTTAAAAGTTTTAATGGATGAAATTTTTGGTGAAGAAAATTTTATTGCTAATTTTATTATTGATAAAACAGCTCAAGGCGCAAATAACTCTCAAAAATTTAAAACACAACATGAGTATTGCATTCTTTATAAAAAGCATTATGTTTCATCTTTGAATGCCCAAGAACTAATAAATATAGATGAGAAAAAATATAAATTTAGGGATGAAAAAGGTTTTTATGCAATAACAAATAGTTTTGACTCAATAAATTCGCCATTATCACAAAATAAAAATAGAGGATATACAATTTATTTTAATGAGTTAAAACAAGACATTATTTTAAGAGACGAATATGATGTACAAAATAATAAGTTTAGAGATTATGATAATGAATTAATTTCTAAAAATTATGTGCCTATAAGACCAGGAATAAGAAATAAAATTCAGTATCCATGGAACTGAAGCAAGGAAAGATTTTTAAGAGAGCATGATAAAGAACTTGTTTTCAAAAATAAAAATGGGGAATACACAATTTATCACAAAAATAGATTTACAAGCTACATTACTGATACAACTATAAAAAAATTTGATACAAGAAAATTTGGGAACAAAATACTTAATGATATTCTTAATTCTAAAAAATTTCAATATCCTAAATCGACAGAAATGTTAAAGTGAATATTAACAAAGCATATTAACAAAAATGCAAAAGTATTAGATTTTTTTGCTGGTTCAGGAACAACAGCTCACGCCGTTTTAGAACTTAACAAAGAAGACGGAGGTAACAGAACATTCACCCTTGTAACAAATAACGAAAACAACATTGGTATAGATGTAAATTATGAAAGACTATACAGAATAAATCATGGGATAGGATCAAAAGGAGAAACTTTTGAGTGAACTAACAAAAACGAACCATATAAATCTAATTTAAATGTTTATAACATAAAATATTATGATATTAGTTTATTTAATAATATTGATGTTAAAGAAATTGTAAAAGAATTAATTAAATTATTAAAAGATTTTGGAGTGAATTCGCTTAGTGAAGAAAGTGAAAAAGATTATACTAATTTATTAAATTCATTATTATCATTAAAACCACAATTAAAGGAAAATAATGAATCTAACTAATTCTCAATCTCGTGTAATTAATGCTTTGGTTAATAAAACACTTAATAGTATAGAATCAAATATTCCTGATGCAACATATTTTAAGGCACCAACTGGTTCAGGTAAAACTTTTATGATGCTTAATTATGTTGACCAATTAATTGAATGAAGTAAATTAGAGAGTGACCAAAAACTTGTTTTTGTAATAGTTACCTTATCAAGTGCTGAATTACCAAAACAAATGGAAGAGAGTTTTAAAAGTTATAAAGAATATCTTTTGAACAAGGATATTCAAATTGAAAGAATTGAAAGCCCATCAAATGTAGCCAAAAATTCTAAAATAGAAAAAAATTATCAATTTTTTGCTAAAGAAAATCATTTATATATAATGGGTGGAGCTTCTTTTAGAAAAAACTCTATTTTATCAGAACAAGGATCGATAGAATCTTTTTTAGGAGAAATTAGATTAAACGGATATAAACTAATTTATATACGTGATGAAGCGCATATTGGTGCCGAAGTCAAAAAAACTAATCAATATGAAAAGAATTTTGAAGAAAAAATGCAAAATTCTGCTCATTTTATTGTTAAAATGACTGCAACACCAAAAACCGACCATGATTTAATTGAATTAACTGAAGATGAATTGCTTAATGATAGAGTTCAGTTGTTAAAAAACAAGAAATATTACAACAAGAATATTAAAGACGGTAGTTTATTAGATAATGAAGTTATTTTACAAAAAGCATGTGAAGAATTTAAAATAATAAAAGAAAAATATAATGATAATATTAATGAACCTGGATTAGTTGGAATTAACCCTGCTATGCTTATTCAAGTTGATAATGATAGCTCTGATAAAGAAAAAAGTTTAATTTTTGACCAAAACATTGATTTAATTATAAAAACATTAGAAAAAAATAATTTATCATGAGTAAAATATTTTGATCAAAATAACAAAGATAGTAATTTAAGACATAAATCAAATTATTCGCTAAGAGACATTTCCAAAGATTCATCACCAGTTGATGTAATTATTTTTAAGGTAGGTCCAGCCACAGGATGAAATATTCCTAGAGCATGTATGTTAGTGCAACTAAGACATGTTTCATCAAGTAATTTAAGTATTCAAACAATTGGAAGAATTAAAAGAAATCCATTTCCTGAATTTGATTTCCATGAAACATCTGTTGCAAAAAATTATTATTTATATAGTAATGTAAATATTAAAGAAGAATCTTCAAAATCTTTTATTTTAAAAGATAAATTTATTTCTGAGGAATTTGTTTCAGGAAGTATTGAATTAAAATATAAAAACAAACTAATTGACGAAGAAGTTTATAGTAACGAAATTCTAAAAGAACTCCAAAATAAAAATCATTTTAATAAGGAAGTTTTTATCCAAAAAAGTATGTCAATTAAAAATGAATTTAATGAAAATGGGTTTATCATAAGTGAATCTAAAACTTATGGTAAAAGCTTGTTTGTAAGTAGCAAAATTTATAATCTACTTGAACTTGAAATTTATAATAAAAAATCATTTTATCAATTCAAGAAATACTTAACTAGCAGAATATTAGAATTTGTTTGAAACTTTTATGAAATGAATCTTAAAAAAGAAATCAACAAACATATATTTTGGTTTATTTTCATTAAAAGATTCGGTGATCTATTGAAAAAAAGATATAATGATCAATTTGAAAAAGAAATACTAGATAATTCAATTATTTATAAACTAGATGAAAATAATCTTTTACCAACTTACATGAATGAATATGGAAGTAGCGAAAGCAAAATAAACTCAAATAGCGAATTTGCATACAGAGATAATTTATCAGAAGAAATCGAATTTAGATTAGATTCAAATTCAGAAAAATTATTTGTTAAAGAACTTAAAACTGTCATTAGGAACAACAAAAATGTAAAAGTTTGATCAAAAAACCCAGTTAATAATGGAGTAAATTTCCAATATATAACTAGTGAACTAGAAGTGGCTAACTCATATCCGGACTTTTTAATAAAAAGTAATGATCACTTTGTTTATTTAGAAATTAAAACCTACAATAATGATATAGATGAAGATAAAACTAAAAAACTTTATCAAGAGTATTTGAATTACATAAAACAAAATAAGAATAATAATATTAAATTAACTCTTTGTATTTGTTTAGTTGAACAAAAAAATGACGAAGCTAATTTCTATTTTGCAGGCGCAAGTACAATAACTTCTCTAAATGAAAAGTTACAAGAAACTAAAAGTAGTTCTGCAAAATTACACGATAAAATTAAAAGTGATTACTATTTTTCATTGAATGAAATACTAAGTTGAAATAAATAAAAAGCACAATTTAGTGCTTTTTAATAACCAAATTTTGATAATGACTCGGGATCATCATTTCATTTTTTTGCAACTTTGACTTTAAGTGTTAAAGTAACTTTAGTTTGTAATTGTTGCATGATTTTAATTCTTGCAATTTTACCAATCTCTTTGATTTTAGAAGCGTTTTTTCCAATAACCATTCCTTTTTGAGAGTCTTTTTTAACATAAATAATACCATCAATTATCGTGTGGTCTGGATCATCTTCGTTGAATTCTAAAATCTCTACAGCAATTGAATGTGGCAGTTCATCATAAAGAGCGTTAATTGCTGATTCTCTAATTATTTCCTTAGCTAAAAATCTAACTGTTTTATCTGTTACATAATCCTCATCATATTGTGCTTCACCTTCATATGAATAATTATCTTTTATTAAATCAATTAAAGAATAAATTGAATTTAAATTATTAACATCAGTTGAAACAATATGTTCAAAATTATATTCAGATAATTCTTGTATTTTTTTTGTCATTGCTTCAGGATTACCCTTTATCTTTGAAACTTTAGATACAACAGCAATTTTATGAGGGTGATTAGAAATTTTTTCTAAAATCATTCTATCACCAGGTCCTATTTTTTCATCTGCAGGACTTAAAAATAAAAGTACATCAACATTTTTTGTTGCATCGTACGCAGATTTATTTAATGATTCACCAAGTTTATTTTCGGGTTTATGTATACCAGGTGTATCAGTAAAAATAAGTTGGAAATCATCTTCTGTATATATTCCTGTGATTTGGTCTCTTGTTGTTTGTGCTGTATCGGTTACTATAGCAACATTATAACCAACAATAGCATTTACTAAACTACTTTTACCTACATTCGGTCTACCTAATATGCTTGCAAAACAAATTTTCATTATTGAATATCTTTCATGTGAACAGGGTATGGTACAAGTTCTGAAAGTTTGTTAATTCTTACTTTAGATCCATCATTTGAGTATTGATATACTAAAGCATCCATAGGCATAAATTCAGTCATAACTTGTCTACATCCAGCACATGGACTAATTTCATCTAATTTTTTAGCAATAATATGGATTTCTTTGAATGTCCCAACTTTACCACCGTATGCTACTGAACCAAATAAAGCACTTCTTTCAGCGCATAACCCTGATGGATAAGCGGCATTTTCGACATTAACACCATGATATTCTTTTCCGTCTTCATCAATTGCTATAGCAGCAACTTGAAAATTTGAATAAGGTGCATAAGATCTTTTTAATAAGTTTTTTAGTGTTTCTATATTCATAGTTTTATTCCTCTCTTGTTATACCTAATGGGTTAAATATATCATCAACCATTTTATTCATTTCGATTCTTTCGTTTTCGACTTCATGATCAAAACCTTG
This sequence comes from Mycoplasmopsis canis PG 14, assembly GCF_001553195.1. Taxonomy (NCBI): domain Bacteria; kingdom Bacillati; phylum Mycoplasmatota; order Mycoplasmoidales; family Metamycoplasmataceae; genus Mycoplasmopsis; species Mycoplasmopsis canis. The sequence goes on along the minus strand of NZ_CP014281.1, from coordinate 260,884 downwards.
TAAATGAACTAAGCCGTGAGTAAATAAATAGCAATATTCTCTTCTAATTGAGTGATTAAATTTCTTTGCTTGTCTTTTAACTCTATCTCATGAAATAACAAGTTCACCTAAATGGATAAAAGGCAACTTTGAATAAAGATCATTATCTCTAAAATCAAAAGACAAAATGTCTGTTATATAATCTTTATTTCGATATTCCTTGTTTAAAATTCTTATTTCATTTCTCGAAACAATTGAAACATCTAACATTATCTGTTTTTTTCTGTCTAATTTAAAATAATTAGCAAAATTTTGAAGTATTTTTTCCATTTCGTTTTCAAAAGTTTCTGGTGCCTTAATTTTGTTGTTGATATTAATATTTAATTGGTATTTAAACATAGTAAAATTATATAACATATTTTTTTCTTATTTAATTAATATTAATTAAAAAATATAAAAAAATAAGATTTTTTTGACCGAAAAAAATAAAAAATGTATAATGTTTTAATATTATTTTTAATAATATTCACAAAGTAACAAAGGAGCAAATATGAGTGATAAAAAAAATAACAAGAAAAAACTTTTATGAATTGCCTTAGGGGCGCTTGGTCTTGCGATTGCAGGTACAGCAACAGGTGTGGCAATAAGTAAAAGTTTAAGTAAGGATAAAGTTAAAGATAAAAGAGAATCTTTAAAGGAAATATTAGCGGATAAAAACTTAAATATTCCATCTAATATGAAAGAATATTTACAAGAATTATCTCAATCAGAATCATTTGATAACTCTTTAAATATTGAAGATATTAAATCATCTTTAATCAATTGAACTGTTATTGAAAAATATTCAAAAGAATTAGAAAATGAAAAAGTTAATATAGAATTTATCGAATTTTTGGAAAACGCAAATAACTTAAAAATTAACGATGTAAAAGCAGAAAAGAATAACCTTGAAAAATTGTTAAATAACAAAAATGCAAATTCAATTACTGAATTAATTAATAATAAATCTAAAATCAAAGAATTAGAAAATCAGTTAGGGCAATTTGCTTCAGGAACTCAAAATTCACAAGAAGACTTTAATCAAATTAAAGCAATTTTATTTAAAAATCCTCCTATCATATCAAGTGATAGTATAGACTCTTACAAAACGGCAATGAAAAATGATTACAAAGCGAATTCAAGCTTAAAGTCTTCATTAAAAAATATTATAGATATCGATAGTAAAGCTAGAGAATTGATTAGCGCTGCAAATGAAATAAAGGCTAAAGAAACAAAAAATGAAAAACAACATGCTGCATTGATTAAATTTGCTAATATCTTTAACGATAGCAACCAAGTAAAGGAAGATAAATTTGCTGATTCATCATTACTAGAAGAAATGATTATTTTGATTAGTGACTTTAATAATGCATTAAAACCTGAAAATCCAAATAATGATTCAGGAAATGTTAATAATAATCCGTCACAAGATGGTGGTGAAGAAAAAACAATAGAACAAGAAAAAAATGAAGCAAAAGCATTTGTTTCATCATTGGAAAAATTATCAGATGCATTGAAAATAAAATATTCTGAAAAAATCAATGATTTGACAATTTCGGCATCAATCAAAGAAGTTAAAGATAGAGCAAGTTCATATAACCAAGTAGTTGATAAAATTATTAGTGCTATTTCTAAAGCGAATGAAGTTAAACAAACACAGAAATATAATAATGCTTCAAATAAAGATGAATTTGATGCAAAATTAGTTGAAATACAAAATCTATTAGAAGAAAATAAATTAAAAACAAATGATGAGTTTTTAGAACTTAACTCAAAATTAGAAGATATTAAAAATGATCTAGAAAAATTAGAAGAGCTAAAAAATGAATTAAATGGTGATATTAGTAGCGACAAAATCAATGAATTTAAATCAATGGTTGAAAATTCATTAACTTCCTCTATAAGCGATAGAGTTAACGCTTATGGTATGGAAAATCTACTATACAGTGCTTCTATAACTTCTGAAAATAAACCTTTATTTATATCTGAAAATGAAGTAGATGGTGTTGAGCTAGAATTTAAAAATGTTTATGTATCTGATGATAATATCAATGAGTTAAATGTTGTTTATAAAGCAAAAAGTAAAACTGATGAATCATTAGTTACAGAAGTTACTGAAAAAGTTCTTTTTTCAAATGACTTTAATGAAAAGGTTAATGCAATTACATTTACAAATTTAGACGAATTATTTGAGTTTGAGTATAATGATTTTAACAAATATTTCGAGTCTGATTTAGTGGATAAGAAAAATGAAATATTAGAAATTTTTAAGAAAAAATTAAACAATGTAAATGGTTTCTTTACTTATAAAATTAATGATGAAACTATTTCATTCGAGAATAATAAGATATCTTTAAATGTTGAATTTTGGTTTAATAACAAAAAATTTAAAAATATAAAATTATCAACTTTAAATAATGTTTCGTTAAAAGATAATTTTTGAAAAGGTATTTCAATTACAATGAGTGATGAATTTAAGAGCTCAGAATTTTATAATAATCCAGATCAATTTTATTTTTATAACTACATTTTACATTCTAAACAAGGAAGTCTTTTTAACACATGATTTACAATAAATGTTTTTAATAAAGAAAAAGATAAGAATTCAAAATTAGCAAACAAAACATTAGAGTCACTTGTTAACTTAATTGAACCAACTTCTTCAAGTAATAATCCTAGCGCTTTAACCACTGATGAAATTAAGTCCATAATGAATAGTCTTAAAGCGGATATGATTAATAAATTATTTAATATCAATGTTGATCCTGGGATAACATACGAATTAATCAATTTCGATAATAATGTTATATTTGAATCAACCGATAGACCATTTTATTCAGCCAAATTTAAATTTAATATAGTTAAAAATGGACAACCACCAAGAGAATTAATAGTTCCAGTTACGTCAAAATTAAATAATTCTGATGATCAAGATGTTAAGGATTTAAACTTTTTAAAAAGCTTAATTGAAACAAGTGATAAAGAAGATCCTTCAAAACTTTATGAATTTATTAAAGTAAAAGATAAAAACAAAACTCATAATCAATTTAATTCTAAGGATGCTATTAAAGTATTTAACGAGAACTACGAATTACCTAAAAAAGGTAAATTTCAACTTTATGCACATTCATTAGAAGAATTTTCAAATCTAGCAAGCGATCCAAAAAAATCAAGTGAAGGAGCGACAGCAAAAATAAGATTTTGAATAACTGAGGATGGTCAACCATTAAACGAACAGTATAATAAGTACAAACTTGTATTTCAAGACGCAAGAAAAAAATATCATTTCGGTTCATTTTCTAAAAAAATCAAATATTTTAAACCTTTATCATTTAGGGACATTAAACCTTTAGAGGGATCAGAGTGATTTACACAAAATGATTTTGTCGAGTCTGAGTCAAGAGTATCTGATGAGGATAAAAATATCATTAATTCAATAACAAGTAGAAGTTTCTTGTTTAGAAAAACAGAGGGATCTGTCGGTAAGAAAACTAAATTATATGCATTGGTTGACCCTAAAGATATAATAGAACAAAAAGCATTTGAAATGATTAACTATGTTCTTAAACTAAATGATTCTTCTGCAAAAGAAAGCGAAGATTCTTCATTTAGTAATACAAAACCGGGTACTGTTGCAGATGATAAACCAATTAATACAAATACATCAAATGATGACTTTTATACATCTAACGATGTCATAAGCGCAGATGGAGAATCGTTAAGTAATAGTAATTTTAAAAAATTAATTAATGATTATTTTATGTATTTTTATGATGTCACAAGTGATCAAGATAATTCTTTATCATTTAAGTTAGGATTCATAAACAAACAAGATACAAAGAAAAGATTTACAAACGGCCAAACTATAAAATTAATCAATTTGAGAAATGATTATAAGGAGAATTTGTATCCACAAGTTTTACTTAATAGAATTAAAATTAGTGACTTTACTTTTAGACCAGGAACATTAAGCTTAAATGAATTTGCAGAAAAAGTAAGATCAAATAGTCAAGAAATACAAACTATGTTTTCTTGAAAGGAAAATTCCTTATCATACAAAAATTATTCTTTATCAAAAGAAAACATTTCTGTGGATGAAGTAAAAAGTGTTCGTTCAACAAATGGGACTAATTCTATTTACATAAAATTCAAATATTTAAATCCAGTATCTAATAAAGTGTACAAAGGAAATAATTGGTATAAAGTTTCTGGATTTTCTGATACATCATTTGAAACAACAAATAGTTTATTATTTGAAAATAATAATTTAAAAACCATTTTTGATTCGGAAAATTCTATAAAAAGAGAAAGAATTTTGGAACCATATTATAAGGACACATTATGATCATTTAACAAAAGCGAGGAAAAAGCATTTTGAACTTTAGATGAGAAATATATAAGAAAAACCTTGTTGCAAAATGGTTCTAGAGACAGAAAAATTAAAGTTCAATTATTTGGTAATTTGTTGATACAAGATTTGAAAAGATTAACAAGAATAAGTGGGCAAGAAAAAGGATATTCATTTGAGTTTGATTTCGAAAGAATGATAAATGGAGAAACATTAACTTCTACTATTCAAACATATGAATATACCAATGAAAATACTAATTCTTCTTACCCTAGACCTCATTTCACTATAAGAGCGAAATATATTAGCGGTGAAGGAATAAAGTTAGAAGTTGAAATGGTTGAAAAAGAATTTAAACTCTTTTTAGGTAATCCGTATGCAGAAGCGATAACATCTAAAGAATTATCTACAAGATACGGAGAATTTAGCAAAGAAAAAGCATTTCTTTTAAACCATGAAGGTGCTCAAATTAGTGTTGTTTATACTAATTCTATTGAACACGAAGAATTTAACCAAGAAACTAACTTATTCGATTATAAACACTTAGATTACAATCAAGAGAATCAGCCAATAACATTTTATACACCTGAAGAAGTTATTAATTCAAAAGAATACAACCCTAACCAAAATGTTTCTTATGAATTACATAACGGATATTTACAAGACCAAGAGTATATGCATTCTTCTTGAAAAAATATTGATCTAGTTAATAATGTAAGAGCTAGAAGTTTCGCATATAATAGAGGTACAGCAACTCAAATTGCAAAGGTAAGTAAAGATCCTAATGACTTAAGATACTATATAATTACAAATAATCACGTACAACATATAGATAGTTTTAGCCAGTTACAAGGTGATAGACTTGCTCATAAACACACTGCTGGATATATAACAAAAACATCAAATAACTTTGGAAATAATGTTGATGCAGGATTTTCATATTGAGGCGGTTTAAATACAGCTAATAATATCCCTATAGAACTTATTTGATCAGGTGTTGATCAAAAGAATAAAAAAGGTGAACAAGTAAATGGCCAAAATGTTGACATAACAATTTTTGCTGTAGATGTTAAAGAATTAATTAAAAACGCAAGAAGAGAAGGAAAATTTGATCTTGCTCTTTGGTTTGAAAACTGAGCTAGCTTGAAAGATACAACACTAGACTTTAGTGGTGTTAAAAAAGGTGTTTACTTTGGGCAAAACCTAAAAAGATTTGGTATGAGCGGTTTCCCATATGGAAAACAATCAGGATATTATCTTAATAGAGCCGCATCATCAACCACTACTGTTGGTTTAATTAGACAAAACGGATATGTTCCAACATTTTATAATGCAGGTAATTCAGGTACTGGTATTTTAGGTGATGATAATGAATATATATCAACAATAAACTCTGGTGCGCCATTAACATTTTTACAATCATGAAATAATGAACACTCAACAATGAATTATTTTGGAATTAATTATGATAATGAACACCCATTAGATCTTAAGAACACTAATTCTCTTGCTGCTCAAATAATAAGATGACATTTAACCAAACCATCTGAAGTAAGTATGCCTTGATTCTTAAGAGATATAAAAAAGGAAAAATAAAGTAGGTTGTAAGACCTATTTTTTTATAAAAAAATCATTTATAGCTTGCTTATAGTGGTTAAATATTTTATTTATCATTTTTATAAATTAACTTTTTTAATATAATTAAAAAGCAATATAAATAATATTGCCTCTTACTAGTGGGAGATATAAAGAATATCGCTAGACCACAATATCGAAAGGATACAAACATGGCAAAAAAAGAAATACAACGTATTGCTAAATTGCAATTCCCTGCCGGGAAAGCTAAACCAGGTCCTGCACTTGCTGGTGTAGGTGTAAACATGCCTGAGTTTACAAAAGCATTTAACGATGCAACAAGAGATAGAGGGGACGAACCAGTTCCAGTACAAATTACAGTTTACAAAGATAAGACATTTGAATTCAAATTATTTACATCACCAGCTTCATACAAAATTAAACAAGCTGCTAAAATTCAATCAGGTTCAAAAAACGCTAAAACAACAATAGTTGCAACAATTTCTAAAGAACAATTAAGAGAAATCGCTGAATATAAATTACCTGACTTAAACACAAACGATGTTGATGCTGCTATGGCTACAATCGCCGGAACAGCAAAACAAATGGGTGTTTTAGTTGAAGGTTATGACGATATTTTTAAAGCTAAAGCCGCTGCAAAAGCTGCTGCAAAAGCTGCTGCTTTAGCAGATGCTAAAGCCGCTGCATTAGATGCAGACTTGGCTAATTTAGCTGAAACAAAAGGTCAAGCAATTGAAGTAAAAACAATTAGTGATGAAGAAAAAGCTAACGAAGGAGATGAATAATGGCTAAACGTTTATCAAAAAACCTTAAAAATGCTCGTGAATCATTCGACAGAACACTTGCTTATGAATTAGAAGAAGCAATTGAATTAGCTAAAAAAACTTCATACGCTAAATTTGATGCATCAATAGACCTTGCATTTAACTTAAACCTTGATGTTCGTAAAGCTGACCAACAATTACGTGGTGCTGTATTATTACCAAATGGTACAGGAAAATCAGTTAGAGTTTTAGTTGCTACAAATAATGTTGAAAAAGCAAAATTATCAAAAGAAGCAGGAGCTGACATAGTTGTTGATGGACAAGCTTTAGAACAAAAAATCAAAGAAGATGACTTTGATTTTGATGTTATGGTTGCTGACCCTGCAATGATGCCTTTATTAGGGAAATATGGTAAAAAATTAGGACCAAAAGGTTTAATGCCAAACCCTAAAACAGGTACAGTTACACCAACTCCTGAAAAAGCTGTTGAAGAACTTAAAAAAGGTAAAGCAAACTACCGTACAGATAAAGCAGGTATTGTTCATTCATTAATTGGTAAAAAATCAATGTCTACAGAAGCTTTAGTTGAAAACGCAAAAGTACTTATCTCTTTAATTAAAAAACTTAAACCAGCTGCTGTTAAAGGTACATATATGTTAAACTTAACAGTTTCAGCATCAATGGGACCAAGTGTTAAAATTAAAATTGAAAAATAATTAAAAAACCTCGAAAGGGGTTTTTTAATTAGCCAAATTCACTTGAAATTAGCCATTTTTATGATATAATTTATTTAATAAAATAAATTTTATTAAATATTGATATTTTGGAGCGTTAAATATGGAAAAAGATTTGAATAAAGATGAAGAAATCAAAAAAATCAACGATTTAGACCAAGAACAAGAATATGATTATGAAGAAGATAGCAGAATGATATTCAAAAAGAAAAAAGAAGTTAAAGAATTTGATGAACAAGAAGAAGAGGCACCACAAAATAGTGATGATTATCAAGTAGAATCACAATTAATCTCTGAACCTGTTGATGGATTAAATCCTGTAATACTTGATAACGAGATGAAAACTTCTTTTTTAGAATACGCAATGAGTGTTATAGTTTCTCGTGCATTACCAGATGCAAGAGATGGTTTAAAACCTGTACATAGAAGAATTTTATATGATATGTTTGAATTAGGTATCACCGCAAGCTCACAACATAGAAAAAGTGCTCGTATTGTAGGGGATGTACTTGGTAAATATCACCCACACGGTGATACATCAGTTTATGATGCAATGGTACGTATGGCTCAAGATTTTTCAATGCGTTATCCTTTAGTTGACGGACACGGTAACTTTGGTTCTATTGATGGTGATCAACCAGCGGCTATGCGTTATACAGAAGCAAGAATGACAAAACTTTCAGGTGAACTATTAGAAAGTATTAGAAAAGATACTGTTGATTTTGTTGATAACTATGATTCAACAGAAAAAGAACCCGTTGTACTTCCATCAAGATTTCCTAATTTATTCGTAACAGGAGCTTCAGGTATAGCTGTCGGTATGGCTACAGAAATACCACCACACAATTTAGGTGAGATAATAGATGCTACAATTGCATTAGCTCAAGATCCTGAAATTTCAATAAGTGGATTAATGAAACATGTAAAAGGGCCTGATTTCCCTACTGGTGGAATTATTTTAGGTAAAAAAGGTATCGTAGATACGTATGAAACAGGACGCGGAAGCATAATAGTTCGTTCTAAAACTGAAGTGATAGAAAATGCAAATGGAAAGTCAAGGATTATTATTACAGAAATTCCGTATGCAGTTAAAACAAGTACAATTGTTCAAAAAATAGTGGATCTTGTAAAAGATAAAGTTATTGAAGGTATTTCGGACATAAGAGATGAAACTAATTTAAATGGAATTAGAATAGTTTTAGATATTAAAAAAGGATTTAATGCACACATTATCTTAAATCAATTATTTCAAAAATCATATTTACAAGTTTCTTATAGCTCAAACGTTGTTGCTCTAGTTAAGGGTGAGCCAAGAACATTAAATTTAAAACAAGGTTTAGAAGTTTATCTTGATCATCAAAAAGAAGTTGTAACAAGAAGATTAAATTATGACTTGGCTAAGGCTGAAGAAAAAGTGCATATTCTTGAAGGGTTAAAAATTGCTGTTCAAAACATTGATGAAGTAGTAAAAATAATTAAAACTTCAAAAACAGATCAAATAGCTCAAGAAAGATTAGCAGAAAGATTTAATTTATCTGAAAGACAAACTAAGGCAATTCTAGACATGAACCTTCGTCGTTTAACAGGTTTAAATTATGAAAAAATGGTCGAAGAAATAAATGCTTTATATATTGAAATAGCGGGATATAAAGCTGTTTTAGAAGATGAGCAAAAATTAATTAACTTAATAATCGAAGAATTAACAGTTATAAAAGAGAAGTATTCTGATGAAAGAAGAACTCATATCGATTATTTTGGGGTTGGAAAAATAAATGACGAAGATTTAATTCCTCAGAGTGAAATCGTTATTACTAGTTCAGTTAATGGTTATGTTAAGAGAATTAATTTAGATGAATACAACACACAAAATAGAGGCGGAGTTGGAAGCATAAGTATGAAGACTTATGGCGATGATGATATTTCAATGATTATCAAGGCATCTACTCATACAGACTTATTATTATTCTCTAACTTTGGTAAGGCTTATGCTCTTAGAGGATATCAAATTCCTGAAGGCTCAAAACAAAGCAAGGGTGTTCCTTTTATAAATATTATTGAAACACTTAATGTAGAAGGTGGAGAAAAAATTATTTCAATTATTGATGCAGGTTCATTTGAGGATGATTTATATCTAGCTACAATAACTAAAAAAGGTATTTTCAAAAAAACTCCACTATCATTATTTAGTAATGTTCGTAGAAATGGTTTATTAGCTTTTAAATTGCAAGAAGGAGATCAATTAGTTAGGGCTTTTGTTGCTGCAGAAGGCGATAATATTTTGGTAGCAAATAATTATAAAAATATTGCATTATTTAATATTGATGATGTAAGAGCATTAGGAAGAACTGCGATGGGTGTTAAAGCTATAAAACTAGTTGATGATCAATATGTAATAAATGCATCTTCGAATAAAGATGGAAATTTAGTTCTTTCTTTAGGAAGTAAAGGTTTTGGTAAAATTACTGATGAATCTGAGTACAGAATCGCAAGAAGGGGAGCTAAAGGTATTTCAGGAATTAACCCTGAAAAAGCCGGAAATCTTGTTTTTGCATCTTATGTTAAGTCAGAAGATGAATTATTAGTTATAACTAAGAGTGGATCTACAATTAGAGTCAAAATTAGTCAAATTAGTGAAACATCAAGAAATACAAAAGGTGTTAAGATAATAAATCTCAAAGATAGTGATGAAATAGTTGCAGTTGAAGTTATAAAAACTCATATAAACGAAGAACAATCAGAAACGACTATAGAAAATGAATAATATTGAGCTTGCTTATGCAAGCTTTTTTAATAGACTTTAATTTATAACTAAAATTAAAGTTTTTTATTATAATATATTTAATATGAGATTAAGACATGACAAAACAGCGATTACTAAATTAAACGAATCTACTTTTTTCATAAAAGATTTTCCTATAAAAGTTAAAGATACTGATGTTATTGAAATAGGTGCTGGTAAGGGAGAAATGATTTCACAACTAGCAAAATCTAACCCTGATATTAGATACTTTGCTCTTGAAAAGTATCCAACAGTTGCTAATAAGATTTTAAAAAAGATTAATGACCTTAAATTAAGTAATCTTTTTATCATAGCAAAGGATGCTAATGAACTACCAAATATTTTTGAAGGTAGAGTTAATAAAATTTGGCTAACATTCTCGGATCCATGACCAAAGAATGCTCACGAAAAAAGAAGATTAACATATAAAACTTTCTTGGATTTATATAAAAATCTTTTAACAGAATCAGGTCAATTACTTTTCAAAACTGATAATGATAAACTTTTTGAGTTCTCTGTTGAATCTTTAAATCAAAATAATTGAAATATTATTGATTTAACAACTAATTTACATGATTCAAAGTACAATGAAACTAATTTTAGAACAGGTTATGAAGAGAAATGATCATCACTTGGTAAAAATATTAATTTCCTAATTGCAGAATATAAGAAATAGAGGTAACTATGCAACAAAAATTTAAAGAAAGATTAATTAAGTACATGAACATAGAGGCTATGTCAAGATATGAAGAACCCGTAGCTGAAGAATTAAGAAACAATATAAACAAGATTTATGAAGTATCTAGAGATAAGTTTGGTTCTATTATATTTCACAAACCTTCAAAAAACAAAAATGCCCCAAAAGTTATGATTGCAGCTCACATGGATGAAGTGGGTTATGTAGTTAAGTCAATAACTAAACAAGGTCAAATTTTAGTTTCGCCTATTGGCGGGATTTGAGCTTCAACAGTTATTGGAACAAAAGCTAAACTTATCACTTCTACAAATGAAGAGTTTTTAGGTGTTTTTGGACATACAAGTATTCATATAATGGAAAGAGAAAAGATTTCAAAAGCTCTTACTAATGATGAATTATATGTAGATTTTGGTTTTGCAAGTAAAGAAGAAGCAGAAAATTATGGCGTAGAAATTGGTGATAGAATCCAAATGTCTGGTGAAGTTATTGAATTTAAAAACCCTGACTTAATCGGTGGAAAAGCAATGGATAACCGTGCAGGCGTAACTGTATTAGAGACTATTGCGAACAATATAGCGGATTATGATTTAGATGTTGACCTATATTTAGTCGGAACAGTTCAGGAAGAGGTAGGGACAAGGGGAGCAAGAACATCGGTTAGCATAATCAAACCTGATATAGCAATTGCTTTAGACACAACTTCATCTCATGATACATTTGGCACAATAGAAGGTACAACTGCATTATTTAAAGGCGCAGCTTTAAGAGTTAAAGATGGTGGAACTTTAATGGACCCTAAATTGGTTGAGTTTTTTGTTAAAACAGCGCAAAAACATAATATTAAAGCTTATAAATTTGTTGCAGCTGGTGGCGGTACTGATGCAAAAGAATTGCAATTTTCACCTAACGGTGGAGCTGCAACAATTACAATTTCATTACCACAAAGATATTTACATAGCCCTATCGGTGTTTGTTCAATTAGTGATCTATTGAGCGCTTCAGATTTAATAATAAACTTTTTAAAAGACTTAAGTTTAGAAGTTTTCGAAAATATTAAATACAAGTAATCAAAAGAGAATAAAGTTGTAAAAATATAGTATAATAATTTAAAATAGATATTATATATTTAATTAAATATATAATTAGGAGGTAATCATTATGGTTGAAATGTCAACAGGAATTTTTGTTATGATGATAATTTTAGTAGCTATTGGTGTGGCAGCAGCAGCAGCAATAACAACTTTCTTTTTAACAAAACGTTTTTTTGAGAAGCAATTAAGAGAAAATCCACCTGTAAATGAAAAGATGATTCGTGTTATGTTTTCACAAATGGGAAGAAAAGCAAGTGAATCACAGATTAGACAAATTATGCGTTCAATGAAAAACGCAAAGGACAACTAATTTAATATAATTCATTATGTAAAATAATGAGTTTTTTATTTTAAAGAGGTTTTTAGAGGAGAAAATGAAAAAAATTAAGTCATTTTTTAAAAAAACATTTTTTGGAAAAACAATAGATAAAGCTTTTATTTATTTAAAAAAAGTTTCCAAATTAAAATATTTATTAGTTGTTTATTTTTTAATTGTGCTTTTTTCTAGTTTATTATTATGAAGTCCAATAACACAAAAAAATCCAACTTCTGATTGATCGTCAGCAAAAAATTATGTAGATGCCTTATTTACTACAGCGAGCGCATTTAGTGATACAGGATTAGTGGTCTATAATACTTATTCACATTGAAATGTATTAGGACAAGCTACAATTGCTATTTTGATTTTATCTGGTGGTATTGGTATTTTTGCTTTAAAATTTTTTGTTATAAACTTTATTTTTAGAAAAAATATAACATTATTAAATACATTGAAAATGATCCAACACGAAAGGGGTCATGAAGACGTTAATAAAATTTCTCATGTTTTAAAGTCATCTGTAACATTTATTTTATCCGTTTCATTAATATCAGGACTCGGAATGACATTTTACTTTTATTTTGCGCCTCCAACGCATACATATGGGATTAGTCAATTTATAGGCGAATTTGTAAGTCCGCAACACAATTGAGAATTATCTTTTAGATTTGGATTTTTCCACACCATTTCAGCAATAAATAATGCAGGATTTGATATTATTTCTGGACACTCATTAATGCCTTATTATCAAAATTATGTTTTACAAATTTGGTTTATAACACTTTTAATAATAGGTGGATTAGGATACCCAGTTATTTATGATGTGCATAGATTTATTAAACATAAGTTAAGAAGAAAACAAAATAAATATAGATTCTCTTTATTTACTAAAGTTTCTTCAATAACTTATTTACTAGTATTTATTGTAGGGTTTTTAATTTTATTTGGTTATGAGTATTCATCAAATAGTGCAAGTTCATTATGGAACAAGATATATGTGCCAAACAATATGCAAGATGACTATGTAAAATGAGTAACTGTTGTAGGAGATTATAAACAAGATAACACTATCCAAGGACAAGTTATATATAATGAACTAATAAATTTACATAAAATTGCTAATAAAGATGAATTAACAACAACTATTGCAAAAGAGTTTTTTGATTTAATTAATAAAGAAACTTTTAATGGATCATTAAAAAATTACATAGAAAAAGGTTATATGTATGGAAATGATTTTGATAAAACTTTTGCAATATTATTTTCTTCTTTATCAACAAGAAGTGCAGGTTTTGCAACGGTAAACATGAGAGATTTCACAAGAAGTTCAGTAATTGTTATGATAATCATGATGGTTATTGGGGCTGCTCCATCTTCGACTGGTGGGGGTATAAGAACAACAACATTAGCAGTTGTCATTCTAAGTGTTATTTCGGTAATCTTAAGTAGAAATAGAGTAAGAATTTTCAAAAGAGCAATTGAACCTAGAACAGTTTTTATGTCTGGACAAGTTCTAGTTATTGCATTAATAATATTGATTATTTCTTCACTAATTTGCTTTACATCTTTTGACATACATGGAGGCAAGATACATACAGATGAATTATCTATTATAAATGGCCAAAATATCCATGACTCATTCTACGAAACAGAACATATATGATTTGAGGTTGCAAGTGCATTCGGAACTACAGGTTTATCAGCCGGATTAACTAAAGACTTTAATATAATTTCTAAAATTACTTTAATTTTTGTTATGTTTATTGGACAATTTGGTATTTCTTCATCACTGTTAGTTTGAAGAAGAAAAAAATCTACACAAAGAAATTATGAATATATAACAACAGATATTGTTATTGGTTAGGAGAGAAAATGAAAGTTAGATATACAAATGATATAGCAGTTATTGGATCAGGACGTTTTGGGCAATCTGTAGTAGACCAACTTTTAAAACTTGGTAAAACTATAACACTAATAGATAAAGATGAAGAAAACTTAAGATCTTATAAAGAAGACATAGAAAATTTAATTATAGGTGATGCAGCAGATATTAAATTATTAAAAGCCAATAAACTAGATAAAATTGGTACTATAGTAGTTGCTGTACCTGAAAATATTGAAATTGTTGCTGCATTGTTAGAAATAAAAGCACAAAACATTATAGCTAGAGCTACAAGCATAAGACATGCAAGAGTTCTACGTCAAATTGGTGTTGAAACAATTGTTAGTCCAGAGTACGAAACAGGTAAAAGAACTGCTCTAATTGCCGCTAACAAGAGTTTTGTTAGGTACAGCGAAAACTTACAAGAAATTGGAGATGATTTTGTTATCGGCACAACAGTAATTCAAAATAAATCACTTGACAATAAAGTTCTTAAAGATATTGACTTTAATAAAAGAGGGGTTACATTAGTATTAATAAAATCAAAAGGGAAAAGCATACGTCCAAACGGATTATCAAAAATTCATCACAATGATATAGTTACTCTAATAGGAGAAATTGCTGATGTTAATGCGGCATTTGAGTGATTGAATCAAAATGACTAAAATAGAAAATCAAGAGACAAAATCACTTGATTTTTTTATAATTTTTTTTAGAAAAAAATATGAAAATTCTTTTGAACTAAAAAATTAGTGGTAAAATATTGTAGGATAGTGGGAGAAAATGGTAAATATAATTTATGGTTTACATTCTCGAAATGCTGATGATAAGAATCGTGTTATTCTTCCTCCGGCAATAAGAGAATATTTAGGGACTAATTTCATGGTTTCTATCGGATTTGACGGAAACGCAGATTTGAGAACTAAAGAAGAATTCATGAAATACATTAAAATGTTAGAAGATCAAAGTTCTTTTGATAAAAGAGCAAGAATTATTACAAGATCAATTCTTGGTAATAGTTTCGAAGTAACATTGGACGCCATGAATAGAATTAGTTTACCTAAACATGTTGTTGAAAAACTTGCTATCCAAAAAGAAGTTATTTTTATTGGTGCTGGAACACTTGTTGAAATGTGGTCAAAAGAAATGTATGATAATTTTGAGAGCGAATATAGCGCAGATGATATTGCGGCTATGGCTCAAGAAATTTCTTTAGGGAAATAATTAATGGATAAACTACATTATTCTGTTATGTTAAATGAAACCGTGGACAGTCTGGGTGTAAGACCAGATGGAATCTATGTTGATTTAACACTTGGTATGGGTGGACATTCATCAGAAATTCTCAAGAAGCTAACATCAGGACACTTATTTTCATTTGATAAAGATCAATTTGCTATAAGAATGGCGAGTGAAAAATTATCAAAAATAAGCAATAATTTTACTTTAATTAAAAGTGATTTCCAAAATATAAAATCAAAATTAAAGAGTCTTAATGTTGAAAAAGTTGATGGAATTATAGCTGATTTAGGTTTCTCATCACCACAAGTTGACCAAGCTGATAGAGGTTTTAGTTATAATAAAGATGCTGTATTAGATATGCGAATGGATCAAGAGCAAGAAATTTCTGCTCTTGATGTGATTAACAAGTATTCTGAAGAAAAAATTAGCCAAATTTTACGTGATTACGCTGATGTAAAGCTTCATAAAAAAGTTGCGAAGGCCATCATTTCTCAAAGGCCAATTACAAGAACTTTAGAATTAGTTGAGATTATCAAAAATGCTTATCCTGCAGCTCTTTTAAGACAAAAAAATCCAGCTAAAGCAATTTTCCAAGCAATAAGAATAGAAGTAAATAATGAACTTAGTTCATTAGAAAAAATGCTTAATGATTCTCTTGAAATTTTGAACCCGAAAGGTGTTATAGCAATAATAACCTTTCATTCAATCGAAGATAGAATTGTTAAAAATTTTATTAAAAAAATAACATATTCAACTATTCCTGATAAGATGCCAATCCAGGAAGAAAAGAAATATGAAATCAAACAAATACTACCAAGTAATGAAGAAATTCAAGAAAATAAAAGATCAAAAAGTGCGAAATTAAGAATAATAAAAAAATGTTTGTAATTTAAGCTTGAGGGGGCTGATATGAAGGAAAAATTATTTATAACTTTTAATATAAATAAAAAAAACTTACAAATTTCCTCAATTTTAAAAACAAACAACAATTTTATAAAACACCAAAAAGATCAGGTTAACACCTTCGAAAATCTTGAAGAATTAAATAATTTTATATATACTTATACTCATTCTTTATCTAATAAAGAATACAATGATCTCTTTATAAACTTTATTTTTGAAGACAACTTCTTTAATAAAATTTATTTTCAAAAACAAGAATTATCATTCACAACTTATGAAGAATTTTTATCAAAAAATAAAAATTCAATAGTAAAAAATAATAACTCATGAACTTTAAATTCTGATATTTATAAATTCAAACTAACAAATAATGGCACTTCAAAGACTTATAATCAATTTCCGGAAAATACAGATTATGAGTACTTAAATGTTTTTTCATCAAGTCTAAACGTAGACAGGAGTGAAGAAATTGATAAATTTTTCTTAAAACTAGTTGCAGATCTCGATGAAATTAAGAAAAAAATGAGTTGTTCAGTTAGAATAGTAACAGCATCACAAGTATTAGCTAGCGAATACAAAAATGAGAATACCCATTATTTATTAGAATTAAATGATGAATATATATCAGTAAATATTGTTAGAAATGGTGTTATTTTATACAATGAATATATAAATCTTCCTTTCCAAGATATATTGGAATTAATAGCTAAAAAATTCCAAATAAAAACATGTGAAGCGAAATACAGAGTAAAATACATTCTTAACGAAATTATTTCTTCAAGTAGTACTAGCTATACTTTTGATGAAATAAACTTAAATATTAAGAAGATATTGCTAAATATTCAAAAAAAATTAACCGACAAAGTTGATGAAACAATAATTAAATTAAAAGACGAATTCAACTTAAATGAAGTTAAATTCGTATTAAATGAGAATAAATTTAACTTTCTTTTATCTAAGATTTTAGAAAGAAAATACGCAAAACTAAATTTTAAAGTTTCTGTAAAAGAAGTTGAAGCAAATCAGTCATTAAATTTAATTAAGTTTATTGACCATAAAGTGATCAGTTTAATTAAATTAATTGATGAAATCGGACAAAACCAATCAATTTCATCTAAAACAATAACAACCGAAATTGTTGTTAATAAAGTTATCGACAAAAAATCTCCAGGTAATATATTTTGAAATTTTTTATCAAATATTTTTGGTTTAAAAAAAGTTTTCTAATTTTTATCTAAATTTCAAACTTTAAAATCTTTAAAATTACTAGGTACTTAAAAACTCACTTTACTTAATGAAATACATTTTCATTAGAGCAGAGTGGGTTTTTTATAACCTTTTTGTTTGACTAATGAATTAACTTTTTTATGGTATTATATACTACGTATATAAAAACCTAGATAAAGGGGTGTTATGAAAAAAAGAAAAAATTTATTGATGTCAATGATGGCATTAGCAATTAGTGCTAGTATTGTGACAGCATGTAAGGCGCCAGGTTCATCAGAACCGATAAAGTCAGGTGGTAGCGATATAAAGGTTGCTAGCAAAGACAAGGTAGATACAAATACACCAGGTAAACCTAGTGGAGCTATTTCACCAGTAGAAAGAAATAATGGTATTTTAGGCGGTCAAAATAATTCAGGAAATCAAATATCAGAAATAGACTTTCCAAGAAAAAGATCTAAAAACTTTATTTCTGCAAATACTAAAATTAAGTATGTTGCAATCGGTGATTCTATAACAGCTGGTTTTGATGGTTCTTTACCTGAAGACTATAAAGGCAAGTTAGAAAAAGATGGATCTATATCAGGTCTTTCTTATGCTTCATATTTAGCTAGAATGTTAAATCAAAATCAAAGGATAGCTTCTTTTGATAATTTTGCTGTATCTGGTTCAAGGACGTTAGATTGAATTAAATTATTTGAGATCGAATATCCTAACACACCTTCTGATGAAACTATTGAAAGGATTTTTCCTAATCACCATTC
The DNA here is from genome assembly GCF_001553195.1 of Mycoplasmopsis canis PG 14. Taxonomy (NCBI): domain Bacteria; kingdom Bacillati; phylum Mycoplasmatota; order Mycoplasmoidales; family Metamycoplasmataceae; genus Mycoplasmopsis; species Mycoplasmopsis canis. The sequence continues at coordinate 242,523 of NZ_CP014281.1, read as the reverse complement.
ATTAAAGGCTTATATCATTAAAAAATTACAAGAATCAAATTTAATTACATTTACACTAGGTGCAAATGACTTTTTTGGTTTGTTTTTTGAGACAATTAATGATAGCAAAGCATTAAACATTATTAATAAATTTTTAAGTAAAAAGCCTGTATTAAATGATGCTATAGTTTTTATTAATAAACTTTTCCAAGTTACCTTACCTGAAATTAAAAACAGACTTATTAAGTTCATTCAGTATTTAAAAGAAGTTGCACCACATTCAAACATCAATTTAATATCTTACCCAATGCCGATGCAAATGTTGTTTAATATTCTTAATGAATATATTTCAAAAGAATTATTTAATAATTCTATCGACATTAAGGCAGGTAACATTTTATCAGAAGTTATAAATGATAATTTAAAGCAAATTTCAGAAATTACTTCTATAAATTACATACAAGCTTATAATCCTAATTTTTGAACAAACAACGCAAAAGAAATTACTTCTATCTTTTTTGACATCCACCCAGGAACAAAAGGTTATAAAAAACTAGCAACAGACATATATTTAAAAATAACAAAAGAAAATTTAAATGAAAAATATTATAGTAAATATGATTTTAATAAGGAATACTTAAAATCAGATTCAAATACATCTGAGTATCAAATAGAAGTTACTAATTCAGACGAAGTAGTTATTGGTAAAAATTCTTTGGACTTCATGAATAAAGTTACTGATTACGAAAATCATATCAATTCAAAAAGAAGTCCTTATAATTTTGCAAAAAGAATTTCTGGTTTAACTAAAATTTTTGACCATTATGTACAAGAAGTTTTTGGGTTTTTAACTGATAATAATTTTTACAATTCAATAGATCCTCAAGGGATGTTAAAAAATATTTTATTAAAAAAATCTTCTCATGGAGGAACATTCTTTAGCGCAATAATAAGTAAGATTATTGCCTCAGAAAACCTAAATAATATTCTAGGTAATATTCAAAACCAAATTAATGCATTAATTGATCAAAATAATTTGAATTTAGAAACATTGAAAAAAGTTTTTGTCGCTAATATTATTAATCTTGATAATATTGCTTTGGTTATTAATACACTTGCGGAAAGTGAATTAATTAATAATGATAAAAACGAAATATCAAGCGCTCTTAAAAATGTAGTTTCTAATATAATAGCAAATTATAAAACTAATATTGTTTCATTAATTGCTTCACCTATTCTTGACAAACTAAAAGGCATTGAATTTAACAAAGAAGAATTTTCTAATCTATTAGAAGAAATTATATCCTCAAGCGATTTTAGACAACTAATTGATAAATTTATTGATATCTTTATTTTTAACTCAAATGATTTTAAGGATTTATCATCAATTACTGAGTTTATAAAAGCATTTTTCAAAAATGATCAAAATAATACAGAAATTGCAAAATTAATTAATGATAACCTTAAAAATATTATTCAAAACGAAAAGGTTCAAACTTTTGTTTCTAATTTAATTTTTAGTTACTTAGAAAGCAATCATTTATCTAAAGGAATTACAAGTGAACAAATCAATTTAGCTGTTGCAGATATTTTTAAATTAGCCCAAAACTTAAACGAAGAATTTAATATTATTAATTTATTTATAAAAAATACATTAAACGAATTATCAATACACGGACTAGGCAACATATCTAACGTTATACCTGGAGCAATATTAGGTTCATTGCAAGAATTATTTAGTTCTGATAATACAGAAAATAATATTGTTAAGTTAGTTAAGACGCTTGCAAATTCTGATCTAGCAGCACGCCACAATGGACTTTTAAAGCAACTTATTATAAATTTATTTGAAGATCAAAATATCTCTAAATTTTCTGCAGCTATAACTAGTGCCTTGTTAAGCAATAAAACAGTAGCTAAGTATGTTACTGAAAGTAACTTAAATAGCCTTGTTTCTAAGTTAATGTCATTTAGTGAGACTAAATCATTACTTACTAGTGCTATTGATTCAACAATAACAAATTACGAAGCTTTCAAGAACGTTACATCAACAAATGAAATTATTTTAAAAGTTTTGGGTAGCTTAGATTTTGATTCAATAAAAACAAATTCTATTTCTCTAGTTAATAATACAAGAAACTCTGATGAATTTAAAAATGTTGTAAAGGATATATTAATAAGATTTTTATCTAACTATATTCCTGAAATAAATGATACTCATCATCAATTTATTAGTGAATTAATTAATGATCTTAATACAATTGTTACTGAATTAAACATAGTTGAACCCTTAATAACAAAGTTTTTTGAATTTATAAATAATGCAAAGACATCAAGTAATTTTGTTAAATCTTTAGAAACATTAGGTTCAGAGCTTATAAAAGTTTTAAAAGAAAGATCCTTAACAAACCCAATTGAATTAATTAAAAGAATTCTAAAAAAAGAATATGTTCAAAACAATCCATCATACTTAGCTATCTTAACAAAAGTGCTATACAGCGAACTACACAATAGTGGTTTACTTGTTGATTTAATTAATAATGACCTTGCTAAAGTACTTGAATCTGAGCCGGTTATAAATTATGTTGATAAAGACGAAATAATTACATTTGTTTTAAGATTCTTAAATAATGGAGAAAGTTCAAAAATTATTGAAAAGTCAATACTGGCAGTCATCTCAAATCCTTTATTACTTGATAACATTAATAATCAAAAAGAATTGGTTAATTCACTTTTAATAAACACAAATATAAAAGACTTACTTAAAACAAATCTTAAAGAATTGTTTATTGATTTATTAGATGAAATATCTTTAAATAAGACCTTATCTAAATCATTAATAGAATTATCAAAAAATTCTGCATTTCCTGTAGAATCTAAATTTTCACCATTAATCGAAAAAGTTATACCAAGCTTATTATCAGTATTGGAAAAAACAAATAAATATAGTAATTTTGTATCTGCAATTTTTGATGCATTATCCAGCTCGAATAATATTGATCAAATAGCAGGGAATTTATTAAATAATTTATCAACAGCATTTGATATAAAGGATATTAATTTATATAAATGAATTCTTAATTCACCTTTATTTGTTGAACACAAAGAACTTTTAAAAGAATTTATTAAACTTTTTATTTCAAAATTAAAAGAAAATAACTTTTTAGATTTAATAAAAAACTCTATTCCTGATGAATTACCTCTAGGTATAACGAAAGCAGAATTGAATCAAACACTTAGCAGCCTTGCGCAGAATGAAAATTTACATAATATTTTAAATAGTTCTATTGATCACCTTTTTGTAAAGATTGATGAATTAAAAATAATTAAGACACCAGTTGAAGGACTTAAAATAATACTAGGTGATAATACATTTCTAAATTCTATTAAGAACGATTTAACACCTTTTATTAATACTATTAAAAATGACACAACAATTACAAAACTAGTAACATATTTTGTAAATTCAATTTTTAAAAACGAAAAATACTCATGGGTTTTAGATAATGTTAATGAAAAAGAAAAATTTATCCAAAATACCTATTTAGCAGTTTCAGGCGAAATTCAAAATTTAAATATTATCGAACACATATTTTCTGGTATAACTAAATTTATCAATTTAGAAAATAATAATGATTTAAATAAGTTAGCTGACTCAATTATTGATGAAATTTTAACAGAGTTTAATGAAACAAAATTAGAAACTAATATTGTTAGAATTATTAAGTCATTAAGTGCAGGATACTTTGAACAAAACAAAGATTCATTAATACAAGTAACTAAAAATATTTACAATCATTTTACAAGTTCTATTGAAAACTTAACAACTATTACAAATCCATTATTTCAAAAACACTCAAGCAAAATTGAAGAATTTATATCACTTAATGATTTAAATTCCTTCATTTTATCATTATTAAATGATGAAAGTTTGAAAGATTATATATTTTCAGAGATTAGTTCATTATTTAGTTCTAGCGGAAGATTTAGCGATGTAACTAACATTAGTGATATAGTTTTAAAAATTATTAAGGGATTGAACAAAGATTCGTTAAAGACATTCATCAAATCACTTATAAGCAAATTTAATGACGATAAATATAAAACATTAATTGCGACAATTTTAACTAATATCATAAAAACAAAATATACAGAAATTTATGATGAAAATGAAACACTTTCATTTATGAAAAATCTTATTTCTGATCTATTTGTAGCTGAACAAAAACTAATGATTAAAGATTCGTTTATCGATGGATTTGTGGATGCAATTACAAAAGATAGTAATTCTAGTTATAATGACTTGCTTCAATCAATAAAGCAATACATTAGTTCTTGATCAGGAAGCTTTACAAATAAATTAACAGAAAAATCATCAGAACTAATTAATTACTTATTTAATTCAAATATTTTCGCTCATAATAAAGCATATTTCTTTAGAATAATAAAATTTGCAGCTAAATATATAATTCAAAATTCTGACTTTTTATTAGACACTTTCAACAATTTCTTAATTCAAAACAATTTATTAGATTCATCAAACAAAATAACACAAAGTCAATTCGTTAAATTCAAAGAATTTATACTGGAAATCAATGATTTTGATTCTAACATTTCAATCATTGATAAAACTCTTTCATTAACAGATGAAGAAATAAGTAATATAAATTCACTAGACTCTTTAACAAATACTCTTGGCAATAAATTAATAAAAGCAATCAATTTTACTGATTATAAATTTGTGAAAGCTGTTTTAAGTTCGAGATTTGTAAAAGAAGAAAAAGAATTAATAAAAAATGTATTTATCAAGTTAATAGATAAATACCTTAAAGAAAATGAGCTTCGTAAATTAATTCCTGATAGTTTATTCAACGATATTTCTAGAGCGTTAAATGTTGAGTCTGCACAATTTAGAGACCTAGTTATAAATATATTTTCATCTACAAGCATGAATAATGTGCTTAAAAAAATGATTAATAAATTATTGGATAATACAGATACTTTAAAAATAAATTCAACATACAATGACCTAGTAAAATCAATTTTTAGTTTAGAAGGATTTAAAAGTGAGATTCAATCAGATTTTGTTCAAATTATTAAAGAACAACTAAGTCGAACTGATTTTAAAAATTGATTAAAAACTTTAATTTTAAACTTTTTAAATAATGAATCATTAGCGCCATATTTTAATGGTGTAAATAACAAAGATACATTGGCAGAAAATATAATATCTATTTATGATATTTTAGACAAACGTCTTGAATTAAGTAATGTGTTATTTGATACTTTATTTGAAGCATTAAAAACTAATGGATATAAGTTAAATATTTCTTCTATTATTCAATCACTTTTTAGTGCTGTTAAATTAAAAATAACAAGCACTAATAATTCTGAAGAGTTAGTTATTAATCTTATTAAAGATATTGCGAAGTCAAATCTATTTTCTTCTGATCAAAATGACTTAGTAATTATATTTAATAATATTATTGAAAACTTGGGCAATTCCGACGTTATTAACAACATTATCGATAATATTCCTGAAAATATCAAAAATAAAATTTTAGAATTTTTCCCATTAGAAGATTTAAAAACATTAGCAAATTTCATTTTACGTAACAGTAACTTTAAATCAATAGTTGAGAACGCCTTAAGAACATTATTTTCAAGAATTAATGAATTAAATTCAATTAGTTCATATACAGATTTATTTAAAAAATTATTTGAAATAATTAATATCGAGACACTAGAAACAAGTATCAAGGGATTGATTCATGACTTATTGAATACAGAAGAAATTCATTCATCATTGCATAGAGTACTAAAACAAACATTAAGGTCACTTGGTGTAAATGTTGATCAAACCGAAATGGATGGGTTTATTTTGTTAATCGCTCAAAACTCTAATGAAATAGTTAATAAAATAAATATAATAGATCCGATAATAACAAAGTTTTTTGAAAAACTTAAACTTGCAAAAACAAGAAATTCATTTGAAGAAATGTCAACAGACTTTGCAAGCATTGTTCCAGAAGTTTCAAGCATTATACAAACTACAGTAACTTCAAATCCTAAAGAATTTATAGATAAGATATTAAGCATTGATTTTATAAGGCAGAATAAGAACACTTTTAATTCATTAATTTCGCAGTTAATAATCGGTTTAAAAAACAAAGGTACTTTATTGCAAGTTATTTCAATTGAAATAGACAAAATAAATCCGTCTTCACCATTCTTACAAATTTTAGATAAGGAAAGTATCAAGCTTTTTATTAATATTATTTTAGAATCAGATAATTTAAATTCTTTAATAAATTCAGTTACTCCTGAGTTGCTTGCTAACACTGAGTGATTAAACTTCTTGAATAATCCTTTTGAATTGTTTAAAAAACTATTATCAAACAACAAAATAAGAGATGCGTTTAAAGTGTTTTTAGAAAATGCATCATTAAATATACCTAGAAACAACAAGACAACTCAACTGGTTTTAAATTTAATTGATAACATATCTAGAAAATATGGAGTGAATTTAAACGGAATTAATAAAACAAATTTAGTAAACGGATTTTTAACTAATACAATTCCATTTATACGAGATTTAGGATTATGACCTAATATTTTGGATAATACAATCAATTTCATTCTTAATTCAAACAATTTTAATGAAGTATCTACTAAAATAAGTTCATACTTAAATAATTCAATCAGATATAATGAATTTGATTTATACAAAAAATTCTTTATCCACTTTGAATTCATCAAAAACGATAAAGAGGGATTTGTTAATATTGTTGAAAGAATATATAACAAACTAATTGATAACGGTACATTAAGATCATTTTTCACAACAGAAATTTCTAAATTAGCATTTGCTAATAAGTATTCAATATCAAACGAGGAATTAAATCAATTGTTTGATTCTATATTTAAAGATCCAACTTTTGTCAATAGAGCAAAAAATATGCTTTCAATTCTTGTTGATAATTGAAATATTTTTAAGGAATCAAATAGTTTTAAAGACTTGATTAAGAGAATTTCGAATATTCCAGCAATCGAAACACAAGGTAAAGAACTTATATCATATATTCTAAATAAGTTACTTGATCATCCTTCCTTAAAATCGATTTTATCTAGAATAATTGTTAGAGAAATAAATTCTAGTTCTTATAGCAAGATCTTTAAAGGGATATCTAATCCAGAAACAATGATTAGCAATTTATTACCGATTTTCAAGATTATAGATAAACATTTATTAATTTCTTCTAATTTAGTTAATGACATATATGCTAAAGTCAAAATTGACTACGAAACTATCTCATTAAACACAATTATTGAAAGTTTAAGCAACAGCGCAAAGACCTTCTTTAATAACGAGAATTTTGACGCTTCATTTACTGCAATGTTTAAAGAAATTATTAATCATAATGAAGTGCAAAATAGAAAAAATGATGTTATACAAATAATTGGCAATATATCTGAAACCGTATTTGATCAAATTGATTTTGGAAACTTAATTTGGTCAAGTTTGCCTGAAAGCGCAAAAACATTTACTGTAAATAATTTAATTTCACAACAACAGTTTACACGTATTTTTAATGATATTTTAGAATCATCAAGCATAAGAGAATTGGTTAATGATATTGCTACATATGTTCTGTCAAATAAAGATCAATTCGCTAATACTAATTCTATTTTGGATATAGTTAAAGTATATATATCAGTAGAATCGAATCAAAATAATTTTAAAACAAGAGTGCTAACAATAATAAAAAACGGATTCAAAAAACAAGGAACAGTTGAAGCTGTTCGTTCAATTCTAGAAAAAGCATTTACGTTTTTAGGTATAAATAATAATGAATATGCGGATGATATAATAAATAAATTGAGCAATGGTTTTGCAGAGTTTTTAGAAAGACAACAGATTTTTGAAAAAGCTTTAACTGGTGTTATAAATCAATTAAAAACAACCAACAATTTTAGAGATATTCCCACAGAAGTTGTTAACGGTTTACTTAACGAAGTTAAACCAAGTGACTTCAATACAATTAAAAGGATTTTTAACGATCCTTTAGTTCAACAAAATAAAACTGCTATGTTATCTCTTGTTTTAGAAGCAATCGGAAACTTCTTGGACAACGAACAAAAAATAAGGGACATAATTAGTAATTTAGGATTAGCAAGTGTATTAGTTTCTTCTAATACTAATATAGATAGAAGTTTAATCAATGACATGTTGGTATTAGCTGTTAAAAACCCTGATTTAAGAGATGCATTAAAAATTTCTCTTAGTGATTTCATAGAAAGAGCTAGCGTTTATAATAAAAATGAGAGCTGATTAGCTGCATTAAATACTTTAATGAAAACGCCTAGATCAGGAGAGTTAAAGGCTAAATTTACAAATTGAGTAAAAAGCATTTTAACAAATCCTGATAATAGATTAACTCAAGGTGTTGCACAAGTTTTAATTTCTAAATTTAGAGATGCTGGTATTATGCTTGAATTTACATCTGATGCAAGTATGATGAATAGTATTGTTGCCCAATTTTTCAGAGCTCTATCAGAAAGAAGGGAATTATCAACAATCATTGATAAGATTTATGAAAATGTAAAATCAATTGATTTTGAACGTATCGGAAAAGAAAATATAAAATTAGTAAAAAATGCTATTACAAATGGTGCCTTCAGCATTATTTTAACTGATGATCAAAGAAATATATCTTTCCATAAACTTTTATCACAGTTTGACTTCTTGCAATATCTTATTGACAGAATCGGTGATAATAACTATGTGAGATTAATACATAGGATGTTTGAAACAAGTGATCGCCAACGTATGACAGGTGTTTACGCATTTATCAAAAACCAACTTATCGGAGGCGGCGGTGGCGGTTCAAACCAATCAGGCGGTGGCGCTCAATCACCTGAAGATGCTCCATATGGATTCAGTTTTGATGAAAGCATTTTCACAGTAGTAGAAAGAACTAAAAAGCTTATTTCAGTATTGTTTAGACCAGTATTTAGAGATATGTTCCTTACAGCATCAACTGGTAATTACAACTTTAGCAACCCTCAAGCTAACATGCATTATAAAGTCTTATACAGAATGGCAGCATTAATGCTTTGATTTATTCATGACAAAGCAGTTAGCGGATTTGCATTTTGAAATGGAACTTCACTCGATGTTGAAAGCGTTTTCGTTTCAGCGTTAGATGATGCTTTCTTGACAGCAAAAGGATGATACCCTAATCAATTTAATAGATTGAATTCATCTCAAAGACAAGCTGTAGGTGCTACATATAGCGGAAGCTACAATTGAGATTTTATAGTAGGAAATAGAAGCATAAATACAAGATTAAGTAATTATTGATCAGATCAATTATTTGCTTATGTATATTACAGAAATGGTAATAGAGATCGTTATTCTGGAAAATCTATGACCGACGCACTTCTAGATTCATTGCGTGATGGTTGATTAAGAAGACACAGATAGAAAAACAAAAAATCTATGTAGTAGTACATAGATTTTTTATATGTTATTTTTTATCAATATAAACATTCGCTGGATAGCCAATTTCTTTTGTAGATTTATCAATAATTACTCCTAATGTTTCTGTAAAACCATCAGAAGTTATATTTAAGACTTTTATTACAATATCTCATAATTTACCATTAATAGGGCCATTATATGCCCCTGTTTCGTTTACGAAGTAAAGTAAGTTTGGAAGTAAATGAATTTTTTCTCCTTGTTTTTCTATTTGAATAATAACTCTACCTAAAGACGCATATACACTTGCATTACCTGTTTTGGCTGAGATAAATTTATTTGATACATCTGAAAAACTTTTAAAGCTTCTTGCGCCCCCTATTTTATCAGGGAATTTTATATGACTATGTGGTACTGATTCGTTTTCTATTTTTATTAAACCAATACTATGTTTATATAAATCAGAGTATTTTGCATTCTCGTTTTCTTTGTGTAAGAATCACTTATTATTCGGGATTTGCTTAAATACAAAATAATCCAAGTTAGAAATAAATAACGCTCAATTTTTGTTTATCAATGTTTCAAAGTCTTTTAAATAATTAGATGATGAAATTGATAATTTACTAAATTCATCAATAAAGTCACTCCATTTAAAATTTATATCATTTATAGAAGCTTCTACATCAGTAATTTCTAGTTGTTCTGAAATTTTTGTTATATTTTTGCTTTTATAATTAATTTGATCTCTGCTTTTCTCATCTTCTTTGGTGTTTGCACAAGAGACAAATAAGGGTAAAATGGGCGCAGCAAGTGTTGCTAATCAAAAAAGTTTTTTCATAATTATTTTTCCTTGATGTTTATAAGTGTGTATCTAAATTCTCTATTACCATATTCATCTGTATATAATGCTTTTTTTGATTCACTAAATTTATAATCAAAGTCACCCCATTCTTTAACGACTTCAATGTATTTTTTTAGATCAAAATCATTTAGTTTATCATTACTTTTGATAATTTTTGGATAAGAGTATAGATATTGGTGTATAGCTGGCGGATTATTTTTTGATAATGAATTATTACTTTTGTTCCCTGATATATCAAAACGCAAAATTCTACCGTCTTTTGTTAATAGAAAAATTCTATCTTCATAGATTTCAGAATTATCATCTTCATCTATTTCTATGCTATATTTTTGAACTACATAATCAATTATTTCGTTATTTTCTGATATATAAAAATCATCATAAATTCTTTTTGCTGATTCAATTTCATCAATTAAATCTGAATTAGCTTCATCAGAAGTTGCGACATTCGGAAACTGTAAGAAAACAAACTTATCTAAATTATATAAGAAAAATAATCAATTTTTTTTGTAAAGGTCACTTAGTTGTTTGCTTCCGTAAGAAGTAGCGAAATTTCTTTTAGGACTAGAAAATAAAAAGCTGAAAATTTGAGTTTTATCATATGGAAAGACAATATTGTTTGAGTATCTAACTCAAGTTCTTAATTCATCTAAATACTCATCACCTAATTCTCTTTGTTCTTTTATATACGCATTCCTTGCTGAGATATCATCTCTAAAGACAGAGTTTAAAATAGTGTCAACATAGCCTCTTTTTAGAAAATTTTCTCATTCAAGTTCTTCATCATTATTTTTGGTTAATGTTAAAGAATTTAGGTATTTTTGTTCATTTGACTTGTTTTCTAGATTTGAACAAGCAATTGTTGATGTTAATAAAGAAGCAAAAGAACTTAACAATAACGCTTTTTTAAATATTTTTTTCATGATGACTCCTATTTATTTTACTGTTGGAAAAACAAAACTCGGTGAACCGTATTTTTGTTTTTTAACCATTTCGTTCTCAAATTCTTCACGCCCCTTTGGATAGTTATGAATAAACAACTGGTGTACAACATTAGAAACTAATAAAGGTGAAATAGTGTTTGCGGTAGATTCCCCAAAATTTCAATTTATTGGTCTCAAGAATACTTCAGGATTAGCTCCTTCAGCTCTCAGATTATTTATTAAAATTCTAAAAATCATTTTATTTTTTCTTATATAGTAAACCAACGCGTCACCAAGTTCTGCTGATTCAGCTCCTTCTCTAATGTTTTCTAAATAAGTATTTTCAAACTCGAAAGGATTATATTTATTATTAGATTCTTTAATTCTCATTTTTTGTTGATATTCTTCGCTTGTTGAGTAATTCTTAGATAGATCAGATGTAACAAATTCAATAAAATTAAATTGAAATTTGTCAAGATTATTTAGTATAAAATATCAATTTTTTTTAAAAAATTCTTGTTGACTAATAGCAAATTCTTTTTTATTTTGTGACTTAAAAAAACCTTCAGATATTAGTTTAAATTCATTCATTAACTTTTCATAATTTTCTGTTTGTGTTTTTGTATACTCAACAATTTTGGTTCTATCTGAGCGAAATGCGTTTAAAAGTATGGTATTAATAATTGTTTCATGAGATTTCTTTTTATTATCACTAGAAGGAGAGGTTACGGAATCAACGTTTGAAATAATAGAATTCAAAGTTGCTTGATTTGAGTAATTTGCGCACGAAAAAACTGATATTGGTAAAATTAAAAGTGCAGATAAATAAACTTTTTTTAACTTATTTTTCATTTACAAACCCCCATGTATATCTATGAATCATATTTTCGTTTTGTAATTCTTTATTAAATTTATTTATAGCGTAATAAAAAGCGTTCATATAGTTATTTTTATTATAATTTTGTAAGAATTTAACATCATTGTAATCTTTTAAAAACTTTGTTTCATCAAATTTTTGGCCTTCATCGTTGCTGCTTTGGTCGAAAAGTCTTTTTTGATAATCTATAGTTTTTTGAGCAAAGTATTTTCTTCCTTCTGAAATATAATTTGCTAATTTTTCATAAATTATTTTTCAATCATTATTATCATTTTCAAAATTAAAAATATCACCTGTTATTAATATTTCTGTATCTCCATTTTCTGTTTTTTGATATAAGAAAATAGGTATTAAAATACTATTGTTATGACTATCGACAAGTCTTAAAAATGTTATTTTAACATTAAAGAATTTATCTGTTTTCATTGTTTCTATTTTGTATTCATTACTAAATTCTTTAATAGAATAATCTTTAAAAACTTTTAGAAGTTTTCCTTCTTTTTTATAAACCTCTTCGAAAACTTTTTTATCCGATTCATCATCTTTACTATCTGCATTTTTATAATCTTTAAAGTCAGATCTTCAATTATTGAAAACATAACTAAAATTTTTTATATTTTGGATATATCAAAATCATCTTTGAGTTAATGTTTGAGAAATTACGTCCACAGAATTTATCGCATGTTTTAATTGAAATTCAGAAGCAATATTTAATATATTAGGAATGAATAAAGGAGCAAAAGTTAATGAAATATTTAATTCATTTTTGAACTTGCTTTCAACACGAATTTGTTCATTAAAAAATTCTTTCAACGATTTTTTATCACCTTTAAAAAAGTGCTTATTTGCAAATTCGTTAATTGCAGGATTTATTACCAAGTTTTCTTCAATCAAATGTTTGTATGGCGATTCTTCTGACGATGAATTATTTTGTTTATAACTACTATTGCACGCAATTATGGGTGCAGTACTTAAAAAACTAGCTAGTAAAATTGAATTAACCTTTAATAACTTTTTCATAAAATATTGTTTCTAGATCAGTATATCTAGGGCCTGAATAAACAATTTTACCTTTATGTATTAATGTTAATGAATCTACAAATTTATCTATTTCACTTAAAATGTGTGAACTAATAAAAATTGTAATTCCTTTTTCATGCAGTTTTTTAAGTAAGCTAAATAATTGAAATCTTGCTGTTGGATCTAAGTTTGCAGCTGGTTCGTCTAAAATAATTATTTCAGGATTATTTAAAAGAGCTTGAATTAAAAGAACTTTCTTTTTTTGACCAGATGAAAAATTAAAAGGTTTTTTAAATTTCAAATCTTCTATTTCAAATTCTTTAAGCATTGCATCAATTTTATTATCAAGATCTTTTTTAGGTGTCCCGTGTAATTGACCTAGGTATCTTAAATATTCTTGAACTGTTAATTCCTTTGGGAAAATAGCATTTTCAGGAATGTAACCAAGAGCCCTTCTACTTTTATAATCTCTAATGTTTATACCGTTAATAGTAACATCACCTTCAAAATTAATATATGAACCAATAATACTTTTTATTGTAGTTGTTTTACCTGCACCATTTTCTCCTATGAATGCATGAAAAGAACCCTTAGGTACATTAAAATTTAAGTTAAATATACCTGTTTTTTCCTTGCTATTTGAATATATTTTTGTTAAATTTTTAGCTTCTAAAATATTTTGTTCCATTATTTATAATCCTTTTTAAAGTATAGTGTGTTATTTGCTAAGATAAATATAAATCCAAGGGAGATTCAAATTATAAAGTATAGGTTTTTATTAACGGTTGGGTTGTTGTTTCTTGAAACTTGTCAAACTTCATCTAACGGCTGGAATAAATAGTTTGAAGAAGGTTCGATATCATATCTAATTTTAACCTTTCTTTCCTTGCTTTCGTTTCCTTCGCTATCTGTAATCTTTTCTTCTTCAATTTGTTGCTTTGCAACATATTTACTAAATCCACCAATTCTATATCTAAAATTGTCAATAGCTATAGAATATGAATGAGGATCAAAATTATCTGTTGACTCGTTATATAAAATTGCATCAGTTATAAAAGTATCATTGTATTTGAAGTAAAGATAATAAATAAAAGCTGTAGCAAGATAAATTTTCTTTTCAGAAACAGTTTTGATTTTTCTATTTTCTAATGATGCTTTATTAAGGACCTCTGTTCTTATATCGTTAATTTTTAATAATTCATATTCATCATTTTTTAGATTTCTTGATATAACTTCAAAGATAATACTTTTAATTTCGCTTATGTTATCAAGAGATGCTTCCTTAAGGTCTTCAGATATTTCTGTTGCCAATTTATTAGCATAATAATCGAAAACTTCGCTTTCTAATAGTTCTTTAATGTAGGCTCATTTTAATTCTCCTACCAAATTATCAGTTGCTGAATGAACAAATTTATCTTCAGGAAATCTCTGAGCAAAATCCTCTGCACCTTCTCTTGCATATATAATATCTGTGTTTATTAAATGAGGAATATTACTTTGTGATTTTAATGAACCAGGCACTAAATACGCTGGTTTGTTGATTCTTGATTCTAAAATATCATTTCCATTACTATCTTTTAAAAAGTTTCCATCTGCGTCTTGTTTTTTAACTATTCTATCTGTAATATGATATTGTTTTAAATTAACTTTTGTATTTAAATCATAATTATATGCAAAATTATCATTTTTCCTGTAATAAAGATAGTTATTTAAGTTGCTTATATTCCCAGATGTAAATGTATCCGATATATTGATGTTGTGTATATTAAAATAATCAACAAATTGATATGGTAGTGATAAATATGAATATATTTGTCATTCTGTGGCGGAATTTTTTGAGTATTTAAAAGCTTCTTTTAGATAATTTATTTGATCATCTCTTAACTCTTTTTTATCCGCACCATTTGGTATTATGTAAAATGTATCCTTATTATCATTTAAATAAAAAGTTTCAATGTTCGCTACATTTCCTGAAGGGTTATTTTTATATTGGGAATTTAAATAGTATGCGACGTTATTACTTGTTGATGTACTTTTAGAAGAAATAATTGTACCACCAATAACTAGAGGACTAAATACAACTAATGGTATTGTTATAGCTACCTTTGCATTCATTTTGTATGCTATAAGAGAACTAAAACTACCAAAAATCATATAAGCTATTACAAAAACAGGTAGGGAAATTAATCCTAAAATAAAATTAGCATAGTCATGTAGTCCTAAAAGTACTATAAGTAAGTTTGATAAGCTCATCAATAGTGATCAGTAGATACCGAATAATAAGTTTGTTGCTGTTTTACCTCAAACGATTTTGCGCCTTGATATTGGTTTAGACAGTGTTAAAAGTTCTATACCCTCTTCTTCTAGATCCTTAAATATATTTATTGATTTTATTGATGAAAAAAGTGCTGTTAATAATAACTCAACAAAAACTACTATATAAAATATTAATGTTTTGGCTTTATCATCAAAATTAAATGAAAATAAAGCAAATGTTATTATGATTGAAACAACCATTCATATAACGGGAATTATTACAGTATTTTTCTTTTTTAATGTAACTTTATGAATAAAAGATACATAATTTCAAAATGATTTCATTTTTCTCCTTTTTAATATATTACTGTTTAGTAATATTATAATATTAAAAGTAATAATTTACAAATATTTTTTGTAAAAAAACCTCCGGATTTTTAAGGAGGCATTTAATAAAAATTATTCATTAGTGGTAGTAACGGGATGAGTCATAAATTCAGTATTAGAATTTGGTAAATTTATAGAATTTGAGCCAGTTAATAACTTTGTAACTTTGTATTTTGTGCTTGGTTCTAAATCGTAAATATCTAAATTTAAGGTGTTTTTATTCAATCTTTTAACAGGTATAACATTAAATCTTAATTTTTCCTCTGACATTTCTGTTTCATTTATATATTTAGTTAATTCAATAGAAACTGTTTTCGCAATACTATCTTCAATATCTTTATCAAGCTGAACAACTAATTCCACTTCATCAGGTATATCTATGTCTTTTATGAATTCTAGTGAAACAATATTAAATGGTGCATTTGAATCGAAATGACTATTATCAATTTCTGTACCTGAAGCCTCTGTTTCCTTATTTGGGTTGTCTTGAGGGGTTGCTTCATTATTGTCTTCACCTGCAGGTTCTGCGTCATTTTCGACATTTTGTTTCTTGGGAAAAGGAAATTCTTTAACAAGATTGCTTAAGTCAACTTCAAATCCATTGTAAGTAAGTGAATCAATAGAAATATTTTTATAATTTTCAATATTTTCTTCGAAAAATATTAAAGAAGATGGTTTGTCATCATCCGTACTCCCTATAGCTTTATTTCTTTTTCCTGAAGCTTTAACATCATTGTATAATGTGTAACTTAAAGAGTATTTTAATGCTTCTTTAGTCTTTCAATTACTCTTATTAGTATTTAAAATTACACTATATAATTCGCCGGTATCATCATATATTATGGAAATATTTTGAACTTTTAAATCATTGTTTTCTTTTTCTTTATTATTTTCACTATCTAAAAGTTGGTTTTCTTTTTCTGGGGTGTCATTATTTTTGTCTTCATTACCTAGTTCATTTTCTTTCTTACTAGAATCATTATTAGTATTGGTTTTTGGATTTGCATCACTATTTGAATTGTTTTCTTTTTCTTTATTATTTTTACCATCTAAAAGTTGGTCTTCTTTTTCTGGGGCGCCATTATTTTTGCCTTCATTACTTAGTTCATTTTCTTTCTTATTAGAATCATTATTAGTATTGGTTTTTGGATTTGCATCACTATTTGAACTGCTTTCAGAAATTTTATCTTTGTTTGGCTTATTACTACTGTCGTTATTTGTTGATGTTGATTTCGGAGTTGTTTGTTTTTCAGGCTCGTTTACAACATTATTTTCAATTATGCTGTTTTTCTTTCCAATTGATTTTGAAAAATCTATATTCTTATTGAAAAATTGGTTATCTTTCGATTCGTTATTTACACAAGAAATAGTCAGGAACGTTGGTAAAGAAACAACAGGTAGTGCTAAAAATATTTTTTTATATCTCTTTTTCATATATCCTCTTTTTTAGTATATTACTGTTTAGTAATATTATAAATGAAAAAATAAAAAAACAACCTTTTTATTCAAAATTGTTTTTTAAAATTAATACTCACTAATTATTTTTAAATAAGTATTTTTATCTTTAAAAATTAATCCTAATTTATTATGGTAGTAGAATGGGACAACAGATAGTAGCTCAATAATATATTTTTCATTAATTTCAATATTAAACTGTTCTTGAATATTTCTCTTTAATAAATCTATAGATATTGGTTCTTCTTCATTTTTGATAAATCATGAGGTTAAGAAATTTAATAATATTAATACTTCTCTTGAATTGCTTGCGTTCTTTGTGATTTCGTTGTTTTGCTCTTTTATTTCAATTTCGATAGTACTTTCTTTGTTAGTTTTATTGGTTTTTATTTCATTCTTTTTTAGATCTATATTTTTACCAAAGGAATTATTTCAATCTATAAGATACTTATAAAAAGTGTCGCTCATATTGTATTTTATTAATGGGTGTTGAAAACCATGTTCTAAAAGTTCATAATAAGTTAATGATTCATTGTTAGTATATTCTTTTGCTTTTTCGCAAAAATCTATTATTTCTTCTTTTTTTATTCCTGTATTCTTGTTTATTGTGTTAAAAGAAGAAAAGATGTTTTTATTTTCTACCTTTATAATTTCGAAATTTCTTTTTAATTCAGCTATTGCAGAATTAAAAGAGTTAGTTTTAAAATATTCTTTACTAAATCCCAAGCTCTCTAAATAACTTTTTATTTCAAATTTTTCACAATTATTTAGGTGGTATTGTATTACTCCTAAAATATTTTTGGAACCAAAACTTCTATATAAATAACCATCTAGTTCATTAAATTCAATTTGTTTGCATAAGTATTGATTAATTAAAATTTCTTTATTTAATATATTTTTGGCTTCTTCTAAAAATTCCTCTTTCGTATAAAAATCCTTTTTCAATTCATTTTTTAATTTTTGAAATTCAAAATTATCTATATTTGTATTAATTTTTCCGCTTTCAATAGAGTAATAACCATTAGAAAAATATTTCTCTAAATACTTGCTATAGTTCGAAATTGCGGATGCTTTATGAAACCCAAATTTTTCACTATATTTCTCAAAAAATTCGTCATGATGACATTTCTTTAATTCTCTTAGAAAGTTTAATATTTGCTCTTCTTCATTGGGTGTACCAATTTTAATTATAGGCATTCTCCCGAAATAAATTTTACTAAGTTTATTTTGCAGAACTTTTTTTAATATATTGTGAAGGTCATACTCATTTCTGATATCATATTCTTCCATGAGCTTTGGGAATTTTTTCATGAAAAAACTTGTTGAAAAGATTGAATCCTCATATTGTTCTAAGTTTAACTCTTTTAAAAAATGATCGAAATTATATTTAATTAACGAATAGTATCTATACTTTTTATTTAGGTTTAAAATAACGCATTCCATCCTTTGTAATATAGATTCTATATCATGTAATTTCAAATCTTTTAATGTCTTTTCTTTTGTGTCATCAGTCAAAGAGCTTTCATTAACAATTCTTTGGTAGTGCGCATGTATTTCATCAATATGGATATAATCTTGTGCAAAATTTGTTATTATAAACTCAAGAATATCTCTTTTATTATTTTTTATATATTTTCCGTTAGGTAAATCTAAATAATGCCTTGATTTAAAAATTATTTGTTCAATTTTTCTTTTTCAATCATCTGGTATTAAATCATCATCTATTGCTTCATCTATTGAAGCTCTTGTTGCTTTGGAAATTGAAAATGAGTCAATATAATATACTTGCATTTCGTTTAAATAGAAATAATCTTTTAATTCATTATTTTTAATATCATAAGTATTATTTAAATATACAAAATATTCTTCGTCAAATGAAATATTCATTTTTTTATTTATTAGTTTAAATTTGTTTAAGTAATAACCTATGTCTGGCACAATTTCTTTTTCACCGAATACAATATCGTATAGACGTCTATATTCCTCATCTTCTAAATTTATGAGGTCAACTTGTTTTATAGAAGGTTTCTTCAATTTTATAAATTCATTTATAAATTCAATTTTGTTTGATAAAAATTTGAGAACTTCTTCTTTTAGGTGTTCAAAATCTTTTATGATTTCATTAAACTCATCAATTTTAGTAAGCATATTAGATTTTCTTAAATGATATTCGATGTAGAGTGATATTATTTCTATTTTTTGAGTCTTGATGGATTCAATGCTGTTGTTTTTAGCAATTAATGACTCAATCTTATTATCTATAATTGGCGATATTTTAAAAAGAGAGTTTCATAAGTCTAAAAACAATACGTGCTCATTTTTTATATCATTTAACTCCGATATTTTAATTTTTTCTATTTCTTTCAAGATAATATTCGCTCTTTTTATTTTAGGGACAGAAACGGGTTTATCTAAGAATGTATACATATCAGATATAGTTTTTATATTTTCATTTTTTAAAAAATCATGATTAACAGTTTCCAAATTATAAAAATCAATTATGTCATAATCGAGAAAGTATTCATTATTTAAGTTATATGTTGCCTTTTGGTCAGCTTTTAAAAAAGTGGTTATTTTATATACTTCTTTTATTATATTTTTTAATTTTTTTGCTTTTAATTTGTTTTTAGAAATTCTTTGAATTTCCAATTCATCCATGTTCAATATATCTTTTGCAATGCTGAAGCCATTCTTAACTAAAGAATCAAAAAGCTCTATATCATCAACAAGCTCATTTAATGGTTTATAAATTTTTAAAAAATCATATCTTTTCATTTTCCCTCCATATTTTAATTATATAGAATTATTTACATACTATGTACAATAATCGATGATGGACTTATATTTTGCTTTTTAATATTTGTTAAATGAATAGACTCAAGCGATTATTTAATGTGCCCAGTTTTTTAAAGTTATGATAAATAGTGTATAATTAACATATGCACTATAATGAAATATTAATGTCTAATATATATATATATATATATCAATAAATAACTTATTTCGAAAACTTTCTCAATTTAAAAATTCTTAAATTCAATTAAGAACTTTTTTTATTTAATTTTTTATGGCAAAAACTATAAAAATACTAGAAACGTTTTCGGGAATAGGTGCACAAAACAAAGCAATAACAAACATAAATTCTCAAAGAGGAAAAAAGATTTTTGATATTGTAGCTACAGCTGATTGAGATGCTAGAGCTAATATATCATATTCCGCTATACATCATGATTTAAATTCAAAATATGAAGAAATATTAATAAAAAATTCACTAGTTACAGAACACGATATAAATGTTTTTTTAAATAAATTTAATATTTCTTTAAATTCTAAGTCAGGATCAAGAATTAAATCAAAAAACCTTTTATTTAAGAAATATTTAGCTGCATCAATATTATTAAGTGATAATCAAGTTGATATAACAAAGCTAAACCCAAATATTCTTAAAGAAAAAGACATAGATCTTGTGACTTATTCATTTCCTTGTCAAGGCTTATCTGTGGCAAATATGGGTAGAGCTAAGGGGATAAATGATAATGAATCTACTTCAAGTCTTGTGTGACAAATATATAGAATATTGTCTAATTCCAATAAAAAACCAAAATATTTAATAATGGAAAATGTTAAAAACCTCTTATCTAAGAAGTTCGCCCCAGAATATGAAAAATGAAAAGGTGTTTTAAGCGAGCTTGGATATAAAACATTTACAACAATTATAAACGGAATAGATGCGGGATCAATACAAAAAAGAGAACGTGTATTTGCTTTAAGCGTTTTAAAAGATGTTTATACACCATTTAATAACGATGAAGAATTTAAAAAATATATTGATTCTAAAAATGAAACAAGAAAGTTGGATTTAGAGGGGAGAAAAAAATACTTTAATAAAGTTTTTGATTTTGATCTAAATTCAAAAGACAATATTAGTGTTTTGATTAATGATACACCTTCAAGAGTTAAAATGATTAATAGCCAAAAAATCATAAATGAATCTTCGAATTTTATAATTAATACTTTAACAACCAAGCAAGATAGGATACCTTGCACAGGGGTTATTAAACACGAAAATAACTTAATAGGAAAATTAAATTACAGATTTATTACCCCAAAGGAAGCTTTTATGCTTATGGGGTTCGCTGAAAATGATTTTAACAAAATTAGACCACTTTACGAAAAGAATATTTTAACAAAAGATTCTTTATATAGACAAGCAGGAAATTCTATAGTGGTAGAATCTATAACCTCAGTCTTTAATGTTATAGAAGATATTGAATCTTTAGGAGAAGAAAATGGACAAAAATAGATGAGAACATTTTTTTAAATTAAATGGATATGAAATATGAAAAATTGGAACAAGTGTATCTACATATATCGATTTAAGTGTTGTTCAATGGATAGACGTAATAAAAGTAAACACTTCTAAAATAAAAAAAATTAATCATAACGAAAACTCAAAGAAGTATATTTTCGAGGATAAGCCTGTTGTAACTTTTTATAATAATAATCAAAATAATAACTCAGAATCAACTTACAAACAATTAATCAATGTTTTAACAAGTGTAGGTGTAGTACAAGAAAACGAAAATTACCTTTATGTTAATCATGATTTAATAAGATTTTTTGATGAACATAAAAATAACGACGAAAGTCTTAATAAAGAAATTATTTATGATTTTATAAGACAAAATTTGAAAACAAGTTTAAATAAATACATAATTTCTCCACTAAAAAACATTGATGAAGAGACATCTAATTTAACTGATTATAGAAATATCAATCATGTTGAGACAAAATTCTGATTTAATGTATTGTTAATTATAGATAAAAAATATTCTGAAGGTAAATTGTCCAAGAATTGAAACATAAAAATTGATAGTGATCTATATTTTAACGATTTTATTTCAAATCTTTTAGGAAAAAATTTGTCTGAATCAGAAAGAGATAAAAATATATCTATCTTTGTGGAAACTGTAAATGAAATTGAAAAAATTACTAAAGTTACCGAAATAGAATATGAGTTTATCGATATTAGTAGCTCAAGTATAAAAATAGAAGAACTAAATAATCAATTAAACAATAATAAACTTGTAAAGAAATTAAGAGAATCACAAATAAATGAAGATATAATATCCGAAATTATATCATTTGGAGAATTCTTAAGCGCTTGGTCTAAATTAAATTATAGAATACCGCTTTTTCAAAGAACTTATTCATGAGATGAACAAATGATTAAAGGTTTGTTTAATAATATATATGAAGGTTCTAATAAAGTTGGGGTTAAAAACTTTTCATTTTTAAACAGTATCATATTAATGAATGTTAATAATTATTTCAATATTGTTGATGGACAACAAAGAATTATTTCTTTATTGATTATTTATTTATCCGTTTTAAGAAAAGCTAAAGGAATGCGTAATAGCCAAGCGGAAAAAGCTTTAATAGAAAATGGTTATATTAAAGAGTTACCAGAAATGCTAAGGAGTTTTACTAATGAAAATAATAAGCATTACGAGCAATTATATAATTTATTCTATGTCAATAATGAATCTTTAAATAAAAATACAAGATTTTATAAAAATTATAATGAAATCATTAGAACTATCGAAGAGAAAATTGGTGATGATAAATTTGAAGAATTAGAACAAATTGCTCATTATTTAGTTGACAATGTTAAATTTAATATTAATATAATCAGAGATAATGGTGATGATGCATTAACAAAAGTTTTCCAACAACTAAATCAATATAGCAAGAAATTGGGGGCATTAGACCTTTTAAGAAACTTGATTTTCGAAAAAACCCAAGGTAAGCAAGTTTTAATAAATCTTTTTAATAATAGTGTTAATTTATTTTTTAGAAAGAGCCAAAAAGAAGATGCTGACGAAAACTTAAAAGAAATACAAGCATTTTTGGATGCGTGATTAGTAAAGAGTTTTAGGGCTGATGATATTAATCGTATAAACGAAAAATTTTATGACAACACTACAAAAGCTTTTGAAAAATTTAAAATACTAGTAGACCATTATGAGTCATCAGAAAATATAGTTTTAGAAATGTGAAAACAAGTTGTTTTATACGAGTACTCAAAAACAGGAACTTTTGATGTTGTTAATAAAATTATGCAAAGCGATAAAACAACATTCAAAAAAGAAGGTTTAGAACTTAAGAACTTTGTTTTAGAAATTGAAGACAGGGCTCAAGAAATAAAATTTATGAGTTTTCAAATACATCACATAACTTCTGGCGGATCTAAATCAATATATGCTCCATTAATTTGGTCATTAGCGGAAAAAATGGAAATTTTTAAATCAAAAAACCTTAGAAATGATGTTGCGTTATTGTTTAGTAAAGCGTTACATAAAATCGAAAAATTTGGAGCGTTGTGAGAAATAAGCTTTAAAGGACAATCGTTTAGCAAACAAATAATTGCTATTTCAAAAGAATTAGTAACTAAAGAAGATGAAATAAATTATGAAACTATAATTAAATTGTATAAAAGACTTTTCAAAATTTTAGACCCCACTATTAAAAATCAAGCTCAAAACGATTGAATTCTTACCTATAAAAAGAAAATGTATGAAACATATAATTACGAAAAAATTGATGATTCAAAAAGTTTTTCACCCGCTAATAACAAGTTTTATAAAATTATTATAGGAAGAGTTTTTAATGGGTTTCATAATAGTAATCAACCTTTTTGATTTGAAGGATATAGAAGTTATGAAGAGAAAAATAATTCAATCGATTTTATAAATTATTCATACGAACATGTACTGCCACAAAAACCTAATAAGGAACTTGAAAATATATTAGAAGAAAATAATATAGATTTGACAACAAAGTATAGTTCCTTAGTTTATAAAATTGGTAATGGTATTTTATTAAATAAGAATGATAATTCAAAAATGAGCAATAAATCAAATAAATCTTATATTACTCATGGCATAAAAAACATAACAACTCAATCCGTTAAAATACCGGGCATAAAATCTTTATTTGACGATAAAAAAGAAATATCAATTAGTTCATTGCCTTTGGTAAATGAAGAAGAAATTTACAACTTTAGTTTAGACAGTTTTTGTAAGTTAGAAAAAAGCATCAACAAAAGAACTGAAGATATAATTGATGCATACATATACATTTTATTTAGTGATGATTTTGATAAATAATTAAATACAAAAAGCCGTTTATTATTAGGCGGTTTTTTAAATAGAATAAATTATTTAGAATAAAAAACTTATTATTAATTATATGTAATATAATTTAATAATGATAAGTAAAAATCTTGCAAATTATTTAAGACCAAAATCAATTTCTGAAATAATAGGGCAACATCACATTAAAGCTCTTTTAAGATCAGTGATCGATAAACAAATAGCAACAAGTTTTATATTTTTTGGGGAAAGTGGTATTGGCAAAACATCAGCGGCTATGGCATTAGCTACTGAAATGAAGCTTTCTTTTGGTTATTTTAATGCTTCAGTCGGTTCTAAAAACGAATTAATGAATATCTTAGAAAATAATAAGATAATTATTATTGATGAAATACATAGATTGAATAAAGACAAACAAGAAATATTACTATCATACTTAGAATTTGACAAAATAATAGTATATGCTACTACAACTGAAAACCCCTATTTTAAAGTAGTTCCTGCTATAAGAAGCAGAATGCAAATTTTACAATTTTATAAGTTAGAGATACCTGAAATTGTAAAGGGGCTTAGAAAAATTGTGAATAATGAGTTTCCTGAATTAATGATATCGGATTCTAAATTAGAACTACTAGCTAATTATTCATCAGGAGATTATAGATCAAGCATAAATAATTTACAAATGCTTGCAACATTAAAAACTGATTACACTGATATAACTGAAAAAGATTTAAAAACAATAATTCCAAATATTAATTTTTATAGTGATCAAAATTCATCAGAACATTACAATAACCTTTCTGCATTTCACAAATCAGTTAGAGGTAGTGATATAGATGCAGCGCTTTATTATGGCTTTTTAATTTTAGCCTCAGGAGATTATGACGGTCTTTTTAGAAGAATGCTGGCTTTAGCGTATGAGGATATAGGTTTAGCTAATCCTCAAATGGGGCAAAGAGTTCTCTCGGCAATAGAAGCGTTTGAAAGATTAGGCATGCCAGAAGGCGAATTACCTATTGCCTATGCTATAGCTGATTTATCTTTATCTCCAAAAAGCAATTCAGTTTATTTAGCTAAAGAAAAAGTTAAAGATATAATCCTTAGTCAAGGAAAGGTTTTCAGAATTCCGAATCATTTAAGAGATGCTCACTATAATTCGGCAAGTAAATTAGGTGATGGGATTGGTTATAAATACCCTCATGATTTTAAAAATAACTGAGTTCCTCAAATGTATTTACCAAAAGAATTAAGAGAAGCAAAATTTTATTTTAATGGTAACAACAAATATGAGAATGATTTAAAAAAATATTGAGAAATAATTAAAGATAATTGAAAAAAACAATAAAAGGAGCAAATATGAGAAATTTAGATTTAATAAATAACTTAGAAGATTTGAAGAAAGCTAAGTCAGATGCTTTTGGTCCAAATGGTGAAATATTTAAAATGCAACAACAATTAAAAAATGCCTCAATTGAAGATAAAAAAATCATAGGACAAAAAATTAATACTCTAAAAAAAGATTATGAAGATTTTTTTAAACAAGCTGAGCAAAAAATCAAAGATATACAAATTAATAAACGTGTAGAAAGTGAAAAAGTGGATGTTAGTGAGCCAACATTAAAACCGGCTTCATTAAACCCTATAACAATCACGGAAGAAAGACTTAAAGATTGATTTATACAACATGGTTATTATCAACAAACCGCAAGTGAAATAGTATCTGATTTATATAACTTTGAAAAGTTAAATATTCCTCAAGATCACCCGGCGAGAGCAATGCATGATTCATTATATTTAAATGCGACAACATTATTAAGAACCCATAATACAGGTGTTACAGCCGTTGTGTTAGAAGAAAATAAAAACAAAGAATTAGGAACCTTCGCTATTGGTAAAGTTTACAGAAATGATGAAGATGATGCTACACACTCACACCAATTTACTCAATTAGACTTTGTTGCAGTAGGAAAGGTTAGTTTCCCTAATTTGATTTGAACTTTAAAATCAATGCTTTCTTATGTTTTAGAAGAAGAAGTGGAAATTCGTCTCAGACCAAGTTACTTCCCTTTCACAGAACCTAGTGTTGAGGTAGATGTATTTTACAAAAATAGATGAATTGAAATATTAGGTGCTGGAATGTTGCATCCAAGAGTCTTAGAAATGGCTGGATACGATAACGGGATGAATGGTTTTGCAGCAGGATTAGGTATCGAAAGAATAACGATGATAAAATACGGTTTTAATGATATTAGAGATCTCTATAGAAATGATTTAAGAATTATGGAGCAATTCAATAATGAAAGATAGTTTTCTAAGAATTTTGCAAACAGAAGGACAAAAACCATATTTTCGAAATATATTAAAAAAACTAGAGGAATCAGAAAAAAATAATATTCAAATATTCCCTCATCAAATGGATATGTTTAGACCTTTTGAGTTTTTTCAAACAAACGAAACAAAACTAATTATTTTAGGTCAAGATCCTTATCACCAAATAAACATAGCAGATGGGCTAGCTTTTTCTACAAATCACATCAAAACTCCAGCAAGCTTGAAAAATATTTTTAAGGAAGTTAAAAAAGATTATCCAAATGCTAAATTCGGAACAAATTCCTTAATTAAATGAGCTAAACAAGGTGTATTATTATTAAATACAGTATTAACAGTCGAAGAAGGGAAACCAAATTCACATAAAGATATCGGTTGAGAAAAATTTGTTGAAATAGTTATTCAAGACATTATTTTAGAAAACCCTAATGTTTTAATATTGGCATTAGGCGGACAAGCACATAAAGTTGTTGAAAATGCACTGAAATTAAGAAATTACAATAAAGACAATTTATTTAAGTTATCACACCCTTCTCCATTGGGTTATAGACATAGTTTTGAAAATTCAAACGTATTTAAGAAAATAAATGAAAAACTTCATTCTTTTAATCAAAAAGAGATTGAATGAAGTTTATAGGAGGTAAAAATGATTCTATCACTTAAACATTTAAATAAGTATTTGCCTAATATAAAATTAAGTTCAAAAGATGTTGAAAAAGCATTGAATGAACTTGGATTCGAAGTTGAAGAAATTAAACCTTTTTCAAATGTAACTGGTGTTACTTTTGCAAAGGTAATGAACGTTTATCAAAATCCCAATTCAGACAGATTAGATGTAGTTGAATTAAGTACTAAAAATGGGAATATAACTATCCAAACAAATAATAGAATTCTTAAAAACAATGATTTAGTTATTTGTTTTCCTGTTGGTGCCACTAAAGATGGTGTAGAATTCAAAGAAGTAGAATTAAAAGGGATTAAATCGCAAGGTATGATGGCGTCTTGATCAGAAATAGGTTATCAATATGACTTATTATCTGAAAAAGATCAATTATTAGTTTTACCTAATGATTTTGCTTCGATAAATGACGATGCCATGGAATTATTAGGCATTAATGACACAATCATCGAAATTAGCACAACAGCAAATAGAAATGATGCTAATTCATATTATTTTTTGGCAAAAGAACTTGCTGCTTATTTTGAAACAGAGTTTAAACCTTTATTCTCTTTAACAAATAAAAAGGATTTTGATTCTAAATTTAAAGTAGACAAAGGAATTGCGAAAGAATTATCATTTTTAGAAGTTCACGGAAAAAGCGAGACGAGTCTTTATGAAAAAATGCTTTTAGCAAAACATGGTATCTCTTCTTTATTTGATTGAGCTGTTAACTTAACTAACTTGACTTTATTAGAAATAGGTTCACCTGCTCATGTTTATAATGCAAAAACATTAACAAAAAACCTAAAAGCCGCTATGTACTCAGGTAAATTAGAATTACTAGGTAAAAAAGAAGTTGAGGTAAAGAATGTTTTAGCAATCAATGATGATGAAAAAGTAATTTCTTTAGCTTCTGTTATGGGTATTGAATCAACTAAAACAGATACAACAAATAATGAATACCTTTTTGAAATTGGTGTATTTGATTCTAAATTAGTTAGGCATGGTGCTAAAGAAATTAAACTTTCATCTAACTCATCAAATCAAGGGTCAAGATTTATTTCGCAAGAAGTTGCTAAACTAGGTATAGAATATATTAGATCAAAAACTAATAGTTTAGCTATTTCGCAAATTATTGGTGAAATTTCAGATTTAAATCAAAGAGAAATAAAAATTGATAATAAAAAGCTACAGACTTATTCAGGTATTGAAGATTTAACCGTATTTGATAAAGCAAAAAAACAATTAGAATCATTAGGCTTTATTTTTAAAAAAGATACTGTATTAGTGCCTAACTATAGATATGATGTATCTTATTTTGAAGATATTATTGAAGAATTATTTAGATTTTATTCATATCAAAAATTTATGCCTCAAAGCATTAATATAACTTCTTTAAAAACACAAAAGAGGGATAAAAATAAATTATTCTGAATGCATCAAGGGTATAGTGAAACAAGAACATTTACTTTAGTTTCTAAAGATAAAAATAAATTTAATCCCCTGGAAATAAAAGAAGATATCGATTTAATTACCTTTGTTTCGAAAGAAAGAGAATCAGTAAGAAAATCAATAATTACATCATTACAAGAAGTTGTTGAATATAATCAAAAAAGAAAACTTGAACAAATCAATATTTTTGAAGAAGGAATGATTAGTTCAGAAGAGTTTGTATATGGCTTAGCTTCAACAACTAAATCATTTAAAGAAATTAAACAAGATATAATAAACTTTTTAAATCTAGAACTATCATTTAAAAAGTTTGATAATAATGAATTAATTCACCCAAATGTTTCTGCAAAGATTTTATACAACGGTAATGTTATTGGGTGAATAGGAAAAATTCACCCTAAATATGACGAAACAAATGCGTATTATGCTGAGTTTATTGTACCAGTTAACCATAATAGTGCTATTAAGTTTTCTTCTATCGACCTTGAACCAATGAAAACAATTGATCTGACATTTGAAATTCATAACAATTCAAGCATAGAAGAAGCGATAAATAAAATAAATACAATTAAAAAACCTTTTGAGATTAAAGTTGTGGATGATTATAAAAAAGAATTTACACATAATGTAACACTTAGAATTACAGATCAAGAATCCGTTATTGAAGAAATCAATAAACATTTTAATTAAGGAGTAATATGTATTCAAAAATTTCATTAAAAGATACTTTAATTCAAAATGCTATAAATAGTGAGCTGAAAAGACAAGAAGACCATGTTGAGTTAATAGCTTCAGAAAATTTTGTTTCTGAAGATGTTTTAAAAGCACAAGGAAGTGTATTAACAAACAAATATGGTGAAGGTTATCCTAATGCTAGATATTATGGTGGTTGCGAAAACGTTGATATAGTTGAACAAGCTGCTATAGATAGATTAAAAGAATTATTTGGGGTTAAGTACGCAAACGTTCAACCTTACTCAGGTTCTACTGCCAATGCAGCAGCAATAGCAGCAGCAATTTCTAATGGAGGAAAAATAATGGGTCTTTCATTAAGTTCAGGTGGACATTTAACGCATGGTTATAAAATAAATTTTAGTGGTATATTTTATGATTCAATTTCATATGATTTAGGTCAAGACGGATTATTAGATTATGACGCAATTGAAGAAATGGCATTAAGAGAAAAACCTGATTTAATTATTTGCGGATATTCAGCTTATTCGAGAACTATAGATTTTAAACGTTTTAAAGAAATAGCTGATAAATCAGGGGCTAAATTAATGGCAGATATTGCGCATATAGCTGGTTTAATAGCTGCAAAAGTTCATCCATCACCAGTGGGGTATGCAGATGTTATAACATCAACGACTCATAAAACATTACGTGGTGGACGCGGTGGTATAATTATGACGAATGACGAGGAAATCGCAAAGAAGGTAAGCCGTTGAGTTTTCCCAGGTTATCAAGGTGGGCCATTATTTCATGCTATCGCAGGTAAAGCTGTAGCATTTTATGAAGCCTTGCAACCTCAATTTGTAGATTACGCAAAAAACATTATTAAAAACGCAAAATTAATGTCTGAAAAATTTAAGAAACTTGGAGCAAAAATAGTAAGTAATGGTACAGATAATCATTTATTTATGATTGATGTATTTAATACATACGGAATAAACGGAAAACAAGCTGAAGATATTTTGCATAAGATTAATATCACATTAAATAAAAATACTATACCTTTTGATACTTTAAATCCACGCTTAGGTAGTGGTATAAGAATTGGAACCGCAGCAATGACAAGCAGAAACTTCACTAAGTGAGAAGAGCTTGCTGAAATTATTCACAATACATTATTAAATTATTCAACATTAAGTATTGACAACGAAGAATCCAATAGAGTTTTAGAAGTTTATAAGCAACAAGTTTTAGAATTCTTAAAAGAATCACCAATTATTAAGAATTATTTAAATTAAAACAAAACCGCAATTTATGCGGTTTTGTTTTAATAACAGCGATATTAAAAAAATCAAGAGAATTCTTGATTTTTTTATTGTAATTATTTTACAACCATGCTTGCAACGTCTGCTGCAAAGTTTGACTGAACTTTTTCGATTCCTTCACCAACTTCAAATCTAGCAACTTCAACTAATGATGTGTTGTTGTTTGCTAAATATTTTTGAACTGATAAAGAATCTTCCATTACGAATGGTTGTTTTTCTAGAACAAATTCTGATAATTGTTTATCTAATCATCCTTCTTGAATTTTTTCTTGAATGTTAGCTGGTTTATTTTCAAATCCCGCTGGTTTTTCAAATCCCGCTTTAATAGCTTCTAAACGTTCTGCAGGTATTTGACTAACTAAAGCAAATTCTGGATTCATTGCTGAAACATGCATTGCAACATTTTTAGCTGCATCAACATTTTTACCATTTACTTTTACAACCGCAGCAACTTGTTGGTTTGCGTGTACATATACACCTAAAACTTCACCTTCGTTAGCTTTTAATGAACTAATACGACGTAATGAAATTTTTTCACCAATAACTGAAGTAGCTTCAACTAAAGCATTTTCTACTGATGTACCATTTGATAATTTAACTTGTAATGCCTCTTCAAGTGTTGAAACATTACTTTTTAAAATTTCTTGTGCAACTTCGTTTAATAATTTAACAAATTTATCATTTTTTGCTGCAAAGTCTGTTTCAGAGTTAATTTCTACTAAAACAGCGTGTTTATCATCACCAACTGCAATAACTGCACCTTCAGCTGCAATTCTACCTGCTTTTTTAGCAGCTTTAACGATACCATTTTCTTTAAGTCAATTAATTGCGCCTTCAAGATCATAATTTGAAGCTTCTAAAGCTTTTTTACAGTCAATTAATGAAGAATTAGTTCTAGCTCTTAATTCTTTGATTAATTCCATTTTGTTATCACTCATAAATAACTCCTATTCTTCTTTAATTTATTAGTTTTCTTGATTTTCAGCTTCTAATGCTGTTTTTGGTTGTTGAAATTCTGGTAAAACAATTTTGCTATCATCTTGGTAAGCGTAAACTTGTTCTCCACCTTTAGCTTTAACAATAGCATCAGCAATGATTGTCATAAATACATAAATGAATTTTGCTGAATCATCGTTACCTGGCACACCTAAATCAACTGCATCAGGATTTGAATTTGAGTCAAGAATTGAAATAACTTTCAATCCTTTTCTTTTTGCCTCTTTAACTGCAATTTCATCTTCGTTAGGATCAGCAATAATCATAACTTGTGGTAAACGTTTCATTGTACGAATACCATTTAAGTTTTTGTGTAATTTATCTAATTCTTTAGTAAAGTTTAAAGCTTCTTTCTTTGTGTAACCTTTGAAGTTTGTAGCTGCTTTAGCTTCTAGGTCTTCCATTGCGTTAACACGACGCATAATTGTTTCGTTATTTGTTAATGTTCCACCTAATCATCTTTCTGTTACATAAAGTGAGTTTGTTCTTTCTGCAGCAACTTTAACAGCTTCACGAGCTTGTTTTTTTGTTCCGACAAAAATGAATTGTGTTCCTTTTGCTGCCAAATTGTTAACTAATTTGTAAGCATATTCAAGGTGGCTTTGTGTTTTGTAAACATCAATAATGTGAGCACCCTTAACTTTTTTGTTTGGAACTAAATACTCTTTCATTTTTGGGTTTCAAGCATGTGTCTTGTGTCCAAAATATGAACCAGCTTCAAGTAATTTGTCTTTTGAGATAATTGGAGTTCTATCTTGTTTAACTTCAACTTTTTTCTCAACTTTTTTGTTTTCTGTTGTCATTTTGTTTTTTCCTTTAGTTTGTTTTTTCTGAACAATGTTTCTAACATCTAGCACCGATTATTTGGCACACCCAAATGAATTCACATTGTTGTTTTTTATGTTAATTTGTAGTGTTTTTAAAACACTTTTAAATTTTATCACTTTTTTATTTTTATTAAATTAATAATTATGAATATTTCAAAAATCATTTGCAAGGAAGTAATAAAAAACTGTAAAATAATTTTATCAAATTTTAGATGTACAAAAAGGTATAGGAAAATAGAAAACTTTAAAAGTTTCCTTAGTGTTTTTACTTACTTTTTCAAAAAGTAAGCCCCCTTTTATTGCAATCAAGGCTGGGGGGGTTAAAATAATCTAAGGTTGATTAATAATTTTTCTATAGTTATTTATTCATTCCGTCATAAAATCAATTTCTTCTTGAGTATAACTATCAAGACTTTTACCCTTAGGAATAAAATACCTTATTAATCTATGCATATTTTTGGCGGAGCCTTTTTGTCATGAACTATATGAAAGACATTCGGATAATCGTTCTTTAGGCATAATTTTATTTAATAAAAAATTTTCCTTACCATTATCAGCATTTAAGGATTTAATGTTTAAATTAAATTTCTTAGTCATATTATTTAAAGCTTGATGAATATATTTTGAACCTCTTTTGGTTATTGTGTTATATGATTTTCTGGTTTGTTTTTCTAACAAGATTATTAAACACTTTTTATCGTCAATTTTCCTTATCACAATATCAAGTTCATAATGGTTATCTCGGATCTATCGTTAATAGAATTTAGTCTTTTAGCTATTTCCGTAGCATCGTCCAATGTTACTAATTTAGTTTTCTTAGTTGTTTTCTGAATGCATTTACCTTATGATTTTCTGATTATATTATCATAATCTAGGTAAAATGGTAAGGATTGCCATTTTATATTTTGAACTAACCTAAGGTTAAAATTAATGTGGGATTTCTTAAAAGAATTTAGCAAAAGTTTTACATAAGTTTTTGGTACCTTTTCTTCGATATTTATTTTAATTTTATATTTATTATATTTATGTCTAACATCATTTCATACTCTTCTTTAAATGGCTCTCATTTTTCCTGTAACTTAGTATTTTTGAGAAACAATCTTGAGTATCTATAATTTAACAAATGATCATACATTTTAGAAAAATGAATAACTTTAACCTTAACAACTCTTTTGAAACAATTGTTGTATTGAAATCTTTGATATTTAAATAAATCTTTATAATGTTTACTAGTCATAAGATCAATTTCGTTTTTTATTGTTCTTACATCTCTTTTTGTTTTTCTTAAAACTTTCAAATGATATCAATATTTTTTGGAATCTCATAATCAGAGTATTTATTTTTATTTTTTTGATTCATCAAAAATATAAATTAATATTATTAATTTTTTTCATTATAATATTAATGTGTCCTTTCTTGTTTTACTACAATTATTTTATTACAGGATATACAAAAATAAAGTCATATGCACATTTAACTTGCATATGACTTTTCTTAATTAATAAATTGAATAATTTTCTATTTTAAATATTTGATAATCAAATTTTTAATTAAATAGAATTTAAGCACCTGATCCAGCTGAAGGACTTTCTGCTACTTCACTTGAAGTTCCTGTTGTAGTTGTAGATGCAGAAGCATCACCTGTTTGTGATCCGTTAGCAGGAGCTGCTGGTGTTGAACTTCCTGGTTGTGAAGAAGCTGTTCCTTCTGATGAAGTTCCTGTTGTAGTTGTAGATGCAGAAGCATCACCTGTTTGTGATCCGTTAGCAGGAGCTGCTGGTGTTGAACTTCCTGGTTGTGAAGAAGCTGTTCCTTCTGATGAAGTTCCTGTTGTAGTTGTAGATGCAGAAGCATTACCTGTTTGTGATCCGTTAGCAGGAGCTGCTGGCTTATTTTCTGTTGAAGGTTTTTTTGTGTCTTTTCCAGTTTGGTCATTTTTTACGCTGTTGCAAGCTGTTAAACTAACAAGCCCTGCACTTAATGTTGAAACTGAAAATATTAATTTATATAATTTTTTCATAATTTCTCCTTGTAATATTAAATTATTTTTTTCTTATAAATTATACTATACAAATTAAAATAAGATAAATATACAAACATAATTTATCTTATTTTGTTTTGTTAATTTTAAAAGTTGT
Organism: Mycoplasmopsis canis PG 14; assembly: GCF_001553195.1. Taxonomy (NCBI): domain Bacteria; kingdom Bacillati; phylum Mycoplasmatota; order Mycoplasmoidales; family Metamycoplasmataceae; genus Mycoplasmopsis; species Mycoplasmopsis canis. Next base: position 207,730 of record NZ_CP014281.1, on the reverse strand, counting down.
TTTTAAATAAATAAATCCAGAAATTAAACTTAATGCAAGACCTATTAGTGTTGGAATATTAAATAATAATACATATAAATTATTGCTAAATAAATTACCCAATGATAAATACATAATCATTACAAAAATGATTGCAATGCTTAATACAAGCGTTTTTAGTTTTCCGTATAAGTTAGCCGCAATACTTATATTATTTTTTGACATAACAACTCTAGCTCCATCAACAACTATATCTCTTATTACTAATATAACAACAATTCAAAAAGGAATAATATTCATTCATGCTAGAAAAATTAAAACTGAAGTAGTCATTACTTTATCAGCTAAAGGATCTCATAATTTTCCAAAATTAGATACAACTTTTCACTTTCTTGCTAAATAACCATCAAGGAAATCCGTAAACATAGCGATAACAAAAATCACTAAGATAATTGATGTTAAAGCTATATTAATTGATGATAAATTTGTATTTATAGATAAAGCTCACGCTATTGGAAAAATAATTAATAAAGGCAATATTAATACCATTCTAAATAAAGTTAGTAAATTTGGTATATTATTTTTATTTACTTTAAATTTGTTCATTTTGACCTTCATTATTCACTTTTTTATCAAGTTTTTCATTATACTTTGCCTTAATTTCGTCATAAAGTTCACTTGTTGATTTTAAATCAGATAACTCTGTAGATATAGCTTCCCTGGCCGCCTTTTCAGACTTAGGCAATTCATCTTCAAAAAATTTTAAAGAGGAATTAGAAAGTTTTTTATCCCATAAGTTTGAATTTAAATCTTTTAACACTTTTATATTTGATACATAAGTTGAATATTTTTCGTTTGAAAGTAAATAATTTTTAAACTCATATTCATTCATTAAATCATTTATAGTATCAGAAGCCGCATTATTTATTTCGCTCATTTTAAATTCACCAATACTTACAACAAAGTTTTCGTGTTGAATTCTGTTTAATCTAATTAATTCATTTATTTTTAAGGTTGTTTCATATCAATAAATTGCTGCATTTTTTTCTAATTGAATTGCGGCTTGTCTTGTTTTTTTCTTGTTAATTTTGTCTTTTATTCACGAATATATAAAATAAATAACAAGAAGAGAAATTAAAACTCCTAGAATTATTCAAATAATAACTGATGAATCGCCACCAAAAATGCTAGAATTTTCGCTAGAAGCAGTTTTTTCATTATACATAATTTCCATTTTTTTCTCCTTATTTTGAGTACTTTTCAATTTTTATTTGAAAATCTTCGTAAATTATTTTTTCTTTATTTTTAAAAAAAGATTTTATTTTTTTTATATCTAAAATAATTTTTTCCTCATCTTTAAAATTTTTGTCTAAATTATTTTTTATAGTTGTTAAATATAATTCAGAAGCGTGATTAAAAAAAGTTTCATAAATAAATTTTCCACCACATAAGTAAATATCTTTATTCTTATTGTTATTTTCTGTTAGAAATAATTCTAATTCACTAATAGAATTAAACTCTTTATCAATAAAATTTGTATTTTGACGAATTTTTTCTATCGATAAGACATAAAACTTTCTATTTTTTTTATTTATAAACATTTTTTCTGGCAAGTTTTGAAAAGTATTATTTCCAAATATTAAAATTGAGTTTTTAGTTTGCTCGCTAAAAAAAATTAAATCTTTCGGAATATATCATGGAAGTGTATTGTCTTTAAGACCAATTAATCCTGATACAGTACTTGCTAAAATCATTTTTATCATTTTACTTTTGTTTGATTGTTAATTTTCACTTATATTCTTTTAATACTTGGCAATAGTTTCTGATTTTTTCTTCAATTTCTTGGTTAGAAGGTATTTTTTTATCGGATGTTTCACTATTGTAGTCCAAAACTATATTAAAAAGTAGTTCTGTTACTAATTTTCTATCTATAACAGTTTTTGCTTCTGGTTTAGTATAAATTACTCTTCCACCTTCTGAAAGAGGTTCATTAATCTCGATTTCAGTGTCTTGCACAATTTCTTTCATCATTTTTTTAACTTCTTTAGCTTCCTTACTTAGGCGTAAGTATTCTTCGGCTAATAGTTTTAATTTCTCTATATCAGCTACTGTTTTCATTTTTCCTCTATGTTAAACTAAGTGTTTGTATATTTTGTTGAATTATATTTATTAAATCTTGTGTTTGAGATGAATTGTTAGGACTTATAGCGTTGCTACCTATAATCCCTGTTTTTCACGTTAAGTATAGTACTAAAATGTTTAATCCGAAAAATATTAATGTAGAAAGAGCGTCGCTTAATGTTGTTAAAATCGGCGCTGACATAACAGCTGGATCTTTTTTGAATTTAATGGCAACTAAAGGTATTATCGTTCCTAAAAATTTTGCAAAAATAACAACAAATCATAATGATAATGAACTAGCTAAAATTATAAAAGATAGCGAAACTCAATCTGTTTGATGATTTTGGAATGCATCATTTCTAAAAACTGGAATAGCATAGTATATATATAATCTAGCTATATTTATAAAAAACATAATTGCACCAATGATAGTTCCTACAATTAATTCTTTAAAAATAACTTTTTTATAATCAGATTTGTCAAATTCGCCTAATGCCGAAGATCTAGTAACAGTGGTTGTTGATTGTGAACCAGCATTACCTGCTGAACCACTTATGATAGGTATTAAAGAAACAATTACGGCTGTAGATATAGCTATGCCAAAGTGGTTTATGCTTTCTTCGCTTATGTTTGTAAATTTTTGGATGATATATTGTGATAGAGTTGCTGATAACATTAGAATAATTAGCCATAAGACTCTTGATTTGACAATGCTTTTAATTGAAGTTTTTAGGTAACTTTCTTCTGATGCTGATGCGCTAATCCCGGCCATTTTATAAATATCTTCTGTTGCTTCATCATTAATAACGTCAATAATATCATCTGAAGTTATCATACCAATGAGGCGATTATCTAAAGAAACAACAGGCAGGGATGATCTATCATTATCAGAGAAAACTTTTGCTGCTTGTTCTTTGTCATCTGTTGGGTGAACAAATGTTACTGGACTAGATAATTCTTCTAAGTTCTTATCTTCGCCATTAAAAATTAATTCTTCTAAAGTTATATCCCCTACTAACTTACCATCATTATCAACTATGTAAAAATTATGACCCATAGTCATGTTGTTATTATAGTCAGCTTTAATTTTGGCTAACGCTCTTTGAGGGTTTCAAGAATGTTTTAATATAGAAATATCAACTTGCATGAAGCTTCCGACCTGATCATCTTTATATAAAAGAATTTGGTTAATAATTTCTCTCTTTTCTTTTGGAGTTTGCGAAAGAATTTTCCTCATTAAATTAACAGGCAATTCTTCTAAGATGTCTACAAGCTCGGCTGTTTCTAGTTCTTGAAGCACTTTTTGACCTAATTCATCACTAAATAATCCGACAAGTCTTGTTTTAGTTTCGTCTTCTAAATAACTAAATACTTCTGCGGCTTCAACTGTTCTTAAGACCCTTAATAGATATAAACGATCTTCATCGTTTAAAATTTCATCTTCAACTGCTAAAGCAAATTCATGATAAGTAACTTCTTCTTGCAATTCTCTTAGTGCTTTAACGCTTTTGTCATCAATTAACTTTTTTATTTTTTCTACAAGAAGATCATGGTTTATTTCTTTAACTTTATTTTCCATATTTACTCCTTAAGAAACTTAATTAATTGTTCTTGAAATTCCTCAATTTTTACAAGTTGAACTACGTCATGTTTTAAAATTCTAACACCACCATTTTCTTCTGAAACAACAATTGTAGTAGCGTCACATTGTTCTGATATTCCCATAGCAGCTCTATGTCTTGAACCATATGAAGCGGGAGCAGATCTACGAGTTATTTTATAAAATGTAGAAGCATAATAAATTTTATTATTTCTAATAACTACAGCCCCATCATGAAGTGGCGAATACTTATTAAATATAGAAATTAACAGACCGCTAGAGATATTAGCATCTAAGATAACTCCGTCTGTTCTTAAGTTATCAAGATTATCATTGTTTTCGATAGTTATTAGTGCTCCGATTTTATTTTTAGATAAAAATTCTACTGATTCTCTTAGTTGGTTAATCAATCTGATTTGACTGCTTTTTCCCATTTTATCATAACTACTTTTTCTAAGTTTTGAACTCAAGAAAGGGAAAATAACTGGTTTTAATAAAACAAATAATATTACTATAGATACAAATAAAATTATTGATATTAAAACAATTAGTAAAATGATTTCTGCATTCATATTATTCAATTTTTCCTATAAAATATGCACCTACTAAAAGACTTATAATAACTAATATAATAAAAAATGTTCATATAGAATTGAAGAAAAATTCTTTTTTTGTTAATGGTAATTTTTTTTCTTCTTCTTTAATTTCTTTCTTTTCTTCTTCATGTTTAGCTTTTTGAATTGCAAATTCAATTTCATCTTTTCTAAACTTTATAAAGTCTATTTTTAAATTTTTATTTTCCATTTTTAAACCTCGTCATCTTCATCAATGTCATAATCTGAATCAATTTGTCCGAATGATAATTCTTCTATTTCCTTCATTTTCTTAGCGACAAATTTTTTCATATTTGCATTTAGTTGTTTTTTCTTATTTTCTGATTCTTCTTTATTTTCTTCATTAGTTTTTGAATTACCAAATTTAATTTTGTATTTTGAAATTTCTTTATCTGGTTGTTCATCTGTGAAAATTATAGTCGGAACAATAATCGGATTTCTTCTTTTTTCTTTGTAGAATAATGAAGACAGTCTCTCGACTAATAATTTTTCTAGTTCCTCTTTTGTTCATTTTTCGTTATTTTTTATATGATACAATACAGCGCCGTGAGCAACTCTTCTACTTTCGTCTATTAATTCTTTTGAAGTTTTAACAAAGAAACTTCCTCTAGTAATAATTTGTGGTCTTCCAATTATTTGATTTTGTTTTTTATCAACCAAAAATACTATACTAACAAATCCTGAATCTTTTAATTGTGTTCTTTCTTTTAGTATTTTTCCTGAAAAATTGAGTACAGAATTACCATCAATATATACAGGACCAAAATCGACTAACTCTTTTGTTTCTTTGATTTCATTATTAAGCATTTCGAAAACAACACCTTTTCTTACTATCAAAACATTTTTTGGATCAACCCCATTTTCTACTGCTGTTTGACCATGAACAACACTCATTCTATATTCTCCATGATAAGGTAAAAAGTATTTTGGTTTAGTTAGTTGAAAAATTTTGTCATGTTCTCACTTATACGCATGCCCAGAGGTATGTAAGAAACCATCAACCCCATTTTCTTTTATTATTGCCCCAAGTTTATAAAGTCTATTTACCAATAATTCAATTACCATTCTATTTCCTGGTATTGGACTTGAAGAAAAAATTACCATATCACCTTTATTAATTTTTATAGTTGCATGTTTCCCGTAACTCATTCTTGATAAAGCAGCAAGTTGTTCACCCTGAGATCCTGTAGTTAAAATAACTAAATCTGAATCCTTGACATCTTTAACTGCTTTTTTATCAATTAAAACATTATCACCAACATTTATATATCCTAACTTTTTACCAATTTTTACACCTTGAATCATTGAACGTCCAAACGTAATTACTTTTTTTCCAAGTTTTTCTGCTAACTCTATAATTACCTTTATTCTTGTTAAGTTAGATGCGAAAGCTGTTACAATAATTTTTTTCTTAGCAGACATCATGTGTCTTTCAATATCAGTTAAAATATCACTTTCAGAAGGTGAGTGGTTAGGCCTCATAGCATTTGTTGAGTCTGATAATAACGCGGTTAATCCTTGTTTTCCAATTTCGTCAAGTCTTGCGAAATCCGTATAGTTACCAATCGGTGTATAATCAAATCTAAAATCACCTGTACACATTACACTACCATTTGGGGTGCTTATTCTTACTCCGAAAGCATCAGGTATGGAATGTTGAGCTGTTCAAAAGTCGACTTTACAATTATTAGCAAATTTATGAACATCACCTTTTTGAATTTCTATAAACTCAATTTTCCTTTTAATGTTATGTTCATCAAATTTTAATTGCAAGTATTGTATAGCTATCCTTGGTGCGAAAATTTTACTAATGTTTGTTTTTTTAACTAAGTAAACTACTCCACCAATATGATCTTCGTGTCCATGTGTTATGAATAATCCTTCTATGATCTTTCCTTCTTGATTTAAATAATCAAAATTTGGAATAATACCTTTTATGCCTGTGTTAAAGGTATCTGCAAACTTAATTCCTGAATCAACAATAAAAATATGATTATCGTGTTCAATGAGAAGAGTTGATTTACCTATTTCTTCAAATCCACCTAAAGCAATAAGCCTAGTTGGTATTTTGTTATTTTTTTTCATATATAAAACTCCTTTTTAAAAATTATTTAATGAAATTTGTGTAAGTAAAATTAATTAATAATAATATTATTAATTATAACATGATGAGCAAAAAGCATAATATAAAAACACAAACATTTCTTGAAAGAAATGAATTTCAAAATCAATTTCAAGCCATAAATGATAAAGAATCTACTTACGCGGAAAACGGAAAAACTAAAACAAATATAGTTTTGAACTATAAGTTTGAAAAAATATACTAACAATAAATTACAGATTGTTCCAGTTTGATAACACTAATAGTAAATATTCAAATAAAGTATTCTCACAAAAATTTGAGATCAACGAAAATGCAGAAACTAAAATATATACACCTTTAAAATCTAATCAAAATACTTCACCAGAAAAGCCTAAAAAGAAACAATCAAGTGGGCACAAAAATGCTTTTAGATTTAAAAAAGGACTTACTCAAGAAGAAATAATTACAAAATTAACACAAAATCCATCAGGGATTAAGTATATACCAAGTAAAAACGTTTATATTTTGATGAATTCTACAGATACTGAAGATAATGAAATATTAGTAAAAAAAGGTAGCAACAAAATCCGAAGAGCTAATATATTAAACAATAAATATGTCGATAATAAAGGGGAAAATAACTTTGTTGATGCTCATTTTGACTCTGACAAAAAAATATTTACCATTAAGTATAGGGTAAATGAAGAACCTGATAAATTATTTATTCAAACTTTTGATTTTAATAAACCTTTTGAAACAAACTTTTCGACAACTATTGAAGAAATAGATTCATCTAAAGATGTTCCTCAAACCATCGATGACAATAATCAAAATTAACAAAAACAGCTATTAAAAACTAATAGCTGTTTTTGTTTTTTTTTTTTTTGAAAAATACATATATCTAGCTTTTATTTTTTTAGCATACTAAACATATTTTTTTTGTATACTTCTACACCAGGTTGGTTAAAAGGATTAACTCCAAGTAAATATGCACTCATTGTTAGTGCTCTTTCAAAAAATATGAATAAAGCACCTAATGTTTCCTCGTTAAATCTGTCAAATAGAATATGGATATTAGGAACATTACCAACTTCTGTATGGGCCTTTGCTGTAGCTTCAAAAGCCACATTGTTGATATTATGTAAGTTATTACCTGAAAGATAATTTAATTTATCATAATCAACTTGATCTTCTTCAAAGTAAATATTTTCGTTTGGGTTTTTTAGAGTTAATACAGTTTCAAATAAAATTTTATTTCCTTCTTGGATCATTTGCCCTAATGAGTGTAAATCTGTTGAAAAAATAGAACTTGTTGGTCATATACCCTTTCCATCTTTACCTTCTGATTCACCAAATAATTGTTTTCATCATTCAGAAAAATATTGTAACTTTGGTTCATAAGAAACCATCATTTCAATATCAAAACCTTTTTCGTTATGTAAAAAGTATCTTGTCGCAGCGTATAGATATGCTGGATTTTCGTCTAATTTATCTGAAGAAAGTTCTTCATTTGTCTCTTGAGCTCCTTGTAATACTCTTAAAGCATCAATTCCTGCACACATAAAAGGAAATAAACCAACTGGAGTTAAAACAGAAAATCTACCACCAATATCATCTGGAATAATAAATTTTTCGTACCCTTTTTTAGTTGCTAACTCAAATAAAACACCTTTTGCTTTATCTGTAGTTGCGGCTACTAATTTATTTGCGTTTTCTCCTTCTTTTTTCTCAAGTAAATTTCTAAATTCTCTAAATGCTATTGAAGGTTCTAAAGTAGTACCTGATTTTGAAATAACATTAATCGCAAATTTCTTATTTTTTACATATTGTAATTTTGAAACAAGTGTATCAGCTGAAATGTCATTTCCTGCAAATAATAATTCCATATCTGGTTGTTTTTGTGAATAAGGACCATAAATGAAGTCATATCCAGATTTAGCTCCTAGGTATGAACCCCCAATCCCTATAACAACCACAACTTCTACACCAGCTTTTTTTCATTCTTGTGATTTGTTATACATTCTTATGAATTCGTCTTTATTATAATTTTTAGGTAAATCATATCAACCTAATCAATCTTTCTCATCAACTTCTTTATTTTTAACATCATTGTGAATTTGAGTAACTTTTTTTTGTAAATGTTCAACATCTTTTATATTGTTTTTTAATGCGTTTTTAACATCTAAACTTAAGTATTTTAGCATTTGTCCTCCATGTTTAATTTTGTAAATTATATTATAATTTACCAATTTTCTAGTCACTTTTTTGATAGTGCAAGAATTTTGTGTAATAACATATATTTTGAGCCACATATTAATCTCATATAAAATGAGCCTATTTAACAGGAAAGTGGTATAAATTATTTATGAAAATAACACACAACTTATTTAAGTATAAAAATTTAACAAAATTTGAAATAAAAAAACAACAATCTTTAAAATTGATTGCTGAAAATATCGAAAAATCTTTATCTTATCTTAGTTTGATTACAAACCTTAGTTTATCAACTGTAAAAAGATATAAAAAAGTTATTAAAAGCAAAAAAGAAATTGTTGTCTCACATAAAAATAAATATCATCAAAGAAATTACAAAATAACTGATGCAGAAATAGAATTAGTCTTTAAAAATTATTTAGAAATATGTCAGTTTATTTTGAATAGAGATCTAACAAATAATCAACTTTCAATTAAAACATACTTCAATTCCGAGTATGGTTCTTTTATAAGAGAAAAAATTTCTTACAAAACTTTAGTTAAGAGATTTAATCAATTAGGTTTATTTAATATACATACAACCAAGAGAGGAAGAAGGATTGCAAGATTATCAAAGAAAAAAACCTCAGAAGATATAACATTGATATTAAAAAATTATTATCAACAGATTAAACGAAACGAAAAACAAAGACAAGTTTTAAATCTAAAGAAAAATCTAAAATTCGGCGAAATTATTGAGATTGATGCACAACTTGAACCATACTTGAAAAATGATAAACCATTATATCTTTATCATGCAATAGATGTAGCAACAGGAACATTGTTAGCAGTATGATTTGAAGAACAAGAAACAACATTAGGATATCAAAGACTACTAGAAATTGTATTTAAAAAGTATGGATTCCCAAAGAAAATCTATACTGATAAAAGAAGAAGTTTTTGAGGAAGCGAAAACACACAAACAGTCTTTGAAAAAGTTTTAAATAAAAAGGGAATAGAAGTACTAAGTTCATCAAATCCAAAACACAAACCACATGTTGAAAGATCTTTTAGGACATCACTAGACCAATATCCGTTACTTATTCACGAAAACGGATATAAAAATATTGATGATTTGAAAAAAAATAATGAAGTATTTCAAAATTATTACAATATCAGGAATAAAAAAATAATTTCTAAACAAAATGTTTTTCAAAAAGAGGGAAAGAAAAACGGCAATTGAGCCGTTGATTTAGAGATTAATAGAAAAGTTTTAAATGGTGTTGTTAGATACCAAGGTAAAAATTACGCAGCCTTTGATATGTATAACAAAAGAATTATCTTCCCTTATAATTCTGACGTTTTATTAGTGCATTCTTCGGATGATAATTTGTATTTTAAATATAATGATAAAAAATACTTTGCTAAGGAACCTAACGGAAAATATCTAAGTTTAACAGAAATGTGAGCTTTAGAGAAAGGATTAGATTACTCTATTCCAGCCGTAGGGAAACTAGCATTTATCTATAATAAAACAAATTCGTTTTTTAAAACTCTTGAATTATATATCTCAAAATTTAATAGTATTTCCGTGAATGCTCAAGATAGTAATCTTGAAGCTAATAAAATCATGTCCGAATACTTAAGCATACTCCGAGCATTGCACAGAAGCATCAATGATGATATAAGAATTGATGCATAATAATTTTAATATTTTTTATGAAAATTTTAAAAATAAAAATTGCTCTTTTGATGTAGGGAAATTTAGAAAAAATGCGTAAATTTATAAATTTAAAAAAGCAAAAAAATAAAAAAATTTTTTTGCTTAAGTTTTTTGCCACTTTTTTTTAAAAAAAGTGCACACCTCTATAAATAAAAAATGAAAAAACATTTAACTCCAAAATAAGGAGTTAAATGTTCAAAAAATAAGCTCAAAATACATGTTATTCTACACAATTTTCTAGTCACTTTTTTGATAGTGCAAGAATTTAAAAATCATACAATAATGTATGATCGTTTAATAAGGCGAAACTATTGTTGTGCAATTTTATGCTTTTCGTTTTCTCCTAAAATATGACATCTTCTGCAACGAGCTTCATATTCTTGGTCACCTAAAACATTTAATTGTTCATTATTTTCTTTTCTAAAAGAAAAAGCTGCATCTGATTTGCATACTAAACAAACTGCTTTTAACTTTTTAACCTCATCAGCTATAGCTAAAAGACCAGGAGTAACCCCGAATGGTCTTCTTAAAAAGTCCATATCTAAACCACTTGCAATAACCCTAACTCCGCTAAGGACTAATTTATCAATTACCTCAAAAATACCTTCATCTAAGAAATTTACTTCATCAATTGCAACGGCTTTGTATTCTTCGTTTCAGTGATCTAAAATTTCTTTTGAATTCTTAATTACTATTGCTTTTGTTTTAGCTCCTGTTCTACTTACAATTTTTTTTGCATCAAATCTAGTATCAAATGATGGTTTGAAAACCATTGTATTAATTTCTGTTATTTCTAAAATTTTGATTCTTTTTAAAAGTTCCTCTGTTTTTCCTGAAAACATCGGTCCTGTAATTATTTCTAATGTACCTTCTGGTTTCTTTAATGTCATATTAACTCCTTAATTAATTTTATTTTGATGAAAGAATATTTTATTAGTTTTTTCGATAAAAACCAAACAAAAAAATATTTTTTTCAATAATATGAAAATTGCTGCAATTTTTGATAAAAATATTTTGTTTATATCTTTTTTTGTTATACTAATAAACCAGTGAAATTTAATTAAAAGGAGTTTAAATATGTTAATAGGAATAAGCGGAATGATAAGTAGTGGAAAAAGTACTTTAACAAAAAAATTGCACAATCATTACAAAACATCATTAATGTTAGAGGAGTATGAAGAAAATAACGTTGTTTTTAATCAATTTTTAGAATGATTATATGAAAAACAACCAAATTTAACAATGGGGTTTCAAACATATGTTGTAGAAAACCACACAACAAAGTTAAATGAGATTATAAAAAAATTCAAAGAACTAAACAAAAACTTTAAAGAGGATCATATTTTTCTTGATAGATTTAGTATTGAACATTATATTTTTGCAAATGTAAATTTAAGACCAAAAGGAGAATCGTATTTAAAGGGATATGATGCACTTTTCGAACATTTAATAACAAAAGAAGAAACACCAGATTTAGCTATTTATTTAGATATGAGTTATGAAACTTTTGAAAAAAGACTTTTCGAAAGAGGTCGTGCAGTCGAAATTGATAACTATCAATTAAATAAATCTTATTTTGAAACCTTGTATAACTTATACAAAGAATTGTTCGAAAAACAAGCTAAAAAATATAATTTAAATTATGTAATTATAAATACTGATAATTTAAATGAAGAACAAGTATTTGAAAAGGCTAAAGAAATTATTGATACTTTTGATAGAAACAAGGTAGATAGATAAAATGGTTATAGCAGTAAGCGGAATGATAGGGAGCGGAAAAAGCACTCTAACAAAGGAATTGAAAGTAATATACAAAAATTCTATACTTGTTGAGGAGTTTGCTGATGAAGACCCTGTATTTAATAAATTTTTAAAATGAATTTATGAAAAAGAACCTAATATTGATATAGCGTTTCAATCTTACATAATAGAGTCATTATCCGATACTTTTAAGAAAGAAGAAAAAAAGTTTTTAAAACTTTATAGTAGTCATAAAAATGGATATATGTTTCTTGATAGATTTAACATAGAACATTATATTTTTGCGATTGTAACTTTAGAAAAAAAAGATAAAAAGTATTTAAAAGCTTTTGACGCTTTATTTCAACATATAGTTGATCCAAGTGATAATCCTGATTTAGCTATCTATCTAGATGCTAATTTTGACGTTATAAAAGAAAGAATTTTAGCAAGAGGTCGTGCAGTGGAAGTAGATAATTTTGCTGAAAATGAACCATATTTTCAAAGATTGCACGAACTATACAAAGAATTATTTGTGAAATTATGCTTATTTTATAACATTCCTTATAAAATCATTAATACTAACAACAAAAAAGATTATGAAGTTCAAGAAGAAGCTGAAGAAATAATAAATAATTTTGAATTTAGCAGTTCTAAAAGAATTTAAGCAATTATCTTTAATCGAATTAAAAACTATTACTAATTAGTTTGTAATTCATGATTAAAACTTATTAATATAAAAATTCATTAATAAAAATCCACATGACCATACTACATGCGGATTTTTATTCATGGTTTTTATTTTTCTTGTTTGATATCATTAAAAATTTCACCAGCAACAGCCATTGTCGAAGCAATGTTGCTCAAATTAGGAGGTATTATAATTTTGGTAGCTTTACCATCAGCTAATTTACCTAGTTCTTCAATAGATTTAAGAGTAAGAACATCTTTAGAAATTTTTGATTCTTTTAATAAATCAATTGCCTTTTGCTGACCTTCAGCTCTTAATATTTCTGATTGTTTGTCTGCTTCAGCTTTAAGTATATTCGCTTGTTTAAGACCTTCTGCTTTTAATATATCAGAAGCTTTTTGACCTTCTGCGATAAGTATTGCAGAAGCCTTCATTCCTTCAGCTTCTAAGATGTTAGCTCTTTTTTCTCTTTCTGCTCTCATTTGTTTTTCCATAGCATTTTGAATATCAATAGGTGGTGTTATGTTTTTAATTTCGACTCTATAAACTTTTATACCTCATGAGTTTGAAGCTTCGTCCAATATTAAAGTTAACTTAGAATTTATTGTATCTCTTGAAGTTAATGTTTCATCTAACTCTAATTCACCTAGTAAGTTTCTTAATGTTGTTGCAGAAAGGTTTTCAATAGCTTTCATAGGATTTTCCGCACCATAAACATATAATTTAGGATCAGTTATAGATAAATAAACCACTGTATCTACTCTTATTCCGGCATTATCCTTTGTTATTACATCTTGCTCAGGAAAATCCATAACTTTTTCCTTATAATTACCTTTTCTTACTATCTTTTCTATAAATGGTATTATAAAATTGATACCGTTTTTTAATGTTCTATTATAATTACCAATTCTTTCAACAACAGCGAATTCTGATTGAGGAATGATTTTTATTCCTTTTATCATAGATAAAATTAAAAGTAATAATAAAATAATTATCACTATTGATAAAATAATTATACTAGTAATTGACATCTTTCTCCTTTGTGGCAGCAATATATAAAATATTGCCTCTAATTTCTTTTATAGCCACTTGTGTACCTTTTTTTATTAACCCTTCATTTTTGATTGATAGAGTCCTAAATTTTTTATCGCCAATTTTTATTGTTCCATAAAGATTATTTTCAGATTTTTCCTCGTAACTATCTTCTTCTAAAATGAATATTTCAGTTTTATCAATTCCATTAAAGTTAGATTCTTTGTACTTATAGTTTAAAAATTTATTTTTAAAAACTTTAAATATAATTAGATAAAGCAATGCTCACGATATTATAAATGTAAGTATTTGTAATGCTATTGATCATACCGAAATCTTAACAAATATAGAAATAAATAAAGAAGGTATAACTGAAAATGATGTTAATCCTGCTCACAATCCTGATGTAAGAATTTCTATAATAAAGAATATCAATATGACAATAGATCATATTGATATAAATATTATGTTTGAGATTTCCATAATTTATTTAATGTTAATTGGGTAAAATTAAAATGTTTCTTTCTCTAGTGCTAAATCTTCGATTGTTTTTAATACAGTAGATTTATCATTTACTTCCAGTAATCTAAGACTTTTATCTACATCATAATTAATTACTAAATCACCTGTATTTGCATCAATAATTACGTGATCGATATAAGACACCCTTATAGAGAAGAAGTCTTTTTGTTGGTTAATAAGTCTTTTTCCATTCGGTAAATTCTTAATATTAAATTTATGTCCATAAACCCTTTTGTTTGTTATGGTGCATTCCTGTTTTGTGTAATCAATATTAGGTCACTTAGAAATAAATATAAAAACCATAAAAAATAAAACAAAAAGACCCATAGAGAGACCTCCGATGCTAACCAAGTTAGAGTCTATATTTAAAGCACCAATAACGAAGGTAATCATAGCTATAATCATGAATAAAATTGCTAGTCCCAAGAATATTCATCTTAAATTGCTTTTTCTTTTTGCTTTGAAAGTAACTTTTAAAATTTCTTTCTCAACATCTTTTTTTGTATTTTCTGACATGTTAATCCTTTCTTTATACTATTTAAAATACAAAAATATCATACAAAAAAAAAAAAAAACAAGTTTTTTAGAAAAATTGCAAAATTTTTCATAAGTATATTATCAATTGATGAGTAAATGTTTAAATAAAACTTATTTTTCTATTAATTTATAAATATTTTTTACTAAAAACTTACTAAATGAAATGTATCATCTAGTAAGTTTTAGTATTAATGTTTGATTTTTAAATAATAATATGTATTTAAAAGTGACTGTATTTTTTCACTGACACCAGAAAGTCTTTTGTGTTCAATTTTTCCTGGTTGATCTTTTACTTCAAATATTTCAATAGCTTTTTTGTCATATGTATTGTCATCATTTATAAAGTAATTTCTTTTTACTAAATCATATTCAGCAATATTACTTGGAGTGTAATTTACAAAAGCAAAGTTCTCAAGATTTTGATATTTCTTTTCTAATATTTTAATAAATGACTCATCATCAAAATCTATATGAGAAAGTTTGAAAGCAATCTGTGAAATAAGTTCTTCTTTTGTCATTTTACTTTCATCGTATTCAAATATTTTTTCTAGAACATTTTTGATATTTTCATCATTTTGCAATTTATCAGCAACAAAATTGTTAAATTTTAATAAATCATTATCATCTAACTCTTTATTTAAAGTTGAAGCATAAATGTCAATGAGTTCCTTTTTGAACTCAAGAAATTCTGTTTCGCTATAATGTTGTTTAGAGCTAAAATAATCTAAGAATTTATCTCTAAATGCAACTGTTAAATATTCATCATAAACATTTCTTAAAAATTGTGTTGAACCACCTCTTTTATATGCTTCGGCAAAATTAGCATAAATACTATTTCTAAGTGTTTCGTATAGCACATCTTCGCTATTGTTTGTAATGTTATTAGCAACAACTAAACCATCTACGAATATTATGTTTTCAGAAAATTTATAAGCTTCAATCGTTCCATCAGGTATTGGAATAACTTAACCATTTTTGTTTTTTATATTCAAACCATTATCTTCTGAATAGTATGCGTCTAATGCATCACCATTAAACATTATTGCGGCATTTACATCTTTTCTTGTTGCATCTAATAATGTTCTTAAAACTTCTTGTCCATCACCACTAAAAGAAAAAATATCACTTTCGATTGGATTACCCGTTGATTTGCTAATTAAATCAACAAAACTATCTACAAGCACTTTGTAATTTTCTTCAGTAGTTATTTCACCATAATTTGAATGAATTTCATTGTTTTTAATTTGATACGGAGAACCATAAAGCATATTAACCCTAACAGCATCAGTTATTAAAAGTTTTTGGTATCCATTTTTGCTAATTGTATTTAAAATGTTGAATAAAGATAGTTCTTTTACTTTTTCATTAAAGTTTGTCAATTTTGTAGTTTTCTTTAACTCTTCATAGTTTTCAGAAAAAATTGAATTAAACTCTTTTTCAACTTTTTTGGTTGTTTTTAATGGATTTATTGCTACAACACCATCTTGGTGAAAGTATGGAACAAAATACTCTCATAAGTGTTTTGGTTCATCAAATTTATTTCCTTGACTATCAGTTAGTAGCTCAGGATCATAGCTTTCAAGATGATGAAAAACTGTTGGTGTATAAATATTTTTTAAAATTTCCTTTAATTGATCTTTAGACTCTATTTTTTTATTTATATTTAAAAGTTTTTCAAAGTTAATTTTTTGTATAAAACCTCTTTTTATTAAATCTATAACTTGAAAGTCACTACCAATTCCAGCGATAGCTTTGTTATTATTTAATGCTATTGTGAATTCATCAACTTCATTAAATGTTTTAAATTCAAATTTTTCATTAATAGTATCGTGATTTAACTTACTAATATAAGATTTATAATTGAAAAAAGCAGGTCTAAAAGGTGTGTTTAATTTGTAACCTAAAATAATTGCAACAATAAATGCTCCAATCATTGAAAATACAAGTATAAATACGTTTCTAATGTTTTTAAATGTGAAAAAATTTTTTATTGTCTCCATCCGTTTCCTTATTATTTTTTATTTTTCATAATTTTATTATATTTCTGGTCACACAAAAATAAAAAAAGAAAATACTTAAGCATTTTCTTTCCGTATCTGTAAGCCGTGTTCTGTACATTTTAAATGTGCTGATAATTTATCTAACATACAAAAATATGTTCCTCAAAATCGTTCATTTTCTATTCAAGGTTCCCCTACCAAATTTGGGTTTCTAGCTCATGGAGTTTACCGCGTTTCACAATTCTCGTCTCTGTGGCACTAGTCGTCTAGGCTTAAGCTTATTTGGCTTAACATGAACACTACCGACATCTCAGCCGGTGCTAGCACGGACTTTCCTCTGCAATTTGCAGCTATCAGCCGATACATAAAAATAATATCACAAAAACATAAAAGCTTATTCCATTTATTTTTTATTAGTTGTATAATTAAAAAATGAAAAAAATAAATGAAAATGATTTATTTTTCAATTTTTTAAAAAAATGAAAAATATTAATAATGATATTATTTATGGTAATTTTGATTATCAATACCCTTTATTCATTCGACTATAAAACATGAATATGAGATAATGACATTACTTCATGACAAAAGATAATTGGTATAAGTGTTTCTTTATCTTCGATATTAGGTGTTTTATCTGTTGTATTTTTTGCAATGCATAAAAATATAGCATATGTACTAGGAATTGTTAATGCGGTTCTTTTTGCTATATTCGCCTTTTCTTTTGGCTTATCAATAGAAGGATTTATTAATCTTTTTATTTATATCCCTATAATGATAATGATGTGATATAAAACAACAAGAATCAAAAATGATAAAGGAAAATTTGAATCTTTCAGATCTAGTATTTATTCATCGATATTTTTTGTTGTTTTAACAATTATATTAACAATTATTTTCTATTTTACCAACCCTCTTCTAAACAAAATTACTGTATCAGTTTTAGGACAAGATAAAGTATATGAATATGGAAGTAATTTTCAAAACTATGTAGTTGGTTCTATCTTAAATTCTTTAATTAATGCTTTATCCATAATTGCTTTAACTATGATGGTATTAGGGTTTAGGGATTCTTGAATTGTATGAATTATTAAAAATATATTTTCATTTATATTTTTTGGTGGTGTAGGTTTTTTAAATATAACTACTTTATTAATCAATGTTATTTACATGATAATTTCATTATATCTTTTTATGGTTACAAGCAATAAAAACACAATTAAGATAGCTTTCTCTAATAGCATTAACTTTACTGAAATTAATGAAATTTTAAAAGAGTCAAGAATGGAATACTTTGAACTTGAATTATCAAAACAAATAGAAAGAAATTATGGTTCTATAAAGCGAAAATTGAAAGAGTCATTAAAGATTGTTAAAAAATCTCAGTTTGAGGATAATGTTGTATTAATTAATTATCTTCTTGACCAAATTTTTTACCTTAGCAAATTAAAACCTAAGAATTTTTTAGAAAAAATAAAAATCTTCTTTTTGAAATTCAAATACATAATATCGTTATCATTGCAAAATAAATTAGACATTATATTTGTTTTTCATAATTCAGATAACTATGATTCATATGTGAAAATAAAAAATAAAAAAATATTTGCTAAAAAGATTGTATTTTTAGATAATGATCTTTGAAGTTCTTATAATGAAATTAGAAATAATTTATTGCAGGAAAGAAACAAAAAAGACCTAAAAAATTACGAAAAAATATTTTTCTTTAATAAATAAAAAAACTTGACAAAATTTTTCTTTTAGTCATGTTTTTTTATTAAAATTATTTTGATTAATGAATAGGAGGAGCTTATGGAATATCAAATTATAAAAATAGATGATTATGACGTTAAGCACATTATCCACGAACCTAAATATTCTAGAACGTCAATATTTATCAAAAAAGGTATTTTAAATATATACCCAACAAAGGAAGCTGTTGAAAATAATGAAATCAGTGAAAAAATTAAAAAATTCTTTTATAAAAATAAAGATTTATATTTAAATTATGCTCCTCACTGAATTGATTTTGAAAATAAATATTTTTACTATTTGGGAGAAAAAATCCCTTTTACTACTATTAAGATAGAAAAGTCTTTTTTATTAGCTTGTACAAAAATTGGTGTATTTAGTAAAACTTTTAGGTCACAAACAGGCATTGAAAAATTTATAAAAGATTACTTGAATAATAAGTTTCTTGAATATTTAAAGATAAGAGTTAAAGAAGTAGAAAACATGTTGGGCGATCGTATAAATCACCCTGTTTCTGTTGATACATCATACAGATATGCATATGCAAAACATTATTATTCATCACTATATGGGTGCAAAAAAATTGTTTTTAAATATAGTATGTTTCCATTTTCTAAAGAAATAATTGATTCAATAATCTTTCATGAGCTAACTCATTGCAAGCATAAAAACCATAAAAAAGCTTTTTGAAAAACGTTATTTAGTTATTATCCTGAAGAAAAATATAAATATTTTAAGAAAAAGCTTGATTTAAATATTTATACATAAACTTATTGATAAATTTAATTTTTAAAATGATATAATTTTAATGAGGAAAAAATATGAATAAAGTTGTAGAGAATTTTAAGAAAAAATATCAAAATATTCGTTTAAATTATGATTCATTATTATCTTCAGAAAATAATGATAAAGATAGAAACGAATGTCAAGAGTTGATTTCTAAATATGAAAATATAGCAAAAGAATTAAATGAATTATTTAATACAGAATTTGATGAAGAAAACGAAAAAATCAAAAACGATATGCGTGAATTTAAAGATGAATTGATTAAAGATATAGAGCATAAAAAAGAAGTATTAAAGAAAATCATGTAATTTAAATTAAATTAAAAATAATCCAGCGTATTGTGTGGATTATTTTTTAATATATTACATATACATCTTTTTTATAAATTATTTCCATTTTTAAAAAAATTTATTATAATAAATAAGCAATTTTAAAAATGGCACTATAGCCAAATGGCCAAGGCATGGGTCTGCAAAACCTTGATTACGGGTTCGAATCCCGTTAGTGCCTCCATTATAAAAATATGCGCCCGTAGCTCAATTGGACAGAGTGTTAGGTTACGGCCCTAAAGGTTGCGGGTTCGACTCCTGCCGGGCGCGCCAATTAGAATAATTTGGTTTGACTTGTTCAAACTTTTTTTATTGCTTTTTGCAAAAAAATTCCATAAACTAGTTATTTTTTACACTATTTAATTTTAAAATGTCTAGTATTTTATATAATTTTATATATAGAATAAGAGGTATATTTATGACTGTATTATACGTTATCATTGGACTTGTAGTTCTTTTTATGATTGGTTCTTTTATATTGAGAGTTATCAAACTAGGATTGGCCTTAATAGGATTTTTAATTATACTTGCAATTATTTTTGGGGTATTACAATTAATAGCAACCTAAGGGTTGTTTTTTTATTACTTTTATAGTTATAAATTAAATTAGTATTATAATATTGCATAAATAAATGGAGGTAATTATGGAAAGAATAAAAAAAGGTTTTACAAACGAAAGTTTTTGCACAGGAAAAACATTTTATCAAATCAAAAAACTTAATAAATTTAATCATAAAATAGACTATCAACTACTAGAAGAATTTGACTTTGTACCAAAACTGCTTTCAAATACCGAAAAAGATATTGAATGAGTTTGAGTTGAATCTGAGGAAATAAAATTTACTCCTGAACAACTCAAAGAAATTGCTAACAACTTTTTGCAATTGCATAATTCAGACTTAAAATTTCCTAAATCCAATCATGCGCAGAGAGTTAAAGAATATCGTTCTATACTAAAAAACAAAAATATAAATATCGAAGTTTTAAATAAATATTACAGAAGAATCAATAACATATTATCAAACAGCGAAAATAATCGTCCACTACATAATGATCTATACTCTGGGAATCTTCTATTAGATAAAAAGACTAAAAAAATTATGTTTATCGATTGAGAATATGCATCAATGGGTGATAAGCATTTTGATTTAGCATATTTTATTTGCGGATCATTCTTAACAAAAGAACAAGAAAGAATTTTTCTAGATGCATATGACAGTTATTGAGAAGAATATTTAATTCAACAAAAAATTTTAGTATATTATTTAACCATCCTATGAATTCATGCGCAAGATGTAATGCCTTTTAGTGATGAATATAGCATTCAAAAATTAGAAGAAACTATTAAGGAATATGATTACTTAAAACAAAATAATTTATTTAGAAGATAAAAAAACATTCGCTTTAACGAATGTTTTTTTGATAATTATGCGCACTTGATAAGAAGTTATCTAATATTTATTAGCGGATTTCCGTCATTATAACTAAATTTTCTGTCATTCGGAACTATTGGGGAAGATGGGTTATTTGGATATTGTTTAGTATTATCTTCAGCATCTTTTTGACTTTCATCTCTTATAACGAATTTTGTTACGTGTGCTAATATGTTATCGATAGCTCTTTCGTATGCTGTGTTAGATATAAATTTTCATTGTCTTGACTCAATTACCCCATTAGATAGTACGTACTCAGGGTTACCGGGTCTAGGGTCTAATGCACCAAGTTGTGGTTTATAAAAATGATTTATTGCAAGTGAATGGTTACGAGATGTGAAATTTTGTTCCATCCTATCTATAAACCTTGTTGAAGTATCCTCTCATTTTCTTCCTAACTGTATTGATCACATCCTATCTTGCAATGGTTTTCTATTTCCTTGCCTCATTACGTACGTTTGAGCACCTCTTATAACTTGTTTAAGTGTTTCTGTTCACTTATCAGCAAATGAAACATTAACTCCTGAACTATTTTGTACATAATCGTGCGTACCTATAGGGGATCTAAATTTGATATAATCAAATAATCTTAAAAAGTCGTTTGCCTCAAAACCTTTATCAAACCCTAATCATACCGTATTATTTCTCAATGGTTCGTTATTCATTGGTCAATATGAATAATTTGGCTTAAATATAAGGTATTCTCAACCATAACCCTTAGCGATGTGATTTGATTTTAAAACTGAATTTATATTCATTATTTTATCAACTTTTTGATCAGAAGTAGCTGTTGTGTTTCTTTTTTGTTTAAAAATAAACGATGTTAAATTATAGTTATAACCAGCTTTTAATCCTTTCAAAGTGAAATTAATTACTTTTGATTGTCTATTGTAATTGATGTTCGTGGCGGTTATGACGTGTGTTGCATTTTCGTTATTTCTTAGTGTGGCAGTACCTGTATATGTCATAACAAAACCTTTATTTTCATAATCATTATCTATTAATTCTTCAGGTATTATAACATTTGTTCAAGTACCTAAAACTTCATAAGAGGCTTCAATAATATCTTTTGATCTTAGTGTTTCATCTTTTGCATTAGAGTTAGCTAGTGTTATAACGCTGTTATTTTCAATTGCTGGTTCAATTGAAGATTTAAATTTTATTTCTTCATTTGGCAAGTTAATTATGAAAGTAGAACTATTATTAATATTATTTTTAGCTTTTCTAGGGTTTGAAACAAATTTAAGGTCATATACTTTATATTCTGTGTCATGAATTAATCCAGAGAATGAAAATGAAGCATAGTATTTTCCGTTTTCTATCGTTATACCTTGGGTAATAATTTTATCATTAGAAGTATTTCTATTTTCTTTTTCGCCTAAGGTCATTTGAACTTGTTGTCCTTCTTCAAGAACTTGATCTTCAGAAATAATTTCAACCTTAATTGTTGCTATTTCTTGAGCTATAGCACTTACAGGTGCTGATTCAACAATCGCATTAGTATTACCAATGCTTGTTATTTTTGTGTCCTCTATATTTAATAAATTCATTAATTTATTGCTTTCATTTGATGCATTAACATCATCATAATATATTCCTGAGAATGTATATTCTCTATTTTTTATTAATGAAATATTAAATGTAATTCTTTTTGTATTTGTATCCAAGTTACCTGGATTACTAATTTTTATTTCATTATTTTGATCAATATATTTAATTCTAAATTCTTTACCATTTGCATAATTATTGCTCTCTTCATATGTTGCCGTAACTGTTAAATTAGTTGAATTTGATTGTAATTCTGATGATAAAGAATTTAATTTAAATTCATTCATAAATTTAAATTCATTAGAATTATTTTCTGAAGAATAAATAATATTATTTCCATTTATATTTGTTGCTGTTTTGTCTGGTTTTTGTAATAATCTAATGATTTTTACTTTATATTCTTTATTTGGTTCTAAACCATTTAAACTAAATTCAGCTCTAAATGAAGTTCCTTGAGAAATTAAACTAGTTTGAGCTGTAATTTCTGCAGAATCATTTATTTTTGTATAAACCATTTCTACCCTTGTGCTTGAATCAAAAGCAAAATCACCATCATTTATATCAATAGCAACAGTTTGTTGATCGAAGTTTGATGAACTAATTTTTCTGAAGTTTGAAGCGTTAATAGCACTATTTGTTGTAGTAATTTCAGAAGTAAGTGAATTTTTGGCTGCAAAAGTTGTGTCAGAGTTTGTTATTGAATCACTATTTTTATAAATTATTTGATCAAATTTATAAACTCTATTTGGTCTTGTGTTAGTTAAAGTTCAAGTTAAAGAACCATTTTGACTCACAATTGCATTAGAAATAATTTCTTCTCCTGCATTTTCGTTTCCGTTATTGTTATATGATTTAAATTTAACTGCAAAATATTTTCCATTTAGTATATTATTGTTTGCATTTATATTTGCTGTTACATTTATATTATTATTTGATTCCAATGCAGAATGTATAGAACTTAAAACAAAATCATTTTTAAATGTGTAAGATTTAGCACCTTGTGCATCACTTGAATAAATAATATTATTATTGTTGTTAATATCATAATATGCTTTTGATGGTTTATTAACAAGTTTTAGCGATTTAACTTTATATTCTTGGTTTAATGTAATATTACTTAGATCAAATATTGCATTAAAGTTAGAACCACTTTGAGAAAGCGTGGCAGTTTGTTTTAACTCATTTGATGAATTATTTGTAGCAAAATAAACAATTTCAACTTGTGTATTATTATCCAATAATTCGTCAGGGTTATTTAAGCTAAATGATAATCTTACACTATCTAGGGTTCCGTTATCTTGTTTTTGATATGATTCAACAACTGTATTTCCTTGACCTACAATAAATTCATTATTTGTGTTTATTGAACTAGTTGATTTGATTAATTCGGTTGAATTGGTATTAGGATCAGTGTTATCTGCATAATAAATTTTGTCAAATTTATATTTTCTATTTTTCTTAAGTCCACTTAAAACAAATGTTATATTACCATTTGAAGAAGCTGTTTGAACGCTAGAAATAATATCTTCATTATTGTCTTGTCCATCACCATTATAAGATTTATAAACAATAATAAACTTTTTATTGTTTAGAAGTTCAGGGTTTGATTGAACTGTTGCTGTAGCAACTAAATTTTGGTTGTAACTTGAAGTTAAATTAGTTAATATGAGTTCATTTTTGAAAGTATAAGCTTGATTATTTTCTGAATCAGAATAAACAATGTTATTTTCATTATTATTAACTTTATTAAGCGTTTTTCTTGGTTTAGTTACAAATTTAATTTCTCTAACTTTATATTCAGTATTTAATTCTAAGTTGATTGCTTCAAATTGAACCTTTCAAATTCCTGAATTATTTATTAGTTGAGAACTTACCGAAATTTCATTAGAATTATCCATTTTTGAATATTTTAATTGAAGTGTCATACCATTTTCGAATGATGAATCAGCATCGTTTATGCTAAATTCAAGAACTTTTTTATTAAGCTCGTTTGTTGAGTTGAAGTTTCTATAATCACTTGCAACTGTGTTAGCGTTATTTGTAGTTACATTATTAGTTATTTGCACCTTATTTACAACATCATTTGTCTCATTAGTTATATTATCAGCTATGTTTGCGAATAAAACATCTACAAATTCATATTTTCTATTTGGTTTTAAATCATTGATAACAAAACTTAGTTGGCCGCTTTGTGTTGCATTGACTGGTTCTGAAATTAGGACCTCATCTATATTTTCGATATCTTGATTGTTTAGCGATTTGTATTTAATCGCAAATTTTCTTGAGTTTAAAATATTATTTGTTGCTTCTATGTTAGCTGAAATATTTAATGTTCTGTCATTTAATTGAGGTGTAACATTAGTTAATTTAAATTTGTTTTCGAATTTATATTCTTCAGAAACATTTGTTGTTGAGTTGTAAATAATATTTTCGTTGTTATCATTAACGTTTTTAAGTGTCTTAGCGGGTTTAGAAATCAACTTAATTTTTAAAATTTTATATTCAGTATTTAAAGCAATATTATTGACATTAAATTGAACCGATAAACCATTAGAATCAGAATTAATTAAACTTGTTGTTTTCAACTCTGTACCAAGGTCATTTGTTGATGCATAAGTAACTTCAACTTGATCTCCAACATTTATAGCCTCATCAGGGTCAGAGATAACAAATGAGAAACTTGTTGAATCAAGTGTTCCATTAGGAATAATCTTAAATGTTGAAGCTGTAGTGTTTCCATGCGGAACTTCTTTTTCGTTATTTTTGTTATTTCTTGAAATTGTTTTTGTTTCAGTTAATGTAGGGTTGCTTCCATTTTCGGAATAAACAATTCTATCAAAAACATATTTTCTATTTTTCTTAAGGTTATTTATAACGAAAGTAATATCTCCGTTTGATAAATCTTTCGCATCAGAAATAACTTCTTCATCAGTATTTTCGTTTCCTTGACTATTTATTGATTTATATATTAAAGCAACTTTTTTTCCATTGTTAATATTATTATTTACTTCAAAGTTAGTAGAAATTGTTAATCTTTGATCATTTAATTCAGATGAAATTGAATTTAATCTTAAAAGATTTATAAATGTATCATTCTTGGTAGGTGATGTTTCTGAATTGTAAATAGTACCGTTACTATTTGTTAATGTGTAAGTTTTATTTGGTTTATTTACAATTTTAACTTCAAGAACCTTATATTCAATATTTAAATCAATATTATCAATTGTGAATGTAGCTTTGAATCTATTTTCTTGTTTTGATATTGCTGTTTTAGTTGTGTATTTAGTATTTAAATCATTTAACTTAGCATAAATTAATTGTACTTCAGTTGATTGATCAAATGCTTGATCTGAATCATTAATATCAAAAGATATTGTTTTTGTGCTTAATAAATTATTATTAATGATTGTGAAATTAGTTGCTTCAACATTTCCAAAAGAAGTAATTTTATTGTCAGTTAAATTGTTTTTATTTACTATTTTTGTTTCTGAATTAGTTACTTCTCCATTGTTAAAATAAATATTAAAGAATTCATATTTTCTATTAGGAATTAAATTACTTATAGTGAATCTTAAACTGCCATCAGCTGTAGTTATTGAGTTTGAAAGTTTTATTTCATCAACGTTCTCATCTCCATTATTATTAAGAGATTTATATTTAATGGCAAATTGCTTGTTATTTAAAATTTCTCTAGTAGCATCTAATGTCACATTTACAATTAAATTATTTCCTTCAATATTTGAATTAATTGACTTCATTATCAATTTATTTTCAAATGTATATGGTGTGCTTGAATTTGTTGTATGGTTATAAACTTCGTTATTGTTATTTAAATTAATGTTGTTAAAAGTCTTATTAGGCTTGTTTTTAAATTTAATTGATAGCACTTTATATTCAGTATTTATATCTAAATTATTAATATTAAATGAAACATTAAATTTGTCTGAAGTTCTTGTTAATCTTCCTGAAACATTCTTAGTTAATAATGTTTCATTAGTTTTTGAATATTCGAGAATTAACTCATCCCCAACTTTATATGCTTCGTCAGGGTCAGAAACATCAAATGAAATATTTATTGAGTCCAATGATTCATTATGAACTATAGTATAGTTTGAAACTTCGCTATTACCATTATCTGTTACATGGAAATCTGCAATTCCTTGAGCTTCGATTATTTGATTGTTATTTAAATTTAAATCTTGTGCATTATCTGAAAATACAACTTTTTCAAAAACATATTTTCTATTTTTCTTTAAGTTATTTATTTCAAAACTTAATTCCCCATTTGTTAGTTGTAATGAGTTTGAAATAATACTTTCGTCATTGTTTGAGCCGAAATTATTTTCAGATCTATAAATAACAGCAACTTTTTTATTATTCATTAGTGAGTTATTTAGATCAAAATTAATTCTTACTGAAAGATTCTGATTGTTTAATTCAGAAGTTAAAGAAGTTACTTTAAATTTGTTTTCAAATTCATATAGTTTATCTTGTGATGTGTAATCATAAATAATATTATTTGAATTTATTAAAGTAAATGTTTTATTTGGTTTTTCCACTAATTCTAACTTCGTTATTTTATATTTTTTATTTAATACAAGATCATTTAGCGCAAATGATGCACTAAATTTATTATCACTTAATTTAGTTAAATTAGTGGTAATTGTTTTATTGGTATTTGCTTCTAAATCAATATAAGTGAGTTTAATTTGATTATTTCTGTCAAATGCATTATCTGGGTTATTTATCTCAAAAGATAATGTTCTTGTATTAAAGTTTGAAGTATCTAAAACTAAAAAATTACTTTCATTAACTGACCCGGGGGCCGTTATTTGAGAATGTGTTGTGCCATTTAAATCAACTGAATTAATACTATCAACTGTAATATTACTGTTATCGTTTGAATAGAATAATCCTAATAATTCGTATTTTCTATTAGAAATTAAGTTAGGAATTGTTCAGTTTAACACCCCATCTTGTGAAGCTTCAATTGATAATGAAATTATTTTTTCATCAATATTTTCTTCTGAATTTTGATTAAGTGATTTGTATTTAAGAGCAAATTTTTTACCACTTAATAAGTTATTATTTGCTCTTACTTTTGCGTTTATTCTAAAAGTATTGTTATTTTCAAATGAAGGTATGAAGTTTTCTAAAATAAATTCATTTTTAAAGACGTACTGCTTATCTAAAACGTTATAGTCGTAAATAACATTGTTAGACACTTTGTTTATTCTGTAATATGTTTTCTCTGGTTTGTTTTTAAGTTTAATTGTTTTGATTTTGTATTCTTGATTTAACTCAATATTGTTGATATCAAAAACAGCTACAAACCCATTTTCTTTTGTTTGCAAAATAGTTTCAACATTGACCTCATTAGCTAAATCATTTGATTTTGCATAAGTAATAATAATTACATCATTTGCCCTTAAAGCATTGTCAGGATTATTAATATCAAATGAAACCCTTGCAGAATTTAATGATGCATTATTTATTTTTTCAAAATTACTTTCAACTGTTTTACCAGGTTCAATAATGAAGAAATTATTTTGAGAGCTAATTGTATTAGTTAAGGCAACTTTGCTATCTGTTGTTAATGTGTTAGAATCATTTGAATATAATATTCCATCAAAAACATATTTTCTATTTTTATTAAATCCTGTTAGATTAAACAATAATCTTCCATCAGCGGTTGTTTGTGCTGGTGAAATTATATTTTCGTTATTATCTGTTTCATTATTATTAACTGATTTATATCTAATAGCAATTTTTTGTTTAATAAATTATCGTTATTAGAAGTTATAAACGCTTCCACATTTAAATTATCGTTTATATAGTTTGCATTTAATGCGCTTAATATAAATGAGTTTTTGAATGTATAAACTTTATTTGGGGTTTTTTCGATGTTGAAAATTTCGTTTTGATCATTTTTGTTTACGTTATAAAGTGTTTTATTTGGTTTTGTAGTAACTTTCAGATATTTAACTTGATAATCTGCATTTAATTCAATATTATCTAATTCAAAAATTGCTTCATATTTGCTGTTTTGTTGAATTAAATTAACACTTTTTGTTAGAACATTTACTTCATCACCTTTTTTGAAGTATCCAATAGTTACATTTGTTGTGGTGTCAAATGCATTATCTGGGTTATTAATTTCGAATGAAATTTTAACTTTTGAAAGAGAATTTATGTTTATTTGTCTAAATTCACTTTCTACTGTTTCTCCTTGTGCAACATCAATAGAGTCAGTAAGATTTAATGTGTTTGATACCATTAAAGAATTTGTTGTATCTAATAAATCATTTTGATTTGCATATCAAATTCCTACAAACTCATATTTTCTGTTCTTGTTTAAGTTTTGTAATGAAAATTCAAGCGAATTATTATTTGCATTAACAGGCACAGAAACTACAGATTCGCTCGCATTTTCTGTATTAGCATTATTTAATGATCTATATTTAACAATGAATTTTTTGCCCTCTAATATGTTATTTGATGAATTTAACATAGCATTTATTGTTAAATTAGATCCACTTAATGAAGAATCTAAAGCTGCTATATTAAGTTTATTTTCAAATTTGAATCCAATCGTTGTATCATTTGTAACGTCATAAACAACGTTATTATTGTGATTATTAACGTTAGCAAAAGTAACTGAAGGTTTATTTAAAATTCTTATTTCCTTTACTTTATATTCATTATTTAATTGGACATTAGAAATATCGAAAAATAATTTTAATTCATTCGAATCATTTGTTATACGAGCATTAGAAGTAAACAATCTTGATTCTTCATTAATTCTGTAGTATGTTAAAACAACTTCTGTATCATTGCTAAATGAGTCATCAGGGTTATTGATAGTAAATGAAAGTCTTGTAGAGTTTAATTCACCAGTAGGGATAATATTATAGTTTGAAACTTCTGTATTAGCTGGAGCAGTTATTTGTTCGTTAGATTGTAAACCTTTATCAATTATTTTGCTTTCGTTTATCGAAACATCATTTTGATCATACAATATTTGGTCAAAAACATATTTTCTATTATTTTTTAAGTTATCAATTGTAAAGTTAAGAGTTCCATTTGATGCTGTAATAGAGTTTGAAATTACATTTTCATTATTATCGATATTTTCATTATTTAATGATTTATATCTAATAGCAATCTTCTTATTATTTTGAATATTATTAGAGATATCGAATGATGCTTGTATATTTAATGTGTTTTTAACTAAACTAGATGTAATTGCAAGAAGTTTGAATTTATTTTCAAATTTATATTCATCGTTAGAATTGCTAAATATTATGTTATTTGCATTAATTCCTTTATAAAGAACACTTGGTTGATTTATTAATTCAATTAATTTAACTTTATATTCTTTATTTAGAGTTATGTTATTTATATCAAATGTAACTTTAAATTTATCTTCAAATTGAGTTAAATTAGCTTCTACAACATTTGATGCTGAATCATTGTTAGATTCCACAAAAGTTAACCTTAATCTTGAGTCTAAACTTAAGGCATTATCAGGATTATTAATTACAAATGAAATTCTTGTTGAATTAAGTTCGCCAGTAGGGATAACTTCATAATTAGAAACCGCAGTTTGTCCTGGATTTGTAATTTGTGAGTCTGTTATATTATCATTAATCACAGATTTAGATTCAGAAAGATTCACATTTGAGCCATCTTCTGTATATAAAAGACTTACAAATTCGTATTTTCTATTACTATTTAAGTTATTTATTACAAAATTTAAATCTCCATTAGCTGCTGCTGTTGATGAATTTGAAATAACTTCTTCACCTGTTGGGTTACCACTTTCGTTAACGGTTCTATATTTAACAGCAAACTTTTTACCATTTAATATATTATTAGATGCATTTATATTTGCGTTAATAGTCATTGTTGGGAAAGTTAAACTAGAATTTAATTGATTAATTATAAAACTATTTTTAAACTCGTGTTTTACAGATGTATTTTGTAAATAATCATAAATAGTGTTATTTTCTTTTTTATTAACATTAAATAGAGTTTTTTCAGGTTTATTAACCAACTTCACATATTTTATTTGATAATCTTTATTTAACTCAATATTGTTCAAATTAAACAATACTGAATAATTATTGTTTTTAGAAATCAATGTACCTGTTGCGTTTAATTCTGTTTCAAGACTTTCTTTTTTAGCATAAACAACTACTAAACTATCTCCTTCGTTTAATGCTTCATCAGGATTATTTACATCGAAAGAAATTGAGGTTGCGTCTAATTTACCAGTAGAAATTACTTGATAATTATTAGCAATTGTTTCTTTTGGATCTATATCAACAGAATTTGTTGTAGATTGTTTAGGAACAAATGTATTAGTGCTTAAAGAAGGATCTTGATCGTTATTTGTGAAAATAACTTGGTCAAATACATATCTTCTATTAGATTTTAAATTACTTATAGTAAATGTGTTTTCGCCATTTTTTAGGACAACAGAGTTAGAAATAACTGTTTCTAAATTGTCATTACCTCTATCATTAACTGATTTATATCTTATTGCAACTTTTTTGCTATTAAAAATTAAATTATTTACATTTATTGATGCAGTAATGTTTAAATTATTGCTATTTAACTCGGAAGATATATTTGTTACTTCAAAATTATTAATAAATCTATATTTTGTTGCATTTGAAATCTCGTCATAAATTATATTATTTGAGTTTATTTGCCCATATGTTTTAGAAGGTTTTTGAACAATTTTTATTAATTTAACCTTGTAGTTTTGATTTAATTCAATATCTCTTAGATTAAATGATGCGCTAAAGTTAGAATCAGAAGCATTTTGAAGAGAACTTATTAATTTTGTTTCTGCATTGGTCGTCTCATTTACGTAAGTTAATTCTACTTCAGTTGTGGTATCAAAAGCATTATCAGGGTTATTTAAATTAAATGAGATATTTCTAGTATTCAATTGACCTGTTTCACTTATTATAAGATTTGATAATGAAGTGGTTCCTGGTGCAGTAATTTTGTTATCTTTATGACTTTGTTTTGGAACAACACTTGTAGTATTTGAGTCTACATTTAAATTTCCTGAAACATAATATAAGTCCACAAATTCATATTTTCTGTTAGGTATTAAGTTTTCTAAAGAAAATTGTAAGCTACCATTTGTTGTTTGTATTGAATTCGAAATTAGTGATTCATTAACGTTTTCTACACCTTGATCATTAACTGATTTGTATTTAATTGCGAATTTTTTATTAGCTAAAATTTCTTGATTTGATGAAATATTTACATTTATAGATAATCTATTATTTTCTAATGTTGAATTTAACGAATTGATTATGAATGAATTGATAAATTTATATTGATCAGTAGAATTATTTTCGTAGTTATATACAACGTTATCAGTATTATTATTTACATTGACATAAGTTTTCTTTGGTTTAGATATAAATCTAACTTTTTTA
Organism: Mycoplasmopsis canis PG 14; assembly: GCF_001553195.1. NCBI lineage: Bacteria > Bacillati > Mycoplasmatota > Mycoplasmoidales > Metamycoplasmataceae > Mycoplasmopsis > Mycoplasmopsis canis. The sequence goes on along the minus strand of NZ_CP014281.1, from coordinate 175,589 downwards.
ACTTTGTATTCTTCGTTTATGTCAATTCCGCTGATTTCAAAAATTGCTTTTAATTTGCCTGATTCACTACTCAATTGTCCAATTGATTTAATTTCGGAATTTAAATCACTAACTTTGGCATATGTGATTTCTATATTATCGCCTTGAGCTAGAGAATCTTCAGGGTTATTTATGTTAAATGATAATCTAATTGTATCAAGAGATTCTGTATTAGTTTTTGTGAACCCTGAAAGAGAAATTTCTTTATGAGGAGTAATTATATTGTTACTATTAGACCCTTTATTCACGTTATGAGCTGAATTATTTGATAATTCGTCATCAGTATCACCATAAATAATTTGATCAAAAACATAATTTCTATTTGCTTTTAGATTATTTAATACAAATGTTAAGTTACCACCATTTGAAAAGTTAATTATTTCTGATGTTATTGTTTCATCATTATCAGAGTTTAAATTATTGAATGATCTATATTTTATTGCGAATTTTTTGTTTGTTGCAATATTGTTATTTGAATTAATTTGTACATTAATAGTAGCTGAATTATTATTAGAGTTTAAATTAGAATTTATTGATTCTAATCTAAAATTATTTTCAAATATGTAATCTTTATTATTTGTAAAGGTGTAAATTGAATTATCAGAATTACCATTAACATTATTTTTTGTTAGTGATGGTTTATCTTTTAACTTAAATGATGTTACGTAATATTGCTCATTTAAATTAATTTGAAGGTTGTTAAATGATGCTCTGAATAAATTATTGTTAATTTCTTGAAGTGATGCTTCTACAACTGTTTTTTGGTTCGTATCAGAAGTTTTAACAAATTCCATAACTAATATATCAGAATTCGAGAATGCTCTATCAGGGTTGTTTATTTCTACAGTTAAGTTAGCAGAATTCGTTGTAGAGTCCCCGATTATAAAGTTTGTTATTTGTGTTTGTCCTACTGTTGTTTCAAATTTAGGTTTACTAATGCTTTCTGCAATAGGCACTATTTTAGCATTTAAAGTATCAAAGGCATTATCATTAACACTATCATCAACATAATATATGTTTTCTAATGTATATTCTCTATTTTTAACTAAATTTAAGAATGAAAACTGTACATCACTTGAGTTTATATAAACAATTTCAGAAAGATATACATTATTATTGTTATCTGTATACTTAGCCCTAAATTTCTTGTTTGATACAAATGAATTTTCTGAGTAGTTTAATGTAACTGATAAAATACTTGTAGTTTCATTTACATTTTGAGAAATTCTAGTTATCAAGAAATCATTTTTAAATGTAAGTGATTGATTTGTATCTAATGATGAATCATAAATAGAATTATCTTCTCTTTTATTAATTTTATGTGTTGTTCCATTAATTTGGCTTTTTACTTTAAGTTTTTTAATGGTGTATAGTTTGTTTATATCAGTAGCAACGTCATTAAATGTAACTTTGTATTCACCATTTGTAGCAACAAGGTTAGAATCTTTTGTTAGCGTTTCTTGTGAACCTTCAACAGAATATTCTAAAGTAAGAATTGTTGAATTATCAAAAATTTCATCAGGGTTGCTTATTGTGAATACTAAGTCATTTTTATCCAAAGTAACATTTTCCTTATTAAATGTTATAACCTTTGTTTCTCCTGGTTCTACTTGGATTATATCGGATGCTTGCGGTTCTTTAGGAACTATGTTATTTGCGGTTAACCTATTCAATTCTTCTTCTGTGACTGAAGAATTTTCAATTCAGTATAAATCCTTAAATGTGTATGTTCTATTTGATTTTAAGTTTGCAAGATCTAAAGATAAAGTAGCTGAATCATTAGAAATATCAATTGATGCAACCTTAATTGATGATCATTTAACGTTATTTGAATTATCTAAGTATTTAGCAACAAATGACTTATTATTAAACAATTCATGATTTTGGCTTAAATTAATTGTTAATGATGCATTTTTTGAAGATAAATTATGTGTAATTTGAGATAACTTGAACTTATTAATTAAATCTTTATTTAGAATAGAATCAATTTTAATTTCTTGATTATTATTTGCTTGAGATTCATTCTTATAATTTATATTATGCAGAACCGAACTAGGCTTAGTTTCAAGTCTTAAACTCTTAATTGTGTATGTTTCATTTGTTGCTAATTCTAGGTCGTTAAATATAGCAAAATAATCATCATTTTCATAAGAAAGATTTGTTGATGCACTCTTAATTATTTGATCTTGATCTTTTTTGCTTAATTCTAAAATCACTCTTGTAGATGTGTTAAATGAGTCATCAGGGTTAGTTAATTTAAATCTTAAATCCATTGAACCCAATTTATAATCTGAAGTTATAAATTCTTCGACTTTTGTTTCTCCTGGTTCAATAGAAAATTCTTTTATATCACTAAATAAGTCTTGTATTTTATTATTGTTGGCGTCGTTAAAGTTGTCATCACTAGCTGACTCATCCACTCAGTAAATGCCTTCAAAAGTATAAGATCTATTTTTAGGCAGGTTATTTAACTCAAATGTAAGAGATTTATTATTTTCATTTAAACTTGAACCATTAATTGTATTAGTCCAAATAGTAGATGGAATACCTGATTTATTAACAGTAAATTTAGCTTTGTATTTTTTATTTAATTGTAAATGATTATTAAATTCTAGTTCAGCTTCAATTAAAGCTGAGTTTGATGTTGCAGAATTATTTTGTATATTTAAGGTTTTAACAGCTAATTTATTACCAAATTGGTGTAGATTTGCTGTTGTTTTTTCAAAAATAACATTATTACCATTTATGTTTTCTAAAGCTAATGCAGGTTTTGCTTCTAGTCAAACTTTTTCAATAATATATGTTTTATTAATGTCAAGTAATAAATCATTAAATTCAACTTTAAAATCAGAGTTTTCTTTGATTAAATTAGCACTAATTTCGTGAACTTCATTTGAATCATTTATATTAGAGTATTTTATTTTTAAAATATCATTGTTAGAAAAGGCATTATCAGGATCATTGATAACAAACTTAAGATCTAAAGACCCTAATTTATAATCACTATTGCTAAATGAAAGTAATCTTGTTTCACCTTTTTCAACATTAAATTCATGATTTAATAAAGGTGTTTTTTCTATTTTATTTGATAAATCATTTATGTTAAAGTTATCTATAGTTTTATCGTTAGAATCAAATAAAGCATCAACAAAGGTATATTGACGGTTTCTTTGAAGACCTGATAATTGTAATTCTATCTCATTTCCTGATACAATTGTCGCAATAGAAGATCAAATAACTTTATTGTTTTGATCTTGATATTTTAATCTTATAGATTTATTATTAATGATCTCTTGATCGGCTTCAACAATAATTTTAATGTTTTTATTAATTGTCTCAGTAGGTTGAATATCGGAATCTTGAACGGATTTTAATATGAATTTATTTTCAAAAGTATATTTATTGTTTGTGTTAATATAAATCGAATTATCGTTGCTTGAATTTATATTTTTTCAAGCTTTAGCAGGCTTATTATCTAAGTATAGCTTTTGTACAATATATTGTTTATTTAAATCAATATTGATGTTTTCGAAAATTACTTCAAAATTATCGCTATTTGGAATTTTATTTAACCTAGATCTTATTAATTCGTTAGTTTGTCCAGTTGCTGAATCGCTTTGTTTTGAGTATTCTAGTATAACCTCTTGTCCGTCTTCAAAAACTTTATCTGGGTCATTTATATTAAAGATTAAATCTAAGTCATTTAGTGATTTATTTCTAGTTACAAAAGATTGTATTTCAGTTGATCCAGGTTCAAATTCTACAACATTAGTTATTGAATTTTGTTTAGGAATACTGTGTTTTGTAGCTACTGTTAAAGTTTCTGATGTTGTATTAGGTTCAAATCAATATACATTATCAAAAGTATATGTTCTGTTTGAATTAAGGTTATCAATTGTGAATATTGGATTCTCTATACTATCTATTATGTTAGATCATACTTCAGAACCAGTGTTATCTATGTATTTAACTGCATATTTTTTATTATCGTTAAATAAATTGTCAAAACCAAATGAAGTAGTTAAAACTAATCCATTTTGATTTACATTTTTAGATGCAGAAAGAGAGTTTAAAATAAATGTATTTTTATATGTATATTCCTTGTTATTAGAATTGTTTAAAGAATAAATTTCGTTATTTACGTTATTGTTAACGTTTCTAAATAATTTTCTTGGTTTTGTATTTAACTTAACGGTTTTAATTTTATAAGTTTTGTTAATTTCCATTTCCAAGTTTTTTATTGTGAATGAATAATTATCACCTTCTTTTGATAAAGGTAAATTATCAATTGTATTAATAATTGTTGAATCATTAGGTGAATTATTCTCTTCAACAAAATATTCAACAGTAACTAAGTCACCTTCATTTATTCCATTATCAGGGTTATTAATTAAGAATTTTATTGTGTTTGATGAAAGAGTTTTATTAGATACCTCTGGATCACTTTGTATAAATGTATTACCATAAGGAGTTTCAAAAGAACTAAATATATTCTCTGATTTTGAAACAAAAGCCGAATTTTCATTTACAGTTCCTTCATCTTCGTGTTCATTAATTCAATAAAGTTTATCGAATGTATATTGTCTATTTTTGTCAACTGAGCTAATTTTAAAGTTTAAATTTCCGTCAGATGTACTTAATAAGTTTGTTCATAAAGGATTTTCGCCGTTGTGATCTAAAAATCTTGCTTTAAATTTTTTGTTATTTAAAACATTATTATTGTTTGAGATAAATACATTTACACTCACTGAAAAATCATCTTCTAGAGTTGATTGAACACTATCTATAATGAATTTATTTTCAAAAACATATTCTTGAATATTGTTATTGTGTTGAAAAATAACATTTTCCTCGTTAGAGTTTACATAGTTATAAAGAATATTTGGTTTGTTTTTAAATTTTAATTTAGAAACCTTGTATTTATCATTCAAGTTTATATTTATGTCAGCAAATTTAGCAAAAATTTCATTATTAGAGTTTATAATAGCTTCAGCTTCAATTTCAAAGGTTTCTAATACTTCAGAATTATTTGTTTTTGATACTTTAACATATTCAAGAACAATTGTTTTTGTTTCGTCTTCGTTAAATAATATTGTATCAGGGTTTGAAATTGTAAATTCTAAAGAAAGACTATTTAAAGTTGGGTCTGAAACAATAAAATTAGTAATTTGTGTTTCGCCTGGATTCTTTTCGATTAAACTTTCAATATTTGAATTTTTCTGTAATATTTGAGCATTTTGAATGTCAAAATTGCTTCTATCTTTTTCGCCATCAACCCAATACACATCGACAAGTGTATATTTTCTATTTTTAAGAATATTTGGTAATTCAAAAGATATGACTCCATTCTCATCGATGTAGTCAACAGATGTTCATAATTCTAAGCCATTATTATCTATATATTTAGCTCTATATGTTTTATTTTTTATAAAGTTATTGTTATTTTGAATACTTAAACTAAGTGATGCATTAGTATTGTTTTGGTCGTAATTTGTCTCATAGTTAATGATTTTAAATTGATTCATAAATTTATATGAATTTATTTGATCAACTGTTAAATCATAGATCTTATTGCTATTATTTACTTTAAATTGTGCTTTATTAGGTGTTTCAATTATAGAAAGTCCGCTAACCACATATTCTTCATTAAGATCCATTTCTATTTCGCTAAAAATTAATTTATATGCAGAGTCTTCAATAACTAAACTTGTTTGTTTTGTTAATTTTTGCTCTGGAGATGAAGATTTGAAATACTCTAATTCAAATTTTTGACCCTCTTCAAAGACATTGTCAGGATTATTTATTTCGAATTTTAATGAATTTCTTTCTAAAGTTTGGTTGAATATTTCGTATTTGATTATTTTTGTTAATTGCGGATCTAATGTAATAATATTTTTGATGTTCTTTTCTAATGGAACAATACCTTTTTCGCTAGCATCAAATATCGCTGTGTTATCAGCGTTTTCTACAAAGTAAACGTTTTCGAAGGTAAATTGCCTATTTGAATCTAATTCATCTAAAAGGAATGTTACTTCTTCGTTATCATTTTTTATCGCAATATTTGTTCATTTAGGTTCATTAGTTCCATTAACGTTATATTTAAGTCTTAAAGATTTATTTCTAAATAAATTATTATTTTCATCAAATCTTATTGTAATATTGCTTCTTTTATCTTGAACTTCCGATGATGAAATTTCTAATACTTTAAATTTATTTTCAAAGATATGGCGTTCATCCGTGGTATTAGTTAAATCAAATATTGTATTATCTAAAGTTCCATTAATCCCTCTATAAGGTTTGTTTAATTTGGATTTAACTTTAATATTTTTTACTATGTATTGTTGATTTAACTCCATCGGAATTTCATCAAATAATACATTGAAATTTTCTCCATTTTTGATTAATTGATTTGAAGTTACTTTTTGACTAAATGTTTCATCATTAACTTTTGAATATTCTAGTTCTAAAACTGTGTTTTCATCAAAAGCATTATCAGGATTATTTATTTGAATTGATAAATCATTAGAAGATAATTTAAAATCTTCAAAAGTTCAATTTAATACTTTTGTTATTCCAGGATTTGTAGTAAATGAAAAATCAACATCACTTCTATTTAAAAATCTATTTGTAAAATTGTCATCTTCGCCATATACAAGTCTATCAAAAACGTAATTTCTATTTCTTGTTAAATTATCTAAAGTAAATACAAGTTCTCTAGTTTCGTGAAGAATTATTTGTGCATTAGACTCAATTTCAGATCCGTCTTTTTGAGATCTAAAAATAATTTTTGCCTTCTTACCATCCGGCAATCTACCTTGTTTATCTAAATTAACTCTAATTTTTCTTGATAAAACATCATTTGTATAATCCTCTAAATTAGATACATTAATAACGTCATAAATTTCATTTTTAGTTCTAAATGATGAATTATCTAAATCAGAAAATACATATGAGTATGCTGAGTTGGGATTTTTAGCTGCTGTTTTTAATGAAATTATTTGATATTCAGATGCTGAATCTAGGTTATATAAATTGAAGGCAATTTGATTATTTTCAATTACTCTTCCTTCAACTGTTAAGATATTTTCTGAATCTTTCTTTTTAAAACTTATAGTTACAGGGTTACCAATTTCAATTTTTTGATCAATATCATTATAATTAATTTTTATTAGTGCATGTTCATATGAAATTAAGTTAATATTTTCGTTTTCAGGTTCAAAAGTTATTGAAATAGGTGTTGGTTTTGTTTTTAATGATTGAGTGTATTTAGTAATGTCATTTTTAAATAAATTCAATACTTCATTATTTCTTTCTATGGTAAACCTTTTGATTACATAAATGCTATTACCTGATAAGTTGTTTAATGTAATTCTTGAATTTTCTTTTGTTATATTAAACGTTTGTTCTTCGGATTCGCTACCATCTTTTTCGAGTTTTACATAATAACCGGTAATTTGTTGATTTGGAGCTAGCTTTATTGATTCATTATCTGATATTTCAAAATTTATTTCTAGCGCATTTGCAGCAGCATTTACTAAAGTGGTGTTTGATCAAATTGCAACTTCATATTTAGGAGTTTTAAATTCTTTGTTTTCGAGATTATTTAGCACACTTATTGAATCATCGTAAAATTCTGGTTCAATTGAATCGAAAATATAATTAGTATTTTTCTCTAAAGAATTAAATGCAAAAAAGAATCTTTCATTTTCTTTATCAACTTTAATTTTTGAGCTAATTATTACATTGTTCTCGCCTTGTTTTCTAATTTTTAAAACATAATTAATATTAGGATTAATCAAATTATTGATATCCGCATAACTCACTTCTATACTTGCGCTTGTTGTTGACAAGTCAGAAATATTTCAATTATTAAATGTGATTTTTCTAGCTTTTTCTTTAGTATCGTTAATTCTTTTAACTTCATTATTTATATCGTCGTTTGATATTATAACTGTTTCAGGGTTTGAGTTATGATCAACAACACTGTCTAAAGTATAAATTTTATTAGGATCTAACGAACTAGTATCAACTACCAGTTTACCCTCTTCATTTAAGAAAGTCGGAATTTCAAAAACGTTATCATTAATATCTTTAACAACCGCTACGGCATTATTTGTTTTTAGGTTTTCTGGGATATTAAATTCTATTTGTTTTGAACCATCTGCATTTGTTTTTGCAATTCCATTTAATTTTTTATTAGTTTTGTTTATAAAGATTTCTTCAATTTCATTTAAATTAACTACTTTTTCGTTATTTTTATTTAATAATTCGATTAATGTATATTTTTTATTATTTGGTAATTTTAAATTGTCTGAGGTATCATAAACAGCATTTCCATTTACATTAACTGTAGCTAATATTTCAAATTTATTGCCATCTGCATCTTGGAGGACTGCTTTTATTTCTTGGTTTACTAAATCCAAAGGAAACTTAATTTCTAAGTCTTTTGCACCTTTAGAATCTTCTAAAATTTTATGTGTTATAGCTGGTTTATTGATTTTTGCTCTTGCTGATATTTTTATTTCATTGTTTTTTAGTATAACTTTATCTTTGGTATTTTTGATTTTATCTAATCAAAATTCGCTAGGTGTAGGTAAAAACTTTGTATTAAAACTAACATCACCATTTTCATTTGATGTTGCGTTAATATCAAATTCTTGTCCATATTTATTTACAAAAGTAGCGACTAGATTTTTATTTGAATATTTTTCTGGCATTTTAAGATTAACTAATCTATTACCATTTAAATCTCTTGTTATGCTTCCATCTAAATAATTAGATTTATCAATAGTTAAAATGTCATTATCGAATCTGTTTAGTTCTATTATCGAGTTATTTCATTCATCTTTTATTTCAGATAATATGTATTTTCCACCTTCTTTAAGTAAAGATGATTTTAATTCTAATATTCCATTTACACCAATTGCAGCATCAAATTCATGTTCAACACCATCTAAATCCCTGAAAATTGCTTTTACTTTTTGATTGTTTCTGGCATTATGAAATTCTATAACAATTTTCGCATCCAATTGATTAGATCCAGTTTTATATAAGTTTGCTTCTGGTCTTCTTAATAATGTTTTTTCAGATTCTTTTAGTTCTTCTCATGACTTAATAATTGTTTTATCATATATGTCTAAAATTCTATCTAATCTAAATTCACCTTGGTTTGGTAAAAGATTTGAGTTAAATACTAATTTTCCTTTTTCATCTAATGTTGCTTTATGTTGTGTATAAGGCCCATTTCGATCTTTAAAAACTACTAAAACTTCTTTATTTGAATTTTCTTTAGATAATTTTATGTTTAAGTTTAAAGAACCACTTCTATTAACTGTTATAGTTCTAGAATAGTTTAATTTGTCAATTATCCTTACGTTGTTTTCTAATTCAGAAATATCAATAACTTCATTTGTATTTTTAGAATTTTTATCTTTTATTGAATCTATTTTTCAAATTCTATTTGATTCTAAACTAATCGAATTAAACGAAATTCTAGAATCATTATTTGTTGTTATGTTTTTCTTGATAGTATGACCATCTTCATTTATAAATGTTATTTCTAATTCTCTATTTGCTAAACCAGGGTTAAATTCAAGATGTATTATCTTGTTTTTGTATTGATCTTCTGTGAAATAACCTGATACTGAAGGTCTCTTTATCGGGGTTTTTAATTCATCTGATAAATCTTGACTAGAAACGATTACATTATCTGGGTTTTTAGAATCTATAATTTTTTCTAGTTTATATTCACCAGGTTTAGGAAGCAATGAAGTGTTGATTACTAAGTTTCCTTTTTCGTCCACTTCTCCATTAATAATATGTTCATTTCCGTTTTCATCAACAAAAGCGGCAACTAATGCATTGTTTGTTTTATTATTTAAGGGAATATTAAGTTCTAATTCACCATTTTTATTGTATGAATATTTATTTAAATAATTATTTGAATTATTATCTATATTTGTTCGTTTATCTATAACAATAGGATCTGAATTATTTAAATTAATTACTTTTTGATCATTTAAATCTGTTAAAGATATTAAGGTATATTTTTCGCCATTTAGAAAAATATTAATATTTGCTGTATTAAGTAATAAGTTACCATTACCATCAACAACGGAAGTAGTTACAAATAACTCTCCTTTTGAATTAGAAAATGTTGCTTTAAGCTCATTTCCAATTTGATCATTAAAAAGATAAATTTCTAAATTGCTTCCTTCTTTTAAATTAGAAACTACTTTTGATTCTATTCCAGGTTTGCTAACAGTTCTTCTTGCAACATTTTTTATCTTATAATTAGGTAAAATTATTTCTTCGTCATCACTTATTATTTCTAATAAATTGTACTCATTATTATTGTGCAAGTGGTTTGTATTTAATAAAAGATTACCTTCATTATCTGATCTAGCATATATGACATATTTTTTATTCTTAGAGTCGATAAAAACGGCACTAACTTCTTTATTAGCGTTATTTACACCGATATTTAGTGAAATAATTTTGTCACCATTAATATCGTAACTTAAGCTTGTGGCATGATCAAGTTTGTCGATTAATAACGATCTTGGATCAATGTTTTTTAGATTTGCAACTGGGTTATTATTTAAGTCATGAATAGCAAATAATTTATATTCATGTCCTGTTGGCAAGTTTACTGTACTTACACTTAGTTCGCCATCTGAATTTATCACACCATGTAATTCGTATTGTTTATTATCTTCATCCTTAAATTTTAAAACCACTCTCTTATTTGTTTTTGAGTTATGGAATGATACATGAATTAATTCTTTTTTAGCATCCTTAGAAATCGATATTTCAGGTTTTTTAATTGGTGTTTTTTCTAAATCAGTTAAATCATTATTGCTTTTTAATGTTTCATTGTTGTCTTTGTTTACTATTTTATTTAAAATAAACTCACCCTCACTAGGCAATAGTGAAGTATCAAAAATTGCGTTTCCATTGTTATCTAATATTCCGTCAACAGTGTATTCATTACCATTTTTATCAGTAAAAACGGCCACAATATTTGTTTTATCATTAACATTAGAAATTTTTGAAGATATAATTACATCTCCGTTTTTATTTACACCAAAATTGTTTGAATAATCTCTTAAATCAATTGTTTTTAATTTTTTATCTACATCATTTAGATTAATTACTGGGTTAGGGTTCTTTTTATCAATGTCAATAACTTTCTTTATCTCTCACTTATGCCCATATTCTAGTTTTGATGTATCTATCAATAAGTTTGATGATTTATCAACTTTCAATTCTAGTTCAACAATTTTGCCTTCTTCATTTTGGATTTCTAATCTCAATGTTCTATTAGCAAGACCTGGGTTAACATTTCAATTAATAACTTTTTCAATTGTGTTTGCTTTAGTACTGATATCACCAATAACACTTGGTTTTCTAATTGGTGTTAATAATTCTTTGGGCAAATTGGATTCACTAACAATTACATCGTTAGAATTTTTTGATTTAGAAATTTTGTTTAATGTATAAAAACCAGGTGTTGGTAAAACACTTGTATCAAAACTAATCAGACCATGTTCAGTTATTGTAGACTCAAGATAATATTCAACACCATTCTCGTCTACAAAAATACCCACAAGTTTTTTGTCTTCAATATCGTTTAAAGCTTCCTTGGATACATAAATTTCTAATTTAATATCACCATTTTCGTTGTAACTGTAATATCCTAGATATGAGTTTTTATTATCCTTGTTAAGATTTTGATATAAAAGCAATCCAGCTAAACTAGCTGCTACAGTCCCTGATATTAAAAGCGGAAATAGTAATAACGCTGCCTTCCTTCTTCTTTTTTTCTTTTTAAATTCATCTGGTAAATTTTTAACTGTCATATTCCCTCACATTTTTAATTTTTTTAAAGATGCATAAATTATACTAAAATCTATGATTTTAATACTAGACAAAAAGATGCGCATTATTATGCATTTTGTCTAGTTATTTTGCTTTATTTTTTCTAATAAAAATTTTAAAAAATTACTAATTTTTATGAAAAATTTTCATATTTTTTGTAAATAAATAAGTCTTTTTTCTTAATATATATACGGTATATTATAATTAAAATATAACTTTAAAAGGAGGCTTATGTTTGATTCAGAATTAAGAGAACAACAAAGACAATTAAGAGATATAAGTTACAAAATTCAAAGTAAAATAAATTTACATGAAAGAGAATTAGCAGCATTACAAAAGAAATATGATAATGCAAATGGTCGTGTTGAAGAGAAAATTGACTCACTTTTAAAAAACTTTAATAATGATATAAATAATAATGTGTTAAAGTTAAAAAAGGTACTAAGCGAAATCTTAAAAACTTACGAAAAAGATATATTACAAATAGAAGAAAATATACTTCAAAATATCAATGAAGCAAGAATAGAATTTGATGACAAATACAACGAAAAACTAAATGAATTAATCCTTTTCAAAGGAGGTATTTAAAATGTCAACATTATCTGAAAATGATATAAAAGAAATAAAGAATGCAATAAAAGAATTCCAAACATTGTATTCTTCACTTGAAACAAGAATTTACAAAGAAATATACAGATCTAAAATGAGGGAATCTGAAAATAAAATAAATAGTTATATAAACGAAAGCGAAAAAGCTTTATCAAGCGCAACTAAAATAGTTGATAATGCCAACATTAGATTATCTTCTTATTTCAAAAACGATAGCGATAATAGTATTTCAAAGAAATTAAATAATACAATAAATAAAGAAGCTGATGAATACGAAAAAGAAGTAAATAGATTATTTTCAAGCTATCCTAAAATTGAAAGTGACCTAGGCCAAGAATTTTTAACATTCAATGTGCAAACATTTAATGATCATAAAATTAATTTTGATCCAAATAAGTTTATTAATAATAAAAAAGCAGGAGAATAAAATGGCTTCAACATATGATTTTAAAAATATATTAAAAGAACTTAAAAAAGCTGAAAATAATCTAGATAAATTTGAAAATTCTTTAAATAAATTAGCCAATAATTCTCAGCAACTTAAGTTTAATTCTAGTAGATATGGGGCACATGAATTGGAGAAAAAAATTTCAAATTCTTTCCAAAGCGCTAATTCCGAGATAGAAAAAGAAGTTTCAAAAATAATAAGTAATATTGTTAATATTACAAAAGCATCAAAAGATAAAATGAGAATTAAAATTAATGAACAAAAACAAAGAATTATTCATTTAAACAAAGAACTAAGAGATATTTATGAAATTAATTTAGAATTCATTAATTCTAATTATGAAGAAACAATAAAACTAGCAAAAAAGTTCTATGGCGGGACAAAGGCTTCAAATTATGCAACTTTATTAATGCTAGAATCTTATACAAAATTATGTTCTGGCAAAATTAATAATTTTATGCAGGAAGATTTTGATTTTTACTTAGATTTTTATGTTGCTTGCAAAAGATCAAATTCTAAAAAATACATTATTTATGCAAGAAAATATTTATTTTATGCAGTGTGGCTAATGATTAAACTTTTCCCTAATAACTTGAATGATGAAGAAAAATATAAAATTATTAAAAAAGGTTTTGATTGTTTTTTAGAGTTTGATGATGATGAAAAAAATGAAACAAAGACTCTTTATGATGATTTATATTATGCAGGAATTGAGTTATATAATAACTTTATTTCGAAAGCTTATAACAATTTTATATATGACAATGTTAAAGCATTGTTAGTAGATTCGAAATATTTTAAAAATGAAGATATTAAATTAGAATTTTTCAAAGATAGTAATTGTGATTCAGCAAAAATATTCCGCTATATATTAGATAAAGGTGATATTGCTGATAACTCAAACATCAAAAAAGCATTTAAAGATACTCTAAACTTAGCGCTTTCAGAAAACAAACAAGAATACTTTGACTATTGAATAAGTGTATATGATTTAAGAGGTTAAGAATTTCTGGAAGAAATTATCAATATACAAGAAGATAGATTAACTATTTCGCAAGAAATTTTAACCTCATTAAGAAAAAGTGTTTTAGAAATTAAAAAAATTGCTGAATTATTTTTAAATATAGCAGAAAATATTTATAACTATTTAAAAAGCTTAGATAAAAAAATAAGTCTTGATAACTTTGTTTTTGCTGCTCCACATTTAAATGAGATTGTAATACTTGTTACTAATGCAAAAATAGAAGAAAGCGAAAACGAAACAGTTATCAAGGGAAGAAAAATTTTAGATGATATACTTTTTGGAATGATATTTAAATACAGGAGAAAATGCTCAATTTATAATGAGCAAGTAATTAAAGATTTAAATAAAGTGCTACAAGATTCGTCATCACGTTTAGACAGGCCAAAATTAAAAAAACTTATTAAATTCGATAAAAGCAAAAAACATCAAGACAAAACAGATATATATGTAAAATTAGTAACTGAACAAATTTTAATTAAAAATAAAAAAATTATGATGTGAGCCATTATTGCAGGAGTAACTTCGTCAATAATATTAACTATTTTGCTTTTAGTTTTATTCCTAGTAATTCTTGTTTAACTTTTTTACATTTTATTTTAAATAATAAAATAATATATAGCAATTGTTAAATAAAAATCCAAAACTATAATGTTTGTTAAATCAAAATTAAATTTTCTGGTTTGGATTAATTAATAAATCTTTTATAATACTACAGTAACTATAAAGAGAAGGGGAGAGACAAGCTCTATGAACCTTCAGCAACTTACCTAACAAAGGCAAAGTGCTAAAGCTTGTATGATAGTGAAGGTTTAATTTTCATAAAATAATTAACTTCCTATCATAACTATAGGAAGTTTTTTCTTTCTTTTTTTAGTTACTATTAATTATTAAAAAAGGAGAAAAAATGATAAAAATATTTGATGAATTAGCAAGTATTTGTATTAAAAATAACATAATTAAAAAACAAAAAATTGAGGAACTAAAAAAAGAATATAACGAAATAGATGCAATAGTTTCAATAATTTCAACAGAAGAATTTATATTGAATTATGAAAAAGTTGAATCTGCATGAAATTTATTAGAAAATACTCATTTAAAGAGTCCTAATTTTATAATTAAATTTTTGAAAAAAATATGATACGATTCAAAAAATGATTTTATTGCACTTATTTTAAAAAAACATGTTGATAAGAAAATATTAAATGACACTAAATTTATTAAGCAAGTTTTAGGTGTGTGAAGTTTTTTTAATTTATTTGATTTTGATATTAATAATGAAGATCATTATAATATCGTTTTAAACAAAATAATAGATCACGGATATTTATTTGGAATGTTAAGTTATGATTTTAAAAATAATAAAAAATTTGTAATGGATGCCATAGAAAAAAATCCAGACATATTGACTGATATATTTGATAAATTTAAAGATGATTCTCAAGTAATGGAGTTAGCAGTTAAAAGACTACCAAACAACTTTAAATATGCTTCGGATCGACTTAAAAATGATTTTGATTTTGCATCAATAGCTATTAAGAAAAAAGGCGATAATTTAAAATATGCATCAAGTTGATTAAAAGATAAAAAAGATTTTGTTTTACAAGCAATACAAAAAGACCCACATTCAATAAGATATGCTTCAGATAGACTGAAAAACGATAAAGAATTGGCATTATTAGCAATCAGTAAAAGACCTGGTTCTTTACAATTTCTGTCTGATAAATTAAAAGATGATAAAGAAGTTGTATTACTTGCTGTTTCATTATCGCCTTCTAAAATAATAAACTCATCAGATAGATTAAGAGGAGACAAAGAAATAGTCAAAAAATCTATGCGAGATATTTATTTTTTAAGACATTCAGAATATGTGTCTAAAAAAATCAAGAATGACCCTGATGTATTTAAATGAATAGCAGATGCTTATAAAGGAAAATAATATTATCAAGAATAATTAAAGGAGAAAATAAATGAGATTGGTAAGATTAGATAATTTAAATGAAATGTGGGAATTAAAAAGATTATATGGGATAAACTTTGTTGGTGTGTTAAATGGATACCAATTTTATAAGATCCACAACAATAACATTATATCAATTGAAGAAGAAAGAACAGCTGAGCTATTAAAGTTAAATAGTGTAAGTAAGTTGAAACTTGTTGTAGCGGCAATGTATTTTGAAACAAGTAAAGATTAAATATTAAAGTTTGAATAATAATTGAAAACGGTTGATTTAAGATTTTTAAGTATTTTAGGATTAAAAATTGTAAATAATAAAAACACTCATAATTAATGTATTTTCATACAAATTATGGGTGTTTTTTTGTAATTTTTAAGCAAAAAAGCTTAAACTTTAAGACGTTTTTATCTTTGGCCTTTTAAAAAGTATCAAATAATGTGATCTAAATCTTCAATATTAAAATCACTAAATTCATTATTCATTTTTACTTTTTCCACTATCTTTTTTATATCATTCGTATATAAAAGATATTTATTGATATATTCATCTATTTTTCTAATTTCATGATTAATTTTATAAGTATTTTTATTCTTATTAGAATTCTCGTCCACATATTTATTGTAAAAATAAAAAAGATTATCAGAAACTACACTGTCATATTTAGGGTATTTAACTTCTCCTAGAATTATTTTCGAAGCATATGCGCAAAATTTAGAAGCAAAAGATAAGTTAAACCTGTTTTTTTCATTATTATTATCAATTATTGCATCTGTTATTTTAAACAATATATGATTTTCGTTTAGATCATCATTTTTTAATTCTTTTTCTAATTGTTCTTTATTTGGCGCAATTTCAATTATTCTATTAAGAATTTCTAACCTTGTTCCCTTAATTGCTTCCAAATGAGTTGAATTGCTTCTATCAATAGAAATTATAGATCCCAAGATCGCTTTTTTGTATTCATCTTCGGCATTTTTATCAGTTTTCATAACCCTTTCGAATCAGTATGATGATGAACCAGCATAACCTTCTAGCTCTTCTTTCTCGCCACTTATGATCGATTTTAATTTAAACATAAATTTTTTGTCAGGCTCTTTAGCTAAAGGGTCTAGATTATAGTTTGAATCAACATATAAAACAGCATTAATAAAATCCCTATTTTTCTTATTTAAAAGGGGTAATCACTTTTCAGATTGCTCATTCTTTTTTGTTTTTTCTATAACTTCATATAATTCAAAAAATTTTTCATATTTTTCTAAATTATTCATTTTTCCTCCATTTATTTTTGCTCAAAACTACATTTATTCAACAGGACTTAATAATTTATTATGAGCAAAAATATCAACATAAATTAAATACATTTAACTAAAATTTCACCTTTATTCACGGTTTTTTCAAAATCTTGAATACTAAATTCACCTTCTAGGTTATTTTTAGACTTTACTTCCTTAATTCATTTTTCAATAAATTGTCTTTTTTTAGAATTATCCCCAATAGGATCTGATATAAAAATTTCTTTTCCCTTTATACCAATTAGCGGCTTATTAGCCACAAAAAAACCGTAATTATCTTTAAACATATATTGTTTTAACAATTTAATACCTTTTATTTGAATAGCATAACTTTTTCCAACTCTATCTAATGTTCGCATATCTGCATAAAAATCTAAAACGTTACTATATTTTAATTTAACAATTTGTGACTCACTATTTTTTTCGTAATCTAATTCACTCATAAAATCTCCATTTTTTAATATTAATCATTTTTCAAATATTCTTACACATTAAAGATTACTATTTTATCTTTAACATATTGCTTACGTTTAATCTCTTGTCCATCTATAAATTTTTGAACATTTGGCTGTTCGAGTGCTAAAGAAAAAATTTCTTCTTCACTTAAATCACTATCTTTTTCAATTACAGCACGAACTTTACCGTTAACTTGAACTACTATTTTAACAGTAGAATTTTGAATTAATTTTTCATCAACAACAGGTCATTTTTGCTCTTTGATTTGTTTTTGATTTAATTGCTCTAACAATTCTTCTGCAAGGTGTGGAGCAAGTGTAGAGAGCATAATAGAAAAATCAATTAAAGGTTTAATAGATTGTAGTTTTTCTACCTTGTATAAAGCGTTAATAAATACCATTAATTTACTTATCGCAATATTAAATTTAAGTGTATCTATCGCTATTGTTACTTCTTTTATTGTGTTTTGTCATAAAGAATTAAATTCACTATCTTTATAACTTTCATCTATTAAGCTAGAATCATTTGCAAATTTGTTTATTATAACTTCAACACGGTCTAATCATTTTCTAATTCCACGAATTGAATCAACACTTCATTCTTTTGTATCAGTTAATGGACCCATAAACATTTCATACACTCTTAATGTATCTGCGCCATATTCTTCTACTATTTCATCAGGGTTTATAACATTGCCACGACTCTTAGACATCTTCTGACCATCAGGTCCTAAAATCATACCTTGGTTAACAACTTTAAAAAATGGTTCAGACACAGGTAATACTTTAATATCATATAAAAATTTATGTCAAAATCTTGAATAAATTAAATGTCCTACTGCATGTTCTTGACCACCTATGTATAAATCTACAGGCAATCATTTTTTAAATCTTTCATATGCTTCTTTGCTATCCATGTCAAGATATGAACCGTCAGCATTTTTCATTATATAAGCTAAAAAATATCAAGAACTTCCCGCTCACTGAGGCATTGTATTTGTTTCTCTTTTAAATCTTTTGCCATCTTTTTCAAAGTAAAGTCATTCTTTATTGTTAGCTAAAGGTGATTCACCAGTAGTTGAAGGTTTAATATTTTCCATATATGGTAATTCAACAATATTTTCTTCGATATAAATATTATTATCTTCATCAAAATATACAGGAAATGGTTCACCTCAGTATCTTTGTCTTGAAAAAATTCAATCTCTTATTTTGTATGATATTTCTATTTCTGATTTGTTTTCTTTAGCTAGGAAATTATGAATTGCGTTTTTAGCTTCTTTAATACTTAACCCATTAAATTGATTAGAATTAATCAATACTTGATCTTCTTTAGAAATAATTTCCTTAATTTCTAAATTATATTTAAGGGCAAAATCTTTATCACGCTCATCTTCTGCTGGAACGGCCATAATAGCACCTGTTCCATAAGTATTTAAAACATAATTAGATGTTCATATAGGTAATATTTCTTTTGTAATAGGATGTATTGCATTTATTCCTGTATATACACCTATTTTATCTTTGTTATTAGAAATACGATCTCTATCACTTAGAGTTTTAGAATATTCTAAAAACTCGCTTATTTCATGATTATTTTTTACATTATTTAATAATGAATGTTCAGGAGCTATAACCAAGAATGAGACGCCAAATAAAGTATCAATTCTTGTGGTAAATACATCTAGAGTTTCATTTGAATTTTCTAAATCAAATTTAACTACATGTCCTTCGGATTTACCGATTCAATTTTCTTGAAGAGTTTTTAATGATTCAGAAAATTCTACCTCATTTAGTCCTTCTAAAAGTTTTTCTGCATATGCTGTAATTTTTAAAACTCATTGCTTCATTGGTTTTCTAATTACAGGGAAATTACCTCTTTCGCTAACTCTATTACCGTTTTCATCAGTAATAACTTCTTCATTGGCTAATACAGTCCCTAAACCTTCACATCAATTAACATCAATTTCTTTTATTTCTGCTAGGCCATGTTCATAAAGTTTTTTAAAAATTCATTGAGTTCATTTATAAAATTTAGGATCAGTTGTATCTACTTCTTTATCTCAATCAAAAGACATCCCTAAACTTTTAAGTTGCTTTTTAAATGTTTTTATATTTGCTTGCGTAAATGGTGCTGGGTGATTACCTGTTTTTAAAGCATATTGCTCTGCTGGTAAACCAAAAGCATCTCACCCAATTGGGTGTAAAACATCATAACCATTTAAACGTTTATATCTAGAAACAATATCTGTAGCAGTATATCCTTCTGGATGACCAACATGCAACCCAGAAGCAGAAGGATAAGGAAACATATCTAAAGCATAAAATTTTTTATTACTTTTGTCTGTAGTGATAAAAGCTTTAGTTTCTTCTCATATTTTTTGTCATTTTTGTTCAACTTTTTTGTGATTATACATAGTTATTTAATTATAACTTATTTTTATGTTATTAATATAATTAATACAATAAAAAAGCATTTTAAGACCTAAATAGCGAATATTTAGGTCATTAAATAACTAAAATAATATTTTAGTTTTATTTAGAATAGATTATTAAAATTTTATTTCTTTTACCTTGTATAATTATTTAAAAAGAATATAAAATATGGTAATATTTAGAGTATATTTAAAATAAGGAGAATTATGGCAAGATTTATTGACGAAATAACTATATCAGTACAAGCAGGAAAAGGTGGAAATGGTATGATTTCCTTTAGACGTGAAGCCCACGTTGATAAAGGTGGTCCAGATGGTGGAGATGGTGGTCGTGGTGGTCACATCTATTTTGTTGGTGATTTAGGAAAAAATACGCTATTAAGCTTCTATAAAAATAAACATATAGTTGCAGAAGATGGGGTTAATGGTGGACCTAAAAACCTTTATGGAGCCAACGCTAAGGACACTTACATTAAGGTTCCAATTGGTACATTAGTCTACAATGGTAAAAAGTTAATCGCAGATATTATCGAACCAGATGTTCCTTATTTAATCGCAAGCGGTGGTAAAGGTGGTCGTGGAAATAATAAATTCAAGACAACCAAAAATACAGCTCCAAAAATTGCGGAAAACGGTATGCCAGGTGAAAAATATGAAGCCAAAATTGTTCTTAAAATTCTTTCAGATGTAGGGGTTGTAGGAAAACCTTCAGCAGGTAAATCAACATTTCTTAATGCAATATCTAATGCTAATGCAAAAGTAGCTGATTATGAGTTCACTACTTTAGTTCCTCAATTAGGTATGGTTCAATTCCATGATAATTCATTCACAGTTGCTGACTTACCAGGATTAATTAAAGGAGCTTCTTTAGGTAAGGGATTAGGGATTCAATTCCTTAAGCACATTGAACGTTGTAGAATAATAGCTCACATTGTTGATTTTGGTTCTGAAGATAAAGATCCAATTGAAGATTTCAATGTTATTAATAATGAGTTAAGAAGTTATAGTCTTAAATTAGAAAATAAACCTCAATTGGTTATAGCTAATAAATCTGACATGGATGTTTTTAAAGATAATATTAAAAAATTCAAAAAAGCATTCCCAAATGTTGAAATAGTTGAGATATCTGCAATTTTTAGAGATAACCTTGATTTAGTTAAAGCTAAATTATGAAACTTAATTGAAAAAAATCAATATGCTACTATTGAAAATGACGAAGAAGAAGTTAAAGTTATTGAATTTGAACCTGATTATGTAGTTAATTCGCCATATAAAGGTCATTTTGAAGTTACTGGTAAAAAAGTTGAAGAACTTTACCACAAGATACCTATTAATACTTATGATAACTTAGTACGTTTTAACAATATTCTTAAGAAAATTGGTGTATGAGAAGAATTAATTAGACAGGATATCCAAAGAGGAGATACTGTTTCTATCTATGGATTCGAATTCGAATGAGAAGATGAACAATAGTAAAAAACTATCTATTTAAATATAGATAGTTTTTATACTTTGCAAATTTATTAATCAAAAAGTCTAAATAGAAATTATTAAATTTTTATATTTATTTTCTTTTTCGTTCTTCATTTATCATGTCATCAACCAATTTACCGATTTGATCTAAATCTTCTTCTTTGTCATTTTTTTTATTTAACAATAATAAGGCAGCTGATCTTTTGCTTGTGCTTTTTATGTGGTTAATTCTACTATTAATATTTGAATAAGAATTTCGATTTTTAAAAGAAGTTAGATCAATCTGATTAACAAATAGTATAAACAAATAAATCAACATAGAAGGAATAAATAATATTATTGTAATATTACATATTGCAAAAAATATCCATAAATTTTCCCCTTCTTTTTTCTCTATTACAGCAACCCTTATTGATAAGATGACGGATATTAAATAAGCAAAAAGAGAAGTCAATACTAATATTGTTGATGTTGTGTCTTCGAAAATTTCACTAAATTTTTTATAGATTATAAATATCACAAATGATGGAATAATCACTAAACAATACATATTTAAGATAAATATTATTATTTTGAAGCTAAGTTTCATTTTAATTCTCCTTTAATACATTATATTCACTGTTTCATTTTTCAAATACATTTAAAATTTCTTCAATCAATTTCTCGTTTCTCTTCTTGATATCATTTATTCCTCAATAAATTTGATCATTATGTTCTTGAACAAATATTTTTACTATTTTTATATTAGATTTTTTGTATTCATCTAATTTCTTTTTTAAAAAATTATCACCGGATAATATATTCGCTTTTTTCTCTAGTGGTATTTTATTCCCTAGTTCTTCTATACTCTTATTAATTAAATTAATATCATCATTTGTGTGATAAATCTTTTCTCAATTTTTAGGGAGTATATGTTCTATTTCCCACTTTTCTGGCAATAAATTCATTTCATCTTCAACATTATAAGAAATCAACTTTAAAATCATTTTTAAAATATTAGGATGAGGTTCTTTTAATTCATTTCTTAAGTTTTCGATTGTTATTTTTCTTTTAAAATCCATTTTTGGGCTCAAATTATTAATAGAATTAGCATTTATTTGTAAGATAGATCCTTTAATACCATTTACTGAAGGTATTTCTATATATTTTGTTATTAAAGAAATAATGAGTTTTTTTAAGAAAAAATCAAAATGGTAAACAAAGTCAACTTTCTTATGATGCGACATATAATAATTAATAACAGGATATTTTCAAAATTCGTTTGGATAAGATCTTAAAATATCAAGTTTCTGAATTATGCCAATATCCTTTGATCATTCTTGATTTTCTATGGTATTTCTTTTATTTACAACTCCCATAAAATCATTTATATTACTTAATAATTCTAATAATTTGTCAGGATATTCTAAGAACGATGAACCGTGTTGTTTTAAAAAGTAATCTCTTATCTTAGGGGTTGTTGAAGAAGTGTCGTTATTTAAAGATCTTATATAAAACATACAATAAGTAAATATTTTTTGCATTGTTTCATTATTATCATTAATTTCTAAATCTAAAGATTTTCAATTTTTAATAAAATCATCTTTTTCATTTGATCCTTTAATTTTTGAGTATATTATTGATTTAAATATATCGGCATCAGAAAGTTGTAACCCTCTATTATTTAAAGTAGAAAATATATTTAAAGCAGTATCAAAATTATTTAATTCTATTTTTAATATTAAAACTCTTTCTATTATAAATCTATAAAAATTTATAATGCCTGTTGTTGTTTCTTCTGATTTTTCTTTTATTAAATCTAGAATGACATTGTAATTTTTTGAATAATTATCTTTAGATTTTTCGTTATATATACCGTTTTTGAGAATTTCTTCGAATATTAATTTATTTTTATCATTTATAACTTTAGAATAAAGTTTAAATTTTGAAAAATCAGGATTATATGACGAATCTTTTTGCTGTCATAAAATAGTTTCCAATTTTTGCTTCAAAATAGTAACATCTCTATTATTACTATCAACATTTTTTTCTAGCATAAAATACATAGCTCTAATCAAAAGTGATATGGTTGTTATTCTTTGTTGACCATCTATTACTTCATATTCATTGTTGCTATTTTTAAAAATAACAATATTACCCAAAAAGTAAGGGTCACGTTCATTGCTTTCGTTATTAAAAATATAATATTCTCATAGATCATTAAACAAAGTAATCACTTCATCTTCACTTCATGAGTAAGGTCTTTGGTAATCGGGTATTAAAAAATAAGAATTTTTTAAATCACCAAATAATTCTTCAATATTTTTATTTGTTGCATAAATACTTTTTTCTTTAGGCATTTTTATCTCCTTTATTTATTACTAATTAAATCAAAAAAAAAAAAAAGACAAGCAAATAGTTTGTCTCTTGAATTAAATATTATTAATTTTGCAATAGTTTTTGTTGCCTTTTTTTCTCTAATGCTATTTTTGCTAGCTTATAACTTTTCTTGGAAGTTTTTGGTGCATATGAGTAAATTAGATTAAGCTTTTCTATTATTAAAATTCGTTCATTTCTTATTTTTTCTAAATCTCATATATTTTGTTCGGCTAATAAGATTTGAATTTGGTCCCTTATATATCTAAGTTCATCAGCACTTTTCTTATGCTCAGAAATTTTAGAATTTAAATCAAAATTATAGCTTATAGAGTGAAACACTAAAGATAATGCAGCTATAATAACTGTTATAATATTTGAAATTTGGGTTTTTCCAAGAATACTAGTTATAACTGCACTAGAAATAATGGCTGATAAAATAATTAATGTAATTTTGAGCGTATGTCATCACCGCATTAATCTTTCAACCTCTTTTTCATGGGTTACCTGGGAATAAATTACATTATCATGAATTTCATTAATATTATTAATTATATCGTTATTTAACTTTTCAAAATCTTTCTCCATATATTTCCCTTCAAAAATATTCTCTACTATAATAACTATTAGTAAGAATTACCGGTAATGAAATTGCTTTTTTAGCATATATAAATGCTTGATATATTTTTTTCTTTAACAATTCTTTATTTTCTACTTTAAGTATTCTATAGCTGCCTGGGACAAATCAACTTTTATAATCAATATTTTTATATATGTATTCAAAAAAATCTTTTGTATATTCATCAAAACAGCTAAATGGTTCCAATTTTAAACCTTTGTAATTTTCAAAAAAATCAAATACCATGGCATCAATTAGTTCCCCTTTTATTGGAACATTGTTAGATTCTTTTCATGATCTTATCATTCTACAAAATTTTTTTATAATGAAATTACTCTCCTTATGGCCTTTGTTGAATGCGTCAATTTCTTTTTTAGGTACCATGGTTTCTCATTTCCCTCCATAATTTGTGTTGGCGTAGTATAAAAAGTCACCAAACTCATTTTTGAAACAAGGAACAACTTCAAATTTAATATTGTCTGAAAAATTAATAACTATGACCTGTCCGTCTGAAGATATTTCAGATCTAGGAAATTTTTTAACAATTTTTTCCTTAACTTCTGTCAAAAATTGAGATTGTATATTTCCAATTCGTTTATCAAATCTTTCCTTAACACTATTTGGAAGTATAACTATTAAATCAATATCACTACTTTTTATTTCTGTATTTCGTCCATATGAACCAGAAAAAAATGAAATCGCAGAGTTTAATTCAAACTCGTAATATTCATTGTCTATGATTTTTGTAATTTCTTCTCTTCTTAATTGTATTTTTTCACGAACATCTTTATTCATATAAATATTGTCGTGAAAAATTTTAAATATTCTATTCATGTTTTGCCTCTTTTTTAATATTTTAATTTTTATTTTCTTATACAAAGCAGGAATATAAACGATAATTTAGATGTTAATCATCTATCTCAGCCTGTCCGTTCATAAGTAAAGGAAGTAAAAATTTTTGTAAATTAGATAACTTGAGATTCTCATTAATATTCTTGTTAATTATTAATCTGACTTTTTTTGCAATGTTTTCGAAGTAAATAATTTTTTCTTCTTCGGGTAAAATAACCTCATATAAAGATAAATTTTCTTTTGTAAGCTGAGGTTGGACCGAACCCGTAGCAAGATATGAAGCAGATTTTGTTTGTAATGTTTTAAATATAAATTCTTTATATGGAAAAAAGTTTTTAGGTTTTACAACCATGGCGTTACTCGTTATTCAAGACTTAGGTAATGACATGTAAACTAATCCGCAAGTACCCCTACATGATACTGCAACCTCATTTTCTTCGTGATTATATTCTTTATATTTTCCAATAATACCATTTGCACCAAAAACAAAGTATGGATAATTATTATCAAGATTTTTGGCATTTAAAGAATTGGGTTGATATAAATCGGCTATATCTATTAGTCTTATTCGTTTTTTATTAGAATTACTACTAATAATTGTATTAAAAATTGCTTTTAGGTACATTTCTAAATTATCGTTTATCTTGTTATTGATTTTTATTTTGTTTTCTATATCACTTAAAAATTTCCCGATCTTCTTTTGTGTTTCTGAATTCGGTAAATTTATCTCTATATTTTTGATATCATTTGGTGTAATTGATGGGTATGATGTTGTACTTTGTTCAGCTAAATTCTGCATTTTATCTATCATAAAATCTTGAGTAATAAAATAGTAAATAAAATCTGGATCAGCAATATTTTCATTTACATCTATAGTACAAAATCCGGTAGAAACCAATATTTTTAAAAAATCTAAATTCTTAAGTATTCCGAAGTGCCTTTGATTTGGTCTAACCATTGAATACAATATAGTATTTTGCTTAACCTTTCTTTTAGCTCTAGAAGGAAGTTTTTTTTCTTCAGAATTAAAATGCTGGAAGTTTTCAATTACATTATTTGTTAAATTGCTTGTATCAAGATACTTAACTTCTAAAATTCTATCCTTTTTTAATAATAGAAGAGAATTTATTTCTGCTATATCTCTTAACCTAAGTTTTTTCATTTTACCTCTTAACTTATATATTTTTGGTGTGATGTTTTTACATTATTTTGTTTAACCATCGCATATTTTAAAGTAGTATCTATCTTTTCGTGTCCTAATAGTTTTTGGACTTGTTCAATAGGCATACCTTTATCTATTGCGATAGTAGCAAGAGTTCTCCTAAATTTATGTGGATGAACTTTTTTTATATTTAAACTTTTTCCTATTTTTCTTAACCTGGTTTCGATTCCGTTTATGCTAATTCTATTGTAAGGAAATTTTAAAGAAACGAACAAAGCTTTATTAGTATCTTTTCTGGACATGAGATAGTTTTTTAAATGTATTTTTGTTTTTGCATCAAAATAAACCATTCTTTCTTTATTTCCTTTTCCGGTCACTATACATTCCCTCTCGTTAAAATTGATATCTTCTATGTTTAATTTTACTAATTCTCCTACCCTCATACCTGTAGAAGCTAATATATCTATTAGAGCAATATCCCTATAATTTTCTACATAATCCCGCATAATTTCCAATTCTTCATCTGAATATGTTTCTTTAATGATAATAGGTGATTTTACTTTTTTTATTCTTCTCACAGGACTTTTGACAATATAGTTTTCATCTTCTAGTCATGAGAAAAAGCTAGATAGTATTCTTCGTATATTATCTATTGTGACCTTGCTAGAATTATTTTTTTCTTGTTGGTTAGATAAATAATTTCTTAAATCATTAGTTTCGATTTCTGCAATTTCTTTATTTACTGATTTCAACATCATTTCAATTGTTGATTTATAATAGTTTATAGTGTTATCTGAACAACCTTCTAATTTCTTGGAACTAATAAACATATTTAGTAATTCATTGTTAGTTTTATTTTCTTCATTATCACCAAAATAAGTGTGAAATTCAGCCTCAAGAACATGCCCTAGCACTTTTAATTGTTTGTTATTCAAAATATTTTGCATTTTTTGAATTATGTTTTTTATTGTTTTTTCTTTTGTCATATCATTCTCCTAATTAATAAAGAACGATATTCAAGGGATGTTCTTTCAAAATATAACTTCACCCTTGATTGAAGTTTTTTTACTATTTATTTCACTAAACGATAATTTAGAGAAACAAATGAGTTTTATTTATAAATATTGGTTTTTTCAATTTGATTTCCCTAATAAAAACAAAAAACCTTACAAATCTTCTGGTTCAAACATGGTTAAAAATGAGATTTTAAGAACTTATTTACCAGAAAATTTCGAAATTATACCCTTATCTAAAATTGCATCATTTTTATCTGGATATCCTTTTTCTAAAAGTGACTATGTTAAAGAAGGGAGATATAAATTAATAACCATAAAGAATGTGCAAGAGAACGGTATTAATTTAAATGTTGATAATTACATAAACAATACTCCAAAAGGCATGCAAGATTATTGCAACTTAAAGCCTTATGATATATTATTATCTTTAACAGGAAACGTTGGGCGTTCAGGTATTATCTATAGTAAAGGTTGTCTTTTAAATCAACGAGTAGCTCTTGTTAAACCGAGTGACCCTAACCTAAATTCATACATATATTGTATGTTAAAAAGCGAATGAATAAGAAATAAGTTACAGAATATATCAAACGGTTCATCGCAATCTAATTTAAGCACTACTGAAGCAGAAGAACTATTAATACCCTTTAATAATGAAATAGCTATTAAGTTCGCTAACTTAACAAAACCAATTATAAAAAATATTGTTAAGAATTTATCAGAAAATCAAAGACTAACAAAATTACGTGATTTTTTAACCATACTCCTTATAAACGGACAAGCCGAGATATATGATTAACATCTAAATTATCGTTTATCTTGTTATTTATCTCTATTTTACTTTCTATTTTTCATAAAAAATCTCCAATTTTTTTTAAATTTTTAATCGGAACTAATAAATCCATATTTAATACTTCATCTGCTGATACAGAAGAAAACGTGGTTCCGGAAGCATTTTTTATTAAATTATTGATATTATTCTTTAAAATAAAAAAAATATATTCATTAGGAATATCTATCCCTTTTATAGCTCCTAATCCTCTACCGATGCATAAATCGATAGGAGCTAAGTTTAAGTCGCCAATTGGAGCTCTGACACTCATTAAAATATCTCCTTTTTTTGCAATTTTAGTTATTTTAGAAGTATAAGTGTGTATTTCAGGAAATAATCTCCCAAAAGTTCTACTTCCCTGCAAAAAAGGTGTGAACATTTTATTGTCAGAATAATATTTAGACTCCGGTGACTGACCTGGAGTAAATGTTGCTATATCTTTTAATTTTATTATCTTAGCTTTTTTCATATTTTATTTTACTTAATTGCTCCATTATCTCTTTTTGTAATTTATCTCCTTCTTCGAAAAGGGATAATAATTCATTTTTATACTCAGACATCTTGTTTTCAAATTCTTCTTCACTCATATCTATGTAGTCTATTTTGATTTCAAAATACTGACCAGCTGATAATGAGTAGTTTTTTTCTTTAATTTCATCATAGGTAACGGCTACCGAAAAATTATCAACAACTTCTTTACCATTAAAAGTTTTTATTATTAAATCAATATCATCGTTAGTTAGTCTTTTTTTCTTATTTTTACCTTCTTGGTACTCTTCGCCAAGTTTAGATGCATCTATTAATATAACTTTGTCATGTTTTTGTTTTTTATCAAAGAACAAAACAGAAACATTTGTACCAGTGTTAGCAAAAACATTTGAAGGCATACTTATACATCCATAAACTATTTTGTCGTCTACAATTTTTTCTAATATTTTTCTTTCAACACCTGATTTAGATGTAATAAAACCTGTAGGTATAACAATAGCACCTTTTCCAGTATCTTTTTTTATAGAATTAATTACATGTTGAATAAATAATGTATAAATGGCCATGCTCTCTTTTTTCTTAGCAGGTATTTTAGGCACACCAGCTCAAAACCTTGAAGGCATACTAGCTAATTTTTCTCTAGTTTCTGAAAAATCCATTTTAAAAGGCGGGTTAGAAACAACAAAGTCAAATTCTTCAATTCTGTCATTTTCCTCATCTTTGTCAAACCACAAATAATTAGGAGATGTTAAAGTATCTCCTTGGATAACATTTTCTAATGAAAGTGTTGATCCATTTAAAATAAGATTTAGTTTCAACATTTTGTTACTACGTTGAGAAATATCTTGAGCAAATATTGTACACTTCTCATTTCCGATTTCGTTGGCTAAGGCCATTAGCAATGTACCTGTACCAGCTGATGGGTCATAAATATTCATGCTTTTTAAATCTTTTTCATTGCCAACAAGAAGTTTTGCCATTATGGAAGCAATTGAATGAGGGGTATAATACTCGGCATACTTACCGCCCCCATTTGTGTTATAGTCTTTAATTAAATATTCGAATATTGTTGAAAAGAAATCGTATTTTTCTTCGAAAACTTTTTCAAATGAAAAATTATGCAATTTACCAATCAATGCTTTCGCAAAATTTGAACGTTCATTTCTGTCAGTTATGTATATTGTTAGTTCTTCAAAAATCGGTATTTTTGTACCTTGTGATGTTCTAGTTACAAAAATATCTTCGTTTTTTCTTGAAATTTCTAACATAACTTTATCAAATATTGAAGAAAAGTCACCTTTATCTTGTTGATTTCATAATGAAGAAATAAGGTGCTCAGGTTCAAGTGTAGGTATTTCTGGATTAAGCTTATTCAATAACTTATCTCTTGAACTTTTATCCATATTAATAAATGCTTCATCTCATTTTTCTGCATTTCTTATATTTTCATCCTCTTTTTTTAATTCATATCCAAATTTATCATTTATAAATTTATATAAGAATATTTGAGTAATTATTTTATATTCATTACCATCATTCCCGAGTCCAAAGACCTGACAAATAGCCTTTAGTTCATCAATAAGTTTTATTGTCTTGTTTTTAATTTCTATATTCATGTTTATTTCCTTATTTTTAGTTTTTCTTATATTGTTCAATTATTTCATTTACAAACTTTTCTTTGTATGCTTGAGGTATTTTTATTTCTTCCCGTGTTATCACCTGAATAATTATCTTTTTTAAAACGTTTCTTTGATTTAAAAGCGAATTATTATTGTTTAATTTTGTATCTATATAATTTTTGATTAAAAGTAGGGTTTCTTCAATTTCGCTATCATTTTTTGATATTATGAGTTCACCTAAATTTATTTTAGAGTTAATATCCTTGACTCATTTGTGCATATAAGTCATTTTTGGGTCATTATCATAACGCTTTAATAAATTTTCCTCTTTCTTTTGTACATCATTTTGTGTAATAACATATATTTTGAGCCACATATTAATCTCATATAAAATGAGCCTATTTAACAAGAAAGTGGTATAAGTTATTTATGAAAATAACACACAACTTATTTAAGTATAAAAATTTAACAAAATTTGAAATAAAAAAACAACAATCTTTAAAATTGATTGCTGAAAATATCGAAAAATCTTTATCTTATCTTAGCTTGATTACAAACCTTAGTTTATCAACTGTAAAAAGATATAAAAAAGTTATTAAAAG
This sequence comes from Mycoplasmopsis canis PG 14, assembly GCF_001553195.1. NCBI lineage: Bacteria > Bacillati > Mycoplasmatota > Mycoplasmoidales > Metamycoplasmataceae > Mycoplasmopsis > Mycoplasmopsis canis. The sequence continues at coordinate 144,436 of NZ_CP014281.1, read as the reverse complement.
CAAAAAAGAAATTGTTGTCTCACATAAAAATAAATATCATCAAAGAAATTACAAAATAACTGATGCAGAAATAGAATTAGTCTTTAAAAATTATTTAGAAACATGTCAGTTTATTTTGAATAGAGATCTAACAAATAATCAACTTTCAATTAAAACATACTTCAATTCTGAGTATGGTTCTTTTATAAGAGAAAAAATTTCTTACAAAACTTTAGTTAAGAGATTTAATCAATTAGGTTTATTTAATATACATACAACCAAGAGAGGAAGAAGGGTTGCAAGATTATCAAAGAAAAAAACCTCAGAAGATATAACATTGATATTAAAAAATTATTATCAACAGATTAAACAAAACGAAAAACAAAGACAAGTTTTAAATCTAAAGAAAAATCTAAAATTCGGCGAAATTGTTGAGATTGATGCACAACTTGAACCATACTTGAAAAATGATAAACCATTATATCTTTATCATGCAATAGATGTAGCAACAGGAACATTGTTAGCAGCATGATTCGAAGAACAAGAAACAACATTAGGATATCAAAGACTACTAGAAATTGTATTTAAAAAGTATGGATTCCCAAAGAAAATCTATACTGATAAAAGAAGAAGTTTTTGAGGAAGCGAAAACACACAAACAGTCTTTGAAAAAGTTTTAAATAAAAAGGGAATAGAAGTACTAAGTTCATCAAATCCAAAACATAAACCACATGTTGAAAGATCTTTTAGGACATCACTAGACCAATATCCGTTACTTATTCACGAAAACGGATATAAAAATATTGATGATTTGAAGAAAAATAATGAAGTATTTCAAAATTATTACAATATCAGGAATAAAAAAATAATTTCTAAACAAAATGTTTTTCAAAAAGAGGGAAAGAAAAACGGCAATTGAGCCGTTGATTTAGAGATTAATAGAAAAGTTTTAAATGGTGTTGTTAGATACCAAGGTAAAAATTACGCAGCCTTTGATATGTATAACAAAAGAATTATCTTCCCTTATAATTCTGACGTTTTATTAGTGCATTCTTCGGATGATAATTTGTATTTTAAATATAATGATAAAAAATACTTTGCTAAGGAACCTAACGGAAAATATCTAAGTTTAACAGAAATGTGAGCTTTAGAGAAAGGATTAGATTACTCTATTCCAGCCGTAGGGAAACTAGCATTTATCTATAATAAAACAAATTCATTTTTTAAAACTCTTGAATTATATATCTCAAAATTTAATAGTATTTCCGTGAATGCGCAAGATAGTAATCTTGAAGCTAATAAAATCATGTCCGAATACTTAAGCATACTCCGAGCATTGCACAGAAGCATCAATGATGATATAAGAATTGATGCATAATAATTTTAATATTTTTTATGAAAATTTTAAAAATAAAAATTGCTCTTTTGATGTAGGGAAATTTAGAAAAAATGCGTAAATTTATAAATTTAAAAAAGCAAAAAAATAAAAAAATTTTTTTGCTTAAGTTTTTTGCCACTTTTTTTCAAAAAAGTGCAGACTTCTATAAATAAAAAATGAAAAAACATTTAACTCCTAAATAAGGAGTTAAATGTTCAAAAATAAGCTCAAAATACATGTTATTCTACACTTTAATAAATTTTCCTCTTTCTTTTGTACATCATTTAGTTTCTCGTTTAATGCACTTATATCTTTCAATATTTTTTCGTATTCATGAACACTATTTATTTCTTTATACTTGTATTCATTAAGCTTAGAAAAGATTAATTCTTGTAACGAAATAAACGTTGGTTCATTTTTATCAACTTGATTTGATAATGACCTTTCTATTTCTTGAATCTTATCGTTTAGTTCATTAGAAATAATTTTCATTTCCTCTTTCGAAGCTAAAACAAAATTAAATTTGATATTTGATAAAATTTCATTTGTTATAAGTTTAATTTCTTGACCTTTATTTTCTGTTTCCTGAAAATTTATAAATGAAATTCTTTTATATAAAAGTGATATCATTTGAGAAATCTCTTCTATTTCTAAATTTTTAAATTCATTTCTAAATGAAGAATCAAAAAAACTTCTCGCTATGTTATAACATCCTTTTGCGTCTTCTAAAATGTCTTTTATTTCCAACAATTCTTTTTTGTCTTTTCTATATATAGAATTATTGAACTCTTCTAAATTACCATGGTATATTGGAAATATTGCATTTTCTGCTCTTTTAACTTTTTCCTGGATTTCCTCTTTGCTTAAAAAAATATTTTGAAACTTATTACTATATTCATCGGACAATCCTGTATTAAATCTTTTGAGTTCATTTAAATATTTTTCATTTGTTTCATCGAAATTTTCTTTTATATCAACAAAATCTATTACATAACCATATTTCATATCTTTATATGGTCTATTTACTCTCGTTATTGCTTGCAACAAATTATGTGCTTTTAACTTTCTACCAAAATACAATCTTTTTAATCTAGGAGCATCAAAACCAGTTAATAACATGTTATAAACAATTAATATATCAATTTTAAAATTCTTTTTAAAATCTGCAACGACTTTCTTTCTTGTTTCTTTGTCATCTACGTCGTGTAAAATTAGTCCTTTTTTAAAATTAACTTCTTCATCTATTTCATTACTGATTTCTTTTTGAATTTCATCAAATTTATCATTTATTTTTTTCGCTTGCCCACTAGAGTCACAAATTATCATTGCTCCTAATGTGTTATCATTGTTAACTTTTCTAAATCTATAAAAATCTTTGATTATATACCTTAAAAGTTCGTTAACATAATTGTCGTTTTCTTTTAAAAAAGACTTTTTAAATTCGTTCTTTTGTACATATAAAGATGATTCTTTACTTATTTCTTTTAGGTTATTTTTGTAATATGTATCTATATCTTCTCTAATTATTTTTAAAGTATATCCATCATTAATGGATTTATCATAATAGTAAGTGTGTATATAATCACCAAAGATTTGCATAGAAGTTCATTCATCTTTTAAAAGTGGTGTTCCTGTTAATGCTATTTTTATTGAGTCTTTATCAATATTTATTAAATTGGCCAAAAAACTTCCTTTTATGTTATAGCTTCTATGGGCTTCATCAATTATTAAAACTCTTTGTAAATTCGTTGAATAAGGAGGTAATTTTATATCTTTATCATGCTCACTAAACCTTTGAATATTAACAACAACAATTTCGGTTCTTCCAGCATTACCTTCACTAGCATTATAATTACTAAATTGTTCTAGCAATTCTTTTTTATTTTCAGCTGTTTTAACGCTCAATCCCCTGGTTTCAAACTCTTGTTTCGCCTGTTCTAATAGATCAATTCTATCTACTATAAAGTAAAATTTTGCGACTTTATTCTTTTTTGAAAAGTAATTTGTTAAAAATTTAACAAGATAATATGATAAAGCCGTTTTACCACTTCCTTGAGTATGCCAAATAATCCCTGATTTTATTCCTTTATCTAATTTTTCCTTAACTGCTAAACAAGCAAATAATTGTTGATATCTAGCTATATGTTTTTGGTTAATAGTTATTTTTTTGCCATCTTCTTCTCTTTCGGAGTTTAAGTATGCTATTCCGTATTTAATAAAAAATAAAATTCTTTCCTTACTACATAATGAAGTTAATATTTTATTTGTATTTGTTAAATAACTTTTATTAGTTTCGTATTCACTTGTATTTAAAATATTTTTAGAATTAAAATCTGAAAGAATTGATTTTTCAATATCAACCGGAATATCGTTATATACAAAATTATTATAAAAATAATTGGGATCGTTTTTAATTGGCTCTTCTATAAATCTATTAAAAAACACTTTTTTGTTAGCTCCTGTGCAGTAAAAAGAACCAGAAGATTTGCTGCCATTATCCGAATATTCCATATTATTAGAAAATATCATTAATTGAGTGAGATTAAAGAATCTTTTAAATTTCTTATTCGAAATCCTTAAGTCATTCATTCTCTTTTCTTCTGCTAATTGTCCATCTTTATTGTTAGGAATTTTTACCTCAATAAACGCTAGAGGTAACCCATTAATAAAAATAGTTATATCTGGCCTAAATGATTCATTATCATGAGAATACTCGAGTTCTGCTGCGAAATGAAAAACATTATTATTTATGTTTTCAAAATCAACTAATTTAATATTTTGAGAAATAAGATTATTATAAAAATCTCTACCTAAATCATCATTGTTCAAACTTCATTTTATATCTCTTAATATTTTTTCAGTAGTTAAGTCTGAATTAGGGTTTAATTTTTCGAATTGATTTTTGAAAATGTTAACTTCAATATTTGTTTCTTTATCAATGTTAATATTATTCTTAGAATTGTTTGAAATCGATAAATATGTATACCCCAATCTTAAAAGATGAATCATTGCAGGCAGTTGTACTCTTGTTTTTTCTGTGTTATTTTTATAAGACATTACCACCCCTTTTTATTTTTTAAATATTTATATTTAAATTATACCATTGAAAGCTGTTCAATTGTTAAGTTATTAGGCTCAAAATAAAGCAGAACTCAAAATATTTAATATAAAAACTCTTTTAAAAGATACTATATAATTTTTATATGCATAATCAAAACGAAATACTAGCATTAAAAATTGAAACTGTTGCGAATAAACCTGGTATTTATTTATGAAAAAATAAAGAAAATAAGGTTATTTATATCGGGAAAGCAAAAAATCTTAAAAAAAGAATGAAGCAATATTTTGCAGGGAGTATAAACTCCTATAAAACATCAAAAATGGTATTAGAAATTACTGATTTTGATATTGTTTATACTTTAAGTGAAAGAGATGCATTACATCTTGAAGAAAAAATGATTAAAGAGTATATGCCGCCTTATAACATAAAACTTATTAATACCCAAAAAAGTCCATATATAAAGGTTTCAATAAATAAAAAGAACTTAATACAATTCAGTTTTAGTGAAAAAGTTAGTAAAAAAGAAAGTATAAACGAGTTTTATTACGGTCCTTTATTCTATAATGACGCTCATAAAAACTTTATAGATGTATTAAAAAGTTTTTATACATATAAAAATGGTTTGTTAATAACAGAACAAACTTACCAAGAAGCATTAAATATCTTTAGTGAAATTAAAGAAATTTTTAAATATAAAAATAACGACTTTATAAATAAATTATATGAACAAGAAGTCAATTTTGCTCTTAAAACTGACTTCAAGAACGCGGAAAAATATCAAAAAGCTCAAGAATTTCTTAGAAAAACTAAAGAACCTCAAGTTACCGATATTCAAAAATATTTTTTAGTTGATTATATATATGTAAAACAATTCAAAGAATTGGTTTACATAGCAATCAAAACATATAACTATGGAATAGTAACTAATGTTATTCTAAAAAGTTTTAAATGAAATGGTTTACTTAATGAATTTATTGAACAATTTTTAGAATCATATTATCAAGGAAAAATAATTCCTAAACAAATATATATAAATCAAGAGATATCTGAATTAGAACTCGAATTTAGTGATGAATTAAATAAAATAATTTCATTCCCTAAAATTGGAACTAATGCACTTATTATTAATAATCTAGAATTAAATATAAATGAAAAGTATAAATCACTAAACATAGAAAAAGGTTATGAAATATTTGATGAATTATCAAAAACATTAAATATTAAAAACCTAAGAAATATTTATATTTTTGATAATTCTTTTGAAAAGAAGAAAGATGGTGTTGGTGTTGTTTTAGAAATTAATTCATTAAACTATAAAAAACCAATTTTATATAAATGGACTCTGGAAAAAGAAATTTCTAATTTTGATAAAGAAGATGATTTAAAATATATGTATTTTAATATTCATAAATTTTTAAAACTACATGAGAAAAAAATTAATGAACAAGATTTATTTATTGCTGATGGTTCAGTTAACCAAATTAAAGAAATTTACGAAGGTCTAAAAAATTATGGATTTAACAACAAAGTTATTGGTTTAGTTAAAAATGAATTTCATAAAACGCAAAAAGTTATTGATATCAATAATAACTCAATAACTTTTAGTGATATGGTTTTTAAATTCTTTGAAAATATCCAACATGATGTTGATAAAAATGCTAAAAAGTATTTAAATAAAACTAGAAATAATAAGCTTATGAAATCAGAATTACTTAATATACAAGGACTTGGTGAGAAAACCGAAATAAAACTTCTTAATCATTTTAATGACATCCAAAATATAAAAAACGCTTCTCTTGAAGAGCTTTTCAGGGTAGTTAATAAAGATTTAGCAACTAAAATACATAACTATTTTAATGCAATAAGCACAAAAAAATAACCAATTATTGGTTATTTTTTTGATTATCTATTAATAAACGCTCATAATAGATAGTTTTTGAATTTTAATTATTCATTCCATGTTTAACTGTTTGAAATACCTTTTTTCAAAATTCTTCTCTACGAATAATTTCTTCTGTTTTTGTCTTAACATCAAAAATTTCTAATATAGAATATAAGAAATTTTCCTTAATATAGTCTTTATTTTTGTTTTTTATTTCTTCAAAAGTTTTATTACCACCAGTTAAATTATTAGAATCACTATATGATTTTCATCTTTGAAATATACCTTCTTGCCCGTACGCAGATCCGATATATAACTTTCCTGTAGCTCTATCGGTAATGCAATAGATCCCTTTAACATTTGACAATGCTTCTTTTCACTCTGGTTGATCAATAACAGATTTTAGATCACTATGAGAAAGCGAAACATTATTATAACCAGGAAATGATTCCAATCTTGTTTCAGGCAATAATTCATAGATTATTGGGTCAAAGTCTTCTTGAACTTTTTTGAACGGTTTATTATATATGTCTCTACCAATTGGTTTATTCAATTTTATTATTAATCTTCTACTATAATCTTTAAATTTTGGCAATAATTTTAATTTATAACCTACGCCATTAAATACTTCTGGTTCTATCTTTTCAACCTTATACATACCACCAAAAATATAAAAGTCAGGACCATAAGGATAATATTGTGCAAACGCCAACAAATATTTTGCTTTATTCAAGTTATTATTTGCTTGCACTTTTTTTCAAGCATTCATTTTTATCCAATCAGGGTCATCTTCCCCATTACGCAAAAAATTTCAAGCTTTTAAATTGTCATCGCCTGCGTTCATATTGAATTTTACCTTGGTATTTTCCGGCTCTTTTAATTCTTTAAAGAATTTTTTAAATTGAATCATATGCTTCTCCTTTTTGATCTTAAATAAAAGATTTAATCAAAAAAATTTATTTATAAAAATTCGATTCTTGCTGTTTATATCGGAAAAATATATTATTTATCAAACTTGTTTTTGTGCAGTATTACTAAAGCTTCAATATGATTTGTATTAGGAAACATATCATAACCTTTGACATAATTAATATCATAACCTTGTTGAACAAATTCTTTAAGATCTCTTATCAATGTTCTTGGGTTACATGATAGATAGACTAAATTATCAATATTATTGTCAGAGATAAATTTTATTATTTGATTATTTAAACCTGAACGCGGAGGATCTATAATAGTCAATGTATCTTTATCAATGAATTTTTTTAAAATAGAAGATGACTTAAATACATCTATTGCATGAAATTCAAAATTATCAATTTTGTTTGTTGCAGAATTATTTTTAGCATCATCAATGGCATCTTTTACAATATCAATACCCAGCACCTTTTGTCCTTTTGAATAAATTAAGTTAGAAATTACACCTACACCACAGAAAAGATCTAAAATTTTATGTTTTTTAGAATTATAAGCATAATCTTTAATTGAATTAAATATTTCTTTTGCAACATCTCTATTTATTTGAAAAAAAGAATTTAAGTTAATTTTAAAACTTTTATCTAATAATTTAATATAGAAAGGTTTTTTAGAAAATACCAATGATGTTCTATGTTTTTTAATAATGTAAATCTCAACTAAGTTTGTTATTAAATAAAAACGTTTTTCCAATTCCTTTGGAATATCGAAATCAGAATGTATTTCTAAAGCAAATTGAATTTCATTTAGTTCATTAACTCTAGCTACAATACTTTTAAATAATTTTAAGTTACTTTGTTTTTTAGAATTTTTATAATATTCATTAATAATTTCTAAAATTTCATTTATAAAAAGATTTATTGATTCATTATTTAATAATTCATTTGAAACTTCATCAGTGATTTCATCACTATCTCTTATAAATGTTGACAAGGTTAAAACATTATCAATAACGCTAAGTGGGTATCTAGATTTATTTCTATAATTGTAAATTTTATCGCTTCGTTGATAATCTTTGATGTTTATATTTAAATCATTAAAGTTTCTTTTAAATTGCTGTTCCAAATACTTTTGTTTAAATTTTATTTGTCATGAATAGTCCATGTTTATAAGTGGCATTGCATCAATATTTTTTATATCAAGGCTGTTTCTATAGTCAGCTTTTTTTACATACTCTAAAACAGTTGCTTTTGCATACTTAGAAAAAATCTTTTCTATTTTAACCTTAGCTAGTTCTCCTGGAAAAAAGTCTTTTACAACAATTGGAAAATTATCAATTCTGCTAACACCCAAACCTTCATAACTTAATTCTTGACAAGCAACTTCTAAAATTTGGTTTTCTTTTAAATTATTCATCTTTACAGATGTATAAAACATCTATCCTTCCGTATCTTTTTTCTTTATAAACTTTAAAACCTGAAGGAATAATTATTTTTGAAGGATCATTTGTTTCAAGAATAATTTCACCATCTTCCAATAACATATTTTTATTAAAAATTTTATCTAAAGATTGGTTGACTAACTCATATTCATTATATGGAGCATCAATAAAAATAAAATCAAAACTATCACTTGTTTTATCTAGAAATGCTAAAGCATCTATATTAATAGTATTTATATTAGTAATATTTAATGAAGAAATATTTTTAGATAAAACTTTAAAAACTTCACGGTTTTTTTCTATTGCGTAAGCATCACTAGCTCCTCTACTAACAGCTTCGATCGATAAAGCTCCTGAACCTGAAAATAAATCTAAAACTTTTTTACCTTGTATTTTAAACTGAAGCGATGAAAATATCGCCTCCCTAACTTTATCTGTAGTTGGGCGTGTAATTTTTAAATCGGGTTCTTGTATTTTTCTATTTCTATAAATACCACTTATAATTCTTAACATTTTTTCTCCTTAATAAAACACAAATTTATTCAATTTGTGTTTTATTTATTATTCTTCTATTCTTCTAATAATTTCCATTGAAACAATAATTTCAATTTGTTTACCATAACCTTCACTCTTTAAAGTTACAGTATTTTCCTTGCTATTAATTGAAAGAATTTCTCCGTCTTTTCCAATGTAAATTCCATCAATAATTTCAACAACATCACCAACTGAGTAACCAAAAACATTTTCCCCAGCATCGAATGAACGTTGGAATTCTTCTTCTTGTTGTTTCATCTTTTTAATTTCTAAACTACTTAAAGGAGTAGGTTTTGCCCCTTTTCCTGATGACCCGATAAGTCCAGTAACATATTGTGTGTTACGTATCAAGAATCATGCCTCATCTGACATGTGCATTTTAGCAAATATATACCCTGGGTAAAGGTTAACGTATTTTACTTTATATTCCAATCCTTCATTTTTCTTTTGAAATTCTTTTTGAGATAATGTTGGTTTTTTAAAAATTTTAAAAGCTGAACCATCATTTGCATTTAAATCAAAATCATGCAACATATTTTCTGCTTGAATACGGTTGTTTAAAGATTCAAGAACTTGATCTTCTTTACCTCTAATGGTTGAAATCATATATCATCTAATTAATTTTGTCATAAAATTCTCCAATTGTTCTTTAACTTAATCCTAATACTGTTCAGAGTTGTGTGAAACCGTAGGTTACTAATGATACAAATACAGTAAATAAAAATGCAAATAAAATAGTCATTAAAAAGTTTCTTTTATTAGTTTTAAAGTCAGGTCAACGAACTCTTTTTATTTCTTTGACAACTTTTCTTAATCAATATTTCTTGGGTCTTTTTTCTTTTCCAAGTTTAATTTGGTTATTTTTGGCTTCTAAATTATTTTCCATTATTAAACCTCTTCTTTATGTAATGAATGAATTCCACAATGAATGCAAAACTTTTTAACTTGTAAACGTTTTTGGTTCCCTGCGCTTTTATTTGTGTAATAATTTTTTCTTCTACATATTTCGCAAGATAAGGCTACTTTATTTGTATTTTTCATAGTTTTTATTTTACCATAAAAAATGATTTTTTAAAGTTGCTAAAAATAGGATTAAAAACACATTAAGTTGTTTAATTTGATTATTAAAAAATATCTCAATTGGCTGAGATATTTTTTAAAATTTCATAATTATTATAATGATGATTTAATTTCACTTATTAATTCGTTTAATTCAGATTTTTTTGATTCTACAAATTCTGAAGCAGTTTGTTTTGAAATTTCAGAAACTTTTGTACCTAGAATATCAAAGCTTTGAGTTGTTTTAGCCCCTAAGAATTTAAATGTTCCTTTTAATCATTTAATATGATCACCTCATGGATATGTACCGAAATTAGCTCCTTGTGATGCAACTACTAAAACATTTAAATTTGTTAAGAAACCTACCGCATCTTGTGTTGTTGAATATTTGTATGAGAATGTTTTATTTGCTACCGCAACCCCATCCATGAAGTTTTTAACAACGGCTGTTGGCCCGTAATTAACCATTGACATAGAAATAACTAATAAATCTGTTTCTTTTAGTTTATTAATTCATTTATCACTTTCAACATTTGTTCAAAAATCACCGCTTGTTTTAGCACTTAAACTGTAATCAGCGAATTTTGATTCATTTAAATTTACTCTTTCTACTGAATATTCGTTTTTATCAAATAATGTTTCAAGGTAATTCATTGTAGCTGTAGTATAAGAAATTTCTGAATTATTTAGTGAACCATCTAAAAATAGTATTTTTTTCATAAAAATAGCTCCTTTTCTAAGTTTTTTAATTTTTATGTGTTTTAATTATAAACTAAAATAAACAAATACTAACGACTATTTTTATATTTTTAGAAACAAAAAAATAAAGCCAAAAGCTTTATTTTTTTGAAATTATTTTTCTAAGTTAGCGAAGTAAACAACTATTCTAACTAATTGTGAAACGTATGACATTTCATTATCGTATCATGAGAATAATTTGTATAAGTTTCCTTCTGGTGTAGGTTTAACTGTTGTTAATGCTGAGTCGAAAATTGATCCGTGTGTAGAATTAATAATATCTGAAGAAACAATTTCGTCTGTTTCATATTTCATTGTTTCGTTTGCTGCTTTTTTCATAGCTGCATTAATTTCTTCAACTGTTGGTTGTTTTTCTAAGAATACTGATAAGTCAACTAATGATCCTGTTAATAATGGAACACGAACTGCAATACCATCTAATTTTCCGCTAGCTTCTGGAACTACTAATCCAATAGCTTTTGCAGCTCCTGTAGATGTAGGAACCATGTTTGATGCTGCTGCACGAGCTCTACGTAAGTCTTTGTGTGGAGCATCTTGTAATCTTTGGTCTCCTGTGTATGCGTGAATTGTTGTCATGTATCCTGATTTAATTCCGAATTCATCAACTAAAACTTTAACCATAGGAGCTAAGCTGTTTGTTGTACATGAAGCAGCTGAAATAACTGTATCATTTCCGTCTAAAATGTCGTGGTTAACGTTGTAAACAACTGTTTTAACATCTTTATCTGATGGAGCTGAAACAACAACTTTTTTAGCACCAGCTTTTAAGTGTTTTTCTGCACCTTCACGTTTTGTAAAGAACCCTGTTGATTCAACAACTAAGTCAATTCCTAATTCTGCTCATGGTAAGTTTTCTGGGTCTCTTTCAGCTGTAACTTTAATTTCTTTACCATTAACAATAATAGCGCCTTCTTTAGCTTCTACTGTTGCATTTAATCTTCCAAATGCTGTATCGAATTTTAATAAGTGAGCTAATGTTTTTGCATCTGTTAAATCATTAACAGCAACTACCTCTAAGTTTGATCCTGATTCTAATAGTCTACGGAAGAATAATCTACCAATTCTACCGAATCCGTTGATTGCTACTTTTTTCATAATTTCCTTTCATTTATAACTAAAAAGTTATATTTATAAATATATATTTAAATTTTGTAAAATCGATTTTTTACAACATAATTATAATAAATTTTTCAATTTTATACTATAAGTATTTTAAAAATATGATCTAAAAATATGATAATATTTTCATGTAAAAAACTTGCTATTTAAGCAAGTTAATTCTTTTTTTAGATTCGTATTGATAGTCAGTTGCATACAAAGAACCATCAGCAAACTTTATTTCAATTGAATTGGGAACTTTATTTCTAGTTGCATAATAAATTTTAACTCTCTTACCATTTAAAATAATGTATGCACCAGGATTAGAAGAAAATGCCCTTATTTTATTAAAAGCTTCGAAGGTGGTTAGTGAATCAATTAATAATGCATCTTCTTTTAATAATTTAGGAGATAATATCACTGCAGATTCATTTTGTTTTTGAGCTATAAAATCATTTTTTATAAATCTATTAATCCAATCTGAAATAACATTCTTTGCTAAAATAGATATTTTTTGAAATAATGAATCAGAAGTGTCGAATTCACTAATTTTTATCCTTTCACTAAATATCATATCACCTGCATCCATGGCTTTAGTCATGTATATCAATGTTATTCCAGTTTCAGAATCACCGTTTAATAAACTGTATTGAATTGGGGCGGCTCCTCTATATTTAGGGAGCAATGAGCCATGAATATTTATTGAAGCAATTTTTGCTAATTCAAGCACCTTCATAGGAATATATTGACCAAAGGCACAACTTATCATAATATCATACTCTAACTCTTTTAATTCTTCGTAAATCTCACCTATTTTATCTGGTTGAAAAACTTTTATATTGTATTTTTGAGCTAATAATTTAGTAGGTGTTGGTTCAATTTTGTATCCTCTATTTGCCGGTTTATCAGGCTGTGAAATAATCGCCACTACATTAAAGTTTCTTATAATTTCTTCAAAAACAGGAACCGAAAATTCTGGGGTACCCACTAAAACAATCTTTTCCTTCGGTTTATTCATTCCCAACCCACGCTTTCTCTTCTGAAATTTTATTTATTAAAAAAATCATTTTTTTAGCTATCGGACTATCAGCGAACGAGTTTTCACTACTATTTTTTTTAAATAACTGTATGTGAAGCTCATCAAAATTAAAATAAGAACCAAAAAAAGTTTTTAAATTGTTTTGGTATCTATATGACAATATTGGTACAAAAATACTTTCTAAAAATCATAAAGAAAGTTGTTTGTATCCAATTTCATCAAAAATCAAAATATCTACATTAGATAACTCTTCAATAAGAAAGTCAAGATCAATATCACCTTTGCTTAAACTTCTTTTTATCTTATCATCTAAATTATTTATATCGATATAACTTACTTTCTTGTCCCTGATAGCATATTCATTTGCAATTAAAGAAAGTATTAAACTTCTGTTTGATTCAATAGAACCGCTCAAAAACAATGAATGTGCATTTAAGGGATTATTTTTGAACTCCAGAAGATAATCATAAATTTCAAGATGATCATTATTTTCTAAAAAATGTGATGCATCAAACGAAAAAGTAGAGATTGGTTTAGAGATATTTTGAAAAATAATATTATGTTTGATTTTATATTCATTTGTTAATTCATTATTTCTTATTTTTTTTAAAAATTTAATTTTTCCATTTTCACGAAGCACAACAGTTTCTCAAATCATCTTTTCTTTTGAAGAATTTTCTTTCACAAGATTAATTAACTGTGGGGCAAAATAAAATATTTCTTCATCTGTCATTTTAGTTTTATTTATAATGCTATTTAAAAATTCATTTCTCTTTATTTTATAAACGATTTTTTCTTCATCTATTTGAACGTTAATAATTTTATTAAAATCTTTATTAGAACTTAAATCAGGTTTTTTAACACTAATCATTTTTTAAATTTGATAAGTATGAAGATTTCAATAAAACTTTTTCGTCATAAATAGATTTAGTTCTAATATTGCTTTTAAATTTTCCATCAAGATATTTCTCAACATCATCAAAATTAGAAATATTTTTTGAAAGAACTTCTGAAATTAAACTATTTACATATTTGAATCAGTTTTCAGTATTCTTTCTTTTAACACTATAGAATATTATCATATTAAGTGCTTTTTGATCTTTTATACTCTTTGATCAAACGGCAATCATGTTTTCTTCTTCGTTTAGTTCGCTTTTATTCAATATTTGCTTCAAGAATGATATATTGTCTAAGTTTAAAATAGCTTGATAAACATTTGAATATTTTATGTTCCCAATAGCAAGCGGAGTATAAATCATTTTTGTTTTAGCAATAACTTTCAATTCAGGTTTCGCAATTTCTTTGCTTCCTTCTTCTAAATAAAAAGTTTTTAAAACATCATCATTATCTTTTAGTGTGTTACTAAAAATGTTAAAGAAATTAGCAGAAATTTCTTTAAAACCAAATAAATTAGTACTCTTCTTAAATAAATTGTTAACTTTTATCAATTTATCATAATTTGTTTTACCAACTTTCTTAGTTAGTAATTTAGAAATAAAAGGATTTTTAGCTATTTCATTAGAACTTAATGGTCTTTGCAACTCAAATATTGTTAAAGCTTTTGAATCGTCTTTATAAGTGTTGATCAATCCTAGAGCTTCCAATTCTTCACGACTTTTATTTAATTCATGTTCATGTGAATTCAGAAATAAATTTAATGAAGAAAAATTAAAAGGAACTTCAACAAAATCAGAATTTCTTGAAAGATCAATCAAATACTCGTATAACAAAATACCTAGACCACCAACTATAGGCCCGTATAATTTTCTCAAGTTTGTAAGATCATCGCTTGATATAATGTCATTTCTTGTGATTGCAAAATGCTCGAATTCTAAATATTGTTTCATAATTTCCCCTTCGCTTTTCTTGTATAAAATATTTTAAATTTTTATTGAGCAATTACAATTATATTTTTCATTTTCATATAAAATGTCTATATTTAAACTTGAGATATTCACAATTTTTAAGTTGTGTAACTGATCTTTTAATCCCCAATTATAGTTATTTTCACTATCTAGTATTTTTATTATTGAGTTATCCCCATACTTTTTTCACATATAATTTTTTCTTAAATTTTCATCTATTTCCACATTTCAAATTTTTGTAAATAAATTTAAGGTTTTTTCTGATGCTTTAAAAATTGTTGGAAACTCAACAAAATGATAATCACTGTTTTTTAAGTGGTGAAAAAGAAATTTTTCTACTATAAACCCTATTAAATTAAGATTACTTGAGTCTTCTATAATTCATTTTTTAATTTTTTCTTTGTCAACATAGTTGTTTGTGATTAAATCATAATCTAAGTTATTTTTGACATACTCAACGAAACTTGCATCTTTATAAAGATTAATAACAAATTTATCTACTTCTAAAGTTTTGTGCCCTTTGTCAGCAAGTCAATTCAGCAATGTTGTTTTACCAGCTGATATCTTTCCTACAATGGCTATCATTTTATTTGCTATATTTCTTTAAAAGATTTATTAAGTCTTTTTCAAATTTTTGTAATTCTAACTCTTTTATATATGATTTTGCGTCATCATAATTTAAGTTTATTTGATAAAAATCATTTTCAAGCGGTAACTCTAAAACGTTTGTGTTAATTTTTGATAATTCATAAGATAAAAAACCTTCACTTCTACCTTTAATTAGTTTTTCTAGAGTTCCTTTTGTTTCTTTTAAAGTTCCTTCGTCTAAATTTTTATAAATATTTTCAAAATAACCATATGTATTTATTAATTTTATAGCAGTTTTATCACCAATCCCTTTGACTCCAGGTAAGTTATCGCTTGAATCACCTTTTAAACCTTTATAAGTAGTTATCTGACTAGGATTTATTTCATAAATACTGTGAAAATTATCATTATCAATTAATGATATTTCAATACCTTTTTTTACAATATATGAAGTGTCTTCATCAACAAGTTGCAAGAGATCTTTATCAGATGAAAAAATAAATTTTTTCCCAATCATTTTCTTGCAATAAGTCCCGATTATATCATCTGCTTCATCCCCAGCTTTTTCAATCCATTTTATATTTAATAAGCTAAGCAGTTTTTTTATTATGTCAAATTGTTCAAAAATCTCTACTGGTGCTTTAGTTCTTCCAGATTTATACTCCGGAAATATTTCATGTCTTTTAGTTTTTGAATTAGCATCAAAGGCAATCATTAAATTATCAGGATTTATAAATTTAATTAATTTAACTAGTTGTGACAAAAAAACCGAAACTGCATTTGTTGGAATTCCTTTTGAAGTTTTTAATATTGAACTTATATCACCTCTATATGTTGCATAAAATGATTGGAACATCATATAGTTTCCATCAATTACCAAACTTTTTTTATTATTCATTTATGATCTCCTTAAAGTCTTTAATGTTATAGAACTTATTGTCTTTTTTAACTACTAATATAACAATTTTTCTAGGCATTTCGCTATTAATTAGCTCCATGATTTTATTTGTTCATCCATAGGCTGTAACCACTTTTGTTTCGTCCTTAATTTTCAGGTTTGTTTGTCTATCTTTTGTACCTTTTTTAGCTTCCAATATTTCAATTTTAAGTCACAATGGTTCTTCGCCAAGATTTGCTAATGAAATTCTTCCTTCAAAAACATCCTTGCTGTTTTCTGTAACTCATTTTTCATTTGTGTATCTGCTGCCCAATAATTTAATTTCTCATTGATCTTGTAAGTCCATATCGTCTTCTTGTTTTATAAATTCGATTTTCTCAAAATTTTGTTTTTCTATAAAGTCATCTAAAAATTCAATAGGATTATTAGATTTTTTTGTCTCTGATTTAAATAGTTCATAAAAATCTAAGCACATATCTGTTGCCGTTAAAAGGGTGTTAATGTTACCAAAGTCACTGAAACTACCTGCTTTTATTAATGTTTCAATTACACTTTCTCCGACACCAGCGACTCTTAATCTCATTCAAGCGGAAACAAAATCAATAAATCCGCCTGCTCTTTTTCTTTCTTGTATGATTTTTTCTACGGCAGAGTGACCTATTCCTTTTATTGTGTTAAATGGTAAAAATATTTCATCAAAAAATATTTCTGCCTCATTTGAAGATATATTAATATTAGGGACTTTAATTTTTATTTCAGATAGAGCCGCTTCTTCTGCATAAAGCTTAATATTTTGTTGATCTGCAGCTCCATTTGATAAAAGAACCTTGTAAAAAATCATAGGAAATCTTGCTTTATAGTACGCTAATTTATAACTAACTATAGCATATGCTACTGCATGCGATTTATTAAATCCGTAATCGGCGAATTTTTCGATATTTGCATAAATCTTTTCTAAATCAGCTTTTGAGAGTCCATTTTTAAGTCCACCTTCAAAAAAATCTGACTTATATTTATGTAATTCTTCTTCATTTTTCTTAGAGATTGCTCTTCTGAATAAATCAGCTTTTGAAAAAGGCATACCCGCTACATCTTGCACAATTTGCATAATTTGCTCTTGATAAACGATAATACCAAAAGTATTTTTTACGATAGCATCATATTTGGGATGCACTTTTTCTACTAACAGAGGGTTTTTCTTTCCTTTAGCATAAACAGGAATATAAACACTTGGGCCGGGTCTAAATAGAGAAAGTATTGCATAAATATCATCAAATGAATCGATCGAAACTTGTTTTATAGCATTTCTCATTCCTGGTGATTCAAGTTGAAAAATACCATCTGTTTTTAATGAGTTAAGCAAGTCAAATGTTCGTTTATCATTAAAAAGAGAAATTGAATCATTGGTTACTTGGTCAAATCTAGATTCATATGGTATAAGTTTTTCTATTTCACTTATAAAGGTTAAATTTTTTAGTCCTAAAAAATCTATTTTAATTAAACCATATTTTTCTAAATTATTCATGGTCATTTGCACTTGGTTTAAACCAAAACTACTTGCTTGCATTGGGACAACTTCACTCAAATCACGATCAGATATAATAAACCCTGCTGCATGCACTCCTATTTGTCTTGGTAAACCTTCTATTCTTGATGCAAGAGAGTGTAGTTTAGGGTATTTATTTGCATAAAGATTATATTTTTTATTATTAGCATATGAATATAATAGATTTTCATCTTTTATAGATATGCTTGAAGATATGTTATCTATTTCCGTTCTTGGTATATCTAAATATCTTCCAACGTCCCTTATCGAGTTTTTTGAAGCTAAAGTTTGGAAAGTGGAAATAAATGCTACTTTTTCAGCCCCATATTTTTCCTGTAAATATCTAAATATCTCATCCCTTCTATTATCTTGAATATCAATATCTATATCTGGCAAACTAATTCTGTCTTCGTTTAAAAATCTTTCAAAAAGTAAATTAAATTCAAGAGGATTTACTGAAGTTATATTTAATAAATATGATATCAGCGAACCAGCGGCAGATCCTCTTCCAGGACCTATTAAAATATTGTTTTTAGATGCGAAATCTAGTACATCATGTATTATAAGGAAATAATCCACAAAACCTAATTTAGTAATTACTTTATATTCTTTCTTGATTCTTTCATTAACTAAGTTTTTATCATATTTTTTTAATAAATTATGGTATCTTGTACCGGTAATTAGTTTTTGAAATAGTTCTATAGAATTTTCATTAAATTTAGCTAATTTTATTTCCTTTGATGGCTTTGTTATATTGATGCTTTCAACAATGTTTATCATATTTTGATATACAGAATCATTTAATCCTTCAAATTCCGAATCATCAAAATATTCGTTATAAATTTTTTTAACTTCGCTTTTCCCTGTGGCTATATTTTCTAAAACAGGTAATAACTCATTGTCATCAAAACTTAAAATTCTTTTTGTTGGTGCAAAAACAGTTTGATGAAATTGGGGTTCTTTGCTGTTTATATAAAAGTTGTTAAGCATCTTTTTTAAATTTATATTATTTCTAAAAAAACCTTCCTCAAAATGATCTATTAAATATATGTCTTCATTTTCTAAATCATAATAAGATATCTCTTTGCCATAACTTTTTTCAAGAACTAGCTTTTTTAAAAATAAAAATCCATTATCATTTTTTGCTATTGCTATTACTTTAAATTTTTCAATTAATTTTAATTCAACCCCAATTATAAGTTTGAAGTTATATTCTTCACTAAAATTCCAGAAAAATTGCAACGCATGAAAATTTTCTATATCTGTTAAAGTTAAATATTTAACTTTTTTTTGCTTTGCTAATTTAAATAATTCTTCTAACCTAATTGTTGAATGTAAAAATGAATATTCTGTATTTGTGTGCAAATAAATATTTTCTTTCATAAAATCAATTTTATATTATTTAATGTTTATGCATAAAAAATAAAAACAAAAAATAAAAACTCATTTTACTAATGAGTTAATTATTTAACGAAGAGTCAAAAGCATATTTTATATTTAATTTTTCTACTATTAACTCATCTAAATCTTTTTTTGGATTTTCGAAAACAACTTGTATGTTTTTTGTTTTCGCTAAAGAAATAATGCTTAAACAATCATAAGCCACTGATCAATCGGAAAGGTTTTGTGAAATTTTCTCTCCAATAATTATTACTTTTAACTTATCAACTGTATTTATAATGTTTATTAGAGCTCTGTCTATTGTTTCGATATATAAGGCAGTATATATTTTATTTTCTGAATTCTTTAATATCTTTTCTTTAAGTAATTCCGACATAAAAGCATTATTGTTTGCGTATACTAAACATAAAGGTTTATCAATGGAAACATTAAATTGTTTATCAAGAAAAACTTCTTGAGAAATTTTAACCATTGGATTTTGTGTGTTATCTCTTGAATAATCTGCGATATAGTTGTATCAAATTTTTTGATACTTATATTCTAAATATGGTATTTGTTTGAAAAATCTAATCCAGCTATCACTAATTGCTAAATTTTTTATTTGGCATTCATATAAATACAAATTACCTTTTTCGTTTTTATTATATTTTACAATGACTGATTTTCTTATAAAAAAATCATTTTCGCTACTATTGTTTAAAACATCATATTTATTTAACATATCAGAAAATTCAATGAATTTTTTCTCTTGAAGAATTTTGTGATCAAAATTAATAAATAAATCTATTTCCTGCGGTCTGCAATAAATGTTATAAAGAGAATACTTTAAAACATTTTTTAAGTCTAATTTATTTTTTTCATCAACTATTTCGTGAAATTTAAAAATAGTTAATGTAGAAAAAACTTTATTAATATTAGAACTTTGATTTAGGTCATTTATTATAGTTACATACTCTTTATACTTATTTTGTTTAATGTTTTTTAAAACAAAATAAACCATACCTTCTTCTTTAAAATAAAATGTTTTTTTAGGAGCAAAATTAAAAATGCTATAAATTTCATAAATATCAGCAACTCTTAAGTTTTTTAAATAAAACTCAGGCTTTATTAATGCACCTATTACAACGGTGTTTTTTTCTTTTATCTCAAATTTAGCATTTTTCGAATGTTCTTTTATTCTAAACTTTTGCACTCTATGAGATATTTTAGATCATTTTAAAGAACAAATATAATCACTTGCACTATCTTGATGTATTGTTAATGTGTAAGAAGGGGTTCTTGTTATAGTTTTATCTAAAACAACTAATATTCTATCTATTAAAGAAAAGTTTTTTCTATATTTACTATTAATATAAACTTCTAATACTTCTGATTTTCCTTCCGGGATAAAACCTTCAAATTGTTTACTAATTTTATCTCTTGAATCCTCTTTGAAGTAATCCAAAAAATCATTTAAACTAAGAAAGTTGAACTCTTTAAAATTAGAGTTTTGACTATCGAAAATAGTAGAAAGAAAATGGTATTTGTTACTTATTCTGATTACTCTATTGTTGTTCTTATCAACTTTAAAATTTATAATACCGGATGATGATCTGTAATATAAATAAGAAATAATAAGAAAACCAACTAATATTACTATGAGGAAAGCAAAAAGTAAAAGAATTATTAAATAATGAAAAATATTCATAGTTATCTACTCAACAATCTTATTGATGGGTGCATTTTATTAAGAGTTCTTTCTTTGCCATCATTATGAAATTTAACAATAATATCATTAGCGGATTTTACCTCTATCACTTCTCCTTCACCGAAAATAACGTGTGAAATAATGTCTCCGACAATTATTTTTGAATTTTTATATAATGCATCTGGGTCATCTTCAGTTGTAGGGACGAATTTTGATTGATCATCCAATAAAATTCTTTCTTTTGTGTTAATACCCATTTCTTCTAAAAATTGCGAAGGTTCTTTTGGAGTATTTGTTCCTATAATTTTCCCTCTTGAAGAAGATAAAAATAAATTCTTCTTTGCTCTAGTTACAGCAACGTATGCTAGTCTTCTTTCCTCTTCAATTAATTCTTCTGGATTTTTATCTTTTGAATTATTTATAAAATCGCCTTTTTCAAAAATTCTTAAAGAAGGGAAAACACCTTTGTTTAACCCCACAAGAAAGACATTATCGTATTCAAGACCTTTTGCTGAGTGTATTGTCATTAGTGTAACATAATTTGTTTCATTATGGTATTCATCTGTAACAGTTAATAAACTTACCATATTAAGGTAATCTTCTACATTTCCGGATGGGTTAGCTTTTTCTCAAACCTCTATAGCCTTAATTAATTCTTTTACATTCTCTTTCGCGGTTCCTCTTAAATTTTTATTATTTTCTATACTTTCATAAAAACCAACTTCTTGTAAAAATGAATCAAGCAATCTACTTATTCTATTTTTCTTTGCGTGAAGCATTTTTTGGTATTTAATAAGCAAGAACATAAATGGGTGTAGTTTATTAATAATGAATTCTTTACCTAACTCTTTAACATTTAATTGTTTAAAGTGATCTTTTAAAGCGTAAAACATTGTTTTTTTGTGTTTTCTTGCAAACTCTCTTATTTTCTCTAATCTAACTTCACCAACACCTCTATTTGGAACATTTATTATTCTTTCTAAAGAAATTTCGTGCCCGTCAAATAAAACTCTTAAAAATGCAATAGCATCTTTAATTTCTGAACGTTGGTAAAACTTTACTCCATTAATTAGTTTGTGTGGAATATTTTCCTCTATTAATGTTTGCTCAAAAACACGTGAATAATAATTTGATCTAAACAAAATGGCAATTGATTTTAATTGGTTTTTTTGTTTCTTGAGTTCATTTATTTTATTTACAACTCATCTAGCTTCACCTTCTTCATTGAAACTGTGGAAAAATTCTGGTTCTTGTCCTTCTTCGTTTTCGGTAACTAAATCCTTACTAAAACGGATTTTATTATATTTAATCAACTTATTAGCGGCCTCTAGGATTTTCTTAGTTGACCTATAGTTAATATCTAATATAACTGTTCTCGCCTCCGGAAAGTCTTTTTCAAAATCAAGAATCAAATTAACATTAGCCCCACGTCAGTTATAAATTGTTTGGTCTGGATCACCAACTATTGTTATATGTGTGTTTTCTGTATAAAGCATTTTTATTATTTCATACTGTAATCCGGCGGTGTCTTGAAACTCATCAATTAAAATAAATTTAAATTGTTTTTTATATTTTTCAAGAATATCAGGTCTTAAAGTGAATAATCTATGTGTTTGAATAATTAAATCATCAAAGTCTAAACTACCTTGCAGCGCTAATTCATTTAAATACTCAAGATAAATTTTAGCTAAAATTGTAGGCTTATTTTCTTCATTCAATATCTTGGCAAATTCATTTGGATCTTCTGAATAATTTTTTGCTCAAGATATATACTGAGCAGTTGTTTTATAACTTATTTCATGAGCTGTTATTTCTAATTTATTATAAATTTTCTTAAAAATTTGCTCTTTATCATGTTCATCTATAATATAAAAATCTTTTCTATATCCGAGTTGGCGAATATCTTGGCGTAAAATACTTGTACAAAATGCATGAAATGTTTGCACATTAAGGGTATCTTTGTTATTTTGGCAATATTTTTCAATACGACTAATCATTTCTTTTGCGGCTTTATTAGTAAAAGTAACAGCCAATATAGAATGTGGTGATATACCTAAGTCATTAATTAAATAAGCCACTTTTCTTGTTAAAACCTTTGTTTTTCCAGTTCCTGCTCCTGCTATTATACGCAACGGTTTATCAAAATAAACAACTGCTTGTTTTTGCTTTTCGTTCAAATCACTCAATAAATCAACTTTTCTAATCAACATAAAAACAACCTCCATTATTTTTTAAATATAAATTTTCTTCTATCATCATTTTCTGGAAATAAAATTATTTCTTTATCTTTAGATACTATTAGTGTATTTTCAACAATTCTTGTTTCTGAAAGCCAATCAACTATTGACAACCTATTAGGTTTAAAAATTACAAAAAGATAACCAACCATTGATATAAAAAATCCAATTGACAAAAATACAGTAATAATTCTCATGATTATTAAGTGATAAATGTCGTCTTTTATACTTAATATATTTTGACCATTTTTATCCAAAACAACAAAACTATTAGGCGCCAAAAATAACATTATAAAAATTATTACAGCACTAAAGTATATAGAAGTAAATAAATTCCTTTTTATGATTGAACTAAATGAATAGTTCTTTGTATGTGAATTAATTATTTTTAATTTTAAAATAATTAATCCAATTGTTTTACCCTCAAAAAAAACAGGTATGAATAAATAAACTAATAAAGAAACAATAATAGCAGAAAGGCTTGAAAAATAAAAAACACTTGCCGATGGTAATGCAACTTTATTTATGTTTTTGGTTAGTAAATAAAAAATAAGCAATATTAATGAAATTGCTATTGACAAATCAATAATATTAGCTATGAATCTTTTAAAGAATCCTGAGTTTTTATACATAATTAATCTAGTCTTTTTAGAATTTTTGTGTTTTTTAGTTTAGATATAGGCATTGACATTAATGTTACTTCTTCATTATTTCTCAAAAAGTAAGGATTTGTTAAAAAATAGTTTTCAGTTTTGTATATTGATTCTAATTTACCTAAAATTTCAACATGTTTTTGGAAGGTTATTAATCCTCTCTTTTCAGAAATATCATCTTTAGTTTTAAAAATATTTTTATATGTAAAATTGGTTTCTTTCAAAAATGCCGTCATTAATAATTTTATAAAATAATATTTTGCATATCTAATCTCTTCAAAGAGCTTTCTATTTGATATAACTAAATATTTTTCAATATCTTCAAACATATTTAAACTTTTCTTAGAACTTAATCACATATCTGAAGGGAAATTTTCTCTAAAAATTCTGTAATCTAAATATGTGTATGATTTTGCTTCTAACATTAAAATGTAATTTATTTCAACACTCATTTTTGTATCATTTAAATTTTTTGTTTTATATTTAAGCACTCTTTGAGCAACTGATTTTTTAATTATTTTATTAAAAATAAAAGGATATACATAAGCAAATGGAAGCGGGTTCTTAGTTAAATCTATTTTTTCTCTTTCAACTATTCTAGCTAATGGTTTTCAAGAAATTGAACCTGTTAATCTTGGTTTAAACTCTAGTATTTCAACGTCATTTGAGCTTGATGCTTCAATCATTTTTTCAACATAGTTATATTTAATTGAACTAATATCTGAATTAAAAGTTACTGCATAATCACCTCTCATAATTCTAAAGGCGCTTAAGAGATTGTGCTGATAACTATTAATTTTTGAATTATAAACAACAACTAGTCTATTCCCAAATAATTCATAATACTTAGGTAAAATATTTAAGACTTGTTTATTTTCACTTTCCTTACCATTTAAACATAAAATAATTTCGAAATCAACGCTATTTTGTTCTAATAAACTATCAAGATAATTTTTTACATTTTCAACATTTTTTGTTTCTAAAGATATTAATGATAACTTCATTATTCACCACCTATATTGATATAATATTATTGTACCACAATTTTGTATTTTTTGGCTTAATATAGCTAAAATTACAAGTTAAAATCATTTGTTAAATTATCAAAAAATATTTAAAAAATTTTATAAAATCAAATTCATTTTGCATTAAATTGAATAAAGATGAATATAATCTAATTTTATTGACAAATAGTAAAAAATACTTTATAATTAAAAAAAATAAAAAATAGGAGAAATAATGAAAAAAACTATAAACGATTTAAAATTCAATAATAAAAAAGTTTTAGTCAGAGTTGATTTTAATGTTCCAGTAAAAAATGGTGTTATTAGTTCAACAAAAAGAATTAGTGCAGCATTACCAACAATAAATAAGATTATTGCTGAAGGTGGAAAAGTTATTTTACTTTCACACTTAGGAAGAGTTAAAGAAGAAGCTGATTTAGCTAAAGGTTCTTTAAAACCTGTTGCCATTGAACTTGCAAGACAACTACAAAAACCTGTTCAATTTGTTGAAGAAACAAGAGGAGCAATTTTAGAAAGTGTTGTTAACTCAATGAAACAAGGTGATGTTGTTTTAGTGCAAAACACACGTTACGAAGACCTAAATAATAAAGCAGAAAGCAAGAATAATGATGAATTAGGAAAATATTGAGCTTCATTAGCAGATGTTTTTGTAAACGATGCTTTTGGTACAGCTCATAGAGCTCATGCTTCAAATGTCGGGATAGCTAAAAACATTAAAGAATCAGCGCTAGGATACTTAATGGAAAAAGAAGTTTCTTCATTAGAAAAAGCTATTAAAAACCCAAAACACCCATATGTAGCTATTATTGGTGGTGCAAAAGTATCTGATAAAATTCAAGTTTTAGAAAACTTAGTAAAAATAGCTGATAAAATGATTATCGGTGGTGGAATGGCTTACACTTTCTTAAAAGCTCAAGGAATTAACGTTGGTAACTCATTGGTTGAAAACGATTTTATTGAGTTAGCTAAAAACTTCTTAGCAAAATACAAAGATAAAGTTGTTTTACCAGTAGACCATGCAGTTGCAAAAGAATTTAAAGATGTTAAACCAGAAATTCAAGTTGGCGCAATTAAAGATGGTTACATGGCATTAGACCTTGGTCCTAAGTCAATTGAAGCAATTCACAAAACATTAGCAAATGCAAAAACAGTTGTTTGAAATGGGCCTATGGGAGTTGCGGAATTTGAAAACTACAAACACGGTACATTAGCTGTATGTACATCAATAGCAGAATTAAAGGATACATACACAGTTGTTGGTGGTGGTGATAGTGTTGCTGCTGTCGAAAAATTAGGAATGGAAAGCAAATTCTCACACGTATCAACAGGTGGTGGTGCTAGTTTAGAGTTATTACAAGGTGTCGAATTGCCTGGTGTTACTTCTATTCAAGATAAATAATAAAAAATCTAGGTTAAATTAACCTGGATTTTTTATTACTATTTGGCAAAAACAATTAATGCAATTTAATTCCTTTATCAGTAAATTCGAGCACTCTATCAAATTTCTTTACAAAGTCACTTTCTATATGATGAGAAATATAAATAATAGTTTTTTCTGTTTTTAGTAGTTTATCAAGAATTTTATTAGCTGTTATAGAATCTAAATTAGATAAAGACTCATCCAGTATTAAAATGTCTTTATTAGAAAACAATGTTCTTGCTAATGAAATTCTTTGTTTTTGACCCAAAGATAATTGGTTATCTGCTTCAAAGTTCACGTTATTAAGTTCTTTTTCAACATCGTTAAATACTTCCACAAATCTCAATAGTTCATTGATTTTAATTTTGTCTTCATCTAATAAACCTATGTTTTCGTTGATACCTTTATTTAAAACAAAAACTTCTGGTTCTAAGTAATTAATTTTTTTAACAATTTCTCTCGAAGAAAAAGATGAAGATTGTTTTGAGTCAAATAAAATTTCACCAAAAGAAATTAACTTAGAATTAATGATACTTTTTACAAGGGTAGATTTACCAGAGCCTGATTCACCGATTAATAAGTATTTTTTACCTTTTAGAAATTTAAAAGAAAAGTTTTCTATTAACCTTTTGTCTTCTCTAAGGATCGATACATTTTTAAATTCAATTTCTTTAATGTCACCTAAGAAATTACCATTTTCTTCTTTTTCTAAATTTAAGTTAAGTAAATTATATAAATTCAGTGATGCTAAAAATTTTTGAATGTCTGTTACAAGAGAACTGAATTCAGATTTTAATTCTGACAATAATTTGATAAATAAATATATTAATCCTAGCGATATTGAAAACATGTTATTCAAATAAAATAACGAGAGCAATATTAATCCCAAGATTTTGAATATCTCTAAAATAGACGATGAGAGTTCTGAGTCATAAATATTAATATTAATTTGTTTATAATTTACTTGGCAATATTTATTAACAGTTTCTTCCAGAAAAACTAATAAGTGTTTTTGTTTATTTGCAAAATATAAAACTGAATATCTATCTAATATGTAAGCAACTTCTTTTGTGAGCTTATTAAAACTTTTTTGGTTTTCTTCGGTATAAAATTTAACTTTTCTAAAAAATAATATTTTCGAAAAAGAACTTAAAATTAGAATACCAAAAATAATTAATCCAAGCACTCAATTTCTATAGCTAAAGTAACTAAATATAAACACAAAATTAATAGCTGTTGATATTACGCTCACCAAAGGAACTAAAGACATTTCATAAATATTACTAGCATTATTGATTATATTATTAAAGGGGGTTTCTGGATTGTAGTTTTCAAAATTTTTATATGTAGCATTAAAATATTGTTGAAAAAAATTATTAGCAACTGATTTACTTGTATAAAGAATAAATTTATTATATAGCATGTAGTAAAAATAATTAATAACTAACGTAATGAGATATGAAATAAAAATGAAAATAACCAATATTGAAAAAGATAAAAAATAATTCTTATTGATTATAGAAAATGTTTGACTTACAGAATCTATTGCAATAGATTCTGTAATTGATATTAATGAATTAAATACCGATATCAAAATGGATAATACTATAAATCAAATAAACTTACCCTTAATTTTCTTTAGAATTTTTAGCATAATTTTCTCTTTCTGATAAATTTATAACTTCATCATAGTAATTTAAATCATTTAAATGATGCGTAATATTGATGAATAGAATATTATCATTTAAATCAATGTTATTAAAGATTTTTTTAACACTATCTGAATCAATATTAGAAAATGCTTCATCACATATCAAAACATTATTATTTCTATAAAAATGTCTAGCAATATTTATTTTTTGTCTTTGACCTGTTGACAATGAATTATTATCATTTATTATAAATTCTGGTTTTAAATTTTCTAAATCGGCTTTTTCTAAACAATTTTTAATAATCGATTTATTAACATCTTCTCATAAACTAATATTATTTGCTACTGTATCATTAAATAAATTTTCGCTATTATCTAAAAAAGTTATTGAATTGAATAAGACGTGATTTTCGATTTTATTTAAATTTTCATGATTTATTAAAATAGTCCCTCCATAATCGGTTATTTGTTTCATTAATATTTTCGCAAAGGTTGATTTACCAAATCCAGATGGTGCTACTATTGCATATTTTTTACCTTTTGTAAATTTGAAATTAAAATTACTGAAAATTTCAACATCATCATATTTAAAAGATAAGTTTTTAATTGTAATTTCATTTATAACAATAGAATTTGAATTAACTTCAAATTTATCATTTTTAAAAAATTCCTTAATATATTCTTTATATGAAACTAAATTTTGAATTAAAAAAATCATTTCTCTTAAGTTAGTACCAAACCCAATAAATAATCCTGGTATTACAAATATAATACCAATTGGCTCATTATAATAAAAGATAAAAACACCTATAATAAAGAAAAATATTACATTAGCGAATAATTGAAATGAACTACTTATTATTTCTAAAACAATAACTTTTGACTTTGTTTGATTTATCTTTCTAATTCAATCATCAATTTCTCTATCTATAAAGTTTATTATTTTTTCTTCTTCACTCAAGTAATATAACATTCTAAAACTTTTAAAAACATTAAATAATGATGACATAATCTTTTCTTGATTATAATTATATTTTTGATTTATCTTTCCTGCTAATATACTTAAAAATAAAGGTGTTAGAAAACTTATTATAAATATAAATAATCCTATTAAAGTAATTTTTCAACTTATAAATAATAGTGCAATAACTGTAAATATATTTATAAGGAAATTTAGAGATATCGAAAATAAAGAATTAAATATAAGTTGTCTAATTTCCGGAAGTCTATACTTAATTCAAGATAAATATTTACCTTCTTTATTTAATTTAATATCTAAAGCACTTTCTGTGGATATTTTATTAAAAATATCACTACTCAACTGTTTATTAATATAATAATTTCATTTATTCTTTAATAATTGACTTAATAATGTGGATAATAAAAAGGTTATCGTCAATAATGAAACTATAATGAAATAAATATTTATATTTGTTTTTTGGTTTTCGATTTTTGTTATTAATTCAGTTGTAAAAAAAACTAAAAATGTAGATGATAAGACTGAAACAATATAAAAAAACGAAATTCAAATAAGTAAAAATTTTTTAGAAAAGTATTTTTTCATTAATTACCCCTTTCTTTTCGTCGTTATTTATTTTAAATAATATAGATAGCCCCAAGGAACCATTTATCAAATCATTAAATAATTCTTTACCTTTGAAATCATAAAATTTATTCTTGTTAAAGCCTAATAAAAAAATATAAAGTTTTTCATCATTTATTGAATTTAAACCATAAAATAATTTATAATAAAAATACTCTACTAAATAAATTCCTGACATCCCTAATCCAATAGTATTTTTTCGCGTATAAACATCTTTAATATGATTGAAATATTTATCTAAAATATATTTAAATTTATTTGAAGCAAATCTCACGCTAAATAAAATTACTATATATAATATTCCAATTGTACCGTTTAATAAATAATATGAATAATTTTGTCCATTAAAATACGCTCCATTTATATCTATTTTTTTCTCATGAATATTTAATAATTCACGAATTAACTCTTCGCCGATATGCAAATCATTACATTTTAAAATCAATTCTAAAGTGTCGAAAAATAAAAAATTATTTTTATTTAAATCTTTTGAGATTAAATAAATAATCTCAGATCATTTTGTGTATTTAATTTTTGAAGACATTTTAACTAATTTTGAATTCAAGTATTCAAAATTAGTAATCAGCTTAATTTTGTCTAATTTTATTTTTTTATCAAATATCTGAAGTATATAATTTAGTATTTTAAAATAAAATTCATTATACTTTACTGAAAACAAAATATTTATGTAGTTTTGTCAGCTTATTTTAGAACCTTTATTAAAATCGAAAAATATATCTAGCAACATTAAAAATACTTTTTCTTTATCATTTTTAATATGATTTTTAAAATGATTATCATATTCACTTTTTACTTTTGTTATTTTTTTACTACCAAGTAAAAAAGAATTTTCTAAATCAATAAAGCTTATTTTTTTATTTTCTGTATCAAAAATAAAATTGTCTAACTTAACATCATTTAATATTATTTTTTTATCATTGTGTATAAAATCAATAAATAACTTAAATTCATTTAAAAAGGAAAATATTAAATCTTCGTTTGAATTATCTTTGTTTAAAAAAATATTAAATAAGTTTTTAACTTTGTTTAACGATATTCCTTCTTTAAACTCAAATAAAAAGAAAAAACTATTATCATTTCAAAATTTAAATATTGCTTTAGGAATAAATCTGCTTATAAATTTTGAAGATATCGAATATTCATTTTTTCTATTATTAACAGGTATATTATCAAGAAAAAATTTTTTACTTTCTTTCATTACATATTTATTCTTTTTATCAGAAACAAGTCATATATTTGAGAACGCATCAAAACTAATCAATCCTAAAATAGAAAAGCCTTTAATACTATTAGAAATCTTTTGCTCCTTTTGGAAGGGATCTTTAATATTATCTGGTTTATATTTTTTAATAATAAATTTCTCAGAAATTTTGTCTAGTTTTAAAAAATGTCCATACCTATAACTTATTATAGATTTTTTATATCGTCTATCAGAATATGTTATTGGCCCTTTGAACGTCTTTAATAAATTAAATAATTGACTTATAATAAAAAAAGATTTTTTTTCATTTTCTGGATAAATTGTTATAAATTTTCCTGTCAAATTTTGTATTTCTATCGAATCAATGCTTTGTTTAAATGTTTTATAATTCGAAATAAATTTAAAAGATATATTATGCTTTACAAAAAATGGAAAAACAATTTTAAGTATTTTTAGGTAATTATTTTTTTGAGCAGATAAGTGAATTTTTCACCCGATAATAGGAAGCACACTCTTTTTTGTATATGTAATAAGTAAAGTGTTTATCTTCCTTTATTTTCCAATCGTTTTCATTTATTTCTAGATTTAAATCAAAAACATTAAACATTATAAGCAAATCACTGTAATTATTTTACATAAAATGGTTGTTTTTTTAGCTTGAATATTCTAAAAGTCATTTGCAAGGATGTAATAAAAAAACTGTAAAATAATTTTATCAAATTTTAAATTTACAAAAAGGTATAGGAAAATAGAAAACTTTAAAAGTTTTCTCGCCGCTTTTGCTTACTTTTTCAAAAAGTAAGGCTCCCTTGTCTGAAATCAAGGGCGGGGGGTTAAAATAATCTAAGGTTGATTAATAATTTTTCTATAGTTATTTATTCATTCCATCATAAAATCAATTTCTTCTTGAGTATAATTGTCAAGACTTTTACCTTTAGGAATAAAATACCTTATTAATCTATGCATATTTTCAATGGAGCCTTTTTGCCATGAACTATATGGAAGACATTTGAACAATCTGTCTTTAGGAATGATTTTGTGTAATAAAACATTTTCCTTACCATTATCGACAGTTAAGGATTTAATATTTAAACCAAACTTTTTAATCATATTATTTAAAGCTTGATGAATATATTTTGAACCTCTTTTGGTTATTGTAGCATATGACTTTCTAGTTTGTCTTTCTAACAAAGTTACTAAACACTTTTTATCATCAATTTTGCCCATTACAGTATCAAGTTCGTAATGGCCCATTTCTGATCTATCGTTAATATAATTTGGTCTCTTAGTTATTTCGGTAGCGTTATTCAATGTTACTAATTTAGTCTTCTTGGTTGTTTTCCTAATATATTTACCTTCTGATTTTCTAATTATATGTTCATAATCTAGATAAAATGGTAAGGATTGCATCTTTTTATACACTGAACTAACAGAAGGGCTAAAGCCAATGTGAGATTTCTTAAAAGAATTTACCAAAAACTTTACAGAAGTTTTTGGCATCTTTTCTTTAATATTTCTTTTGATTTTGTATTTATTATATTTATGTCTAATATCATTTCAATACTCTTTAAATGGTTCTCATTTTTCTTGTAACTTAGTATTTCTGAAAAACAATCTTGAGTATCTATAATCCAATAAATGATCGTATATTTTAGAAAAATGAATAACTTTAACCTTAGTGACTCTTTTAAAACAATTGTTACATTGAAATCTTTGATATTTTAATAAATCTTTAGAATGTTTACTAGTCATAAGATCAATTTTGTTTTTTATTGTTCTCACATCTCTTTTTATTTTTCTAGAGGCTTTTTGAATTGATATACCTTGGCTAATTTCAAATAAAGCATTATAAATTGAATCAATATCCATTTGTTTTTTCTGTAAATTTCTAGTTAGTTCTAATTTTCCTTGAAACTTTCAAATAGTATCAATATTTTCTGCAATTTCATAATGAGTATATTTATTTTCTTTCTTTGATTGATCAAAAATACAAATTCATTTTCCTAAATTTTTCATTATAATATTAATGTATCCTTTCTTGTTTTTGCACATTTATTTTATTACAGGATACATAAAAACAAAGTCATATGCATGTTCAACTTGCATATGACTTTTCTAATTAATATGTTTTTTTAGCTTCCATAACTTCATTTTTATTTTCTAAAATAGAAAATGTTTGAAGTGTTTGGGCGTCAACCATATTGTAATTATATAATTCAAACATATTGCCCTACTTTCAATTTTACTTACTTAATTTAATAAGTAAGTCAATTATTATAACATATATTACCGAAATATAATAGTATGCTTCTTGAGAAAAGTTTTTGTGAATATTCCAAAAGTTATTTGCAAGGATGTAATAAGAAATTGTAAAATAATTTTATTAAATTTTAAATGCACAAAAAGATATAGGAAAATAGAAAAATTTTAAAGTTTTCTCATTGTTTTTTGCTTACTTTTTTTAAAAAAGTAAAACTAATTTCAAATAATGCATTATAAATTTAGTCAATATCCATTTGTTTTTTCTGTAAATTTCTAGTTAGTTCTAGTTTTCTTTAGAATTTCCAAATAGTATCGATATTTTTTGCAATTTCATAATGAGTATATTTATTTTCTTTCTTTGATTGATATTCATTTTCCTAAATTTTTTATTATAATATTAATGTATCCTTTCTTATTTCACTACAATTATTTTATTAAAGGATACATAAAAACAAAGTCATATGCACGTTTAACTTGCATATGACTTTTCTAATTAATATATTTTTTTAAATTTAAATTAATTGGTGGTCTTCTAATGACTTTCTAATAGCATCAATAGCTTCTTGTTCATCTTCACCAGATGTTTTAATTGTAATCTCTGCACCATATTTAATCCCAAGTGCCATAATGTTCGTGATTGATTTTAAATTACCTTCACGTCCATTGTATGATAATTTTGCCTCTGATTTATATTTTGCAGCAATAGCCGTCACTAATGAAGTAGGACGAGCGTGTAATCCGATTGGATCAATAATTTTACATGTAAATTCTTTCATATTTTGCCTTTCTGTGTAAATAGATCTATATTTACAAATTATATCATAATTTTAAATTAATGTTTTTACTCAATCATAAAA
This sequence comes from Mycoplasmopsis canis PG 14, assembly GCF_001553195.1. NCBI lineage: Bacteria > Bacillati > Mycoplasmatota > Mycoplasmoidales > Metamycoplasmataceae > Mycoplasmopsis > Mycoplasmopsis canis. The sequence goes on along the minus strand of NZ_CP014281.1, from coordinate 110,376 downwards.
GAAGTTCTCAAATTTATTATATTTTCTCTCATAATAAGGTTTTTTATGAAAATTAGAAGAATGTTTATCGTAGTCTTCGAAAATATTATTTATCTCAGAAACTACATTTCCTTGCAGTATATCTACAGTTTCGTATTGAGAAAACATACTTCTTGGGTCAAGGTTGTTAGTACCTAATCAAGCTACTTCATCATCAATTACACCCATTTTAGAATGTAAAAAGTGATTGTCATAAATTTTTACCTTTAATCCAAATTGAATAAATTTGTTCAACTGACTTAAACCAACTTTATAAACCATAGGTTTATCAGGAAGTCCTGGAAAATAAATTGTAACTTCAACCCCACTTTTTAGTGCAATTATTAATTGTTTTTCTAGTGATTTTGTTATCGTAAAATAAGGCGTTGCTATTTTTATACTTTTTCTTGCGTTAGCAAATGCAATTAATAAGAAATCTTCTATTGTTGAGTGATTATATGATGGAGAGTCTGTTAATAAAATTGCTTGGGAATTAGTTAGTAAATTATGATTACTATAATTTAGATAATTTTTAACATCTATCGATTCTTTTGCAATAAGTTTTCACAATTTAAAGAAATGCAATATATATTCGTTGATATATGGCCCTTGCATAATATAGTTAATATCTATTCAATGTCCATATTTAGGGGAAAGTGATGCATATTCGTCAGAAATATTATTCCCGCCTGAAAATACTTTGCTGGAATCTATAATAAAGAATTTTTGGTGGTTTCTACTAAATGATGAGTAATTGATGAAAGGATAATAAATTTTACCAATCATTTTAATCTTAAATGACTTTGACTTAACAAGATTTTTCAAATATTTTCTTTGTTTACCAATTGCTCCAAAATCATCAATTAGTCACTTTACTTCAACACCTTCTTTTTGTTTTTTCTTCAATATACTAATTATTTCTCTGGAAATCTCGCTATTTTTTATTATGTAAGTAACAATAAAAATGGATTTTCTAGCTTTTTTAAGCTCCTTAATTAACTTCTGATAAAAATTGTATCCTTCTTTTTCAAGCTCAATATTTACATCATAAGTTAAAGAACTTTTCTTTCTAATCATTTTTTGAATAACAGGATTTTTAGTTTCTTTCCCAGAACTTTTGATACTGTCTAAATAATAAGAAATCTTGTAATCAGGAAGTAAATCTAATTTTAGTTCAGCTTTTTTCTTAATATCTAATCCGAATATAAAAAATAGGATGTGGCCAATGACCGGAATAAATAAAACCAAATAAATTCAACTAAATTTAGCTTGATTATTTCTGTTTTGGCTATAAATAATTAGTGTTACAATAACATTCAATAAATAAATAACTACTAACAATAACCAAATTAAAAGATAATTAAAAAATAAAGTAGAAAAAATGATACCGCTAAAAATACCGATCGATATTAGTAATTGCAGTATAAATAAAATCATTCTTTTAATAGAAAATTTTACTGTCATTTTTTTCCTTTACTTTATTTTTTGTTTATAAAAGGTAATTGTATTTTTTTGAAATAAAAGTTTTCAGAAGGATAAATATCCTTTAATTTTTGCAAAAGCGATCACGCGAATACATCTTCGCTTAAATGTGGTATTTCTAGAATTTTAATACCTGTTTGATTATAATTTATCCATTCATTTCATTTAATGTCACTTGTTATAAATAAATCTATATTCATTTCTGAGTGCATTTCATTGATTTGTAAAACAGAACCTGAACCGCTTAAGATAGCTATTTTTTTAAATTTAGATAACTCTTGATCATTAAAATTAAGTCTTAAAGCGTTTGAATACCCAAATTTTTCTTCTATTAAACTAATAAGATTTATTCTTGGGTCATTTTCAAAAACAACACTATAAGTTGGTGAATTATTTGATAATAGTTTTTTATCTAATCCTAAAAAATTAAATATTTGATATGAAGTACCATGCAAATCGTAATCGAAGTTTGTATGTAGCGAATATGATGTAATTTGATGTTCCTTTAATTTTTTATAAATTTCTCTTTTATAAGGTGCTTGCACAAATTCTTCTTTTCATGTTTTATTAAATATAAAAGGATGGTGAGTTAATATTACATTAAATTTTCTTTTAATAGCTTCTTCTAAAACTTCTTTAGTTAAGTCAATAGCTAAAATAGCTCCAGAAAACTTCTTATTTTGCTGACTTTTTACATTATAACCAGTATAATCCCAAATTTCAGCATTATTTTCAGGATATAATTTTTTAAGATTCTCAATAAATGTTTTAACTGTCATGATTATGAAAAGTTTTTTAAAATAGGACCATATTTAGGGTGGTTTCTTAATTTCTTAAGAATTTTATTCTCTATTTGTCTAATTCTTTCTTTTGAAACATTATTTCTGGCTTTAGCTAATTCTTCAAGGCTATGAATTTCGTATGGATTACCATTTTCGTCTTCCCCAACACCGAATCTCTTGCAAATCAATTCTCTTTCATCAGGTTCTAATCAAGCAAGCATTTCTTTTAAAATTACACTTAATTCTTCTTTAGATGAGTGGTCTACAGGGTTAACAATATTATCATCTTTAACAAAATCACTAAATTGTGAATCGTTCTCTTTCCCCACTTGCTTATCTAAAGAAATAGGATCTGTATTAATTTTTCTAATATATCTAACTTTTTCAGGTGTAAAAGAATTCCCTATTCTCTTTGCTATCTCTTCATCTGAAGGTTCGTAGCCTAATTCTTGATGTAACTCACGTTCAACTTTAGAAACCTTATTAATTGTTTCAACCATATGTACAGGAACTCTAATTGTTCTCGCTTGATCAGCAACGGCTCTTGTTATTGCTTGTCTAATTCATCATGTGGCATATGTAGAGAATTTAAAACCTCTTGAAACATCATATTTTTGAACAGCTTTCATTATACCTGCGTTACCTTCAGAAATTAAATCGATAAACGAAAGACCTCTATTTTTATATTTCTTTGCATTATTAATAACTAAACGAAGATTTCTATTGATTAATGTATCTCTAGCTTTTTTTCCTCTAAATCCACCTTTAATCATTCTACTTGCAAGTTCTCGTTCTTCACTTTCAGTAAGAAGTTTACCATACTTACCTATTCATCTCATGTATCATTTTACAATGTCATTTGTTTCGGTCAATTTATTTGATAAATTTTCTGGTTTTTTATCTTCAGCAGAGAGCAATAAGGATGAATTATGATCATTAACATTTATATCCTCACCTATACCGAATTCATCATCGTCAAAGTCCTGATAAATGCTATCTTCTTGTTCTTCTTCCTCTTCTTCTTCATCATCTTCTTCATCTTTTTCATCGTAGGTAAATTTTTCAGGAGAAGTTAAATCATCATCTCAATCACCAAGTCCTTCAAGACTATCGTCATAATCTTCATCATCATCGTCATCAATATCTGTCATGTGAGCATCATCTAAATCATCTAAATTAGAATTATTATTTGATTCAAAATCATCATCATCAAAATGCTCTTTTGATTTCTTAGTTGTTTTAGGAGATTTGAAAACTTCTTCTTGTAATTCATCTAAATTTACATCATCAGTATCCCCTGAATCTAATTCATTATCCAATATGCCAAGATCAACTAATTCAAATAATAGATCATCCATTTGTTCATCTTCAACTTCTAAACGGTTTTTTAATAAAGCTTCCATAACTTCTTCTTGAGTCAGTTTGCTTCTTTTCATTCTTTTCATTTCTTTTTTTAGAAATGTTATAAATGGTTCAAATTCTTTTTTCATAAATCTCCTTTTATATTTTTTTGTTTTTAAATCTTTTTAATTCTTTCATTAGATATGAGTTTTGTTTTGGATTTGGTGTGATCTTTAATCTCTCATTTTCCTCTTTATAAGCATCAATTAATTCTTGCACTATTGGATTGAGAGATATTTGACCGTTATCATTAATTGTCTTGATAATATCATTAATATATCTAACATAAAAATCTCTTAATTCTTGTTCATTTACTTCTTTTTTAATCGAAGCAATTAATTCAAAAATTCTGGTATGCATATCTTTTTTTATTTTAATTATGGCTTCTTTGACTGTCGGTTCTTTTTGGTGACCTAAAAGATCAAAATAACCAAACGATTTATCTTTTATATCTTCATAAACCTTTTCTAATTGAGTTGGTTTGCTATAAAGAATATTTGAGTTATCTAAACTGTAAAATCTTTTAGCAAAATCAGGTTTTAAAATAAAATACATTAAAAATTTAATTCTTATATTAGTTGCGATCAAATCAGTAAAGTCTTTATAAGTAAAAATATTTTTATTAATATTTAAATGGTTATCATAGTATTCTTCAAAATTTGTGTTGATAAATTGCTTAACATCACTTAGCTTTTGTGCATTTTGTTGATTACTTGAGTTTGATAATGAACTTAAATCATAACCAAAGTCTGATTTAAATTTATTGAAGATATAAAATTTTTGATCATAATCTAGCAAACTCAAAAATGAAGATAGATCGTTCTCGAACTTTTTAATGTTTATGTAGTTGAAATCAGTTTTTAAATTGTGTGTATTAGTATAAAAATCATATATGAAATCAATGAAGGATTTTCTATTATTTAAAGTATAAAATAATGCTTCTTTTCCTTCTTTTTCTAATATTTCATCCGCATCCTTTTCAAAACTATTAGCTGAAACAAATATATTTGAAACATTATTTGCTAACAATGTTTTTATAGACTTAATTGTAGCGCTAATACCAGCTGAATCCTTATCTAAGAACAAAATAACAGAATATTTATTAATCAACCTTACATGGTCATTAGTAAGAGCAGTTCCCATTAATGCAACAGCATTTTCTATACCTGCTTTGTATAGTGCAATAACATCCATGAAACCTTCCACAATATATACTTCTTTGTTTTTTTCGATGGAGTTTCTTGCATTATCATAGTTATAAAGTATTTTAGATTTGTTAAATAATCTAGTTTCAGGTGAATTGATGTATTTTGGTTTTATTTCATTATTAAGAGCTCTTGCGCTAAAACCCACTATTTCACCTTGTGAATTTTTTATTCCAAAAGTTATTCTATTTCAAAAGAGTTCCTTAAAATCACTTGTTATTAAACCTGATTTATAAATTAAATCGTCTGAGAATTTAGAAGATTCTGATAAATATTTGTAAAGCTCATTACCTGGAGCAAAACCTATATTAAATGTTTTTCTCAATTCGGTATCCAATAAATTTCTCTTTTTAAGATATTCTTGCGCATCTTTATTGTTGAAAACTTTAACTTTATAAAAAGAATTAGTTATTTTTAAAACTTCTAAAATTTCTAATTCCTCTTCACTTCTTGTTTCCGCCTTCTTATTCATTTGACTTAAATCAAAATCTAGTGATAATTCTTTTGAAAAATAATCCAATGTTTCTAGATAATTTTTTCCCAGATGATTTTTAATAAATGTAATAACATTACCGCTTTCTGAACAAGCAAAACACTTATATATTTTTTTGCTAGGAGAAACTGTAAAACTAGGAGTATTATCTTGATGAAAGGGGCATAACCCAATATAATTATTGCCTTTCTTCTCTAATGATACGTAATTTGAAATTATACTAACGATATCCGCTTTGTTTAAAATATCATCATTTATTTTTTTAAAATCAATTTCATTCATAATTTGGTTAAATGTATTTATGTAAGTCGTCAATATTTATTCTTACTTGTGCCATAGTGTCTCTATTTCTTAATGTAACAGTATTATTTTCTAATGTATCGTAATCTACTGTTAAACATCAATATGTACCAATAGCATCTTGTCTTCTATATCTTTTTCCTATAGAACCAGATTCATCATACAACACTGAAATACCTTTATCTATTAGGGATTCAAAAATTTCTTTTGACTTATCACTAAGTTTTTTCACTAAAGGAAGAATTGCTACTTTATAAGGCGCAATTTCAAGAGGTAATCTTAAAACTACTCTTTTATCATCTTCACTTATTTCTTCTTCGTCGTATGCATCTGATAAGACAGCAAGCATTAAACGATCTAATCCTATACTTGGTTCAATTACATAAGGGATTATTTTGTTATTTGTTTCCGGATCTAAGTAATCAAGATTCTCACCAGTTGCTTTAGAGTGAGAACTTAAATCATAATCAGTTCTATTAGCAACACCCAATAATTCACCTCAACCAAACGGGAATTTAAATTCAATATCTGTTGTACCGGCTGAATAATGTGATAATTCTTCTTTCTCGTGTTTTCTTAATTTTACATTTTCTTTTTTAAGACCTAATTTCTGAACAAATTCATATGATTTGTTTACATAATAATCAAATCATTGATTAGCCTCTTCTGGCTTCGTAAAGAACTCTAATTCCATTTGTTCAAATTCTCTGGTTCTAAAAATAAAGTTTCCTGGGGTAACTTCGTTTCTAAAACTTTTTCCAACTTGTCCTATCCCGAAAGGTAATTTTGGTCTTGATGTTCTTAAAACGTTTTTAAAGTTCACAAAGATACCTTGCGCAGTTTCTGGACGTAAGAAAACTTTCGACTTAGAACCCTCAACAACTCCTTGATGTGTTTCAAACATTAAATTAAATTGTTTTATTTCACTTCACTCCGTTTTTGAACCATCATATTCTGGAAGATTATTAATAAGAAAATCTACCATTTCTTTATTTGACATTTTTTCCGGTATTATATTTTCATCAATTTCTTGAATTAACTTATCTGCTCTATATCTTTTTCCGTTCTTTTTATTTTCGATTAGCGGGTCACTAAAATTCGAAACATGTCCACTTGTTACTCAAACTTGTGGATTCATTAAAATTTTAGAATCAATTAAAAAGTTACTTGATTCTTTTAAAATAAATTCTTTTTTTCAAAAATCACGGATATTATCTTTTAAAAGCGCTCCTAATGGACCATAATCTCAAGTATTTGAAAGACCTCCATAAATTTCGCTACCTTGATAAACAAATCCTGAGTTTTTTAAATGATTAACAATGTTTTCCATAAAATTCTTATTATTTTGCATAGGTTTTTATTATATCAAAAAATCCACTTTTATTTTATAAATAAAAGTAGATTATAGATAAATATTTTAAGAATAGCTAATTATGATCATGATTAAGAAAAAAATGAACCAAATAACCAGGTTTAAAACATGAGGAAATGAGGTTTTAAAATAAAAACTATTTCTGTATTCTTCGTTAAGTTTTTTCTTATTTTCATAAATCATTTTTTCATTACTATTTAAATTTTTAAGCAACTTTTCTTCTTTATTTTGTCTATATGAAGAAGAATTATTTTTGAATTTACTTATAGTATTATTAAGTAATCCGATTTTTATACCCAAAAAAAGTAAAGAGGATATAAAGGTTACTATAACAGAGGTTCCTAGCGTATCAATAAACTTATAATTTTCGCACTTATTTCTTATTAAAAAATCTAATAAAATAACTAGACAAAATAATAATAAAAATGATAAAAGTATAAGGTATGTTTTTTTAGATTTAAATTGAAAACTAAAATATAATTTTCACATTTGTTTTTTAGTCAATTCATTTTTATTTTTCATCAGATCCCACTTTTTTTAATTGTTTCGAATATCTCACTATTTTTCTTGAAATCCTTTTAAAGATGAAGTTTATTAAGTAAATTTTTATTTTATTTAATGAATTATCTAATTCAAGTTCATTCTTAAAAACTAGGCTATTTTTTTTAAAATTGTAGAAAATATAAGAGTAAAAAGTTTTTTTCTTAAAACTAAATTTAATAGTCAAATAATCATGTTGTTCACGAGAAACGTTATCAACTTTATTTATTTCTAAGACCTTAATTTTTTTATGAATTCTCTCTCCTATGTGATAAAAATTGAGTATTTCAAGAGAGTTTTTATAACTAATTTTTATATCATTACTTGTTAAAAGTATATTTGAATTGCTTTCAATCATCTTTTTATATTTATAATCAAACAAGTTGTTATTAATTTTATAGTTGTATAGCATAAAACATAATTTTATGATAAACGGATAATTTACATAATTTAAATTATTATCAATATTTGATGAAAACTTGTTATCTGTAAAACTTAATAATATGTTTTGATTTCTTGAAATATTTTTATTTCAGTCAAAAGGAATTTTGAAAGTGGATAAAAGTTTTAAAATGTTTTTTGAAGTATAAAAAGGTATAAACAATTTATTTTTTTCTAAGATACCAGACTTTTTCCAGGTTAAATAATAATTATTTATAAATAAATAGATAAGTTGATCTTCTGTTAGTAAAATGTATTTATTTTTGGTTCAAACATATATTTTTATCTCATGTGCTGAATTTATGATGATCAACATGTCGGCTCTTTGGTAATTTAAACTTAAACTTTTCATAAATTTGAAATTAAATTTCTCAAAATAAGCGTTTTTGTTATAAGCTGAATTAATTCTATGAACTTTAAATCCTGATTTCGCTAGTAATTTACTCAAAATATACTCAGCTTCCGGATCTGATATTATCGTATAAACATTAAATGTAGGTTTCTTTGATAACGTTTCTAATCTAGATAAATAGGGTTTAAGAAATTTATCCGAATAGTTTTGTATAACTTTATCCAAATTAATAACTGTTGACTGAGAACTTTTGGAAAGTATAATAGGATTTTTGATATATTGAAAATCAGATATTATTTTTCTTTGTTCTTCTATTGATATTTCATTTTTTTTATTATAAAACTTAATGTAAAACTCTTGACTCTCTTTATCATAACTAACAAAAATACCATTATGAATTCCTGAAGCTTTAATTGATTCAAAAAATAAAAAATCATTAATGATTGTTGAATTATGAACATATGTTTCAATCTTGTATCTATTTAGAAATCTTGAAAAATATTCTTTTATTTGATTTATCTGTACAGAATCGAAATCACTACCTATTAATATTTTTGAATTTTTTGTTAAACCAGAATTTTTCAAAAAACTATTCAACAAGCTAATTGCTGTAAATGGATTTAAATGGTTAAAATTGTACATATTATCACCTTTAAATTTAATTCCATAAATACTTGGCGATATTTTGTTATTTTCAATTACTGCTTCTACAAAAGTTTTCTTAACATTAGTTACAAATTCTTCGAATGAGCCGCTAAAAATGGATTCATTTTTATAAAAACTAAATCATATCTTTAATGTTTCTATATTCATCAAAAAACCTTTCATTATTTTTTAAAATTTTATCAAATTTCAAGTAAAATTAATTTTATTATTAATGTAAAGATATTAATAGGAGGAATATGTCATTAAAAGCAGGAATTGTTGGTTTACCAAACGTTGGTAAGAGTACCTTATTTAGTGCACTTACAAAAAAACAAGTAGAAGCTTCTAACTATGCTTTCACAACTATTGAGCCAAATATTTCATCTGTTCCATTAATTGATCCAAGATTAAAACAAATTGCGGATTTAATTAATCCGGACAAAATTGTTTGAGCTACCTTTGATTTCGTAGATATAGCAGGCTTAGTGCAAGGCGCTTCTAAAGGTGAAGGTCTTGGTAATAAGTTTTTAGCTAACATAAGAGAAGTTGATGCCATAATACATGTCGTTAGATGCTTCGAAGATAAAAATATAATGCATGTTGCTAATTCTGTTGATCCGGTAAGAGATAAAGATGTTATAAATTATGAGTTAATGTTGGCAGACTTAGAAACAGTTACTAATGTTCTTAATAGAGTTGCTAAAAAAGCTAAATCAGGCGATAAAAATGGGATAATTGAGCAAAATGCTGCTTTAAAAGTTAAAGAAGCATTAGAAAACAATATTCCAGTAAGAGAAGTTTCATTAGATGAAAATGAACTAAAATTTATTAAGGGTTATCATTTATTAACATTTAAACCAATTATTTATGTTGCTAATTTAAGTGCTGAACAATTCACTAACTACAAGGAAGATAAATTATTTAATTATTTAAAAGATTCTCTTAAAGACTACGAAAAAATTATCCCAATTTCAGCACAAGTAGAATCAGAACTTTCGCAAATTGATGATGAAAATGAAAAATCTGAACTTTTAACTATGTATGGAATTGAAGTAAGTGGATTAGATGTTCTTACAAAAGAAGCTTTTGACTTATTGAATTTAGAAACTTATTTTACAGCCGGTAAAATAGAGGCTAGAGCTTGAGTTTATCATAAAGGATGAGAAGCACCAAAGTGTGCTGGAGTTATACATACAGATTTTGAGAAGAAATTTATTAAAGCTGAAGTAATAAGTTTTGAAGATTACGTCACATATGGCGGGGAATTGGGCGCAAAAAATGCCGGAAAAATGCGTCAAGAAGGTAAAACATATATCATGAAAGATGGGGATGTTTGTCACTTTAAATTTGGTAAGTAATTAAAAAAATATTCAGAATAATGTCTGAATATTTTTTTAATTAGTTTTTGAAGCGTTTATTAATTCATAGTACTTACTTTTATTATTCATTAATTCAGTGTGGGTACCTTTTTCTATTATTTGACCCTTATCAATAACAATGATTAAATCGGAATTAGTTATAGTGCTAAGTCTATGAGCAATAACAATAGATGTTGCTTTTTTAGAAAGTTGGTTCATTGAATCTTGAATTTCTCTTTCTGTCAATGAGTCAATATTAGATGTTGCTTCATCAAAAATAATGATTTGAGGTTGTCTATAACTAATTCTCGCAATTGAAACAAGTTGTTTTTCACCTTGTGATAAAATGCTTCCTGAATTATGTAATAAAGTATCAAGACCGTTCTCTAGCTTATTTACGTATTTAAGTAAATTAGCATCATTTATAGCTTTTTGAAGTCTTTGCTCTTCATAAGTGCCATTTATACCGTATTTAATGTTGTTCTCAAGAGTATCGGAAAAAATTTGAACTTCTTGTAAAACATAACCTAACATATGTCTTAATGACGCTTTTTTTATTTCTTTGATATTAATATTATCAATCAAAATTTCGCCTTCAGAAATTTCGAAAAACCTTCCTAATAAGTTAATTATTGTAGTTTTTCCTGCTCCTGTTTTTCCGACTAAAGCAACTTTTTGTCCAGGTTTAATTTCAAAACTAACATTACTTAAAGTTTGTTGATTATTATATGAAAAAGAAACGTTTTTAAAATCTATTTTTCCTTCATATTTCTTGATAATTTCGTTATTACTATTTTTTCAAACAAAAGTACCATCACTATTTTTAAATAAGAAGATATTACCTTCATCCAACTCGTCTTCTTCATCAAGTATTCCAAAAATTCTTTTTGAACCTGCTATTGCTCTTAAAATATCATTAGCATTTAGCATCAAAATCGAAATAGGATTTGAAAAACTCTTAGAAAATTGTGTGAATGAAATTAATGTACCGATTGTTAATCCGATTCCTGCTGTTTCGCCTTTTAAAAACAATATAGCACCAAATAATGCAATTGTCCCATAACCTATTAATCCTATATTAAAAGAGAGGGGGAAAAATAGTCCTGATATAGTGTAAACTTTTCTGTTTGTTTTTCTATACTCTTCATTTAATTTTCTATATTCATTGATAATTTCTTGTGGATTTGCAAAAATTCTTGTAGTCTCAAACCCTGATAAAATTTCTTCTGTATATCCTGATATATCAGCATTAATTTTTCTCTCATTCTTAAAAAATGATCTACTTTTTTTCATTAAAAAGTATGAAACTCCTAATATAACCAACATAAATCCAATCATTATAAATGTTAGTTGTCAGTTAAGTAAAAACATCATTACTAATGATATTGATAAAGTTAATATAGCATTAATAGTATTAGGTATTATATCTCTAAAGAAATTTTTTAGGGTTTCTATGTCGGAATTAAAAGCAGACATTATTGAACCTTTTAGTTCTTTATTTAAATAATCTAAAGGTAAATTCTGAATCTTGTGATATAAATCATCTTGAATTTTTTTCATAGTCCTAAAAGTTATTAAACTTAAAATAAAGTTACCAATAAACTTAAAAATTATTGAAAGCATAAATAAAAGAGCAGATAAAACAATAACAAGAGTGAAGAATTGCCAATCAAAATCATTAATATTTTTACTACTGTTTTCTGAAATGTAATCCTTTAGGACTGTATCGACTATAACTTTACCAATAAAAACTTGATTGTAAAGCATTCCTGAAATAGCTAAAACGTAAAGTATAAGACCAGAAATTAAAAGTAATTTATTGTTGTTTCATAAATATCCAAAAATTCTTTTTAATGAATTGCTTGTTTCTTTTTTATTCATATTAATCTGCCTCTATTACCGAATTTTGTGAATCAAAAATATCTTTATAGAACTTATTATTCTTTAGTAAATTTTCGTGATTATCAATATCAGATATTTCACCATTTTCTAAAACTAAAATTTTATCTGAGTCTTTTAATGTGGAAATTTTTTGGGATACAATAATTTTTATGCATTGTTCAATATTGTTTATTGTTGTTTTTAATGATTTCTCAGTCTTGCTGTCGACAGCACTTGTTGCATCATCGAGAATAAGCAGTTTTGGTTTCTTTAATAAAGCTCTTGCTATTGATAATCTTTGTCTTTGCCCGCCTGAAAAATTGCTTCCTTTAGGGTTAATCTTCATTCCTAGTTTGTCAGGGTGAGATTGAACAAATTCGTACATGTCCGCTTTTTTTAAGGAATCTCATATTTCTTCATCAGTAATTTTTGGATCCATTAGTTTAAAGTTTGATTCTATAGTTCCGTTAAATAAAATATTTTCTTGAAAGACTATTCCAATTTTTTCCCTTAATTTGGCAACATCATATTCTTTAATATTTATATTATTAATCAAAACTTCACCATCTGAAACATCATAAAACCTTGCAAATAACTTAAGCATTGTTGATTTACCTTCTCCAGTTTTTGAAATTATTCCGAAAGATGAATCCTTAGAAACTTTAAAATTAAGATTTTTTAATGTAAACTGTGTATTTGAAGGGTATTTAAATCATACATTTCTAAATTCAATTGTGTCAATATCAAAAACAGTAATAGGGTTATGTGAGTTTTTGATTTCTGTTTCATGGTTCAAAAGTTCTTTTAATCTTTTTGAACTAGGAACTGCTATGAATAAATTGAAACCAATATTTAATATACCTAGAAAAGATGATGTTATCATTCAAATGTAAGTACCGAATAAAACTATATGTCCCACCTTAATTTTTTCACTCAAAAATAAGTTTACACCTATTGTGGCTAAAAGTATTAAAGACATAAAAATGATTGTCATAAAAAATGATTCACCAATTGAGTTTGCTAGTACGATTTTTAAATTTGATTTTGTTAATCTTTGAGTGTGTGACTTTATTGAATTTAACTCATGAACTTCATTCGTATTTGCTTTTATTGTTTTTAATGAATTTAGATTTTCTTGTAATTTGTGGTTAAATTCATCATTAAATTTAAATAATTTTTTTATAACTTTTTTAACATAGAGCATAACCATAAACATAATTACGCTTAGTGGTATAGTTACTAAAAAAATATAAGATAATTCATATGATTCGCTTAACGCAAAGTATAATGCACTAGCAAATGTAAATATTGATCTAACAATAGAAACAACAATCATGGATAGTGTTCTTTCCATACTTGATACATCGGAATTTAACCTATTCATTATGGATCCAATAGTAAATTTATTTAGATCTTGAGGTGAAAATTCTTGAAGTTTCTCAAAAATTTTGTTTTTTATATTTGCGGAGAACTGTGTTGTAATTTTTGATATTAGAAAGATTTGAATAAATAATGATATTGACATGGATGAAAATATTAATAAGAATAAAATTCCACCATTCTTATAAACTAAATTCTCTTTTTCTGATTGGGTATACAACGTGTAATCTTTCGAATCATTTGAAATAATATTGATAATTTCTTGAACAAATCTTGGAGTCATTACTTCTAAAAATATTTGAATTGCAATTAATAAAATTGTTAGTAAAATAAGAAATTTTAGGCCTTTTGTGAAGTCTCAAATTCTTATTTTTTTTGTTTTATTTTTAATTAATTTTGTGTCCATCATTTATGCAGTTACATTCATAAATTTTTTGCTCATCAATTTTATAAATTGTTTCAAGTAATAAATAAAATTTGTTTTTAAAATCATCTGTTAAATAGTAATATGAAAATAAACCCTCTTTATTAGCATCTATTATATTTGCCTTTTTTAAGTCATTTAAATGTTTAGAAACATTTGCCTGTTTTTCATTTAATACGTTAACTAACGCTGTTACATCACACTCAATCTCGTGACATGTATATAAGTGCATAATTATATTTTTCTTTACCTTCTTAGATAAAAAAGATAAAGTCTCTTCTAATTCAATTTCTTTCTTTCTACTTTTCCTCATCATTTATCTCCGTAAAGTCCTCATCATTAAGTAGTCAGGTTGAAGTAAACTCATTCTTATTCTCATATATTTTAAAATTAGGAATTTCATATTCTTCTTCTACTTCATTCTGATCCAATTCATCAGTTTCGTATTTTGTTATTTCCATATCTATAGATCTTTTATCTTCTTCACTGTTTTCGCTAAGTTCTTCGCTATTTGATTCAAGATCTTCTTCTTGATTAAGTAAATCATCATTAAATTCATTATCATCGTGATTCTTAATAATATTTTTAAGTTCACTCATTAAATCATCTTTATTAATTAACGAATCTGTTGAATGTCCTATTTCGTTTAATTCTTCATCATTTAATAAATCATTATTTTGTGAAACATCTTTTTTATTCTCTTGGTTTTCATAGTTAAAATCAAAATATTCATGTTCACGATTTTGTATGTTAGTCGATACTTGTGAATCATCTTCTTCATCTTTTTCTTCGAACAAATATTCATCCTCTATATCTGAAGTTATTTTTGATGGATAGACTAAAGAAGAAACATCTTCTAATTCTTCATCCACTTCACTAATTTCATCCTGTAGATTCTCAATTTTAATTTCGCTCTCTTTTTCTTCGTCGCTATCAGCAACGTTATTCTCGTTTTCACTAAAGTAATTTTCTTGAATCACTTCTTCATCTTTGATATTTTCTTGAATCACAACTTCTTCAATTTTGCTATCTAATTCATTTTTGTCATTACTATCAAAACCAAAGAAACTTGATACTTGCGTTTTTGTGGTAACGTGTGTAGTCTTGTATTGTTGGTTAGAAGTTATTGTTGAAGTTTCTTCTGAATTATTTAATACTTTAGAAATATTTTTTTCAGCATTTTCTTTTATGTTTTCTAACTCATTTATTCCAGTAAGATTTTCTTTATTGTGAAATTGTTCGTTATTTGATTTGTTTAAAATGTATGAAGATGTAGGTTGAAAACTAGCAATGTTTTTTGATTCATTTTCAAGAACACCAAATCAATCATTGATTTTATTTTGTTGTGTAATTCATGAAATTGGTGTAATTATTTCTACATCGTATTTTTTAGATACTAAAAATCTATATCTATCCCTTATTTTCATATATTTTTCATTAGAATCATAACTAAGCATATCAAAGATAAATGATTTATATGGTTTTTGATTTTTAGTAACAACTAAATCAATATTAATAGAACCTACATTATAATTTTCAAAAAGTTCAAAACCATCTTTATTTTTAATTGAATTTAAAATAATTTTCTTAACAAGATCTCTAAATCATATTGAGTTTTGATCGAAATTATAATCGCTCTTATCAAATGTTTTAAAACTAAATAATTTTTTATCATCAACTGACTCTCCTGTTTTATTAAATGAATCATAGACCTCTTTTCTCTTTTCTTCATTTGATTTTTCAAGGAATCTTAATCATTCTTTAAAGGTTTCAAGATCATCAGCATGTGTGCCAGAAAGCTGAATATCGGATGAGTTAATAGTTTTTATAACTATCATTTTATCTTTCGCTCTAGATACAGCTACATTTAACGCATTTCTACCACCGGGTCTACAAATATATGTTGAAGATAATTTTGTTTGTTTATCATAAGATATAGTTGCTATAACAAGGTCAGCTTCATCACCTTGAATATTTTCTATATTTTTTATAAGGAGTTTTTTAGAATGTATCGCTTCTTCTAAGTCAGGGTACTTGTTTAAAATTAAGGAATTAATATATTCACTTTGTGAAATGTTAAAAGCGAGCAAAATAATTTTCTTATACTTATCAAGATTTTGTTGTAGTAATTCTATAGCCTTTAATGCTTCTGCTTCGTTTTTGCTGTCTTTTCATACGCCATCAACTTCAAAAACTTCTAATGGTTCACTTCCGAATTCTTCGTTAGCATCGACAACATCTAGTTGCGATTTATAAAAATGCTTTGAAGAGAAGGACATTAAAGCAGCGTGGTTTGAACGATAGTTTTTATCTAATAAAATTTGCGTAACATTTAACGAAGATGCATAATCCAAAAGCGAATCAACTTGCCCAAATATTGTGTCATCGGTACTTCTTGTACCAAATCAGTTACTAGGTCTCATTTGTTCAGGATCTCCTGCAAGAACTTTTTTCTTAGCAAGATAAAGAATTGGGAGTCCTTTTTCAATAAAGATCTGACTTGATTCATCCATAATAGCATAATCTAGTTCTTCTTTTGATCATGGTGATAAATCTGTGTCAGGTGTAGCGACAATAATTGGGAAAATTATTTTTATTATTTTAGCAAACTTCTTAACAAATCTATAAGGTTCAAGATTTTCAATTCTAACATGCTGAGCAAAGTCTTGATACTCTTTCTTTTCAGCTTCAGTCATTTGTTTGAATTTATCGTTAATTCTCTCTAAAATTATTTTGTGAATAATTTTCTCATCTGAAATCATTTGTTGAAAATCAATTTCATTTGATAGTTCAATGAGTTTATTTATTTTATTAATTATTTCACCATTAAACTCGTTTTTAGCAATTTCATGAAAGAATGAAACTAAATCTGAAAAGTTACCATCAAATTGAGCAAAATTATTTTTAATATCTTCACCTACTTTTTTAACTTTTCTATATTTTGATAAAAATATCATAAATTTTAATCCATTTTCTTTAATCATGGCTTTAACAATATCTTCATCACTTAATTTATTTTCAGGGTAAGAAATATCGGATGGTAGATTGATTAAAAACTCAATATCACCAGAATAATTTGGGTTCTTTCTATATTTTGATAAATAGTAGTAAGCTCTCAAAATGTTTTGTATACTATCATTGTTTAGGATATCATTTACTAATTCAAGATATTTTATTTCATTAGAACTTATTATAGGTGTGCTTTGAGATTTAACTGGATCATTGAATCCTTCTAGTAAATCTAAGTAATTTCTTATAGGTTCATAAAATCTTTTTTTATTAACATTCTTTGATTTAAGCATAAATAAACAAAAATCTCTTAATGAACCAAGTCTATCCTTAATAACATCTAATGCTGCTTTTTTTTGTGAAGCAATAATTGCTGTTTTATTATAAACAAGAATGTTTGTGATTAAGTTAACTATTGTTTGTGATTTACCTGTTCCAGGTGGACCTCAAATTATGGTATGTTGATTTAATGCAGATATAACCGCTTTATCTTGAGAAAGGTTTGAAGGAGTTATTTTAAATATTGAAATTTTAGGGTTATTAATATGTTTCTTAATTGTATCTCAATAAACATTTTTATTGATTTCAACATTTATTATTGTGTCAATTTCATCTTTTTCAATGATTTCTTTCATTCTATTTCTAGAGTACCCACCAGTTGGTTGAAAAATACCCAAAACAGCCCCAGAATGGAAAACAATATTTTCGTTATCAATTTCTCCAGAACCTTTTACTTGAAAATCAGAAAAAACATCTTCTGGTAGTCTGTATAGGTTTTCTCAGTCACTTTTTAGTATTTCAACAATAGATTTCATCTTTTGTTCATTAAGATTACTATCAATATGTAGGTCTATTCCGTTGTTTTTTAAGAAAAACATTATTTTTTCATTTATCTTGATTTCACCTTCACTCGTTAGAAATGGCTTACCATTTTTAAACTTAATGAAAACTTCCTTTAAAAATAAAGGAGCATAAATTATTTTTTCTTCAATTTTCAAACTAGTAAAAATAAAACCAATGTATAAAGGTCAAATGTTTGTTTCTTCTAATATTGAGTTAGCATTTGAGTCAAGACTCTTTCACTGTGATACAGAGTTTTGGATTTTATGTTCTACAATATTTAAAATATTTCTTTTGATTTCAGGAAAATCATTTTTAGATTCAATAAATCTTTTTAGAGGTATTTTTCTTGTATTTTTATTAAAAACAATATCTCTTAATTCTTCTATTGAAGATGAATTTTCGATTTGTTTTTTAAATTGTAAAAGAACTCCGTCTAATAAAGTTATTTCGAATTTTTCGTTATTTAATATGCTTTCAAACTCATCATCTGAAAGCATATTCTTTAAGTCAAAAAAATTGTTATTATCAATTTTTGTAAAAATAGATGAATCGTTAGGTTGAACATCTAGCAAATTATTTAATATTGTGTTATATTTATCGTGTTTATTTGACATAAATTTACCCCTTATTTTATTTTTTTAACAAATTATATACAGCTCTTGAATATACCCCAAAAACAATGGATATAACAGAACTTTTTACAAATATTCCACTAACTCCCTTCATTTTTTTAATTTCCTCTAACTTAACTATAGAAATTTCTTTTATTTCAAATTCTACGCTAGAAGGTCTTAATTTTTTTATTATAAAGTTATCTTTTCCTAAGTTTTCTACCAAGTCATTAATCTTAAATGGTAAACTATCAATTTGATATATTTTATTTTTTTCATGATTGATTTTTTTTCTTCATTTTAATCAAATTAAACCAAATGTAATTATAGATAGGAAAACTACTTTGAACTTATTATTTATCATATTATATATGATACAATATTTTGAATATTTCTTAAATATATAACTTTTAATCTATAGTGGTCAAGCTCATCACAATTTTATTTTTATTATTAAAAATATTTTTTGTTATAATAAACCTATGAAAAAATTAGGAATAATAGTAGACTCATTCTCATGTTTAACAAAATTAGAAGCTGAAAACTTGGGTTATAAATTCTTGCCTTTACAGGTGGAAATTGATGGCACAGTTTATTTAGATGGTATAGATGATAGAAAAGAAATTTTAGAAAAAATTGCAAAGGCTAATAAAATTTTAAGTTCTCTACCTAAATTAGAAACTATTGAAAAAGTTGTTACAGAAGCGTCAAAAGAATATGATGAAGTTATATTTTTAGGTATCTCATCTAAACTTTCAAGCACAGCTAATTCAGTGCGTACAATAGGTGCCGATCTTGGTAATGTGTTCGTTATGGAAAATCATTTAATTGGTGATCAAATAACAAGAACAGCAGAGTACTTTAAAGAACTATATGAGCAAAAAAATTATTCTATTGACCAATTATTTGAAGAATTAAACTGAATAAATGAATCTTCTATAACAACAATAGTTCCAGAAAATATTGATTACATGATAAAGGGTGGAAGACTTTCAAGTTTTAAAAAGTTTTTATTAACAAAAATACCAATGTTACCAGTACTTTCATATGAAGAGGATGGAACTGTTAAGTCTATAAGTTTAAAAAGAACGGTATCTAAAGCTGTTGAATGAGCAGTAGAAAATATTGTTGAGTTTTGTGAAGAAAGAAAAAATGATCTTAAAGATTCTAAATTCGTAATTACTTTTATACATGGTATAAAAGACGAAATGACAAATATTGTAAAAAATAATAAATACTTTAAACCAACTTCAACATTTTTAACACCTTCTGTCGTAGCTGTACACACAGGCCCTGAAGCTTTAGCTCTTTCAGTTATGCCTGAATTAAAAATTAAATAATGAAAAATAATAAAGAAAAAAAAGCCGGAAATCAACAATATACAAGATTAGTAAATAATATAATAACCGAAAACAAAACTACTGGAGAGTCTAAAAAAAGTTATTATAAAAATAGTATTATATATGCTTTTGCAATAATATCTATTTTTATCATTATAGTATTAACTGTAGTTATATTTGTCTTTTTATTTAAAAATTAAAACTACCTGATGGTAGTTTTATAATTCAATTTTAACAATCCTATTTTTGCCATTTATATCTTTTATAATTTCTAAGTTATAATCTTTTTTTAGTGAATTTCACCACTCGAAATGAAGTGGATTAATTTCAAAATATATTAATCCATTTTTCTTCATAATTTTTTTAGCATCTTTTAAAATTTGCTTATAAAAAAATAATCCATTATCTTTAGCAAATAGTGCATCATGAGGCTCAAAATCTAGTACCGAATTTGATAAAGTTTCTTCATACGAAATATAAGGAGGATTTGAAACTAAAATATCAAAGTCGTTTTCCTTGATTTCCCTAAAAATATCACTTTTAATTACGTTCACATGAAGATTGTTTTTTTGTGCGTTTATTTTACTTTGCTCAATGGCATCATCAGAAATGTCACTCATATAAATATCTCAATTTGGTCTTGCTTTTTTTAAAGCTAAACCAATAAATCCTGAACCAGTACATAAATCTAAAACTTTTAATTTTTTGTTGTAATTATTGTCATCTAACACCTTAATAATTAATTCTTCTGTTTCGTATCTTGGTATTAATACTTTTTTAGAAATATCAATAATTACGTTTCTCATTTCTATATAACCAATAATTTTTTGAACTGGCATCCCTTGTTTTAGTTGTTCTTCTTCAAAAAAAGATACAGTTTCTTCAAGTCCGTATCTTCTTTTTTCTAATAATAAATCTTTAACTGTTGGCATTAAATCCCGGCTTCTTTAATTTTTTCATTTTGTTCTTCAACAAGTAATGCATCAATTATAGAATTTAATTTACCTTCCATAACAGGAGAAAGTGTAGTTGAATGTCCTATTCTATGGTCTGTAACTCTATCTTGTGGATAATTATATGTTCTAATTTTTTCTGAACGAGCACCTGAACCTGCAAGTTTTCTATACCCTGATTCTTCCTCTTGCTTTTTCTGTAATTCAATGTCATATAATTTTGATTTAAGAATTCTCATTGCGATTTCTTTGTTTTGAATTTGACTTTTCCCTTCTTGACAGCTTACAACTATTCCTGAAGGAAAATGAGTTATACGAACAGCTGAATCAGTTGTGTTAACTGATTGACCACCATTACCACTTGAACGGAAAACATCGATTCTTATATCTTCTGATTTTATCTCTACATCAATATCTTCATCAATTTCAGGCATAACAGTTACTGTTGCTGTTGAAGTATGTACTCTTCCTTTTGTTTCGGTAACTGGAACACGTTGAACTCTATGTACTCCTGATTCAAATTTTAATTTTGAATACGGTTTATCTCCTTTAACCGAAAAAGTAACTAGTGTAAATCCTCCCGCTTCCGCAGCAGTAGAATCTAATAAAGTTATTTTCATAGAATTTTGAGCAGCTCATTTATTGTACATTCTAAAAAGATCTCCAGCAAAAATATTTGCTTCATCTCCGCCGGCAGCACCTCTTATTTCTACAATAACATCTTTTTCATCGTTTTCATCTTTTGGTAAAATTAAAATTTTTAGCTCTTCAGATAACTTTTCTAAAATGTCTTCATTTTCCTGAACTTCAATTTTTGCTAACTCTATTAATTCCTCATCTTTCTCGTTAGAAAGCACTTCTTTAGCTGATTTTAAATTTGATTCTGCATTCAAATATTTGTAAAATGTTTCAACAATATCTTTAATAGAATTTATCTCTTTATTTATTTTTGTATATTTTTTAATATCTCCAATAACCTCAGGGTTTAGTAAGTCTTTTTCAAGTTCTTCATATTTATCTTTAATCTGAGTTAATGACTTGTACATAGTATTTTCCATAGTTACTTTATTTTACCATAAATTAAAAAAATATTTCTTGTGATGTTAATAAATGTATATAATTTATTTAAATATTTTAAAAATTAAACTAAGGAATGACTAAATGATTTTTGATAAAATAAAAAATGCAAACAAGTACAGAACTAAATATCCTGAGCTAAATAAAGCACTTGAAATTCTTGAAAATTACAATTTTGATTCATTGAAGTTAGGTATCACCAACATTAATGAATCAATTAAAATAGTTAAAAGAAATTACATTGAAAAGTTTCAAAATATCGATTTTGGAGAAATACATAAAGATCATGTAGATATTCATATTTATGCTGGTCAAAGCAATGAATTATTCCATTTTGAAGAAGATCCGATTTGAAAAAAAGAAGATATTTTAGAAGAAAGTATTCAAAATGATGTTATCTTTGTTAAAACAAAAAAACCTAATAATTATATTGTTTTAGATGAAGGTAAGTTTGCTTTGTTTTTCCCTGGTGAGTTACACTGTCCACTTATAATGGATAAAAATCTAAAAGAAATTACCAAAGTTATAATTAAAGTAAAAATTTCATAAGGAGCGATAATGAATTCAATTAAATCTATCTTATTAAAACCAAATTTTTATGACACATGAACAAATGTTGAAATAAAGGGTTGAATAGCATCAAATAGAGGTAATAAAAAAATTCGTTTTATAGAAATAAATGATGGTTCAACAATTTCTAATCTTCAAACAGTATTTAAAGGTGAAAAATTTGATACTGAAGTTTTGGACCAATTAAAACCAGGAGCAGCTATTATAGTAAAAGGAACTTTAATTGCTACACCTAATTCACCTCAGCCTATTGAGATGTCAGTAGATGAGTTAGTTTCATACAAAAATGTTGATGATGATTACCCGATTCAATCTCAAGAAATGAAACTTGAAACTCTTAGAGATTTACCACATTTAAGACATAGAACAACCTTATTAAGAGCTGTTATGCTTATTAGATCAACACTTGCACAAGAAGTTCATAAATACTTCATTAACAATGATTTCCATTATTTAAATAGTCCAATTATTACAAGTAACGATGGGGAAGGTGCCGGAGAAACATTTAATGTTGCGGATTCTTCATCTACAGATGAATTTTTCGGAAAAGGCAAAAAAGCTACTTTAGGGGTAACTGGACAACTTCATGGTGAAAGTTATGCATTAGGTATGAATAGAATTTATACTTTTGGGCCAACATTTAGAGCTGAAAGATCAAATACCAAAAGACATTTAGCCGAGTTTTGAATGATTGAACCAGAAATGGCTTTCTATGATCTTAAAGATACAATAAATTTAGCTGACGATATGTTAAAAGTTGTTATAAGAAATACTATGGCAAAGCACAAAAAAGAATTAGAATTTCTTGATTCATACACAAATAATGGTCTTATTGAAAGATTAAAACATTTCACAGAAACACCTTTAAAAATAGTAGAATACACAGAAGCATTAGAAAAATTAGCTGAAGTTAAAGATATTTTTGAAAACAAAGATATTAAATATGGTTTAGATTTAGGTAGCGAACACGAAAAATACTTGACAGAAAAAGTGTACAATGCACCTATAGCTGTTATTAATTTCCCTAAAGATTTTAAAGCTTTTTACATGAAGCAAAACGATGATAATAAATCTGTTGCTTCATTTGATTTATTAGTTCCTGGAATCGGTGAATTAATTGGTGGAAGTCAAAGGGAAACCGATTACAATAAAATTGTAAAAAGAGTAAATGAACTAAAAATTGATCAAGATGATTTACAATGATATTTAGACCTTCGTAGATTTGGTCAAATGATGTCTTCAGGATTCGGAATAGGTTTTGAAAGATTAGTTATGTATGTTACTGGAATGGATAATATTAGAGATTCTATTCCATACCCAAGAACAACTGGAAATATAAGAATGTAGGGCAATGATGCCTTATTTTTTTATATTTTACAATTTTAAGTAAAATTTTGTTATTTCATTAATATTTAAAGGGTATGAAGAAAAAAAGTAATAAAATAAAAAACAGAAAAATATTAATCAAAAAATTATTGAGAAACCAACAAAACTCAACAAACCTCTTTTAAGAACTGTATTATGAGTAATGAAAAATTCATGTAAAAATTTACAATTAAATTTTATTAATACAAAAAACCAACACCTTTAACCTTAGTATTAAAAAACATTAAAATTATATGTAATTGAATTAAAAACATTCTTCCCGCATAAATTTGTTTATTATTACAAAAAACAAGTCATCTTATTGATAAAGGTGTAAAATATAAAATAAGAAGAGTATATTTATTTTATAAAAGCGGGGTATTGATGAAAAAATCTGTAAAGAAAAATATATTTAAAAAAATAAATTTAATTCCCTTTCTAGGTTTAACTACACCATTCCTGGCATCATGCAGTTATGACAAAAAGGCTGAAACAAAAATTCAAAAAAATGAAGTTAAAAAAATTGAGTTTTTTAAAGTTTCAAAAAACAAAGTGACAATAATAATTGAACTGAAAAATAATATTAATGTTAGTGCTGAAGAATCATATATTAATGTTAGTGGACTTATAGATTCTTATGATATATATTCAAAACCAGAAGGTATTAATAATAATAAAATTATCTTCACAGTTAATAACTTACAACAAGATTCTCGCTACTTTATCAAGAGTCTAACAATTAATAATGAAAAAGCCGAAATACCTAATTGAATTAAAACGGATTTTCAAACAATTTCTAATAATGATAAATTATTGATAAAAAATATAGAAGTATATGATATTGATCATTCGAACGCTAAATTAAAAATAAACTATAGTTCAAAAAATGATTCATTGCTTTCTAAAATTAAATTCCAGTTCGAACCTAATTTAGAATATAAAATGGTGTCATACCAGGATGATTATGCAATATATAATATAACTAATTTAAAACCAAAAACTAAATACATGTTAAAAGGCGTTAAATTAGATAATAATGAAATTCTATATAACTCTAACAATGTTTCATTCATAACTCCAGAAAATTTAAAAAATCAGAACAACAAACAAGATAAACCTACAACAAGTGATTCAGATAATAAAAATATTTTTGTGAATGATTTTGAATTAATTAATGATACTGAAACATCAACAACAATACGTGTGTACTTTTCAAAATTATTTGATAAAAGTCAAAGAAATTTTCTTGAAATTACTTTATCAGATGGCAAATATCAATCAAGTAATGTTGTTAATTATGATCAAAATTATGTAGATTTTGTTATTAATAACCTAAAACCTAATACAAATTATAGAGTGCTTGAAATAAAATTGAATAGCAACAAATTATCAATACAAAAACAATTTGGCTTTGTTACAAGAGAATATAATAATAACAATAATCATAATAATGATCATCAAAATATAGAAAAAAATGAACCATCGATTTCTTCTTACACAACTTTTTACAATGATGAGTTAAATGTGGTTGAAAAAGATAGCCAAAATTTCGAAAATATCAAAAACAACCCAAAACTTAATAATTACTTTAATTTTATAAAAAAATCTAAGTCTAATATTCCAAATGAAAAATTTGAACGAAAAGAGCAAAGTGAAATTATTGACTTAAAAATCACAAACAATATACTCAAAGTTAAAATAAAAATAAACAGCAATTATGATCACCTAAAATTAAAAATAGAAAGAAAAGGAAATATAAGTTTTATCGATCAAAAGAATAATAAAAATAATATTGCTGAGTTTGAAATACAAAATATCCAAAACGGTGAAAATATTAATATTATAGGACTATTTCAAAATAATGAAGAAATAAATAATTTCAAAAATAAAAACTTTTCTATATCAAATAAAAAAGTAAATGAGCAATCTGGAGCATTTACTTTTCAAAATTTAACTGAATGAAAACTTTGAGAGGCATCTTCATCACAATATAGTTTTGCTATAGATGTATGAAGATCGGTTTCTAATATAGATTGACCCAATGCATTTGCTTTAAGAATAATAAATAACCAAAATAAAATCGAATATATTGATTTAAACTATGTAAATAAAAGAAGCGAAGCAGAACCAAGAAGAGTTGAGGCATATTTTGAAAGATCAAAGGTCAATAAAGTTTTAAATTTGGTTTTAAAGAATGGGAATGAATATTATGATTTAACAAATTTTGATCATGTTATAGAAAAACCAAATGCTAACGATGGTGATAAAATTTCTAATTTTAATATTAATTCAGTTAGTGTAACAAACAATATAGTTAATGTTAACTATACAAATGATATTCAATCATCAATTAATTATGTTGATTTTTTAGTCAAAAGTACTAATCCATTTCAACCTTGATCAAAAATAATCAGAGCAAATGTAGACCATAATCAAAAAATTAGTTCATTTAATACAGAAATGCTTCCCAAAAATATTTCAAAGTATATTATTGTTGCTACAAAATTACAAAACGAAGTTATTGACTATGGGTTGAATGAAAAATATAAATTTGCGGTTAATAATAATCAAAAAGAGTTTAATTTACTTGATTTTAGAATAATTAAAGATGAAAACAAAAAACAATTATTAGCTTCTGCAAGATTCAATTTTGAACAAGAAGATTTTGCTTTCTTTGAAGATAAATGGTTTCAATTTGCTTTTGAGCCAGAAGTCGATGAAAGTTCAAAAGAATATTATGGATTCAATTTTGTTACAAAATATAAAATTAATGTGCCATTTAAAAATTTATGAAAATTCGGGCTAAATGGTTTTTATGAAAATACCAAGTATAGTTTAAAATCAATTAAAGTTATTGAACCATTTACTCAAGATCCTTATTATGAAAACATTAGTATTTCGAATAATATTAAAAAGGATTTTATTTATAAGTTTAACTATCCTAACACTTTAAATAATTATGTGATAAAAAGTGATAAAGTCCATTCTGAATTCAATTTTAATGATTCAGATTTAATAACTAAAAATCTAAATTTACAAAAACAAGACTTAATAAATATTTGACTATCGAATGAAACCAAATCTAAAATACCATATTCTATCCAAAATCACTACGCATTAATTGAATATGAGCGTTATCATTTTTATAAAAATGCTACCGGTTCTATTAAACCAAGAAAGAACTTTATAATGATTAATGAGGAAGGTAATGAAGTAAATCTAAGAGTGATTGCTGGTCGTAAAATCTTAGATAATGCTGTACCTATTTTGGATGATAACCATAAAAAAGTTACAATTACAGAAAACATCGATCAATATAAGGGATTAAGCTCAATAGAAAATGAGGCTATATTTATTTTTAGACTAGAGCTAGATAATCATAAACGTAAGTTATCTGAAACAACTCCATTAGATCCTGCTTCTACTACTGCTAAATCATTTATAAGTATACCTATTAGTTATAAGGATATAAAACAAAAACAAGTTATTGATGATGCGACATTTACATTTTTACAAACTCGAGGAGATATTAGAATCCATGAAGTTATTTCTAAACAAATTAAAGATCGTTTTCAATTTAAAGTTAGTTTAGTTGATAATAACTTGAAACTTGAAATTATACCTAAATATGATAATGTTCTAATATTTGATAAACTTTCAGATCATTACTTTTCGCTAGCTAATTCCACTTTTATAGGTAATGTATCAACAACATTACATTGAATCAAAACAATTAATAATAATCATGAAATAAGTTTTAGTGCAACTCCTTTAAAAGATAATCTTTCTACAAGTTTAAACGAAACTTTTATCAATAACGAAAACAAGGCAAACGATAAATTATTTGAAAAAAATATAACTTTAAAAAACAAACAAGAAAGCACAAAACGTTTGTATAAAGAAGATAAAACATCAAGTACAGAACATATCAGAAGTCGTTCGTTTAGTTTTCAAAATGTACCTAACGGAACATGAAGTGTTATGGGTAAAGTAAAACCACATGATGATTTGGACTACAACTATTATGTTGTTAGCAATTCTCATGTTTGAAAAGTTTTTGCGAAAAAATCAGGTGTTTCTATAGATGGTAATGAATATAAAATTTTAAATAATACCTGATTCAAGGTTCCTATTATTACTGAAAAACCTGAAAACATAAATGATTCAAATCCTACACCTTATTTCGATAATTCAAATGTTTGAAATCTTAATGGTGTTGAATTCAAAATCGAATCAATAGTAGACTTCGATGATGACTCTTATTATCCTCATCCAAGTAATTTCAAAGATACATATGCCGAATCTATCAAAACAAATAACAAGAAAGACCCTTGACTACTAGGTAGAGCCGATTTAATTGTTGCAAAAGTTGATATGAGCTTCTTTTTTAAGAACTTTAGTTTAGAAACTTTGGATCAAGCAACATATAATGGGATTCCGTTAAATGAAAGACAAAAAGAAATTATTAAATTCTTCTTAAACTGAAAAAACTTACCATTTGTTGAGATCAGCTCTTTCAATCATCATTTAAGTGAATACTACAATCTTAATTGATTTACAGCACCATATCCAGGTTTAGCATCAAATAATAAAGATTCTCGTAAAGGGAAGCGTTATCGTGAATACTTACTAGGCAACACAAATAATGTATTTAGTGTTGTAAGTTATTTAGGTGCAACATCTAAAAATCTTTTGGTGCAATTTGACACAGATGTTGTAGATATAGCTGGTGGAGCATCTGGAACAACAGTATATGACTCAAAAAATAAAATAGCCGGGTTTGTAGTTGAAGCAACAAAAGGTGCTAAAAAAGATGAAAAAGGTGTATCCGGTATATTTGTTGTTGATGGACATAAATATAAGTTTATAGGTGATGGTACAACACCACAAAACCCTGCTTCTTTCTATGAAAGGGTAAGATTATTATCTTATTTATACCCCGAAAGATACGAAAATACCAATTTCCTAAAAACTCCTAAAATTTACAATATAGATGAAGATTAAAAAATATACACAATGCATTGTGTATATTTTTTCTAAATTCTAATCAAAATAATTTTTCTTTACTTCAGCAAAATTTATTGGGTCATATTTTTCGGGATATAGATATGACAATAGTCTCATTCTCTCATAAAATGAACCTTGGTTTTGTGGTGTATCACCTCTACCAATAAATGATATTTTATGTCCATCAACGACGAAAAAGCTTCCAAAACCTGGTTGATGTGCGCCAGCATTCCCTCCTTGGACATGTAATCCAACAATATTACCTTGTGAATCATAAATACTTGTTCCAGATGCTCCTGTTCCTAAATCAACAAATTCTGTACTATATGAAATAGCAAGATTATTTACAGTGCTACCTAAGTAAGATACACGCCCTATAGAAGAAGGTATGTTACCTAATAAATATTCTCTATATCTTTTTATATCTGCATTGCTACTATCTTTATTAAATGAAGCATTATATGGATAAGCACCATAATATCAGTTTAGATTAACAGATTCATTTAAGTGTAATACCATTCTGCTTGCTTTGACCATAGATAACTTTTCTCAACCTAAAAAGAATTTAACTACACTTTTTTCGTATTCTGTCAATTCATTTCCATTATAACTTCAACTATTTTCGTCCTTCGATTTAAAATTATTGTAAAAGAAACTTAAATCTAATATAGCAATAGCCATATCGGCTCTTCCTTCTACTTCAAATTTAGGATCAAGCGTATTACCATAACCATCTTTGATGTCTTTAGGACTAGGAAAGCTCGTTTCAGTATTAAAGTCAGTTATAAGTTCTAATGAAAACCTGATATCTTTGGCTCTTCATTTATTTTCTGAGGTATATATTGGGTTTATAACACTAGTTTCATTGTTACTTGGTTTATCAACTAGTATGGGCACTAATAATGAAGCATCATTAATATATTTTGTTAAATTGCCATCTTCACTTATATCACTACGATTCAAATCTACTCAAACATGTTGATTTGTAATTACATAAAATCTATGATCCTCTTCGTCACTTGGCTTAACTTTCCCAAGAACACTTCAAGTTCCGTAGTATTCTCCAAATGTAAATGTTCTTTTTCTTATGTCATTTATTGTAGGAGCTGAGTCTTGTTTAAATAGCCTTCTAGTTCCATCTTTTTTAGAAAAATCAATATATTTATCAAATAATGATCTATCGGTATTGGATTCACTATCTATATATAACTTATCTGTGTCAATTGATAAATTGTTTTTCAAAGGCTTTCCTTCAAAAGTGATATCTTGAGACTCTTTTTTATGAATCCAGTGAACAAAAAAGGTTGAATTACCAATAAATGCAGAATTCTCTAATGAGAAATAATGATCTGGTAGATAATCAAAAAGCCTAGTTTGATTATCCTTAGATAGTATCCTTATTGACATTTTATTATTTTCATCTAACTTAATATTGAACTTAAACTTATCAGCAATTTCCTTTTCTAAAACCTCATGAATCTTTCTGTTTCCCCTTGCTTGGAAAAATGTGAAGGTGGCACTATCTATTTCACCTTGTTCTTTTAATAACATATATGGGATAGCTATTTGAACAAAAGCTTTAGCATTTTTTGACTCAGTTTGTATTATTGAACTGAGTTCTGAAAGAATTCTTTTCTTAGTATCTAATTCTAATCTAAGAACAAAAAATGATTCCTCATGATTTTCGAGATTTTTATATTCAGAAAGATCTTTTGTTAATGTAGCCTCTGTTCTTTCTGCATTAAAATTAAAAAATGTTTTGTCTATAATTTCTCTAGGTGCTAAGAATCTGTAGTTTATATGTTCACCATTGTCATCTACCATAATAAATTTTTTCTTTTCTTTTAATCCATTTGTTAATACTTTTTTGTAAAAATAAAATTTTTCATATTCCATAAGTGCATAATGGTTTTGAAGAGAATAAGGTATTTTATTTTTCTCACTAGGAGATAATCAATAATTTATTAAATCATCAAAAGTAAGATCCTTTCTTCTGCTTATAAATTCCGAATTATCTTCATAATCAATAGATTCTTCAACCTCTGGGCTAATTAATTTATTTTCATTCTCATTATAATTAAATTTATAAACAAACGAATTATTAATTGTGCTCGAAATACTTATATTATCAAAATAAGAATTTAATGTGTATGGATCAACGACTTTTACTGATTTTAATTTATACCGAACATTTTCATAGAAACCATTTAATCCAAATTTTCAAATTTTTTCAAATGGAACGTAAATTTTATATTCCGTAACAAAATTAAATCCATAATATTCTTTTGAACCTTTATCGACTTCTGGTTCAAAAGTAAATTGAAACCATTTATCTTTAAAGAAAGCAAAATCTTCTTGTTCAAAATTGAATCTTGCAGAAGCAAATAACCTCTTGTTGTGTTCATTTTTAATAAAATCAATCTTTTCTAACCTTATATTTTTGGATTCTAAATTATTAATACTAAATTTAAATCTATTTTGAAATCCGAATTTTTCAATTTTATTGTTCACTTTACTTCCAACAATAATAAAATTATTAATATTTTTAGGCAACAAATCTATAGGAATATTAGCACTTAATCTATCACTACTTATATTAGCTTCCATTATTTTTGAATAAGGCTCAAAAGGGTTTAAGCTCTTTATTTTAAAATCTATATGAGAAATATTTAGCGGCAAGCTTTTAACTAAATTAACGGTCACAAAGTTATCATCCTTTGTAATTGAATTGATTACCACTAAACTATTGCTATTATTATCTCTAAGATCTTCTGAAGGCTTGTTAATTTGATTTATTCCTGTAATAATATATTTTTTGCCATTTTTAGTAAAGCTAATACCCAAAATTTTATTAACTTTTGTTTTAGGAAGGTCATAGAATTCTATTTTTCTTCTATTTTCTGTATTTCTTCCTTGAAGTGTAAACGGTTGGTTATGAATATTAAAATTATTATCAAAGTATTCTAATTCAAACCTTGTTGGCCAATTTATATTTTCATTTTTTAATGAAACATTAAAAGCTATTGAGTAGTAATTACTATTAGAGCTATATAGCTCTCAATTGTATGTCGGTTCAAAAATGAAACCATTTGAATTAGTGTGAACATCATACACTTTATAAGGTGTAGTTGTTAAATTCGTTATACCAAGTTTTGTGTTTGCGCCCTTCATTAGTTCAATAGCCCTTACCAAAACATTGGAATTTAAATTATTAACAATAAATCGATATTTTGAATTTCCTAAACTTTGTGAATTTATTATTTCCTCTTTTTTAGTATTATTTGTGTTTTTCTCTATTCTTAAACTATAACTTGAACTTTCTTCATCGTTAATTTCTATATCATATTCAATTAGATCATTTTTTATATTTACATCAATGATTCTAGCATACTTTTCAGAGCTATTATCTTGGTTGGTTTTCTCAAAATCTTCATTATAATGTTCAACTTTTTGTTTATTTATAAAGTTAAAATACCCTTGTCATTCACTTTTAGACTTTATAAAAGTATCGCTAAAATTTTCAGAGATTTCAATATTTCTATCCTCGTTAATAAATTCTATAAAGTTAGATGTTTCATTAATTCTTGAATCATACCTTCCTCCAGAATTATTGCTAGGCTCATCATCTGATAAGTCATCATTTTTAGTTGTAAATTCTTTTTTATATTCCTTAGAAATTTCTATATTTTTGTCGCCAAACTTAATATTTAAAATAGAGAATGTTGTATTTTTTTCTAGGTTTTTAATGTGAAAAAGGAAATAATTATTTTCTTTAATTAGACCCTTATATTCTTTATTATTCGAGAGAGTAAATGAGACATTATTTTCATCAATATTATTTGAGTCATTTAATCTAAATTTTAAAATTGCGCTACTTTTTGTTACATTGTAAAAATAAAGGTCATCAATATAATATCTATCAAGATTTGTATTGAAACTAAATACATTTGTTAATAAGATTTCTTGATTATCAATCTTTAGTTTTTCTAAAGTATATTTTTTGTTTGATACTAAATTTACTAAATCAATATCAATATAGTTTTTATTATCGATATTAAATTCAACGATATTATCTATATCATTAAACTTGATATCTACTTTTTTGAAACCATTCTTACTTAGATTGATCCTTATTTTTGCTGCATTTTCACTTAAAGAGCTCAAAACAATAGAGTTAACTACTACTGTTCCTTGTTCTTTTTGAAATGAATCTTTTAAAGTGCGAAAGGGTTTAAAAGTATTTTTATCCACATTAATTAAGTCTTCATTCACAAAAATTTTGTAATTATCATAAAAAGTATCACTTTTTAAATTACTTAATTTAAATGTTATAGTATTGTCATTCAAATTATATAAATCATATTTTTTATCATCAATTACTAAATAAATTATATTTTTAAAATCTCAATTTGTAACATCAAGACTTATTGTTGCTGAATTACTTGTAATATTACTTATAGAAATTTTAGATATATTTAAAACGCTAGAATCCGGCTTTTTTTCTTTTTTTAATTTAGCAATAAAACTTTTATTTGAAACTTTATTAGAGAAATATATAGCATTATTATTAATTGTTAATGATTGAATCTGATATTCAACATTATTTACTAAATCATTAAAATTAAATAAAATTTTATTCTTACTAATGAAAATGCCATTTGAAATCGTTTTTATACCTTCAATATTAGAAACTTCTAATTGGACATCATTTAAATTTTTAAAGGTGCTAATATTTGTTATTGTTAATATAATTTGGGTTTTTGATTCATCATCAAAGTTGTAATCAATTTTAGTTACCTGAGCTTCTTTACTTATTGTTGTTTGTTGATTTGTTGCACAAGCAACATTAATAAAACAAAGTGAAGATAAAGTTCCTAAAAATGTTATTTTTTTAATATTCTTCATTTTAACTTCCTTCTTATAATATTAATTATACCACTAAAAATTGCTAAAATATAGTTATAGTTTTTTAATTATAGTTATTTTTGTGATTAGCTATTATGTTTATAACAAAAATTCGAAAACATTTTTTCTTACTTTTTTTAGTTTTAAAAAAGAAAGTGGTATAATTCTATAGCAATTGGAACAGTACTCAAGAGGCTGAAGAGGCGGTCCTGCTAAGACTGTAGGGGAGGCAACTCCCGCGGAGGTTCAAATCCTCTCTGTTCCGCCATTTTTTTATAACTTTTTTAATTAGCAATTTAATCATAAAATTGCTAATTTTTTTATATTTTGTTTTTAGTATTTTTATTTTTTGTTCTGATATTAAAAAATTTCAAAAATTTAAAGGTATTTTTTAATCAAATTTAAGGAAAAAAAGTCTATTTCGAATAATTTTGTCTACTTTACAAACTTTTTTGAAAAAAAATATTAAAATGAATATTGATATATAATAATTAAGCAAACAAAACGCAATAAGGATAAAATATGAAAATAGAGTTAGGTATTTCTTCTTTCGGAGAAACAACAAAATTGGAAAAAACAGGAAAAGCTATTTCACATGATGAACGTATTAGAAATATGATTGAAGAAATTGAACTTGCTGATAAAGTTGGATTAGATGTTTATGCAGTTGGTGAACACCATAGAGACGACTTTGCTGTTTCTAGCCCTGAAATCATTTTGGCAGCAGGTGCTGTAAATACAAAAAACATTAAACTCTCTAGTGCTGTAACAGTTCTCTCATCAAATGACCCAGTTAGAGTGTATCAAAACTTCGCTCACGTTGATGCTTTATCAAATGGTCGTGCAGAAATTATGGTTGGTAGAGGATCATTTATCGAATCATTCCCTCTTTTTGGGTATGATTTAAAAGATTATAATGAATTATTTACCGAAAAGCTAGATATGTTGTTGCATATTAAAGATAACGAAATTGTTACTTGAAAAGGAAAATTAACACAATCAATAGATGCTAAGGGAGTATACCCTAGAGCTATCGATATGCCGATTTGAGTTGCTACAGGTGGTAATATAGAGTCAACAATATCAATTGCCCAAAAAGGTTTACCAATAGCATACGCAATTATAGGTGGTAATCCTCTAGGATTTAAACGCTTAATTCAAGGGTACAGAATGATCGGAAAAGAAGCTGGGCATAGTGATGAACAATTAAAAGTTGCTTCACACTCATGAGGATACATTGCTGAAGATAATCAAAAAGCAATTGATCAATTCTTTTATCCAACAAAGTTACTTGTTGATAGAATAGCTCAGGAAAGACCTCATTGAAGAGAGTTAGATCGTGAAAGATATTTAGAAATGATTGGTCCAAATGGTTCAATGTTTGTAGGAGATCCCGAAACAGTAGCTCAAAAAATAATTAGAGTTATGGATACATTGGGAATTGATAGATTTTTAATACATTTACCAGTGGGTTCAATACCACACGAAGATGTTTTAAATGCTATAAAATTATTTGGTGAAAAAGTAGCACCAATAGTTAGAGAATATTTTAAAAATAAATAAATTAGGAGAAAATTATGAAAAAAATTGAATTAGGAATTTCAACATTTGGGGAAACAACAATACTAGAAAAAACAGGGAAAGCCATTTCTCATGATGAACGTATCAGAAATATGATTGAAGAAGTTGAATTAGCGGATAAAGTTGGATTGGATATTTATGCAGTTGGTGAACACCACAGAGAAGACTTTGCTATTTCTAGCCCTGAAATGATGTTAGCAGCAGGTGCTGTAAATACAAAAAAGATTAAACTTACAAGTGCTGTAACAGTTCTCTCATCAAATGACCCAGTTAGAGTGTATCAAAACTTCGCTCACGTTGATGCTTTATCAAATGGTCGCGCAGAAATTATGGTTGGTAGAGGATCATTTATCGAATCATTCCCTCTTTTTGGGTATGATTTAAAAGATTATGAACAATTATTTACAGAAAAATTAGATATGTTATTACATATTAAAGATAATGAAATTGTTACTTGAAAAGGAAAATTAACACAATCAATAGATGCTAAGGGAGTATACCCTAGAGCTATAGATTTACCAATCTGAGTTGCTACAGGTGGTAATATTCATTCAACTATTAATATTGCTTTAAAAGGACTTCCAATTGTTTATGCTGTCATTGGTGGTAACCCATATGCTTTTAAACCATTAGTTAATGCTTATAAACAAGTAGGGAAAGAAGCTGGTCACAGCGAAGACAAGCTTAAAGTTGGTGCTCACTCATGAGGATACATTGCTGAAACAACAGAAAAAGCTAAGAACGATTTCTTCTGACCTACTAAACAACTTGTTGATAACATAGCAAGAACAAGAGAAAGTTGAACAGAAATGGATAGAAGATCATACGAGTACATGGTTTCAGATCAAGGAGCAATGATAGTTGGTGATCCGAAACTAGTTGCTAAGAAAATTATTAAACTTGTAGAAGAATTGCAACTTGATAGATTTATGTTGCACTTACCAACAGGGTCAGTTCCTCATGAAGATTTATTAAAAGCTATTAAACTTTATGGTGAAGAAGTTGCTCCTATTGTTAGAGAATATTTTGCTAATAAATAAAATATTAATGCAAAACAATCAAAATAGACTAAAAAAATCATTCCGCAATTCCGGATGATTTTTTTGTTTAAACATTAGATGTTTTGTATGTTGAGTAAATTAATTACTTTCTAAATAATAAAGATAAAAAAATGTGGAAATTTTCATATTTTGGTCAAAATTCTTTTAAAAAATTGCAAGAGCAACAAAAAAACAAGAGGGTTTTATAGCTTCTTGTTTTTTTGTTATTTATTTTGCTTGATTTAATTTATTAAATTTAATTGCTTTTTGAATAAATTTATTTTTAGATGCATTTTCCATTGATAAAGCTTCTAAAATAGGTACTCCAACAATATCGTTTTTTATAATACCAACAGCAAGACCTGATTTCCCTTCTAGTAAAAAGTCGACAGCTTTTTGTCCAAGTAATGAAGCCAAGATTCTTTCTTGAGCTGATGGTCTTCCGCCTCTTTGAATATGGTTAAGAGGGTTGCTTCTTGTATCTCAACCTGTCCCTTCTTGAATTTGTTTTTCGAGTTCTTTGATATCATAACATTTCTCTGAGACTACTATTATAATACTTCTTCTGCCTGGTTGTTTTGTTAATTCTTTTGATTTTTCTACAATTTCTTCGTTTGATAATTTGTATTGGTTTGTAGCAATAATTTCTGCACCAGTTGCAAGACCTGAATACAATGCCAAGTCACCACAACCATTACCCATAACTTCAACTATCATTATTCTTTGATGACTTTTAGCTGTGTCTCTTATTTTATCAATAGCATCTACTATTGTATTTAAAGCTGTATCATAACCAATTGTATAATCACTTGCAGCAATATCATTATCAATAGTACCTGGTAAACCAATTGTTTTTACTCCGGCTTCATGTAGTAGTTGAGCACCTTTATAACTTCCGTCTCCACCAATTACAACTAGAGCTTCTATATTTCTTTTTTGTAAATTATCAATAGCTACCTTACGTATATTCTCATCTTTAAATTCTGGAAAACGTGCTGAATAAATAAATGTTCCACCTTGATTTATATAAGCATCTAAATCTACTGAATCAGCAGGTATAATTTGATCATTGTATAATCCTTTGTATCCTTCATAAACTAAGAAAGCTTCAATACCGTTTGCTTTAGCATGCTTAGCTACTGCACGTACTGCATTATTCATACCAGGGGCATCACCACCTGAAGTTAAAATAGCGATTTTTTTCATAAGTACTCCTTTTTTATTTGATAGCATCTACCAAGTTTTTTAATAAACAAACAACTGTCATAGGTCCTACTCCGCCTGGAACAGGCGTTATTGCAGAGGCTTTTTCTTTAACAGACTCAAAATCAACATCTCCATAAAGTTCTTTTGATAAGTTCCCATCTAGATTTGTTCCTACATCAATTACTACTGCGCCTTCTTTTATATTTTCGGCTTTAATGTGATTTGCAACGCCTATAGCAACAATAACAACATCTCCAGACTCAACGCCTTTAACACCTGTTCTTTCGTTAAAAGTTGCTACGTCTGCACCTTGCTTTTTGATAATATGTGCAAGCGGTTTACCAACAACATGACTTCTTCCCACAACACAAACTTTAACATTTTCTTTGTAATTAACATTGTAATGATCCATTATTTCCAATACTGCTCTCGCTGTTGCGGGTACAAAATACTTTTGATCAGAATCATTATATAATTTAAATTCATTTCTTGATGTTAAACCATCAACATCTTTTTCAAATGGGACTGCATCCAATATAACTTGAGTAGGAATGTGATCAGGTAAGGGTAATTGAATTATTATTCCATCTGACTCTTCATTGATTATATCTAACTTTTTAAGAAGACCATTTTGAGAAATAGTTTCTTTGAATTTATGCAACCTTCCTTCGATACCGACTTCTTCACATTTCCTTAGTTTTGCGGCGATATACTTGTTTGAAGCAGGATTATCTCCTACTTGCACAATCGATAAAATAGGTTTTCTTACCAATTGCATATCTTCAAGTTCTTTTTTTAATTTTTCTGTTTCGATTTTTGCTAATTCTTTTCCGCTTAGTATTTTCATTTTAACTCCTCGGTATATTTTTCTAGATCTTTAGTATATTTCTCAAGTTTGTCGCGTTCTTCTTGAACCTTATTAGCAGGGGCAGATTGGATAAATCTCTCGTTTGAAAGAATTTTTTGAGCTCTTGATATTTCAAATTTTATTTGCTCTATTTTTTGTAACAATTCTTTTTTGTTTTGTTCCCTTAATTCATCGGACTGTTTTATAAATAAACTTTCTGTGTTTAAAGAAATTAAGAAATCATTATTTTTCGAAATAGCAGAATTACTCATTCTCTTAATGATATTAATTAATTCCTCGTCTATGTTACCAGTATAAAAATATTCAATTTCAATTTTCTTTGAGATTTTCATATCCTCACGATATTTTCTGATTTCGGTGATTATATTAATGATTTCATCAATTTTATTTGTGTTTTTATAACTCATTAACTTAGGCATTTTATTTTCTAATAATTCTTCACCAAAAACATCTTTAAAAATTCTATCTGTTATAAAAGGTAAAAATGGGTGTAATACTATTAAAGTTTTTTTCAATACATCAAGAGCGCCTTTTTTGTTTTGTGTTGTTTTTAAAAACTCTATATATCAACTACTTAAGTCATTAAATAAAAATTTATATATTTCTGAACCAATTACTGCAAATTCATACTTTTTCATTAATTTAGTAATTTGCTTACTTAAATTACTCAATTTATCAAGAATTCAATAATCATAAGGTGTTTTTTTGGTATTAACATTATAATTTGGCATTTCATTTATAAAATTAGCCACATTTCATAATTTATTATTTAATCTTCAAGCTGTTTCTACTTTCTCAGTTGAAAATCTAATATCCATTCCAGGGGATGTATTTGTTAATAAAAATCATCTTAAAGAATCAGAACCATATTGATCAATTAAATCCATTGGGTCAACACCATTGTTGAATGATTTAGACATTTTAACACCCTTTGAATCCCTTATAAGGCCATGGAATAAAAGTTCTTTAAAAGGAGCTTCTTTCATAAATTCAATACCAAAAAAGTACATTCTTGCTACTCAAAAGAAAATAATATCATAACCAGTAACTAATAAACTTGTTGGATAATAACGTTTAAGCATGCTTGTTTTTTTAGGTCATCCCATAAAGACAAACGGAGCAATTCCTGATGAGAATCATGTGTCTAAAACATCATCATCTTGTTTTCATCCTTCACCAGGTGATTCTATCTGAACCTTTATTTCATTGTCTTTATATCAAGCAGGAATCCTGTGACCTCATCATAATTGTCTTGAAATATTTCAATCATGTAATTTATCCATCCATTGTTTCATTGTTAACTTTAAGCGTTTAGGATAAAATTTAACACTTTCCTTTGATCTCATATCATTTAAAATATGTTGTTTAAAATCATCCATTTTAACAAATCATTGTGGTAAAACCAAAATTTCCACAGGTGTTTTTGATCTATCAGAAATAGAAACGTTTGATGTCACTTCTTCTATTTTTTCTAATAAATTCTTTTCTTTTAAAAATTCGCCAATCTTTTTTCTTGCTTCAAATCTTTCAAGACCATGAAATTCTGAATTTGGTCAGTTAATTAAGCCATCCTTAGATATTGACTCATTAATTTCTAATCCTAATTTTTTTATTATATCGATATCCGCTTCCGCATGAGCAGAAAGTTTCATTAATCCAGTACCAAAATTTGGGTCAACATATTCATCAGCTATTATTGGTAAAACTTTTTTAGTCAAAGGATGAATAACATGCATGCCTTTGTATTTTAAGTATTTTTTATCTTTCGGGTTATAAACAATAGCCACGTCACTTAATAGCGTTTCTGTTCTTACTGTTGCAACTATTAAATCTTCATTAGTTTCTTGTACCTTATATTTAATGTAATACATGAGTTGAGTTGTTGGTTCATTATTAACTTCAATATTCGAAATTGCAGTTTGCAATTTTACATCTCAACTCACTGCTTTAACATCTTTATAAATATATCCTTTGTTATATAAATCTATAAAAACTTTTTGAACAGCTTTATTAGCTTCATCGTCAAGAGTAAATCTTTCTTTACTATAATCAAGAGCTAACCCAACTTTAGCTCATTGCTTTCTAAATAATGATGCATATTCTTCTTTTCATTCCCAAATTTTTTCCAAAAACTTTTCTCTACCCAAATCGTGTCTTGTTTGTCCTGTACTTTTATACAAAACATCTTCAACTTTTGACTGCGTAGCTATACCAGCGTGATCCATACCCGGGATCCACATCACATCATATCCTTTTAGTTTTTTGTATCTGATAATTGTATCGGGTATATATACATCTAATGCGTGGCCTAAATGTAATTTTCCAGTAACATTTGGGGGTGGAAGCAAAATTGAAAAAGGTTTAGATTTTTCGTCATGTGTCATAAAATATTTTTTATCTTTTCATTTTTGTTCAATTCCTTTTTCCACTTCTAAATGATCATAATTTTTATTCATTTTAACCCTTTCTTATAGCGTAATAAAATAATGTTTAAATTATATCAAGTTTTTCGCTTTTTCATACATATATGTGTTTATAACATTCGAAAAAGAGTGTTTTAATGTATAATATTATTTATGATTTACAATATTGGAGACGTAGTAATTGCAAAAGTAATTAAAACTGGTAATAAGTTTATTACCACAAAGACAAAAGATGGTTTTACATTTTTTATTGACAAAAGAGAAATATCTGATTTCTCAAAGAAAAATATTTATGAAATGTTTTCTATTGGTGAAACTATTAATTTTATCGCATTGAAAGTTACAACCGAAAATAACCAAAAAATTGGATATGGAAGTTTTAAAAAAAATCACCCTAATGAACTTAAAGAAAATATATCAACTAGGTTAAAAGAAACGCCCAATGGCTTCAAAAATATTTATGAACATTCTCAAAAAATGTTTAATTCCGAAGATAAATAGAAGAAAGAATAAAAATGAGTAAAATTTTTATTAATTGAAATGAAGAGAATTTCAATGACCCTTTAAAAAACAAAGAAATAATAGAAAAAATTAGATCTTTAAATTTTGAAGGTTCAGAAAACTTATATTTTGATGACATAGCTATTAATTATTCTATAAACGGTATTGTTGATATCATAAAGTATTGTAACAATATATATAAAAACGGGGTAGAGCATTTAATTGTATGAGCATCTCAAACGACTCAAAAATTAATTAATAGTTGTCTTGATTTTGTTTTAGGAAAAAATAATTTTCATAATGAAAACAAAATAAAATTGCACTTTATTGATGGATACGATAAGTTAACTATAACAAAACAAAAATTAGATAAGTATTTCAAGGAAGATAAAAATAATAAAATAGCCATTATTTTTCTAGATGGGTTCATTGAGCTAAACGAAGGCAAAATCAATCAAATGATTAACTTAATATTATCTAAGTTTAGCGAAAAATCTAGTGACTTTTTGATTAAAAAAATGATTT
Organism: Mycoplasmopsis canis PG 14; assembly: GCF_001553195.1. Lineage (NCBI taxonomy): Bacteria > Bacillati > Mycoplasmatota > Mycoplasmoidales > Metamycoplasmataceae > Mycoplasmopsis > Mycoplasmopsis canis. Next base: position 68,478 of record NZ_CP014281.1, on the reverse strand, counting down.
ATTTCATAGGTAAGAACGAATGATTTCAACATTTGAAAAAGCACAAAATACCAAATAATAATATTTTTATTGTATCCTCTGATATTAATGAAAATTATTCCTTTTTTTCAGAAATTTCTCTGATAATTTTAGCAACACAAGGGATAAATATAAAAAAATTAGTTGATGGTTATAAAAGCAATTCAACAAAAGTTTTAAATCATGATTTATACTTTAATTCAGCATTAAAGCTTGCATTTTATTTAAATCAAGATATATCAAAAAGTAAAAACGGAAAAATAAATGCATTACGAAACATTAATCTCTTTGTTTCGTATGACTCTTCTCTTAATATATCTAGTAATCTTTTTTCGCATCTTTACAATCCTTTAACAATCAAACAAAATACTTTTTCAGATTATGCGTTTTTTCCGACCGACATATCAAAAATAGGTCAATCCGTTCTCTCTAATAAAATACCTAAATTAATAATATACTTAACATTTAAACAAAATAATTTTGATTTTCAATCTTCATCAATTATAGATGAAGACGATCTTCTTTCTAATTTTGAGCACGTTACTTTGAATCAAATAAAGAATGCGAGTTTAAATGCTTTTAATGATTATTTACTTTCATTTAACGAAGCAACTGACGTATTAAGAATTGATTTCGAGAATCAAAGCGAGGAAGTTTTTGGAGAGTTTATTTCAATACTATATTGATCTAAAATTTTTTACGGCATAATCAATAATATCAACCCATTCAAAACAAAGTAAGTTTCTCTTACTTTTTTTATCATGTTTTTGCTAAAAATTTATAAAAATAATTATGATATAATTATAAACATATGTTATTAAATGGGGTTGATCTAACGAGAATTTCGAGGTTTAAAGATAAATCTTTGAGTTTTGCTAAAAAAATTTTATCAGTAAATGAATTTCAAGAATTTCAAAAGCTTAGTGATATTGATTCTAAATCATTATTTCTAGCAAGATCATGAGCAATAAAGGAAGCTATTTTTAAGGCTGATAATCAATACTTTAACTTTTCTTCTATTGACCTTATTAAAATTAATAAAAGGTGAACTTTTAAAGATTTTTCAATTTCTATAAGTCACGAAGGCGACTTATTAATAGCATTTGTAACAAAATTAGTTAAATAAATTAAGGGGGCATAAATGACAATAAACATAAAACTAAAACAAGTTTTTTTAAGTATTCCGTGACTATTTAGATTTCTGTCATTGAGGAAACTTGCTAAAAAATACAAAAAAACTCCAGAACTTGTTCCTGACTTTGAAAGATACAATAAATTATTAAGACTTTCAAAAAAACTTTTAAAGATGTACAATATCGATTTAGAGGTAAGGGGAATTGATAACTTACCTAAAAATGGACCTGTTTTAATAGTGCCGAATCATAAATCATACACTGATGTTCTTGCTTTAATCGTGGCTTTAGAAAAAAGCGAACACCATGATAAAATCGAACAAAGAATCCCTACTTTTATCGCAAAGAAAGATTTGGATAAATCATTTACTACAAAACATGCTTTAGCACTTTTAGATACATTTCTTATCGATCCTAATGACTTTAGAAATAGTTTAAAAGCAATGAATAACTTTTCAGAATTTATAAGACAAAATAAAACATTCGGAATTGTGTTTCCAGAAGCACACAGAATTGAAACAGAAGATTTAGGGGAATTCAAACCAGGAGCATTTAAAATAGCTTTACAATCATACTTACCTATAGTTCCGGTAGCTATACAAGGTACTTTAAATTCTTTTAAATCATCTAAAAAAGGAAGAAGTAAGGTTATTGTTTCTTTCTTGCCTATTATAAAAGCAAAGGAAGTTATTACCCAAGAACCTGCTTCCATAGCTGAAAGGGTGAAAAATAAAATAGACAATGAATTAAAAGGAATAAAATAAAATGGCAAAAAAACAAACTATAGATTATTCCTCAGATTATGTTTTTAGAATAAATGAATTTGATGGACCTTTAGATTTACTTCTTTCGTTAATAAAAGAGAAAAAAATTGATATTATGGACGTAAATTTAATAGAGTTAGCTAATCAATATATCGAGATAATCAATAAAATAAAAGAATCAGAAATTGATATAGCAGGTGACTACCTTCTGATGGCTTCTACTCTTATAAATTTAAAGGCAAAGATGATTCTTCAAGAACCAGATAACATTGATGAAGAGGTAGAGGAAGAAAAAAAGGTTTTTTTACAAGACCTTATTGAATATCAACAATTCAAAAATATTCAATCAGCTTTGAAAACCTTTCAAGACAATAGGAATAATATTTATATAAAAAAACAAAGCGATATTTTGGAATTCATTCAAGATAATAATGATACTAAGTTAGATGGACACTCAAATCCTATGACTTTAATAACTACTCTAAGAAGAATGTTTGAAAGAGTTTATGCAAAAGAGTTAAGAAAAACTAAATTAGAAAAATTTAATATCACGCCATCTGAGATGTTTCCGTTTATAAAAGGTTTGCTTGCACAAAAAGAGAGAGTTGAGTTTGAGGAGGTGTTTAATCAACCAACAATACAACATTTCGTTATAACTTTAATTGCACTACTTGATTTAGCAAGACAACAATATCTTATCATCAATCAGAATGAACAATTTGATACAATTTATATAACTAGAGGGGAATATTATAATGAAAAATAAAATTTTAGAAGCTTTACTCTATGTTCAAGGTGACGAAGGGTTAACACTTGAACAAGTTAAACAAGTATTTAATTTAAATAATACTTCAGAAGCTAAAAAAGTAATGCAAGATTTTCATAAATCATTTAATGAAGAAGATAGAGGAATTAAAGTCGTTGTATATGATGAAATATATAAGTTAGCGACTCGTGAAACAGTAAGGGAATATGTTTCTAAGCTAGTTACAATAGTTAGACCAAATAGATTATCAAATGCAGCCATAGAAGTTGCTGGTATTATAGCTTACAAACAACCAATAACTAGATCACAAATAACAAAAATAAGAGGCGGCGCAGCTTCTGATCAAGTTATTAATACCTTGTTAGTTAAAGGGGTTATCGAGGAAGTAGGTATTTCTCCTACACCAGGTAGACCAGTTTTATATGGTGTAACAAGTAAGTTTTATGACCACTTTAGAATCTCTTCGTTAAGAGATCTACCTAAAATGGATGACTTTAATTATGTTGATGGATTGGAAAATGAACATAGTGACTTTGATTTATTTTCAAGTCAACGTGAAGATAATTAAACTCGAAAGAGTTTTTTTATTTAATTGTTTTTTTATAGTTCACTTTGATGATTTTTGTATTTAATAATTGGAGGTAAAAATGAATAAAACTTTATTTTATTTTTCAAACCTGCATAAAGGAGAGAATTATAAAATCTATACGTCAATAAAAAATACAGATAAAGTTGATGAAAATAAAATGAATGAGTTAGAAAGGAAATATGAAGAGATTGGCATTAAATTTATCACTATGCTTGATAATGAATATCCAACTACATTATTAATGAATTCAAAACCACCATTTGTAATCTATTATAAAGGTAACATAGATAATTTAAACCATTTTAATAAGGTATATTTAGTTAACGAAATACATAATTTAGATACACAAAAAAATGTAAGAGAAAATATATCTCAATTAGTTAAAAATACCGTATTAGTAACTAACGGTTATAAGGATACTGAAAGAGAATTCATAGATGAATATAGAAATTTAAAAGGAAAAATAATTCACATTGCTAAATCAGGAATTGATGATTTTAATTTTAAAGATTTCGATTTTGCGAATGAAGTTGTCATTAGTCAATATCCAATCGAAACTCATGCTAGAAAATACTATTTTAAAAGCGATAATCATTTAGCATCAATAATTGCAGATCAACTTATATATTTTTCTTCATCTGAAAAATCTAAAACTCACAACTTAGTTAATTACTTTTTGGACGTCGGAAAAGATATTTCATGCTTTCCTGGCACAAGCATTAGAGACGGTAATAACGAATTAATAAAATCTGGTGCTAAATTAATAACCTATATATCAGAAACAATTGCAATATAAAAACAAGCCTTAGCTTGTTTTTATTAATTTTTTCTTTCAGTGTAAACAGAAACATACTTTCTATTTCTTTTGCTTTCGTATTTTACATAACCATCGATTAATGTAAATAAAGTGTCATCTGAACCACGTCCAACATTTTCGCCAGCGTGAATTTTTGTTCCTCTTTGACGATAAATAATTGAACCAGCTGTTGCAAATTGTCCATCACCTAACTTAGCACCTAGACGTTTTGAATGGGAGTCACGACCATTTCTGGTAGAACCACCGGCTTTTGTCTTTGCCATTTTCTAAATATTATCCTTGAATTGATGTAATTTTAACACGTGTATATGGTTGACGGTGTCCAAGTTTTCTTTTGTGTGTAGACTTTGCATTGTGACGGTAAACAACGATTTTTTTCGCTCTACCTTGTTTTTCAATAACACCTGATACGACAGCATTTTTAACTAAAGGTGAACCAACCTTTGAACTTTTTTCTGAAACAACAAGTAAAACTTTATCGAATTTAACTTCAGATCCTTCTTGTCCTTCAACTTTTTCAATATAGATTGTTTGACCTTCTTTAACTAGAAGTTGTTTCCCACCTGTTTCGATAATTGCTAACATGCAATACCTCCAATTAGTGGCTCGTCCTTGAGGTGAGACATAGCTACTTAAACCTTTTTGGAACGGTTACTATAAGAGTAACTTTCATATTATACAAAAAATATATGAAATGAATAATATAAAATTTTAATTTTATTGATCTTTTAAATGATATAATTTTTTTATGAAAAATAGTTCTAAAAAAGACATTTTGAAATCATTATGTAAAAAAAATAAATGAGACTTTTCTTTATTTGAGAAGTATGTTAACTTAATTGAAGAAAAAAACAAAGTAATGAATCTAACCGGGTTCTCAGGGGAAAGATTGTGAGAAGAAGGAATTTGAGAATCATTAATTTTTATGTTGCAAATTGTTAAAGACAGAAATGGATTGAACATATTAGATATTGGTGCTGGTGCTGGATTCCCTTCTATCCCTTATGCATTAACAAAACCTGAAAATAAGATTTTTATTTATGAACCATTACAAAAAAGAGTTTTATTTTTAGAGCTAGTAGTAAATGAGTTAAATTTAAATAATTATGTTGAAATAAAAAGAACTAGAGTTGAAGAAGTTGAAGATAAAAATCTTTTTGATATAGTTACAGCAAGAGCGGTTTCAAGTGTAAGAGGGCTTCTTATGTCATCCTTTCATTTAGTAAAACTAAATGGGGAAATGTCTTTATTAAAAAGCAAAAAAGTTTATGAAGAAATTGAAGAGGCACAACCTATTTTAAAACTTATAGATCATTCTATAAATATTGAAGAATTCCAAGAAGATTTTTCAACAAGAGAAGATAAAATTGTTATAATTAAAAAATTAAGAAGTACACCGCCAATGTTTCCTTTTGAATGAAAAGAAATTAAAAAAGTAGAAAAAATAAAATAAAAAAATGAATTATTTAAATATTAAATAGACAAATTATACTTTTAATGCTATTTTATAGGTGTTTTTACTTGGATATGATAAAAAATAAACTATAATTATGTTATATTAAAATAAAATACATAGGAGATGAATATGACAAAAAAAGAGTTTGTTACTCAAGTTTCAGAAATGACTGAAGATACATTAAAATTATCACCAAAACAAGTTGACCAAGTTCTTGATACAATGTTATTTGTTCTTAAAGAACAATTATTAGCTGAAGATTCAGTTAGATTATCACACTTTGGTATTTTTACAACTGTTGTTAAACCACAACGTACAATTATTAACAGATTTTCAAAACAAGAACAAGTTGTTCCACAAAAACGTGTTATTAAATACAAACCTTCAAAATACTTACGTGATTTATTAGATTTTAAATAATTTTTATTCAAAAATATTTAAAATTCCAGGGAATTCTAAGAATAATTGCTTAGAATTCTTTTTTATTTCTTCATAACTTATACTTTTAAAACCCTTGCTAATGCAACTATTCAAAAATTGAAGATTCAATTTAAAAAATGTATTATTAGTACTAAAAAATAGTACAACAAAAGCTGTGCCTCCATTTTTATTTATTAAGTTTAGATATTGTATTTGGTGTTCTTTTATGTTACTTAAATCAAACCTATTTTCATTGCAACTTTTTGCTTCAAAACAAACAAATGCTCCATTAAACATTCCGATATAATCAACTGTTGACTTTTTAGAAATATAGCCTTTATTTATTATTAAATGATTTTTCTGATGTATCACTTTGTTAAAACTTATATCTAAAGTTTTTTTCTCTATGAAAGCATAATTATTGGTTCAAAAATAACTAATAGTTTTATTAATAATTTTTTCTAAAAACATTCCTCTATTTTTAATCATATTTAGTTAATATTCTTTTATTAAAAAAGTACAAAAAGAAAACTTTTTTTGATAAAATTAATATTATTAAAACGGAGGATCAAGAATGAAAAAACAAGTTATTATTGGAAATTGAAAAATGAACAAAAACTTTAATGAAACTTTAAGTTTTTTATCAGACTTTTCAAATTTATTTAATCAAAAAAGAGATCTTATTGAAAGTGGTATTAAATTCGGAATTGCTGCACCTTTTACAAATTTAGCAGCATTTAAAGAAAACAAAGTTAAAGAACTTAAATTAGCTGCTCAAGACATGTCTAAACAAGTTAAAGGTGCTTATACTGGTGAAGTATCAGTAGAAATGTTAAAAGACTTAGATGTTCAATATGTTATATTAGGCCACTCAGAACGTAGAGCTTACCACAATGAATCAAATGAATTAGTTTATGAAAAAGCTAAATTAGCACTTAGCAACGGATTAACACCTGTTATTTGTGTTGGTGAAACATTAGAAGAATATGAAAAAGGGATTACAAAAAAAGTTGTTGAAGAACAAATTAAGGGTTCTTTAAATGATCTAGATCATTCAAAAGTTATTATTGCTTATGAACCAGTATGAGCTATAGGTACAGGTAAAGTCGCTACTCCAGAAATAGCACAAGAAGTATGTAAATTTATACACGAAATTACATCTAGTGATTTAGTTGTACAATATGGAGGAAGTGTTTCACCTAAAAATATAGCTGAATTATCATCTCAAAAAGATATTAATGGTTTTTTAGTTGGTGGAGCATCATTAGAACCAGAAAGCTTTGTGCAATTATTAACTCTTGGTAAATAAAATCACTTTATGTGATTTTTTTATTAGTCAAAAGAAAACAATTTCAATATGTTATTGATATTTTTTTATTGTGGTAAAATATTATCACATGCCCGAGTGGTGAAATTGGCAGACACGCTAGACTAAGGATCTAGTGGAGCAATCCGTGCAGGTTCAAGTCCTGTCTTGGGCACCAAAAAAAATATTGGAGTTTTTATGGATAAAAACAAAAACAAAAAATGTTCATGCAGCAATTGTACATGTACAAGTTGCACATGTAATGCATAGTGTTTCACTATGAAAAACCAGGTTAAATAACCTGGTTTTTCAATTCGATAAAAAATAATATATTTTCTTTGGAATAACTATAAATATTATATAATAATCAAGCTTATATGGCGGTCGTGGTGAAGTGGCTAACACAGCGGGTTGTGGTCCCGTCATTCGCGGGTTCGAATCCCGTCGACCGCCCCATTTTTTTATACTTTTTTTAGTAAAAAATAACTTGGATAGCCAAGTTATTTTTTAAATTTTATTTAAAAATCTTTTCTTCAGATGCATTAACAACTTCTTCGAATGAAGCACCAGCATTGGCTAAAACATATCCTGAGAAAGTATTTTCTACAAATGAACCTTTAGAAACATGTACTTTTTTATCAACTACCATAGATGCTATTGATTCAGCAGCTAATGAAGCTGAACCTAAATCTGAAAAAATAAAAATTTCATTAATTTCAGGGTTGCTTTCTATTGTTTCTAAAATTTTCATAGGCTCAGTTCCAATTTCTTGTCCGTTATTTACACCACCTAAAAAAACTATCTTTACATTATCTTCGTTAATTGGTAACATTTTATTCAAATATTCAGAAACCGATTTTGCTAATTCATAATAATGGCTAATTAAAATAAAAAGCTTTTTATTCATTATAATTCCTTTATTAAATGTTTAAGAATAACTGAAGATGTAAATGAACCTGGGTCAATAGTACCTAATGAACGTTCTTTTAAATATGATGCTCTGCCTTTTGTTGCCACCATATTTTCTGTTTTTTTAACTAACTCGTCAATATAATTAATTAATTCTTTTTTGGTATTTTCTGATATTTCTGGAAGTGAATTTAACTTTTCACTCAAAGGTTTTCAGACATCATACATTGTTTTTTCACCTAAAGTTACTTTACCCAACATTTCTAGGCTACCTGCAAAATTAGAAACAAAGTTTTTTAGTCCGTCAAATGTAATAAATTCTTCGCCCTTAAAAGCACTTGAACCTTTCATAAATGCCATACCATATAATGGTCCTGATGCACCACCAACTTTAGCCATAAGAATTCTCCCAATTTGAGAAAAGAATGATTCTAAAGTTAAGTTATCTACATTAATTTCGGTTACTGCAGCAAAACCTCTTACAATATTAAAACCATGATCACCATCACCAATTGCTTGATCTAAACTTGAAATATAATCTTCATTTATTTTAAGTTCTTCATAAATATTTTTTACAATATCATGAGCTTTATTTATATTTATTTTCAAGATTTAACCTCTGTTTTTTCATCTAATAGTTCTTTTAATTCGTTATCAAGTTTTAGAAGGGAAATAGAAACACCTTGCATTTCTAATGATGTCATAAAGTTTCCTACATTACTTTGGTAAACTTTTATATTTTTAGAAGCAAGATAGTTATGTGCATCATTTGCTACGATATATAATTCCATTTCTGGAGTTCCGCCTAAACCATTAATCATTAATGCAACTTCTGAATTATTATAATCATAGTCTTTAAGAATTAAATCAATCATTTCTTGAACAATTTCTTTTGATGACTTAATTGTTTCTCTTTTAATTCCGGGTTCACCATGAATTCCTAATCCAAATTCAATTTCTTTTTCATCCAGTTCGAAAGATTTTTTACCTGTTGTTGGGATATAAATTGAATTTAATGAAACTCCAAAAGATCTCACATTGTCAATAACTTTTTGAGCAACTCTTTTTACTTCTTGCAATGTTGCACCTTTATGAGCTAATGCACCAGCAATCTTATGTACATAAACAGTACCAGCAATACCCCTTCTTCCGATTGTTCATGTTGAATTTTCAACCGCAACATCATCATTAACTAAGACTGTTTCTACTTCTTTACCATTAGCTTGTGCTAATTGTTGAGCTATTTCAAAATTTAATTTATCTCCTGTATAATTTTTGATTATTAGTAATGTACCCGCTTTAGAGTCTAAAGCATTAATAGCCGCTTCAACTTGATCAGGAGTTGGTGAAGTAAATACTTCTCCAGCGACTGCCCCTGATAACATACCATTACCTATGAATCCCATGTGAGCAGGTTCATGTCCTGAACCACCACCAGAAATAAGCGCAACTTTATTTTGATCAAAGTGTTTGTTTACTAAAACATTAAATCCTTCAACTCTTTTTAAATTAGCGTTGGTTTTAGCTAAACCTTGTAACATTTCTTCTACGATATTTTCTTTTTTGTTAATAAATTTTTTCATGGTTACCTCTATATTATTTTTATATGAATAAATTTGTGCAGTGCACAAATTTTTAATATTTATTAAAATGCAGGAATGTGTGCTAATGCACCAATTAAAGCACCACCTAATAAAGGAGCAATAACTGGTACTCATGAATATGATCAATTAGCTCCAACATGTTCTGATTTTCTGTTTGATAAAACGGTTAATTCCATTAAGTAATAAACAACTCTAGGGCCAAGATCTCTAGCCGGATTAATTGCATAACCAGTTGATGAACCAAGTGACATACCTATTGACATAACTAGTAATGCAACAGGAATAGGCCCTAAATTACCAAATGAAGTTTTTCCTAACGCAAAGATAACTCCGATAAGAACTAATGTTCCAACTAATTCATATGAAAAGTTAAATAAAAGTCCTTTTTCTTTAAAATTATCGTAAGCTGGTCCTGTAGCATGTGAACCACGTACAGATCCTAAATCAGTTTCTTGAATGTGTCTTCAATTAATGAAGTTTAATACAAGTTGAGCAACTATTGCTCCAGCAAATTGAAGCGGAATAAATGCTAATTCACTGTAATTTTTAAAACTATTTGAAACAAGTGAAAATACTGTAACAGCTGGATTTAAGTGAGCTGGTCCACCTAAAGCAACAGCAACAATAACACCAACAAGTACAGCTAAACCTCAACCTATAGCAATAACTGCTCATTTTCCAGGTTGATTTGCAAACATTTTTTTTGCAGATACACTGTATACAACACCATTACCTAGTAAAACAAGTAATAATGTTCCTATAAATTCTGATAAATAAATCATATTATACCTTTCTATTCTAAATCTTTTGTTCAGTTTAAAGTTTTCTTAACTGATAAATCTCAACCCTTTAGAAGTTTGTCAATTTGTTCTTGTGAAAACTTTGGTTCAAAAACTTTTTCTGCTTTATTTAGTGTTTTAATCTCTTCAAGATCTTTTCAATAACCAACAGCTAATCCAGCTAAATATGAAGCACCTAAACCTGTTGTTTCGATGATTCTTGGTCTTTCAACTTTTAAATTAGCTATAGATGATTGGAATTGCATTAAATAATTTGATTTTGAAGCACCACCATCTACTTTCAGAAGAATAATAGGTTTACCTAAATCTTTTTGCATAGCTTTAATTAAGTCATTTGATTGATAAGCTATTGAATCTAAAGTAGCTTTAATGATATGTTCTCTTTTTGTACCTCTCTCTAAACCAAATATAGCTCCTCTTGAATTAGAATCTCAATACGGAGCACCAAGACCTGTAAATGATGGAACAACATATACTCTTTGATCATCATCTACTAAAGATGCAAAGAAGTCTGATTCAGCAGAATCATATAAAACTCTTATAGAATCTCTTAACCATTTAATTGCTGCACCAGCAATGAATACTGATCCTTCTAGTGCATAAACTGTTTTTTCACTACCAAGTTTTCACGCGATAGTGGTAAGTAGTTTATTTTTTGATTTTACTGCAGTATTACCTGTGTTTACTAATGTAAAACACCCTGTTCCATATGTATTTTTTACCATACCTACTTCTGTACACATTTGACCGAATAAAGCTGATTGTTGATCACCAGCAACACCAGTAATTGGAACTTCACCTATAGCTTTATTAGATCAATGCTGTGGTTTTACGTATCCATAGTGTTCTGAAGAAGATTTTACTTCTGGCAATATTGAACGCGGTATTTCTAATAAATCTAAAATTTCTTGATCTCAATCTAAAGTATGAATATTGAAAATCATTGTTCTAGATGCATTTGAAACATCAGTAGCATGAACTTTTCCATCAGTTAGTTTTCACATTAGTCATGTATCAATTGTACCTGCTAATAACTTACCTTCTTTAAACTTTTGTTGTGCTTCAGGAACGTTTTTTAGAATTCATCGTATTTTTGTTCCACTAAAATAAGGATTTATTATTAAACCTGTTTTTTCGGTTATTTTTTCTGACCACCCTTGATCAATTAAACTATCACAATATTCAGTTGTTCTTCTATCTTGCCAAACAATGGCATTGTAAACCGGCAATCCTGTTTCTTTATCCCAAAGAACAACAGTTTCACGTTGGTTTGTTATACCAAGAGCCGCTATATCATGAGACTTGATTTTTGCTTTATGCTTTGCTGATTGCATTGTAGAAAGTTGAACGTTTCAAATTTGAAGCGGATCGTGTTCTACTCAACCAGATTGAGGAAAATATTGATTAAACTCTGCTTGGCTACTAGCCACTATTTCACCACTATGATTAACAACTAAAGTACGACATGATGTAGTACCAGAATCAAGTGTAATTATGTATTTGTTTTCCATTTTTCTCCTTAGAATTTAACTTTAAATTTAGCGTTATAATTTGGATTTTTTTCTAATTTTAACCCTGCAGCTTCAACAAGTTTAGCAATTTCAATAGCAATGGCAGGTGCTGAGGCTATTGCAGGAGATTGCATACCAGCCGCATTAATAAATTTCTTATTATCTTTAGCTGATCTAATAACAAAATCATTAGTCTCAATATCAATTGGTCTAGATCCTGCTAATGTCATCTCTGTTTTTTCTAACCTAATTGAAGGAATAATTTCTTTTCCAATTTGCCCAATATAATCAAATTTTTCTTTTGTAACTAGTCTGGTTTCTTCTTTAGGAACACCTTCTTCAGCTGTAGGACCTACTAAAACTCTTCCATCGAGCATTGGAGCAACTATAACACCTTTACCATAGATGGTTGGGACTTTAAAACAAATCGAGTTAACAATTCCTGCTTCAGTTCTTGATAAAATTCTATATTCACCTCTTCTTGTTGTTTGTTTAAAATCACCATATCCAGCTTTTTCAGCTAATACATCTGCGTAGTGACCTGCGGCATTAATAACTACTTTTGAAATAACTTCTTCACCATTTTTTAGCTTAATAATAAATTCATCATTTATAAACTTGATATCAGTTACCTCAGAATTCGTTTTTAGCTCGGTACCATTTTGTTCACTAGCCCCCATAAATGCATATGTTGCTCTAACTGGGTCTATAGCTCATGAACTTGTGCAAAGTAATGCTCCCACAACCTTAGGATTTACATTAGGTTCTTTTTTAAGAACTTCTTCTTTTGATATTACCCTAAGAAATTCTTTTGGAACTTTGTTAATTAAACCTCTATCATATAGCATATGAACATGTTTCATTTCTTCTTCACTAAAAGCCAAAATCAACGAATCTACTTGTGCTTTCGGAAAATCTAAATCTTGAAATATTTTTGTTCTTCAAAGTTCGTTACCTAAAACATTTAATTTTGCTTCTATCTTGTGTGGTTCAGGATCAAAACCTCCATGTATTGCCCCTGAATTTCCTTTTGATGTTTCATCTGCAAAAACGGGATTTCTCTCTAGTAATAATGTTTTTAATTTATATTGTGATAACTCATAAGCGATAGCACCACCTATGATTCCTCCACCAATAATAACTAAATCATATTTATTTTTCATAATTTCTCCTGTTTCATTTTTGTAAATCTAGTTATAAAAATTTACGGAAATATTATAAAGATATCAAAAAAGGAAAAGTAATTTTTTTTCTTTGCTTGACTAGTCAAGTAGAGAAATTGTGCAAGTTTTCATAATTTTATGAAAAAATATGAAAAAGACTTTAAAAAGTATATTAAATTAAATTTTTAAAAAAATACTAGAAAATATAGATGATTTTTTTGTAAAAAAGAATCTAAAAAAGAAAAATTTTTGGAATATAAAATAGTTTTATGACTAGTCAAGACGTTTCTTTTTTAAAAAAGAAATAAAAAACTAGCTATGCTAGTTTTTGTATTATTTAGATTTTTTTTCTAAACGTTTATTGAATTTATCAATTCTTCCAGTTGCTTTAACTTGTGTTCTATTTCCTGTAAATACAGCATGGCAACCTGAACAAACGTCAACAGAAAAGTTTTTTCTTACTGATTTAAAAGAAAAATTTGTATTACATGTTGAACAAGAAATTTTTACTTCATGGTATTCTGGGTGAATATTTTTTTTCATATCATTTCTCCTTAAATATTATTATTTAGAATAGAACTCTACGATTAATGCATCTTTTATTTCTTGATGAATTTCGTTTCTTTCTGGTAATCTATCTAATTTAACTGTGAAGTCTTTTCTTGTTAATCATGCTGAAGCAGGTTTTGCTTCTAATGATTCTGTAATTTGTTTATTTGTTCTTGATTTTTCTCTTAATTCAACTACATCGTTTAATGAAACAACCATAGAAGGAATGTTAGCTTTTTTACCATTTAAAGTAAAATGTCCATGATTAACTAATTGACGAGCTTGTCTTCTTGTTGAAGCAAAACCTGCTCTATACACTAAGTTATCTAAACGAACTTCTAATAATTGTAATAAATTTGTACCTGTAACACCTTTTAATTTAACTGCTTTATCAAAAGTTTTACGAAGTTGTTTTTCACTAATACCAAATAAATGTTTAACTTTTTGTTTTTCGTATAAGTGCAATCCGTAATCTGATAATTTTACTCTTTTATTACCGTGTTGTCCTGGAGCGTAAGTTCTTTTTTTACCTTTTGCAAATTCTTTCCCATTTTCTAAAATTGAGAAACCTAAACGACGAGATTTTTTAAAAACTGGTCCTGTATATCTTGACATATTATTTCCTCTTTCTTTCTGCACTATTAAGAGGGTCTATTTCTATTCGAATTAATTTGATGCTTAATGTTTTCAATTTAATCAGCTAATTTACTTACAAAGTTTGACATGCATAAATTATATAAAACAAATATAATAGACTGCTGTTTATAATGCTTTAGTATTTTATCATAAATTCCTAAAAAAAGAAATAAAAAAATGCTCCTAATGGAGCTTATTCTCTGAAAACTGAATAGTAAATAATAATCTATTAAAATGTCTTGAATACATTTCTTTTAAACCTATCAATTTATTAGTAATGGTCAGCTAAATGTATTACTACACTTACACTTCCATCCTATCAACCTCGTAGTCTACAAGGAATTTCAAGGGAATACTTATCTCTGAGGAGGCTTCCCACTTAGATGCTTTCAGCGGTTATCCCTTCCGTACTTAGCTACCCAGCTATGCTCCTGGCGGAACAACTGGAACACCAGCGGTACGTCCACTCCGGTCCTCTCGTACTAAGAGCAGCTCTCATCAATATTCCAACGCCCACATCAGATAGGGACCGAACTGTCTCACGACGTTCTGAACCCAGCTCGCGTACCGCTTTAATTGGCGAACAGCCAAACCCTTGGAACCGACTCCAGCTCCAGGATGCGATGAGCCGACATCGAGGTGCCAAACCTTGCCGTCGATGTGATCTCTTGGGCAAGATAAGCCTGTTATCCCCAGGGTAACTTTTATCCGTTGAGCGACTGCCGTTCCATGACGTACAGCCGGATCACTAAGTCCTGCTTTCGCACCTGCTCGACTTGTAGGTCTCGCAGTCAAGCACACTTCTACCTTTGCGCTCTACATACGGTTTCTGACCGTATTGAGTGTACCTTTGAACGCCTCCGTTACCTTTTAGGAGGCGACCGCCCCAGTCAAACTACCCACCACGCACTGTCTCCCCGCCGGATAACGGCGGCAGGTTAGAAACTCAACATACCAAGGGTGGTATTTCAAGGTCGACTCCTCTAAGGCTAGCGCCTCAGCATCACAGTCTCCCACCTATCCTACACATGTTAGGCCAAGTTCCAATACGAAGTTGTAGTAAAGCTCCATGGGGTCTTTTCGTCTTGATGCGGGTACCCAGCGTTTTCACTGGGACCATAATTTCACCGAGTCCAATGTTGAGACAGTTGAGAGATCATTGCGCCTTTCGTGCAGGTCAGTATTTAGCCGACAAGGAATTTCGCTACCTTAGGACCGTTATAGTTACGGCCGCCGTTCACCCGGGCTTCATTTCAACGCTTCGCATAAAGCTAACGCATCCACTTAACCTTCGGGCACTGGGCAGGCTTCACCCCCTATACATCACCTTGCGGTTTAGCAGAGAGCTGTGTTTTTGATAAACAGTTGCCCCTCACAATTTACTGTGGCCAACTTTTTAGGGTTGGCACCCCTTTTCGCGAACTTACGGGGTTAATTTGCAGAGTTCCTTAACATTGGTTTTCTCGCTCGCCTTAGAATACTCATCTTGGGAACGTGTGTCCGTTCTCGGTACAGGCACCCTGACATTTAAACGTTTAGAAGCTTTTCTTGGAAGCATGAAATCACACAATTCAAACCTAAGTTCTATGCATCATAACTCCCGGTTATAGAATACGCATTTAACTATATTCACCAGTTGTTATTTACCCCTAAATCCAATAATAGGTAGTGTTATCCTTCTCCGTCACTCCATCACTATGCCAAGGTGGTACAGGAATATTAACCTGTTGTCCATCGGATACGCTTTTCAGCCTCTCCTTAGGCCCTGACTAACCCTGGGTGGACGAACCTTCCCCAGGAAACCTTTCCCAATAGGCGTCGTGGATTCTCACCACGAATCGTTACTCATACCGGCATTCTCACTTCTTAGCGCTCCACCAGTCCTCACGGTCTGACTTCGCCGCACTAAGAACGCTCCTCTAACGTACTTTCGTACCCGTGGCTTCGGTATTATGTTTTACTCCCGTTACATTATTGGCGCAAGATCTCTTGACTAGTGAGCTATTACGCACTCTTTAAAGGGTGGCTGCTTCTAAGCCAACCTCCTAGTTGTTTATGAAATCTCACAACCTTTCTGACTTAACATAATTTTGGGACCTTAGCCGACGATCTGGGTTGTTGCCCTCGCGAGCCGGGACGTTAGCACCCCGGTTCCGACTGCATGACAATACACAATGGTATTCGGAGTTTGATTATAGTCAGTACCGCTAGGCGCGGCCATTCCATATTCAGTGCTCTACCACCAAAGTTTAACATCACACGCTAGCCCTAAAGCTATTTCGAGGAGAACCAGCTATCTCCAAGTTCGATTGGAATTTCTCCACTATTCACAAGTCATCCGGGCACTTTTCAGCGTACTACGGTTCGGCCCTCCACTTGGTGTTATCCAAGCTTCAGCCTGCTCATGAATAGATCACATGGTTTCGGGTATATATCAACATACTAAACGCCCTATTAAGACTCGATTTCTCTACGGCTCCGCTTTTTTCTGCTTAACCTCGCATGTTAACATAACTCGCCGGTCCATACTGCAAGATGTACGCCATCAGCCATTAACGGCCTCTGACTAATTGTAAGTAAGTGGTTTCAGATTCTATTTCACTCCCCTCCCGGGGTTCTTTTCACCTTTCCCTCACGGTACTAGTTCACTATCGGTGTCTGGTTAGTATTTAGCCTTACCGGATGGTCCCGGCAGATTCAGACAGGGTTTCACGTGCCCCGCCCTACTCAGGATACTATCAGAAGTTTTTGCCATTTCGCATACGGGAGTATCACCCTCTATGCTAAAGTTTCCCAACTTTTTCTGCTATAACAAAAATTTGTAACTTCGTGTAGATAGTCCTACAACCCCATCATATAGATGGTTTGGGCTCTTCCACGTTCGCTCGCCGCTACTGATGGAATCATTATTTATTTTCTCTTCCTGTTGCTACTAAGATGTTTCAGTTCACAACGTGTCTCGCTATCAAGACTATTTATTCATCTTGATGCAGTTAGAAATTACTCTAACTAGGTTTCCCCATTCGGAAATCCCCGTATCGTAGCTTATATCCAGCTCCACGAGGCTTATCGCAGGTAATCACGTCCTTCATCGACTTCCAGACCCAAGGCATCCACCACAAACTCTTACTTATTTAAAAGATCAATATTTTCCTATTGTTGTTGATGTATTCAAAGACATTTTAATAAATTATTTAAAAAATAATTACTCGGTATCACAAAACAAATTGACTAATTTATTTTTATTGATGTCGTTGTTATATTAATTTATCTTTACTATTCAGTTTTCAAAGAACAAAGAGAGAAATTCTCTCAAAACTAGATATACTGTCGGGTTATCTCGACACATGACATTTAAAATAATAATTGATAACCATGTAAAATAGGTAATTGTTACTAAAATGAATTGTAACTTAATGTACTCCGTAGAAAGGAGGTAATCCATCCCCACGTTCTCGTAGGGATACCTTGTTACGACTTCACCCCAGTCACCGGCCCTGCCTTAGGCAGTTGTCTCCGTAGTTAACAAAACCGACTTCGGGCATTACCAGCTCCCATGGTGTGACGGGCGGTGTGTACAAGACCCGAGAACGTATTCACCGTAGCGTAGCTGATCTACGATTACTAGCGATTCCGACTTCATGTAGTCGAGTTGCAGACTACAATCCGAACTGAGAATGGTTTTTTGAGATTTGCTTGACGTCGCCGTTTTGCTTCTCTTTGTACCATCCATTGTAGCACGTGTGTTGCCCCACTCGTAAGAGGCATGATGATTTGACGTCGTCCCCACCTTCCTCCCAATTACTCGGGCAGTCTCCCTAGAAAATTAACTAAGGACAAGGGTTGCGCTCGTTGCAGGACTTAACCGAACATCTCACGACACGAGCTGACGACAACCATGCACCATCTGTCATTCCGTTAGCCTCCACTATATCTCTATAGCTTTGCGGAAGATGTCAAGAGTGGGTAAGGTTCTACGCGTATCTTCAAATTAAACCACATGCTCCACCGCTTGTGCGGATCCCCGTCAATTCCTTTAAGTTTCACTCTTGCGAGCATACTACTCAGGCGGATGATTTAATGCGTTAGCTGTGCCGATAGTTCTACTATCAGCTAATCATCATCGTTTACAGCGTGGACTACCAGGGTATCTAATCCTGTTTGCTCCCCACGCTTTCGTCTCTCAGTGTCAATATGTGCCCAGTTAGCTGCCTTCGCCATGTTGATGTTCTTCCTAATATCTACGCATTTCACCGCTTCACTAGGAATTCCGCTAACCTCTACACAATTCTAGCATGCCAGTATCCAACGCAATTTGGGGTTGAGCCCCAAGTTTTCACGCCAGACTTAACATACAACCTACAGACGCTTTACGCCCAATAATTCCGGATAACGCTTGCAACCTATGTATTACCGCGGCTGCTGGCACATAGTTAGCCGTTGCTTTCTGACAAGGTACCGTCAAGGCAATAGCATTTCCTCTACTGCTTTTTCTTCCCTTATAACAGCAGTTTACAACCCGAAGGCCTTCATCCTGCACGCTGTGTCGCTCCATCAGACTTTCGTCCATTGTGGAAAATTCCCTACTGCTGCCTCCCGTAGGAGTCTGGGCCGTATCTCAGTCCCAGTGTGGCGGATCAGTCTCTCAACCCCGCTAAACATCATCGCCTTGGTAAGCCATTACCTTACCAACTAGCTAATGTTCCGCACCCCAATCTTTTAGTGAAGCTTTAAAGGCTTCTTTTATATATAGTTCATGCGAACCATATAAGTATCCGGTATTAGCGATAATTTCTCATCGTTGTCCCAATCTAAAAGGCATGTTAAGTACGTGTTACTCACCCATTCGCCGCTAAGTTCCGAAGAACTCCGCTCGACATGCATGTATTAGGCACACAGCCAGCGTTCATCCTGAGCCAGGATCAAACTCTCGAAAAAATTGACTGTCATGTTTTGTGTATATCTAGTTTTCAAAGAACTTCATTTTTTAAATGTGCAACAAAATTATAATACAACTTTTTAAAAAACAAAAAAATATTTAATAAATTTTTAAATTGAATAAATTAATTTTTTTAATTGAATGCTTTTTATTATTTAATCCATTTTTTTCAAGTCTAATAACAACTGCATTAACTTGTGTATTACTGCTACTTACATAAAATCTCTCTTTAGAATCTGGATGAATAATCTTGTTTTTTACTTCAAATACTCTTGCTCCTATCGCAGAGTCTATAGGACCCGTCATACCTACATCGGTAATATATGCTGTACCATTTGGTAGAATATGGTCATCATTTGTTTGAACATGTGTATGAGTACCAACAACTGCATCAACTTTTCCGTCAACATGTAATCCAAAAATATACTTTTCACTTGTTGTTTCTCCATGAAAATCAATAAAGTGAAAATCAGTTTTTTCCTCATTCTCAATAATATTATCTATAGCTTGTAAAAATGAGTTAGCTGAAGATTGTTCTCACGGGTATCTTAATTCATTAAACGAAATACCCATCATTGATGTAATTCTTAAAGTAAAGTTGTTAATCTTAACAATTCTTGTTCCTTCGCCTGGATATCCTTCTTCAACATTGTATGGTCTGGCAATGTCATTATTATATATAACCTTTTCGATATTGTGGTTAGCTCAAACATGGTTACCCATTGTAAAAAAGTTAATACCAGCTTTTTTTAATCTTAAATAGTCAAAGTCACTTAAACCTTTTCTTCCTGTAATATTTTCGCCTTGGGCAATTACAAAATCAATATCGTGTTCTTTTTTGATTTGATTTAAGTATTTTTCAATAGTTACTATTCCTGGTAGTCCAAATATATCACCTAAAAAAAGAATATTTATGTAATTTTTGTTTTGCATAATATAATGATATTACAATTTATTTTTTAATTTAAATAAAAAAAGAAAATTAAAAAATTAATTTCCTTTGTTTTTTAGTGAATCCAAAATTTTATTTTTTAATTCAATGTTATCTTTAATGTATTCTCTCATATTTTTCTTACCTTGTGCTATATTATTGCCTTCAAAAGAATATCATGCACCCTTCTTATCTAAAATACCTTGTGATACCCCGATATCTACTAATTCGCCCAATTTATCTATTCCTTCATTGAAAAGTAGTTCGGTTTGTGCTGTTTTATAAGGGGCTGCAAGTTTATTTTTAACAATTTTAAATTTGATTTCATTTCCCGAAATATCTTTATCACCTGAAAGTTGTGTTCCTTTTCTAACTTCTATCCGTATGCTTGAGTAAAATTTCAATGCTCTACCACCAGGTGTTGTTTCTGGGTTTCCGAAAATAACGCCAACTTTTTCTCTTATTTGGTTAATAAAAATAATTGTTGTTTTATTTTTATTAAGATTACCAGTGATTTTCCTTAATGCTTTTGACATCAATCTTGCTTGAGCTCCTATTTGTTGCTCATTCATTTCTCCGTTTAATTCAGCTAATGGAACTAAAGCAGCGACACTATCTACAACTATTAAATCAATATTTCCTAGCCTTGCTAAAATATCTACAATTTCAAGAGCTTGTTCACCTGAGTCTGGTTGCGATAAAATTAAACTATCTGTATTCACACCAAGTTTGCTTGCAAAAATTGGATCTATAGAATGCTCAGCATCAATAAATGCAGCTATTCCACCTTGCTTTTGAATTTCAGCAATTGCATGAAGTGATAAAGTTGTTTTCCCTGAACTTTCAGGTCCATATATTTCAATAATTCTTCCTTTGGGATATCCACCAATTCCTAAGATATCATCTAATATATAACTTCCACTATGAAATGTTTCAACAGAAACATCAGGAACTTGTCCTAGCAACATTATCGATTCTTTTCCAAATTTCTTTTCTATTTGATTTATTGCTGATTTTATAATTGATTTATTTTGATTTAATTCTTTATCTTCTATCATTAATCCTCCAATATGAAGGTAACTTTTTTTATATAAGTGAACTAAAAAAGAACAAATTAAAGTTTAAAACTTGTTTTAGCCACTTTTTCTAAAGAATCTGAACCGAATTTTTGTTCAAACTCTTTGATTTGTTCTTTTACTTTTGAACTAGCTCCTAAAAGAAAATCAAAATCTCACTCATTTCTTTGTGCTTCCATTATCTTATTTAGGTGAGCTCTTGCTAGTATTGATGCACAAGCAACAGATAAAGATATAGTTTCTGCTTTTTCTATAAATGTTATTTGGTTGTATTTATTGTAAATATCATTAAATTCATTAATGAAACTGAACTTATCTTTATATTTGTTTATAGAATTTATAGTTGAGTATTTGTCAATAATTATTTTTTTTGAATTAATGTTGAATTTTTTATCAAAATTAATGATTGATTGACTATGTATAAAAAATTTAATTTCATTAGCATTAAATTTTTTATTAGTAAGTTTATTATAACCACTTTGTGATAATGTGTATATAAAATGTGGTATTTTATTTTTTAAAATAGAGGCTATTTCATTAATTTTTGATTGTGATAATAATTTAGAATCCTTTACACCTAATTGCTTTGCTCATTCATGCATTTCTATCGGCAACAATGCAGCACATGAAATAACAGGAGTGAAATAATCTCCAACTCCTGTTTCATCTATGCCTAAAATATTTTCTTTGTTAATATCAAAATCTAGATGATCAAGAAAAAACATTATTCTTCCTCTGCTTGTCTAACTTTTTTTCTTTTATCATTTGATTTTTGTATTTCTAATTCTGGGTTGTCTAAGAATTTATTTATATATCATCCAACTCCACCTTCTTTGTTTGATTTAGAAATTCTTACTGTTGCATATCTTTTTACATCTTTTGTAGCATTACCCATAGCTACAGAAACATTAGCCACTTTGAACATTGGAACATCATTAAACCCATCTCCAAGAGCAACTGTATTTTCTGTTTTGATATCGTAATATCTAATAAGCATACTTAATGCTTTACCTTTATTCGCAGTGATATTTGTCATATCAAACACAGGGCTTAGTCCTTCACCCTTAGATCAATATGAAAATTCTGCTAAATCACCATATCTTGCTTTAAGATAGCATCTTAAATCTTCAACATCTGTGTCTTTTTTAACATCAAAGATTATTCCAGTTGGCATTAAAGGTATTTTATGAAAATCTAAACCTATTTTCAATTTTGGTGTAGTTGAAAATCCGAATACTTTTTCAAGATCTTCATCTCTATGTTGTAATTGAACTCAATCTGGTCCTTCAATAGCAATATTCGAAATTTCTTTTTGAACCTTTTCATCACCTAATATATATAAAGCTTCATTTAGGTTTAAATATTTTATGTAAGGAATAAAAGCATCATCATTAGGGTGGTGAATGTGTGCACCATTATAGTTCGAAACAACAGTATCAAGCCCTAAAGCTTCATAAATGAATTTAGTGCTTCTTCATGGACGACCAGTTAAAATACAAACAACATGACCTTCATCTTTTGCTCTTTTAATTGCAGCAATAGTTTGGTCATGCACCTCACCAGTAGCACTTGAACGTAGTGTAGTTCCATCTAAATCAATGGCAAATAAATATCTTTCTTTTTCCATAATTTTCTCCTTTTTTATTATTAATAATTATTAAGTATTAAATTTCATGAATGTCTTATTTAAATTTTAACATAATAAATAAATTTTAATTGATATATTAATACCTTTAATTATCATCTGTAATACACAGTAGTTGTCTATAATACTTAAATTAAAATTTTAAAAAATATTTCAGACTTAAATCTGAAATATTTTTTTGTTAGTCTAATTAATTTCAATTAGAATTTTCTGAGTCAGTCATTAAATACCATCCGTTGCTTCCTGCTTCTCTTTCATTGTAGCTTCTGCCTCCTGAATGATAGTCTGAAGAATCGTTTATCTTATCTTCAGGTACTACATTAAAAGTATTAACGACATTTAAAATTCTATCCAATGAGTTTAAATAAGAATCATTGTTAGCAAATTTTCAAGTATCATTCATTATACCTCTACCTAAAACGCTATTTGGACCAGTCACACCTAATTGAGGTTTATAAAAGTCACTTTCAGGGCGAGCGTGAGCGTTCATTAATCTTATAAATTTAGTTGCGTTATCTTCTCATTTTCTACCTAGTTGAATACCAAATAAATTATTGTTTCCGAAGTGTGGTTTTTTATTACCTAAAGCTTGAGCGGATTGTACAGCTTCTCTTAATTCTGATTTTAATTTTTCTAATCATATAACATCTAAAGAAACAGCAGAACCAGATTGACCTATAGCGTAATCTTTTTCTCCTGTAGGAGCTTTAAATTTAATATAGTTGAATAGTCTAGTAAAATCATTTGCTTCAAAACCTTTATGGAAACCAAGCATTGCAACTAATGAATTTCCATCATTAGCAGAAGGTCAATATGAGTAATCAGACTTAAATTCTAGATATTCTCAACCATAACCTTTTGCAGTATGAGAACTTTTTGTAACATTATCTAAATTAATCGTTTTATCTGTTTTATCTGTAGTAGATGTATGACTATTTTGTTTAAATATAAGAGAATCAATATTATAAGTATAACCAGCTTTCATGCCTTTTAATTTAAATGAAATAGTTTTATTTGATGTATCATAAGAAACATCATGAGCAACAACGCTATGCGTTCCAGTTGTACGATCTTTTAATGAAGCAGTACCATTATAGGTAATAACAAATCCATTATTTGATTGACTTGAATCATATAGATCCAATGGAATACTTATATTTGTTATTGTTCCTGATACTTCATATGAAGCTTCTAAAATATCTTTTCCTCTTAAGTTAGCATCTTTTTCTTGAGATTCAACCAATGTAATTTGGCTTCCTGTTTCAGCAACTGGTTCTAATGAAGTCTTAAATGTTATTTCTTCGTTTGGTATTGCTACAACATTTGAGTCAGTTGAATATACATCGCTATGCGCTTTTCTAGGCTTATCATTGAATTTTAGTTCATAAACTTTGTAATCCATATTAGCAGCAAGACCTTCTATATTAAATATAGCATAGAATTTATTTTCTCTTACTACTATTGTTCCTACTGTTGTTTTATCTGTTTGATCTGATCTATTATCTTTTTGGCCTACTGTTAAGGTAAGTTGTTGTCCGGCTTCTAACACATTATCTTCTGACATAATTTCAAGTTCAACACTTGTTATATTTTGAGATGTTGCTGTAACTGTATTAGTAACTGTGCTAGATGTTGTAGATCCATGAGCTATTATAAAGGAATCATTAACTGTTCCTTCAATTGGGAATGCAGCACCATTTGAACTAGAAATATCAGTATTATCCTTTGTATATAACAATTCTACAAATCTATAATTTCTATTCTTGTTCAAGTTAGATAAAGTAAAGTTTAATGAACTTGTGCTATTTGATGAAACTGAATTTGAAATAAGAACTTCGTTTGCATCATCAGCTGAAACGTATTTAACAGCAAATTTATAATCTGCTCCAATTGAGTTAGATGTTGCTTTAAAGTTTGCTGTAATTGTAGCTTCTGAAACCCCTGCAGCACCACTACTCATGTTATTTGAAACTGATGTAAGTTTAAATTCATTAATAAAACTTTGTTCTTCAGTGTCTAAAACTGAATTGTAAATAGCGTTATTATCTCTTCCGTTAATATTAGGATTTTCTGCTTTAGTTTTTGTTTTTAATCTAAGTTCTTTTACTAGATACTTAGTATTAACATCCATTGGAACATTTTCAAATGTTACTTTGTAGTTTGCACCATCTTGAACTAACGCAGCTTCTTTTTCAGTAAGAGTTGTTCCTTCTGGATCACTTTCTTTAATATATCCAACAACTATTGTGCTTCCTACTGACATTAATTTATCAGGGTCATTTACAGTAAATTCTCAGTTTCCAGAATTAATTGTTGAATCTGTTAATGATTTAGATAATATTCTTGTTGTACCAAGCGCAATTGTAAATGAATTTGAAATTGAATTTTCTTTTACAACTTTATTTGCATCTGTTAAGTTAGTTAAGTC
Source organism: Mycoplasmopsis canis PG 14 (assembly GCF_001553195.1). Taxonomy (NCBI): domain Bacteria; kingdom Bacillati; phylum Mycoplasmatota; order Mycoplasmoidales; family Metamycoplasmataceae; genus Mycoplasmopsis; species Mycoplasmopsis canis. The sequence goes on along the minus strand of NZ_CP014281.1, from coordinate 43,018 downwards.
ACTAGCAGTTGCGTTTTGATTATCTGTTCAGTAAAGATCAACAAATGTATATGTTCTATTAGAAATTAAATCAGATAATGTAAGGGTTAAATCGGCCTTATCTGTTTCACTAGAACTTTCAACAGCAGCTTGAACATTTGTTCAAACAACTTCGCCTGAACTTAATGTGTATTTAGCTGCAAAGTATTTGTTGTTTAATAATCCATTATTTTGGTCTAATTTAACACTTATTGTTGATGTATCTTGTTGATTTGAATTATTAATTGAAGCTAGTTTTAATTTATTTACAATACCTAAATTTTGTAATTCAGTAACATTAATTTCATTATTAGCATTATTATTAACGTTGTGTAATAAAACATTTGGTTTTGCTGTTACTTTTAACTTCTTGATTGTATATTCAGTATTTAAATCAATAGCGAAATCATCAAATGTAGCGTAATATGCATCACCTTCCAATGTTAAAGCAACAGGTTGACTTGTTAAAGTATTATTCTGATCAGAATTTTTAACATATTCCATTACAACTGTTGTTCCAGCCGTAAATCCATTATCTGGGTTTGTTAACTTGAACTTAAGATCAACAGAATTTAATTTGTGATCTGAAACAGTTAATTCAGATGCTTTAGTATCTCCGTGTGGATTTTCAAATTTCTTATCATCACTAAATGTTTGTTTTAATAAGTGATCATTTGTATTAGGGAAATTATCTTCTGTTGAAGATGCTTCTCCTCAGTATAATCCAACGAATTTATATGATCTATTTAATTCTAAACCACTAAGACTTAGCGCTAAGTTCTTAGAATTATCATTTAATGATGTTGCATCAACTATATTAGATCAAACAATTCTATTAGGATCTTCATTTACTATAAATTTAGCTCTATATTTTTTGTTTGTTTGTAGATTATTATTGAAATCTAGAGTTGCATTTACTGTAGCAACGTTTCTATTAGATTCATTTGAAGGTATTTCTAATGAATCTAATTTAAATTTATTCATAAATTTGTGATTATTATTATCTGTTTTTTGATAAATAACATTATTTTCACTTATGTTCTTCAATGCAAGACCAGGTTTTGCATTTAATCAAACTCTATCTAAAATATATTCTTCATTTAAGTCAATTGTTACATTAGTAAATTCAACTTTGAAGTTATCACCCTCAGCAACAAGATTTGCTGACAATGAATATGATTGACTTGAATCACTTACTTTAACATACTGAATATTTAATGTATCCGCAGTTGATAAAGCGTTATCCGGGTTGTTAACAACTACTTTAATATCTGTTGATGTTAAAGTTTGATTTGAAGTTGTAAATGATTGTAATGCAGTAGCTCCTTTTTCAACTTCAAATGTGTGCAATACTGTTGATTTAAGAGGAATAGAGTTAGTTGATGAGTCTTGTGAAAAACTATCATCATTTGTGCCTGTAGCATCATAGTAGATTGAATCAAATGTATATTGACGGTTTTTGTTAAGGTTTGTTAATTGTACATCTGCAGTTGTTGTTCCTGTAGTAGGCATAGCGGATATTGATGTTCAATATACAACATCATTTTGATCTTTATATTTTAATCTAAATGATTTATTTGAAGTTAATTCTTGATCACCTTCAAAAGTTACTGTTATATTTTTGTTTCCATCAGTTGCTGAACTTGAAGAATCAGCGATAGATGTTACAATAAATTTATTTTCAAATTCATATCTTTCACTATTCTCTGCTGAATTATAAATAACGTTATCTAATTTATCGTTTATATTTTTTCATGCTGCGCTTGGTTTTGCACTTAATCTTATTTTCTTAACTGCATATTCTTCGTTTAAGTTTAATGTTAAGTTTGAGAATTTAACTGTGAATTTATTTGTATCACTTGCAACAGGAGTTAAATTAGCAGTAGCTGTTAAATTAGCTTCTGATTCTTGAGCTGACACTTTGTTGTATTCTAAAGTAACTTCAGTGTGTTCATCAAATAATTTGTCAGGGTTATTAATTTCAAATTGAATTGACATTCCTGATAATGATTTTTCTAATTTAGTGAACTCTGAAACATTTGTTGTTGCTGGTTCAATTGAAATTGTATCTGAAACTGTATTTGATTTAGCAATGATTGTTTTATCAGCTGTTTCTAAACCACTTTCTTCAACTGTGCTTGCAACAAAATATGCAGCTTCAAATGTATATTGTCTATTTGAATTTAAGTTAGATAATGTAAATCCAGGGTTAGTGATATCTGATACAAGGTTTGATCATTTAACATTTCCCGCATTGTCAACGTATTTTAAGACAAATTTCTTACCTGCTTTATAAGCATCATCAATTGAGAAAGTTGTACTTATTGAAGCTGATGTTGTATTTGATTGTATTGTTGATGAAATTGAATCTAAATTAAATGTATTTTTATATCTATATTCAACACCATTAACGTTTCCTTCTTTATAAATAGCATTATCAGCGTCATTATTTACATTTTTGAATAGAACACTAGATTTTTCTTTAACTTTAATAGATTTAATCTTGTATTCTCTATTAATATCCATTGGTAAGTTTAAAGTAAATGAGAAGTTTCCGTTTGAATCTGATGCTAATGCTAAATTATCAACTACTACAACATCTTCAGCTTCAGATTCCTCTAATTTAACTTTGTAATATTCAACAACTATTAAATTGCCAACATTAAATGATTTATCAGGGTTGTTAACTATAAACTTAATAGTATTTGAATCAATTGCTTTGGTTTCTACACTCGGAGTTCCTTGAATTGTAGTTTCACCAGGAGTTACTTCAAATTTGTTTTCAATATTTGAAGTATTTGGGACAAATTTAGAATTTGAATTAATTCTTGAACCATCCACTGTTCCTTCTTCAAAGTACAACTTATCAAATGTATATTCTCTATTTCTTGCAATTGAAGGAATTGAAAGACTTAATGTATTACCAGCAACAGTTGCAACTTCAGTGAAAATTGGATTTACACCGTTATGATCAACAAATCTTGCTTTATATTTTTTGTTTTCTAATAAATTATTATTGCTATCTACAACAATTGTAACTGTTACATTATCATTATTTTGAGCAACAACTGAATTAACACTTGTTATATTAAATCTGTTTTGAAGAACATATTCTGTAGCATTAGTTGAATCTTTATCATAAATAATGTTGTTATTATTTACATCAACATGTGCTTTGCTTGGTTTTGATTTAACCAATACTCTTTTTACTTTATATTCTTTGTTAACATCCATTCCAATGTTTGCGAATGTTACATAAACATTGTTTTGATCAATAGATAAGCTTCCTTCTTTTGTTAATGTAGTATTTGCATCTTCTGTTTTGAAGTATTCTAAAACAAAAACTTGTCCATTTTCGAATACATTATCTGGATTGTTAATTGCAAATCTTAGTGTATTTGCTTCCATGCTTTTTTCTGTAATTTCATGACTTAAAACTTTTGTTTCTTGAGGAGCCACTGTGATTACATTTGAAACTGAATTATCAGCTACAATTTTCTTATCTTCACTAATTACAAATGAAGAGTCATTTTTATTAGATTCATCATAATATACACCAACAAATGTGTATTGTCTGTTTGAATCGATATCTGATAATGTAAATGTTGCAGTTTTATCAGTTACTGATGTAGCTACTGATGATAATTTTTCATCATTTCCGTTACCAACATATTTCAATCTGAATGATTTGCCTTGAAGTAAATTATTAGTTTCATCAAATGTTACTGTTACGGTTGTTTGTTTTTCTGATAATTCACTGTTTGTAACTGAAAGAACTTTAAATTTATTTACGAATTTTTGTTCGTTTCCTTCGCTTGTTTGGAAAATTATATTTTCTGAAGTTCCGTTAACACCTCTATATGATTTTGTGACAGGTGATTTAACTTTAATTGAAACAACTTTATATTCTTGGTTTAAATCCATTGGAATATTATCGAATAAAGCTTCAAAGTTAGAATCTTTTGCTGTTACTAATGTTGAATCAAATTTTTGCACAAATGTCTCATCATTTGTTTTTGTAATAGTTAATTCTAGTATAGAATCTTTTGATAATGATTGATCAGGATTATTAAATGTAACTTTTAAATCATTTGAGTTTAACGTAAAATCTTCAAATGTTCAATTACTAATTTCTGTTCTTCCTGGTTCTGTTATAAATGCAAAATTAACGTTATTTTTATTAATAAATCTCTTAGTTAATTGATCACCTTCTCCATAAACTAATCTATCAAATATATAATTTCTATTTGATATTAAATTATTGATTGTAAATGTTAATTCTTGTGTTGATTCTAAAATAGTTTGAGCATCTGAAATAATTTCAGATCCATCACTTTCTGATCTAAACACAATTTTTGCTGTTTTGTTATCTGCAGCTCTACCTTGTTTATCTAAAGTTACTCTAACTTGTCTACTATCTAACTTATTACTTGCATATTCTTCAGCGAAAACTACATTTGCGACGTCATATACTGTTTCTCTTGTTCTAAATTTAGTTTCTTGAGAAAATGCTGCGAAAGTATAATTATAAGCTGAATTTGTGTTTTTAGCACTTGTAGTTAATGAAACTAAAACATATTCAGTATTAGATTCTAAATCATTATTTGTAGTAATTAATATTTTATTGTTGTTTGCAACTCTTCCGCTAGCTTTTAACATTTCCTCTGAACCAAGTTTTTTAAATGTTAGTTCAACCGGATTACCCTCTTCTAACCTTCCGTCAGCATCGTTATAAACAAATGTCAATCTTGCTTGTTCGAAGTTTATAATATTATCAATTTCATTTGAAGAATCGAATGTTAAAGTAATTGGGGTCGCTTTGGTTTTAAATTCTTGAGTGAATTTAGTTGTTTCATTTTTAAATAAGTTAACTTTCTGTCCATCTTTTTGTATAGATAATTGTTTAATTACATAAATAGTATTACCTGTTAAGCCACTTAATGAATGTGAAGGATTAGCTTTGGTTATAGTGAATGTTTGTTCTTCAGATTCATTTCCTGTTTTCTCTAACTTCACATAGTGAACTTTTATTTCAGCAGCGTCATCTAATTGAACAGAATTAGAAACATCTATTCCAAAATTGATTGAAACTGAGTTTGTTGTTTCGTTTGAAACAGTTGTTGATGCTCAAACAGCAACTTCAAATTTTGGTGTTTTAAATTCTTGCTTGTCAAGATTATTTAAAAATGTAATTGAATCATTAGTAAATTCTGGTTTTATTGAATCAAAAACATAAAATGTGTCTTTATCTAAGGAAACAAAATCAAAGAAGAATCTATTTCTTTCTTTATTAACTTTTGCCTTAGCGCTTACTTTTGAATTTGCATCATCTTTTTTGCTAAGTGTTAAAACATAGTTTGCGTTAGGATCAATTAAGTTATTGATATCTTCATAAGAAACTTCGATACTTGCTTTTGTAGTAGCAAGATCTGAAATACTTCATCTTGTAAATGTAACTTTTCTTGCTTCTTCTTTTGTATCATTAATTCTCTTAACATCTTCTGTTAGGTCATCGCCTGAAACTAGTGTTGTTTCTGGACTTGTTGTTGGGTTAACAATTTGGTCAAGTGTGTAAACTTTTTTAGGATCAAGCGAACTTGTATCAACAACAAGTTTTCCATTTTCATCAACACGTGTAGGCACTTCAACAACATTCCCGTTAGCATCTGTTAATCTAGCAACTGCACCATTTGTGTTAGCTCCTTCAGGAACATTAAATTCAAGTTGTTTTGAACCATCTGGTTTTGTTGAAACTTCACCATTTAATTTATTTCCTGTTTTAGCTACTGTTATAGGTTCAGGAAGTTTTGCTACGTCAACAACTTTGTTTCCTTGAGAATCAGTTAAACTCTTAAGTGTGTATTTTTCACCTTCAGGGAATAAAATATTATTTGATGTGTCTAAAACTAAGTTTCCATTAGCATCAACTGTAGCTTTTACTTTTATTTCTTCACCTTTTGAATTTGTAAATGTTGCTTCAACTTCTTTTCCAACTTGATCTTGTGGTAAGCTTAACTCTAAGTCTCTTGAACCCTTAGCATCTTCAATAACTTTTGCTGTAACTTCAGGTTTTTTAATATTAACTTTTTGAGAATCTGATAATTGATTATTTGAAAGAATTGCTTCACCTGACTCTTTATCAACAACTCTATCTAATGAGAAGTTTCCTGGTGTAGGTAATGAAGATGTATCGAATGAAACTTTTCCATTAGCATCTGTTGTTGCAGGAACTTCAAATGTTTCACCATGTTCATTTGTAAATACCGCTTTAACTTCTTTGTTAGCATTACCTTCTGGCAATTGAGCGTTAACTTTTGCATTTCCGTTTTCATCACGAGAAACGCTTCCATCATTATAGTTTGCTTTATCAATTACTAAATCTTCTTTATTAGCTTTACTTAAATCAACAACTGGTTGGTTCTTGTTATCTTTAACTGATTCAAGTGTATATGTTTTTCCATCTGGTAATTTACTTGCATCAATTTCTAACTTACCTTCTGGACCAATTGTTGCAGGAACTTCAACTTTATTTCCGTTTTTATCAACAAATGTCGCTGTAACTTGTTCACCACTTCTTGAAGGGTGTAAATCAATTGAAATTTTAGCATCTGCTTGATTTGTTCCAGATTTTGAAATTGTTGCTTCAGGTTTTTTGATTGTTGTTTTTTCAGCTTCAGATAAATCATCTGCACTTTTTAGAACTGCGTTTTCGTTGTTTGGATCTAAAACTCTATCTAAACTATATTCACCAGGTTCAGGTAAAGAAGATGTATCAAACTTAACAGTTCCGTTTGGTTGAACTGTTCCTTGTACTTGAATGAAGTTTCCATCTTTGTCTTTGAATACTCCAGTAACTTCTTTACCAGCTTGATCTTTTGGTAATTTAACATTTAGATCTACTGACCCTTTATCGTTAGGTGTAAGTACTTTTGAATAATCTACTTTATCAATAACTTTAAGTTCTTCAGGTAAATCGTTTGTATCTAATACTTGACCACCCTCTAAATTATCAGCATCTTTAACTGAAGAAAGTGTTCATTTTTGTCCTTCAGGTAATGAAGAAGAATCAAATACAAGTTTTCCTTCTGGAGTAACTTTTACATTTTTCTTAATTTTATTTCCATTTTCATCTGTAAATTCTAATTCTAATTCACGGTTAGCTAAAGCTGGGTTTAATTCTAAATTAAGAACTTTATCATTTCCATTCTCTGTAGTTGTTACAGTTCCAGAAACCGCTGGTCTTTTAATTGGAGTTTTTTGTTCATCTGAAAGTTGATCTTTAGATAATAAAGTAGTTGCTGGGTTAGTTGCAGAATCAACAACTTGATCTAAAGTATATTGACCTGGTTTAGGTAAGTCATTTGTATTAAATTTAACATTTCCTTCAGCATCAACTGTTGCTTGAATTTCATGTTTTTTACCATTTTCATCAACAAATACAGCTGTTACTGGTTTATTAGCATATTCAGCGGCTTTGTCTTTTGGTAAAGCTACATTTAATTCTAATTGTCCATCTTTGTTATATGAATAATCATCTAAGTAGTTATTTTTGTTGTTTAATGTTGAGTTTTCACCCACTTTGTTTACAACAATGGTATCAACATTATCTAAATTAACAACTTTATTACCGTTAGCATCTTTAATACTGTTAAGAGTATATTTTTCACCTTCAGGGAATAAATTATTATTTGATGTGTCTAAAACTAAGTTTCCATTAGCATCAACTGTAGCTTTTACTTTTATTTCTTCACCTTTTGAATTTGTAAATGTTGCTTCAACTTCTTTTCCAACTTGATCTTGTGGTAAATTTAATGATAAGTCTTTTGAACCTTTTTCATCTTCAATAACATTAACTGTTACTTCAGGTTTCTTAATTGTTGATTTTGCTCCTTCTGGTAATTCGCTATTTGATAAAATAACGTTTTCGTTATTATCTCTAACTTCTTTTAATTTATACTCATTGTGATTTGGAAGTTTAGATGTGTCGATTACTAATTTACCATTTGCGTCAACTTGTGCTGGAACTTCTACTTCATTACCATCTTTATCTGTGAATATAGCAACTGCTTCTTTATTTGCATTCGCTTGTCCTAAGTCAAGATTAATATTTTTATCACCTTTTGAATTATTGCTAATAACTTCTGCATAATTAATCTTATCAATTATTAAATCTTCAGGACTTAATTCTGATAAATCAGCTACCTTGTTACCTTCGTTATCAGTTATTGATTGTAGGGTGTATTTGTTACCTTCATCTAAGAATTCACTTGAATCAAATACTAATTTACCATCAACACCAACTTTAGCTGGAACCTTGTATGTTTCTCCATTAGCATCTGTAAATGTTAAAATAACATCTTTGTTTGATTTAGATGGGTGTAATGAAATATTGATTGTAGAACCAGTGATATCTTTATTTTCTTTTGAAATAGAAACTTCTGGTCTCTTAATTGAAGATTTTTCTACATCTGATAATTGATCATTTGATTTGATAACATTATTCTCATTATCTTTTTCAACAATTCTATTTAAGTTATATTCGCCAGGTTTAGGAAGTGATGAAGTATCAAACTTAACAGTTCCATCTGGTTGAACTGTTCCTTCAACTTTATTTTCTTTACCGTCTTTATCTGTAAATACACCAACAACTTGTTTTCCGGCATTTGAAGTATCAACTTTTGATGATAATTCAATATTTCCGTTTTTTGTATTTGAAAAACTTGATGAATAATCTTGTTTGTCAATAGTTTTCAATTCTTCTGGAATATCATTAACATTTATAACTGGATTTTGGTTTTTGCTATCTGCATCAACTGCTTTTGTTAAAGTTCATTTTGAACCACTAGGTAAGTCTTTTGAATCAAATGAAATTTGGCCGTTTTTATCCACTTTCACTTTTTGTGTGAATATTTCACCCTTTTCATTTGTGAATGTTAATTCTAATTCTCTATTAGCAAGACCTTCATTTACATTTAAGTTCAATACCTTTGAATTTGTATCTGGGTTAGTTGAAAAACTTCCATCAACAGATGGTTTCTTAATTGAAGTTTTTAATTCGGCTGGTAATTCTTCTTTTGATAATATTTGTTCATTTGTATTTTTATCAACAACTTTTGAAAGATTATAATTACCAGGTTTAGGAAGTGATGAAGTATCAAAACTTACTTTACCATTTGCATCAACTGTAGCTGAAACAATGTATTCTTTTCCATTTTCATCTACAAATACTGATGAAACTTCTCTGTTTTTGTATTGTTCTACTTTTTCTTGTGGTAAAACAAATTCTAGTTTAATGTCACCTTTATCATTGTAACCATAGTAATTTAAATACGGATTGTAATTATCTTTATTTAAATTTCTATAAAGCAATGCTGCAGCAATACCACCTGCCGCTGCACCTGATAAAAGTAATGGAACTAAAAGAATTAAAGCTTTTTTTCTTCTTTTTTTCTTTTTGTCTTCATTATTTGGGTTGCTCATATATCCTCTTTTTCTTTTATTTGTCTTAAAATAGTTTATATATAGAATTATATATAGAATATATAACTATTCTCTTTAATTATAACAAAATAAAAAAGTGAAATTTTTATTTTTAATGCTACGAGCAAGCTATAAACGCTTTTTTCTGAAAACAAAAAGTCTATTTTTTCTTATTTTCATAAATTGGAAAAACCTATAATTTTGAACAAAAAAACATCAAAATGATGTTTTTATTTTAATGTGAACGCTTTTCCTTCTGCTCTGTTTTCGTTATTGAAAAAGAGGTATTTGTTTGTCGAAATTTGTTTAATAGCAATTGCCTTATGATCTCCTTTAGGTAGATTATCTATATATCCTGCATATTGATTAGACCCGTGGTTATTTTCCATTTGATCTAGCGGGCTTTCAATCCCATTTTCCATAACTAAAACAAAGTCATGAGTTGAATTAGCTAGTTCAGGAACTTGTTTATCTAAATTTAAATCAATTGATAATCTCCCTGGTAATAAAGCATCATTTTCAAATACTGATGATGAACTAGCAACTGCAAAAGTTTCTGCTTTAGAATAATCAATATTTTGTGTAGTGGTGTCTGTTGTTGTACCATTAGTATTATTTTGATTTCCTGATTCACCATCTACTTTTGGTTTATCTAGGGGTTTGTCTTCACTATTATCTTTTATTGGTTTGTCACCAGTTTCTTCGTTCGGAGTAGCTGTATTTGAGTTATCTCCTTGTGTCGAATTTTGGTTTGGTTTTGGATTTGAAGGAGTTTCAACATTTCCATTATCTGTTTTTTGATCATTATTTTTGTCACCAGAATTATTACTTGGATTAGCTTCTGTCGGTTTTGATGGATCAGGTTTTTGGCCATCGCTGCTTGAATTTGCGTTATTTTTATCTTTGTTATCAGTTTCTTCTTTTTTAGTTTCGCTACTTGGTACTTTATTTATTTCCTCATTTTTCTTTTCAGGTGTACAACTTAGCGCACTCAACGGAATTGCTAAAGTTGCAATTCCCGAAAACGCTATTAATCATTTCTTTTTCATAAGTATCTCCTATTACATTTCTTGTACTTCTGTACATAAAAATCATACATTATTTTTTTATCATTAAAAATTTTAAAAAAGTGTCATTTGATCTTTTTCGCTTAAATCATCAAGTATTCCAAGTCTATTAACTTCTTCATACAATGTGTTGTTTATACCACTTCTTCTTTTAAAATCTTCTTTTGTATGAAAAATTTCTTCATTTCTACTTTGGATAATTTTCTTAGCAACCGAATCACCTAAACCTTTAATAGATGTAAAAGGTGGGATTAATGATTTTTTATTATAATCAATTATTCATTCACTTTCTAACGATTTTTCAATATCAATATTTAAAATTCCATATCCACGAGCGTACATTTCTCTTGCTATTTCCAAAGTTGTGTATAAACTTTTTTCGCTAACTGATTTATCTTTTTTATTTTTTAATTCATCTAGTTTTGCTAGCACTTTTTGTTTACTTGCTAAAATTTCCACATCAAATTCACTAAGTCTTGTAGTAAAGAAAGTTGCATAATATTCTAATGGTTTATATAATTTAAACCAAGCTATACGTCAAGCCATCAATACATAAGCAGTCGCATGAGCTCTAGGGAACATATATTTAATTAATTTCATACTTCTAATAGATCATTCAGGAACATTATATTCTTGTAATAATTTTTCTTCTTCAGGCGTCAACCCTTTTCCTTTACGCACTTTTTCCATTATATTGAAAGAATCGAGATTAGGTACTCCATGTTTAATCAAGAATCTCATAATATCATCACGACATGAAATTACTTCAGATAATTTCATTCCTTCTTCAGATATTAATTTTTCTGCATTCCCTGTTCAAACGTCTGTTCCGTGAGATAGCCCTGAAATAGCAATAAGATCTGAAAAACTTTGTGGTTTTGCTACTGCTAACATTCTTCTAACAAAGTCAGTACCAAATTCAGGTATACCATAAGCACCTGTAGGTTCACCACCTATATCTTTTGAAGTTATATTTAAAGCTTTCGGCGAACTAAATAACGATATTACATCCTCATCTTTTGAAGGTATATCTTTTTTTACATCAAGCCCAGTTAATCTCTCAAGCATTCTTATCGCAGTTGGATCAACATGTCCTAATAAATCTAGTTTTAAAACATTATCATGGATGGCTCTATAATCAAAATGAGTTGTTTTTCAATCACTATTCTCATCATTAGCAGGGAAATTAATAGGAGTAAAATCTTCTATATCCATATTTTGAGGTATTATTATAATTCCTCCAGGGTGTTGTCCAGTAGTTCTTTTGACATCTATCATTTTAGATGAAACATAGTCAATAAAATCTGGCGAATAATTTCATTTATAATCTTCAACAGATGCTTTTAAATAACCATATGCAGTTTTTTCTTGGATAGCGGAGATTGTACCCGCTCTAAATGTTTTATCTTCACCAAATAACCTTCTTACTTCCGCATGAATTGTTGGTTGATAGTCCCCTGAGAAGTTTAAATCAATATCAGGAACTTTATCAGCATTAAAACCAAGGAATGTTTCAAAAGGAATTGAATGACCATCTTTACCTAATCATTCTCCACATTTTGGGCATTTTTTATCATCTAAATCAAATCCTGATGAAGTTGGTGGGTTTTCAACCATTTCAAAATATTTACAGCTAGAACAAATATAATGTGGATTTAATGGGTTGATTTCTGTTATACCAGATAAAGTAGCAACTAATGAAGAGCCTACTGATCCACGGCTACCAACAAGATAACCATCATCATTGGATTTCTTAACCAAAATATGTGAAATTCAATATATAACATCAAATCCATATTTAATAATTGGGTTTAATTCTTTTTCTATTCTTTCTTTAATAATTTCAGGTAAATTCTCACCATATTTTTCTTTGGCTGTTTTATAAACTAATTCTGGCAACTTATTTTTTGAATCATCAAATTCGGGAGTAAATAAACCATCTTTAATAATTTGAATTTTATCTTCAACTTGAGAAGCAATATAATTCGTGTTCTCTATAACGATTTCTTTAATTAAATCAATATCTCCCAAGAAAGAAAATTGCTCAAGCATTTCTTGAGTTGTTTTATAACTTAAATCAGGAATTTCTAATTTTTCCTTATTCTTACGGTCAAAAATGAAGTGAGATGTGCCACCAATTCCTTTGGCATATACTAATGATTTATAATAAATTTTATCTGATTCATTTTCGAATCTAACATCTCCAATTACAACTACTTTTTTATTCTTTTTCTTTGCTTTATGGATAAGATCTTTCAATAAGAACTCAATATTCTTTTTAGTGAAATAACCGGTTGAAATTTTATGAATAAAAGCATCTGGGTGAGGTATTTCAATATAATCAAATCTATCAATAATTTTATCTATTTTAAAATCAGATGAATGTAATAAGGCATCAATTAATAACCCTTTAATACCTCCTGATCCTATAAGGAAATTTTCTCTTTTGCTTAAATCATCCCAAAACAACTTTGATCCATCTAAGTATCTATCAGTAGATGCTAAGGAAACTAGTTTAAACAATTCCTTTAAGCCTGATTGATTTTTAGCAATTACACTAACTTGATTAGTGTAAGCGATAATTTTTTTAAGAAATTGATCACCACCAGGTGAATATTCAGATAAAGATTTAAAATCTAAAATATTGCGCTCAGCAAATTTATCTATTGATTTTAAGAAAGCTTTTGCTAATACGTCAGAATCGTAATCTGCACGGTGGGCAACATTTGAATCATAATCAATATTAAATCCTTTGGTAAAGCTTTCTAATACATGTTTTTTTGCATCAACAAAAATCATTTTTGAAATCATTAAGGAGTCAATAAAAGTTGTATTTGGAATTTTTTTGTTATGGTCTTTAAATTTTTGGAGTAAAAAGTGCATATCAAATTTAGCATTATGAGCTACTGCAACTTTATTATCTAATATTTTAAATATTCTATCTAGCGCTTCTTCGATTTCTATACCATTCTCAACCATTTCATTAGTTATTTTTGTTAAATTAATTGTGAAATCAGATAACTTTTCTCTAGGTTTTATAAAAAATTGTACGTTATCAACAATTTGACCATTTTCTATTATTGATGCACCAAACTCAATAATATCACCAACCTTAGGCGAAATACTTGTTGTTTCCAGGTCAAAAACAACATAACTAGCTTCACTAATCTTTTGATTTTCAAAGTCGGTTAAGAATACCATATTACCTTTATCTATAACATCAAAAGAAACACCATAAATGGGTTTGATACCCGCTTTCTTAGCTGCTGATGCAAAAGCAGGATAAGATTGACAACTAACGCTATCCATAATTGCTAGCGCTTTATGGTTAAACTTTTTAGCTATATTAACAAAAGCTGAAGGATCTAATAATCCATCCATTGCATTCATATTTGTTTTTATATTTAGTTCAACTCTTTTTTCAGGGTATTCATCAATCTTTTCTTTTTTATCAAAAGAAGTTGGAATGATTTTATCTACTTTAACAATTTTAGAATTTTGATAGTTGCTTTGATTGCTAGGATTATAAATTCCTTCAACAATTACTTCAGAATTAACTGGTAATAATTTTTCTTCTGAATCAACAAAAACAAATTGTGTTAAAGAAATTGCGTCTTTCTCATTGGTAATTTTATACTTATAAATTTTTAAATTTGGTTTTTCTATAGCTTCATTTTTATAAATTTTTCCAGAAAAAGTGACTGGCAAATCTTGAGCATCATCATAGTCCTTTAATTCATGAATCTCAATTGGGCTATATTTTCTATTTGAAAAACCTTTAAATTTTTTAGCTGTTGAATTAGAAAAATCTTTTTTTAATGAATCTTTTTTTTGTTCACTTCTAAGAGCTGCAAATATTTTATTTATATTTTCATTATTATTAGTAGTATTTTCAATTATTATTTTGTTATGAAACGCTTCGACCATAACTCTGCTAAGTCCGAAAAAGGATAAATTTGCATTCAAAAACTTAACTGCTTCTTCAAACTCATTTTTTAAGTTAGCATCATTATAACTTACTAACCATTTTTCTTTCTCATAACTGTACTTAATATCATTTTCATTTAAAATACTATTAATTTTAGCAAACCTAGGAAAAGAACTTAAAATACCTGTTATATATGTCTTAAATATTTCTTGTTCTTGAAAGTAATTTAATACTTCAAAAGAAGGATTTAATATATGTTTCGCATGTTTTTCAATATGGTATGCAAGTCTTAAAAGATCTTTAATTTCTGGTGCCCTTTGAAAAAGAATTGTTCCATGAATAATTCCGTCAATAATTCTAGCATTAACAATAGAAATATCTTGCATTGAATAAAGAAAAGGTAAATTAATACCTTTTGCTAACTTATCAAATTGTTTGTTACTATAATTCATATATACCCCTTTAAATAAAAAATTATAACGCTCTAGATAAAATTAAGAATAAAAAGAAAACAAAGGTAATGCTGTCAATTCTATCTAATAAACCACCATGACCTCTTAAAATTCTGGAAAAATCTTTTATTTCCACTGTTCTTTTAACAAATGAAAAATAAAGATCTCCAGTTAAAGCAAAAATTGGAGCTAAAACAAGAAAAACTATCAATACTATAGTTCTACCACCACCTTGAGTTAGTAGTGATATCAAATCGTTATCAATAGCGTATGCTCGTGAACCACCATAATAAGATAAAGAGAAAATAATTGAAATAATTATTGAGCTTAAAATACCTACAATAGCTCCTTCATATGTCTTTTTAGGACTTATTGTTGGAGCTAATTTGTTTCTAAAAAATTTATGCCCAAAAAGCATTCCCCCAAAAAAACCTCCTATGTCGTGAGCTACCGAAATTATTACAAACAGCAATATGTAAAAAATTCCTGATTTAATAAGATTTAAAAATAGAAAAGTTTTAAAAAATGCTGAGATAACTAAAAATGTAATAAAGAAATGCAATGCGTTTCTCAATAATCCAATAACATTAGTTTGTTTACCTAAATCTAATGCTCTTGAAATCATAAAGACAATTACATTAACAAACAAAATAATTCAATAAATGTAATCATATATTATTGTCTCATGTAATAAATTTAGTGAAATAGTATAATCTGCTCTTTGAAATTTAAAAAGATCATACATCCTTATTCATAAGAGTAAACTAAGCAGCATTAAGCTTGCTTGAAAAAAAG
Organism: Mycoplasmopsis canis PG 14; assembly: GCF_001553195.1. NCBI lineage: Bacteria > Bacillati > Mycoplasmatota > Mycoplasmoidales > Metamycoplasmataceae > Mycoplasmopsis > Mycoplasmopsis canis. The sequence goes on along the minus strand of NZ_CP014281.1, from coordinate 27,278 downwards.
CTAAAATGTTATTTTTCAGAAAACTTTTAGCCAGTTCAAAAAATGCTCAAAATGCTAATGCGAAAACTATTATCAAAGAAATGCAAATTAAAAATCAATATAACGAGTCATTATTGATCTGTGATGCTGACCAATAAAGTGAATATCTAATTAACAGCATAAATATCAGAATAAACAATGTCATTAATATTGCTGGAATAACTCTTTCTTTAAAAATATTACTTCTTTGTTCTTTATTAATTTTATTCATATTTATATTATATATAATATAAATTTTTTCATTAAAGTTATTTAAAAATATTTACAAAAAATGAAAAAATGCAACATAGTTGTTGCACTTTTAATACTATTTATTAATGTTGTAGAATGATTTTACACCTTGAAATTCTGATGCTTCACCCAATTCTTCTTCAATAGCTAATAAACGGTTGTATTTAGCGATACGGTCTGTTCTTGACATTGAACCTGTTTTAATTTGTCCTGCATTCATAGCAACTGCAATATCAGCAATTGTTGTATCTTCTGTTTCTCCTGAACGGTGTGAAACAACAGCAGTCATATTTGCTTTTTGAGCCATTTGAATAGCATCAAATGTTTCTGTTAATGAACCAATTTGGTTAACTTTAATTAAAATTGAGTTCATTGATTTTTCTTCAATAGCACGTTTTAAAATTGCTGTATTTGTTACTGTTAAATCATCACCAACGATTTGTACTTTATTTCCAACTTCTTTAGTGAATTTCTTAAATCCTTCTCAATCACTTTCTGCGAATCCATCTTCAATTGAAATAATTGGATATTTATTAATTAATCCTTTTAAGTATGCGATCATTTCATCAGTTGTATATGTTAATTTAACATTTTTAAGTTCTTCAAATCCTGGTTGTTTTGAATCGATAGCAGCTTTTAATTTTCCAAATGTATATACACCATTTTCATATAATTCTGATGAAGCACAGTCCATTGCAATAGCAACAGCTTTCTCACCTGATGTTGCAGGAACATATCCTGAAACTTTAATAGCTTCAACTAAGAAGTCAAGTGCTTCTTCATGTGACTTAAAGTTTGGAGCAAATCCACCTTCATCACCAACTTGAACACCGTGTCCGTGTTTTTTAAGTAATTTTGCTAAGTTATGGAAAACAAAGTTAGCCATTTGTAATGCTTCTCTTAATGATTTTGCTCCAACAGGCATAATCATAAATTCTTGGAAGTCAATTGTATTTGAAGCATGTTCTCCACCGTTAATAACGTTTAACATAGGAACTGGTAATTGGTGTGCATTAAATCCACCTAAGTATTTGTATAATGGTAAATCTAATTCATGTGCTGCAGCACGAGCAACAGCTAATGAAACACCTAAAATAGCATTAGCACCTAATTTTGATTTTGTTGGTGTACCATCTAATTTGATCATAATTTGGTCAATTTTACGTTGATCTGTAACTTCAATTCCTTCAATAGCAGGAGCAATGTGTTTGTTAACATTATCAACAGCTAACATAACACCTTTCCCTCCAAATCAGTTACCTTCGTATTTTGAACCTTTATCTCTTAATTCTAATGCTTCACGTGAACCTGTTGAAGCACCTGAAGGAACCATTGCTGATCCATATCCACCTAATTGTGTATAAACTTCTACTTGAACAGTAGGATTACCACGTGAATCTAAAACTTCACGAGCATGAATTTTTTTAATTGCTGACATTTCGTCTCCTTGATTTATTTTTAATTTATATTAAAGTTAATTCTTAACTTTCTAAATTATACAATAAAAAAACCTAGTAATACACAAAAAATCTCTTGCAAGATTTTAAATATATAACTAAGTTTTATACATTTTATTTTTTTAAATAATCATAAAGTCGAACAATTTCTTCTATTCTTAATTCTTGTATTCTTGAGTTATCATTAAGGCCTAACTTAACAAATGAATTATTGATTTGCTCAATTGAATATTTAGATTTAAGAGCAAAGCTAAGTTTTTTTCTTCTGTTGCTAAAACATAATTTAAAAAAGTCCATCAATTCAAATCACCTTTGGTTAGAAATTCCTTCTTTGAATTTTAGAGAAATAATAGCAGAATCCACTTTTGGTGCAGGGACAAAACAACCTGAAGGAACTATAAATTCTATCTTTACATCAGATAAAAATTGTGCACTAACAGTTAATTTGGAATAATCATGTGTTTTATAATTTGCAACAAGTCTTTCAGCAACTTCTTTTTGTACCATTAAAATAGCTTGGGTAAATTTGTCTCTATTTTCAAAAATTTTAAACAAAATATCACTTGTAATGTAATACGGAATATTGGCGATAACAATTGATTTTTCTAAGTTGCTAATGTCTGCTTTCAAAAAATCTTTATAAATTAATTCAAAATTATCAGAACTAATTTCATTTTGTAGTATCTTAATCATATCTTCATCAATCTCATATGCAGTTAATTTATTTACTTTTTTAACTAATTCCTTAGTTATAGCGCCTCGTCCTGGTCCTATTTCAACAACATTAAGTCCGGATACATCAACTAATGAAACTATTTTTTGAATAATATTTTTATCATGTAAAAAGTTTTGACCAAACTTTTTCTTAGCAAATACTTCTTTTTTATCTCTCATTATAAATTAAATAATTTCCTTACATTTTTGTTAATTCTATCTACATACTTGTCTAAACCAACTTTTTTAATACCCGCAATATAATAGTAAACATATAAGACTGTATTAGGTTCATTTTTTTGCCCAGAATATGGATGGACTCTTAAAAACGGTGAATCAGTTTCATTCAAAATTCTCTCTAAAGGTAAAAATTCAATAACTTCTCTAGTTGTATTTGATGAGCCAAAAGTAACAACGCCACTAAAAGAAAAAAATAAGTTAGGGAATTCCATAAATTTCTTGGCTCATTCTACATTGCCAGCAAAGGTATGCAACATTGATTTTAAATTAGGATACTTTTTCAAGATTTTATAAGTATCCTCATAAGCTAAAAACTCACCCTCTTTATCTCTGATATGTATTACCACAGGTAAATTATTTTCGTAGGCTAATTTAATTTGGTTTTCCATACTATTAATTTGGTTTTCTCTTGAAGGCGCATCATCATAATAATAATCTAACCCAATTTCACCAATACCAATTATGTGTTCTTTATTATCTTCTAATAATTGTTTTATTTTCAAATAATCATCACCGTTTTCACCAGCTTCAGGGTGAATTCCTATACAAGCTTTAAAAACATAATATTTTTTAGCTAGTTCTATAACTTCAAGATTTTCTTCTGGGTGACCACCATTATTGATAAAGAACTCAATATTGTTATATTTTGAAGCTAAAACAATTTCTTCAATATGAAAATCTTGATAAGCCTTTGATGATACATGACAATGTGCATCAATAAACATGTTTCTTTTTTTACTCATAATTATTTACCTAAACAAAAGTTTTTAAACATTACATCAAGTAAGTCTTCTCTATTTGCATTTCCTTTAATATTTTGTAATGAATCTCAAGCATCATATAAATCAACAATTACAACATCAAAAGTCTCATAATTTTTAATTGAATTTTGGGCTTCTTTCAAAGAATTTAAAGAACCCTTAATCAAAGATAGTTGTCTTGTATTTGAAAATATTTTTTCATCCATAATATCAATATCTTTAAATTGCTCTACTAAAGCATCTTCTAATTCTTTAATATCATTTTTGAGTGCGGAAATGGAAACTAATGACTTATCATTTGAACTGACTAAGTCATTTTTATTATGTACTTTTATATAAAATTTATTCATTTTTTTCGCTTGATTTGAAATTAATTCATCATACTCATCATTTTCTTGAGTCGGATCAATTACATGAATAATTAAATCTGATAATTCTATTTGTTTTATTGATTTTTCAATACCTATTTTTTCAATTTTTTCTTCAGTTGTTCTTAAACCTGCGGTATCAACTAATTTAAATAATATTCCGTTAATTTGATATGATGCTTCGACTAAATCTCTTGTTGTACCTGCAATATCAGTAACTATTGCTTTTTCTTCAGAAAGCAACGCATTTAAAATGCTACTTTTACCAACGTTTGGTTTCCCTAGTATTGATACTCTAACACCTTCAAAAATGTATCTGCTATCTTCAGATACCTTTACTATTTGTTGTAATTTATTGATTAAATACTCCAATTTTTCAAGCATAATTTTATTATCGAGTTTTTCAACATCGTCATACTCTGGATAATCAATATTAACTTCAGCAATTCCTATCAATAATGCTATGTCATTAGATAGTTCATCAATTAAATCTGAAGTTTTCCCTTTAAAACGATTAACACTTGCATGTGCTTGTGTTATGGTTTTTGACATAATTAAATCATGAATAGCTTCAGCTTTAATTAAATCCATTTTCCCATTTAAAAACGCTCTTCTAGTAAATTCTCCTGGTTCTGCTAATCTGGCACCATGACTTAATAAGAGTTCTAAAATTTTGTTAGTAACCACAATTCCTCCGTGGCTATTAATTTCAATAATAGGTTCACCTACATAATTGTTAAAAACTAATTCTCCATTTTTTTCTTTACCTAAAAATCACATCACTAAAACTTCATCTATTAATGTGTCATTATCATAAATATGACCATAAGTTATGTTATGGTCAGTTCCTATTTTGCCCTTAAAAATTTTTTTAATTATTTTTAAGGCATCAGATCCAGCTAAACGAATTATTGAGATTGGTTGATTTATCCTTGAACCTGAGCTAATTGCAGCAATTGTATCATTCATAAAATAAATTATATATTGTTTATATTAAATATAAAAAAATAGTTTTATTCCACAAAGCATAAATTTAGTATTTTAGCACATTTGTGATAAAATTTAAAGCATGTCACTAGCAATTCAAATTTTTGGAATATTAGGTGCTATACTTGTTGCATCTTTAGGTATTCCTCAACTATTTAAAATAATTAAAGACAAAAAAACAGGAGATGTTAACTTTTTATCATTTTGAATTTTCCACACAGGTATTTTGTTATGAGTTCTTTGAACAGCATTTAGTGCAAACAATCATCATAACGTTTTAGCTGCTAATGGTATTACGTTAGTAACTGAGTCTGTGATGCTTTATTTAATGTATAAATATAAAATTGAGTTTGATAAAAAACAAAAATTAATTGGACAGAGTGCTGTAGCATTATATTTAATCTTAGGTTTAATCTTTATAGGATTACATATCGGTATCTATACAAGAGATAACTTAAAAAACTTAACATGACCATCAAGTGCCGAAACAACAATGGGATTTGTTTTTCCTGCCTTCACTACTTTAGCATTTTTACCTCAATTTATTCAATCTATTAAAACAAATAAATGAGGCGGATTATCATACGGGATGTTCATTATTTACATTACAAATAATTTTGTATGAATAATATGATGAGCATTATTAATTATTAGTTCAAGCCAAACTGCACAGGGTGTAGATATGTCATATGTAGGTGGTATAATTTGACAATTAATTTCATTTTCATTATTTTCAACTCAATTTGTTTTTACAATTAAAAACACAAAGAGATAGTATGCATTTTGCATGCTTTTTTTGTATAATTTAAATTATGAAAAAAGAAATATTTATTGCTGGTGGATGTTTTTGAGGAGTAGAAGCTTACTTTTCTAGATTAAAAGGTATTGAGGAATCAAGTTCATATTATATTAATGGTGGATTTGAAGGTGTTAGTTACAAAGAAGTTTGTACAACAACAAATCATGTTGAAGCAGTTAAAATTATTTATGATTCAAATGTTGTTTCAGAAAAAACTATTTGAGATTTATACTTAAATATTGTAGATCCATATTCATTAAACCAACAAGGAAACGATAAAGGTACACAATATAGAGTTGGTATTTATTCAAACGATAGTTCAGTTCTAAATGAATACAAAAAACTTAATGACGAGTTTGTTTCGAATGAAGGTAAGGAAAATTATCTAGAATTTTTACCTATCTCAGATGCTACAAAAGCTGAAGAATACCATCAAAAATACCTTGAGAAAAACCCGAACGGTTACTGTCACATTAATCTTTATTCTATTCCTGAAGAACTTCTTAAAGACCAGTATAAAAAATAAAATATGTGTATTCTGTTTGAATCACGCATTTTTAATCAATTTTAAACATAGATTTATATAATCAGAATAATAAAACTCGGACTAAACCGAGTTTTATTATTTGTTCATTAATTCTTCTTCTTTTTCTTTTGTTAATGAATTTATTTTTTCTATTAAGGCATCTACGTTTTTTTGGATTCTATCTAAATAATTTTTTTGCTCGTCTTCAGATAATTCTTCATCTGCCTTAATTGCTTTATTAACATCTTGTCTTGCGTTTCTAACACCAACTTTTGCTGCTTCAGATAACTTTCCAAGGTTTTTAATCATTTCTTTTCTTCTATCAGTTGTTAAAACTGGAAATGTAAGTCTTACTTGGTTTCCTTCATCAACTGGTAGTATTCCTAAATTTGCTTTTTCTAAAGCTTTTGTTATATCTTTTACTGATGTTATATCATAGGGTTTAATTAGTAATTGTTGTGGTTCAGGCACACTAATATTAGCTAATTCTTCTAATGGTGTTAATGCATCATAATAATTAACTTTTACACCTTTAATAATTTGCGGATTTGCGCGTCCTGTTGAAATTTTTGACATTTTAAATTTAAAATGACTAATAGATTTTTCGCTCTTATCCTCTAAATCTAATAAGTAAATATCGAATTCCATTATTTTACTACCTCTGTGTGTTTTATAGTTCCTTCTAATGCTTTTAAAATTGAGTTTTCTTCTAAAAGATTAAAAATTATTAAATTAATATTATTATCACGAGCCATACTTGTCGCAGTTAGATCCATGACTTGTAATTTCTTCTCAAGAATTTCATCATAAGTTATTTTATCATAACGTTTTGCATTTGGGTTTGTTTTAGGGTCTGCATTATAAACACCATCAGTTCCATTTTTCCCCATCAAAATTACTTCTGCACCTATTTCAGAAGCATATAAAGTTGAAGCTGTGTCAGTTGTGAAAAATGGTCTACCTGTTCCTCCAACAAATATAACAACTTCTCCGTCTTGTAAATATTTTAAAGTTTTTTCATTAACATAGTTTTCCGCTATTTTTGGGTCAAGTGCTAAAGAACTTTGCACTCTAGATTTAAGGCCCACAAGTTCAAATCCGCTTCTTAAGGCAAGACCATTCATTATAGTAGCTAACATACCTATATAATCTGCCCTATTTCTTGGAATACCATTTTTTTCAGCTGAAGCACCTCTTCAAAAATTTCCACCACCTATAACAATAGAAACTTGAATACCTTTATTTACTATATCCTTCAATTGCAGAGCAATCTTTTTAACTAATTCATTATCAATAGCTAAATGTTTTTCTTTATTAGCAAAACCTTCACCAGAAAGCTTAATTAAAATTCTTTTATACTTAATCATAAAAATTCCTATCTAAATTTTTTATACTTAATATTTTATATTAAAAAATAATAAAGTTATTGAAAATATATAAAAATGTATTATTTATTTCCAAATTTTCTTTCTGTACCTTTTACTAATCTTTTTATATTTTCTCTATGCGCAAATATAATCAATGAAGCATCAATACCAAAAATTAAAAGAGCAACTCAAAAGAATCCTAATTGAATTCCAGAAACTCAACCCAAAAAACCTTCACTAATTCATGGAATCGCTATAAATAAAGTCATTAGAAATGCAGTTGTAACACTAGCTAATGAAACATATCTTTTTCAAAACATAAGGCTAAAAAAGAAAATAGCTGCAATCGGCAATAAAATTATATTAATAGAAATTAAAAGACCAATTGAAGTAGCAACACCTTTCCCACCTTTGAATTTATAAAAGACAGGAAATATATTTCCAATAACAACTCCTAAACCACCTAATAATGGTATTAAAAACAATTTACCATTTAATAAACTTACTCCTTGTGTTATTTCTACAAAATCTTGTGTTATTGCACCATTTATTCAAATTGATATTAATCTGCATATTAAAACAACAAAAAAGGTTTTAAAAATATCGATTATTAGAATGTAAATTGCAGACTTTGAACCATAAACTCTTAATGAATTAGTTGCACCCGCATTTTTTGAATGAAATTCCCTCAAATCAGGTCTTTTAGTTAGTTTTCCATAAATAATTGAAGTATTTAAAGAACCCAAAATATAACCCAATAAAAAGAAACCTAAATTTAATAAAATTTCTAAAAAAATTGACATTTATTTCTCCTAATATATATAAAAAATATTATATAATTAAAATTATAATTATGAAAAAAGAAAAAAAATTTAATATTAAAATTGTCGAGTTACCCGAGAAGGTTTTAAGACAAAAATCTAGTGATATAACACTACCTTTAACTGAAGAAGACATTGAATTAGCAGAAAAAATGATTTATCATATTGACGATTCGCAAACCGAAAACACTGAATTTCGTCCTGGTGTGGGGGTTGCTGCAGTGCAATACGGAATACTTAAAAATGTTTTTTACGTTTTCTTACAGGACGGAGATAATAATGTCATTTTTAAAGATGTATTATTCAATCCAAAAGTTGTTTTTGCAAGCAAAACACAAGTGGCATTAAGTGAAGGAGAAGGGTGTTTAAGTGTACCTGAAGAATTGCCTAATCAAGAGGGCTTTATACATAGAAGTAAAAGATTAATTGTAGATGCTTATAGTTATAATGAACGTAAATTCATGAGAATTGAAGTAACAGATTATTTAGCAATTATCTTTCAACATGAATTAGATCACCTAAACGGTATGCTATTTATTGACAGAATTAACAAAAAAGATCCTTGAAGAAAAATTAAAGGTGCTAAATATTTATAGGAGTTTTTATGGAATCTATTAAAGAATTTTGAATAAATTTTGCAGAAACTTTAAAAAATGGTAGATCAGATATCTGAGTACCTATTGTTTTTATTGTTTTAATTGCTTTTGCTTTTTTAGTTGGTTTTATTTATAGACTTAAGTGAACTATTTTTAAGGTTGCATCGATAGTTTTAACTATGATCATAAGTGGAATTGCATATGCAATTTTAGTAAAAACAATTAAAAATAGTCAAGACCCTAATGTGCAATCAACAGAAGGGGCAATACCTTTTATTGTTTCGATAATTGCGTTGCTTTCTTATTGAACTATTAGAGGAATTTTCTTTACAATTAACGGAATTTTACATCTTATAGGAAAAGCAAGAAGAAAAGCTAAAATCAAAAAGTTAAAATTAATTAGAAGAATCATTTTTGGTGCAACAAATGCGGTTGCAACTATACCAGGCGCACTATTATTTTCTGATATATTATTAGTTTCATCTAAAAAAGAGTCAGGGTTTAAGTCAATGACAAGCACAATAGGCGTACAAGTAATGACATCAGGAAAAGGTGAATCTTTTGCTTCATTATTAACAAGAGTAGAAAATATCGAAAACTTAGCTAAAAATATTTCTAATGTTAAATTATTTGCTAGCAAATATTCTGAATTGACACCTGAAGAACAAGAACAATTCAAAGAAATGTTAAGTGATATTTCTTCATTAATAAATGATAAACGTGTATTTAAAGTTATAGCTCCTGTACTTAGACAAAAAGCAAAAGAAGCTAAGTTAGATGAACAAGTTAAAGATATAGTTGATAAAGCTATTTCAAGAATGAAGGCTGATAGACCCGAATACTTATTAGCAGATGATAAAGAAAAGAAAGAAATAGCTTCTAAATATATTAAAGAAAACATGGAAAAACTTTATAACGAAGCAAAAACACTTGATCCAGAAATAGAGGATAAAATTCAGTTAATTCAAGGAATTACTTCAAATCTTGAAAAAGATACAAAAAAAGCTATTGTAGATGAACTTGATCAAATAATTGATAATGAAGAATTGAGAAAACAAGTTGATATTAATCAAACATTTGATTCTTTATTAACATTTTTACAATCAAAAGCAAATAAAGAAAGTAGAGATGATAATCAATAATGTTTAAACCAAAAAATTCTGCTCAAGATTTAGAAATCAAAACAGCACAATATCAAATTAACCAAACTAAAATTCATGAGGATCCTAAAAAACAATTAAACCCTGCTACTTATACAGTTATTAAAAAAGAAAAAAGAATGAGAATTTTTTCTTCTATTTTTTGAGGAAGTATTTTCTTTTTTTCTATTATTGGAATCTTATTTAATGTTTTCTTTCATTTAGAATCAGAAAACAAAGGGATCGGTTTTTACATACTTCTTTCAATACCAACAATAATCTCATTTGGTTTTATGACTAAAAGTTTAATAAGAGTTTCAGGGTGAAAAAAAGCAGAAGCAAGTTATAGAGTTAGTTATAGCGCAGGTGATTCAGTATCAAGCTCAATGTTTGCTGAAATTTACCAATCATTAGTTCTTAAAAAATTAAGAATGACATGAGCATTAATTTTCTTTTTAACTTATTTCGGACTATTTAACATAATTATTTTATCCCTCAAAGATCAGGTGATTGAAGTAGGCACAAACTTCAACAACACAGAAGTTGCAAACGGTTTTAATATTCACTTTTTGATAGATTTTAAAAAGAGATTTGAAATCACATTTGGAAATGTAAATGTTTTATTAATTGTTAACGCAATTGTTATATTATCTTTTGTAGCAATATATGTTTTAATCCTTCTTTATGACAAAAAAAGAATTCAAGATATTTTAATGAATCTTGGTTCTACCGAAAACCAAACTGCTGTAAAAAATGCGGTTGAACTAAAAAGAAAATCTGAAAACAAAGCTTGAATAAGAACTTATATAGTTATTTTTGTTTTAGTTGTATTGATTCCTTTTGTGCTAATATTATTTTTAATATACAAAAAGTTTATAAGAAAGAAAGCGTAATGAATTTATTAGTTATTATTGAAGATAAATTTAAAGATGTTGAATTAGTTACTCCTTTAACAATTTTTAAAACATCAAGGCAATTTAATAAAATAGATTTTTTTAATCCAAACCTTAAAATAGCGACTGGTTCTGATGGATTTGCTAAAATCGAAAATATTTTAAACAACATCGATATAAATGATTATGACCTAATTTTTATCCCTGGCGGAAGCGGAGCTCAGTCATTAAGAAAAAATCAAGAGAGCTTAAAAATAATTAAAGAACATTTTAATTCAGGTAAGGGAATTATTGCTGTTTGTGATGCGCCAAATGTACTCAGCGAAAATAAAATTATAACAAACGAAAGTTTTTCTGGTTATCCAACTAATTGAAGTGTTGATTTTAGAAAAGAAAATTGAATCGATCAACTTGTAACATCTGAAAATAAAAAATTGATTACCGGTAATTCGCCTTTCTCATCAACAAAACTAGCTTTTTATGCGTTGATTCATTTATTTGGTTATCAAGTTGCACTAAGCACATATAAGATTTTTGCAGGCAAACCTAACGCAAAAGAAATTATTTTATAAAAAAGCATTTTCGTTAGCGAAAATGCTTTTTTATAAAATTTATTTAATTTTAACTAAGAATATATTCTTTTTACCTATATGTAGTAAAGCATATTTAGAATCTCATACTAAACTCTTAATAATAAAGGATTCTTCAATTGTATCTAAATTAAATTTTATTGAACCCTTTTCAATGAATTCTCTCGCTTCTCTTTTTGACTTCAAAATACCCTTTGATATTAGTTCATCAACTAAATTTTTGTTTTCATCTAAAACCAAAATCTTCATATCATTTTCTAGGTCAGTAATATCTTCGATACTTATGTCACTTAATTTTAAGTTTTTGTCAAAAAGAATGGATGATAAAGATTTTGCATTATTGGCTTCTTTTTCATTATGAACATTCTTTATAACTTCATATGCAAGGGTTTTTTGTCCTAGTCTAAGTTGTGGATTTTTATTGTGTTCTTGCACAATTTCTTTTATTTGATCTAATGATAAGAATGTTAGTCATTTTAGTAATTTTTCAATCTCTGAATCCGGTTGATTAAGAAGAAATTGATACATATCATATGGTTTAGTCATTTCTTTATCTAATCATAAACTACCACCACCTGTAGATTTTCCGAATTTATTACCATTAGCATCTGTTAGCAAGTTACATGTAAAAGCAAAAGCTTTGTGGTCATTACCTTCTTTTTTTGAAATAATTTCTAGCCCACTAGTGATATTCCCTCACTGATCTGAACCACCAAATTGACCATGAACATTCTTGTCTTTATATAACTTATAAAAATCTCATCCTTGAATTAATGTATAACTAAATTCAGTAAAACTCAATCCATTTTCTAATCTGGTTGCAATAGAATCTTTAGCAAGCATATATGACACATTTATACTTGTTCCTGCGTCTCTCAAGAATTCTAGAACATTCATTTCTTTATAAAATTCTAAATTATCAAAGACATCTAAACCATAACTTTTTAATTGATTTATAATGGCGTTTTTATTAATAAGAATACTCTCTTTATCTAGCAAAACTCTTTCTGATGATCTAAAAGTTGGGTCTCCTATCATTCCTGTAGCACCACCAACTAATGCCAAAACTTTAATACCTGCTTTTTTAAGTCTTAAAAGAGTTAAAATTTGAATAAAATTACCTAAGTGTAAGCTCTTAGCTGTCGGGTCAAAACCAGCATAAATAACAGCGTTTGAATCCATATTTTCAAATTTTTCTATGTTAGTTACGTCTTTTAAAATCCCTCTTTGTTTTAAATCTTCAATAATTTTCATATTTAAATTATAAAATCCTTTCCTATTTGAGATTCCTCTCCAAAAATTAAACCTTCTTTGTTTATTGAAAGAGTTTTGTACCCAGCTAACATACCAGGACTTTCTATGTCCATTATTTTTCCGTTTAACACTTTAGTTCCAGCAAATGTTACAGATCCTGGCAATGCCATTACAACCACTTTTCCGACTTCAGAATCTAATGTATTTGTTACTAAATCAAACTCTTTATTTCCATCATTTACAGTTATAATAAAAAGTTTATTTGATTTAGGATGCTCAATTCTTTTGGTAATTTTTACATAAATAAATTTTTGAGAAAATTCAAATACTAAGCCATTTTTCTCAGCTTCTTTTTTGATTAGATCCAAAGAATTTAAATCCGTTGTATAAAATTTTTTATTGTTTAAATTATATTTATCACTATTCAGCACATTAATACTTTGAATCCTTTTTTTATCATCAACAAAAAACACTAAATCATTTGATTTAACTATATTTTTTCCATTAATTCTTGAATCAACAAACACAATTGCTGAATTTTTAAAAAAGTTATTTATATTATTAACTATAATCATGTTTAAAATTATAACAAATTTTATATAATTAAAACCATGAAAGACTTAGCTATAGTAGTTGATTCAGCTTGTGGCCTTGATAAAAAGCAAGCAGAATTATATGGATATTATTTTTTACCCTTACAAATAGAAATTGATAACGTTACCTATAATGATGGTATTGATTTAACAGCTAAAAACTTTTTCGAAAAATTTAGCTTAAAAAGTGAAAATGTAAAAACTTCAGCAACACCTTTAGGGTACTCAAAGAACTTATTAGAACAACTTTCAAAAGAATACAAAAGAGTTGTTGTTTTTCCTATTTCGACAAAACTTTCAAGTCAATACAATTCTTTAAATTTAATTGCTCAAGATTTTGATAATGTTTTCATAGTTGAATCTGTTGATGTAGCACAAACTATCCTATTTAGAGTTGATAAGTTTTTAGAAACCTACAAAAAAGAAGGGTTTGAAAAAGCTTTCGAAATTAGTTCTAAATGAATTGATGATGAGATGGACATAACTTTATTACCTAAATATAATGATTATTTGGTTAAAGGTGGTAGATTATCAAAAAGCGCTGCTGCTTTAGCTAAATTATTACAGATTGTTCCTTTTATTAGGTTCACTAATGGGTCATTAGAAAAACAAGGAAAAGGAAGGGTTTTCAATAAATCGTTACAAAATGTTGTTGACGAAAAAATGCAGAATCAAAACGAAGAAGACCAAATCATTATCTTAGGTGAAAAAAATAGTGATGTTGAAGCTTTAATAACTTACATTCAATCCACTTATAAAATCCAAAGTTTTACTATGCCAATACCTAATGTTATATCTATCCACACAGGACCTGAAGCTGTTGTTATTATAAAAGGGCCTAAATTAAAAGATAAAATGGAAAAATATTTAAAATAATGAAAGAATACACATTAATAAAGGAATCTGAATTATTTAACGTAATTAATGAATGATTGCCAACAATTAATCAAATTAAAAAAATTTATTTAATTGGTGATTTAGGTTCAGGAAAAACAAGTTTTGTGAAGGAACTTGCAAAACAAATTGGTATAAAAGACAAAATAACTTCACCTTCTTTTAATTATATGAAGAATTACAATGGGCTAGTTCATATTGATTTATATAACTTTAGGGGTGATATAGATGAGTTTGAAGATTTTTTTGAAGATAACATAATAGCGTTTGAATGAGCAGATTTAGCTAAATTACCTTATAAATCATATATTTTAATTAACTGTAAATTAAACATAGATAACTCACATACTTATAGAATAGAGAAATTTTAATGAATATATTTTTAGATACTGCTACTAGTGATTTTATCCTTATTTTGTTTGATAACAACTTTAAGATAATGGACAAAATTTTTATTCAAGGATATAAAAAGAAAGTAGATTTAATAGTCGAACAATTTAAATTAATATTAGAAAGAAATAATTTACAGACTTCTAACATTCATTCCTTTTACACAAATCTTGGGCCTGGTTTTTTTACTGGTGTGAGAGCTTCGTTAATATATTTAAGAACTATTGCCTTATTTCAAAAACAGAAATTTTACACAACAAATTCATTTGAAATTCTAAAAATTGCTAATAATTTAAGTTGTGACATGATTTTAGATGCGCAAGGGGGTAAGGTATTTGTTTTAAAGTCCGAAGATTTCGGAAAAGATAATTATATAAATTTAGTATCAGTTCATGAAAACAATTTTTCAACCGCTTTTTCTATTAATTATGAATATTTAGTTGAAAATTTTGAGAAATTTAAGCATATTTTTAAAGAAGAAAAAAATCTTCTTGAAGTAACACCTTTTTATATTAAAAAACCACAAATAGGAGCTAAAAAATAATGAGAATTTTAGGTATAGAAACATCCCATGACGACACTTCTATTGCTATACTAGAAGATGGTGTGGTTTTAGAAATGTGGACATTTTCTCAAATTGATATTTTTAAAGAATTTGGGGGTACAATTCCTGAAATAGCATCTAGAGAACATGTTAAAAATATTTCTTTAATTCAAACTATGATTCAAGAAAAATATGATTTAAACACAATTGATTATATAGCATACACAAAAGAACCAGGCTTAATTGGGTCTTTACAAATTGGCTTTCTTTTTGCTAGCGCTCTTTCTTTAGTATTAAATAAACCCTTAATTCCAGTAAATCATTTGCAAGGACATTTTTTATCTTCTACACTTACTAATGAAATTACTTTTCCTGCTCTTTGTTTACTTGTTTCTGGAGGTCATACACAATTAATTTATGCTAAAAGTGTTAGTGATTTTGAAATTGTAGGGGAAACTTTGGATGATGCTGTAGGAGAGGCATTTGATAAAGTTTCAAGTAGGTTAGGCTTAGGGTTTCCTGGTGGCCCAATTATCGATAAGTTGTTTGATAATTATAAAGATGATGATTTTATTGAATTTACTAAACCTAAAACTGAAAATGAATTAGATTTTTCTTTTAGCGGGTTAAAAACTCAAGTTTTAAATATAATGAATCAAGCGAATATGAAAAATATATATATTGATAAAGTTAAAATTGCTGTAAGTTTTCAAAAAACAGCTGTAGATTACTTAATTTCAAAAACCAAACTTGCTTTAGCAAAATTTAATGTAAATTCATTAGTTTTGGGTGGTGGTGTGAGTGCGAATAAATTATTGAGAAATGAATTTATCAAACTACACGAAAACGCAATTATACCCGACTTAAAATATTCAACAGACAATGGGGCTATGATTGCTCAAACTGCTTATTTAAACTTAATAAAAAAGACTTTTTAAGCTATATAATATGCTTATAAGTCTTTTTTCTTTTGCTTACTAAATGGTAAAATTTTATTATGAATGAAACAAATATGATCGAGAAACAAATAAAAGAATTGGTTAAGAAAATCAATAAATGAAATTATGAGTATTATCAACTTTCCGAACCTTCCGTTTCTGATAATAAATATGATGTAGAATTAAGAAAATTAGAAGTGCTAGAAGCAAATTTTCCTGAATTTATTCAAGAAGATTCACCTACGAAAAAAGTGGGTGGTAACATTGTTAAAGAATTTAAAGAATACCAACACAAAAAACCTATGCTTTCTTTAGCTAAAGCTTATTCAAAGGAAGAATTACACAAATTTGTAACAGGCGTTTCAAAGCTGATTAATCGCAGTTTTACGTTTAGTTTAGAGCCTAAAATAGATGGTGCTTCTATTTCTTTACACTACGAAGACGGGGTGTTAATAAGAGCAGTTACAAGAGGTACTGGACTTATCGGAAGCGACTTAACAAATAATATAAAAGAAATAGATTCAATTCCTAAAATAATAGATTATAAACTACCATTAGAAGTTAGGGGAGAAGTATATTTACCCAAGTCTGAATTTAATAAAATTAATGAAAAAAGAATAAAAAATAATGAAAAACCTTTTGCAAACCCAAGAAATGCGGCTTCAGGGACTATCCAACAATTAGATAACACTTTCGTAAAAGAAAGAAAACTTTCATCAATTATTTATGATATCGTTGACCCTGAAACATTCGGTGTAAACAGTCAAACAGAGTCAATTTTAAAGTTGAAAAAATTAGGCTTCCCAACAAGCCCTTACATAAGAGAATCGCATAATTTTGAAGAAATATGAAATAATGTTTTGGAATTTGATAAACTAAAAAATTCATATGATTTTGATTGTGATGGTTTTGTTATAAAAGTTAATCAAATTAGATTGTGAGAAGATTTCGGGAAAACAGCGAAATTTCCTAAATATGCAATTGCATATAAATTCGAAACAGAGGAAACTAGTTCTATTATAAAAGAAATAATACCTACAGTAGGAAGAACAGGTAAAATTAGTTACATTGCTGAAATAGAACCTGTTGAATTAGCTCAAACAACAGTCAAAAGAGCCACACTTCATAATTACGAATTTATTAAAGAAATGAATATAAATATAGGCGATGAAGTAAACTTAATTAAATCCGGTGAAATAATACCTAAAATAACAGGTTTAAAAGAGAAAAATGTTGATGGATTTTTTCAAAAAACATTATTTTGCCCTAGTTGCAATAGTGAATTAATTCATTTGGGTGATCTTGTTGATCAATTTTGTGTAAATGAAGACTGTTCTGAAAAACAAATAAGAAAATTAATTCATTTTGCAAGTAAAAAAGCATTAAATATTGAAACGCTTGCTGAAAAAAATATTGCTTTATTTTACAACAATGGAATACTAAGCAATTTTCAAAGTTTATATAATTTACAAAAATACAGGGAAGTAGTATTATCTTGAGAGGGTTTTAAAGAAACTAAAATAGATAAAATACTTCTAGCTATTCAAAACAGTAAAAAAACTAAATTTTTAAATGTTCTTTATGGGATAGGAATAAAACATATTGGTTTAAAAGTAGCTGAAATAATTTCTGAAAAAGTGAATAATTTTAAAGAACTTTTAAATATTGATCTAAATGAATTAAGTGATATAAACACCATTGGTCCTTCAATTATTGAAGAATTGGATACTTTCAGAGTAAAAAACAAAGAGATGTTATTAGAATTGGATAATATATTTGAATACGAAAATAAAGTATATTTAAATGAAGGTATATTAAAAGGTGTTTCTATTGCTATAACAGGCAAATTGAGCAACCCTAGATTATATTATGAAAATTTAATAAAGGAAAATGGCGGGGTTTTTACTGATAATATAAACAAGAATTTAACTTATTTAGTAAGTAACGAAATAGGTAGCAGTTCAAAGACTATTAAGGCTCAAAAATTAGGGGTAAAAATCATAAATGAAAATGATTTAATAAACATTATAGAAAAAGGTTAATGATGAGAAAAATTAAAAATTTATTACTATTAACAAGTTTAGTTACAAGTTTGTCTATTGTTAGTTGTTCACCTTCAAATACACAGACAAGCAATAAAGTAGATAATAATAGTGATAACAAAGATAATAAAACTAAAAATACAAAAGAATTTGAAAAAGAACCAAAAGAAACAAATATACAAGATCCTGAAAATAAAAAGGATATAGAGAAAAAAGACTCTAAACCTCAAGTTCCTGTTGAAGTAGCAGAAAAACCAAACGATAAAACTTTAACAAATAAAGAAGGAGCTAATTCAGAAAACAATGAAATTCCTGACACTTCCGATAAAGATAAAAAAGAGGAAGAAATCCCGGATTCAGAAGAAGATAAAGAAAATAATAACGAAATATTTGAATTTCAAGACCCAGTGGCCTTAAGCAATGATACTCAACTAACTTCTCAAGGTAATATTAGCGATCCAAAAAGGATATTTGATAAAACTGATTTTCCTGAAAATGTTGTCTTAGAAAACAGTAATAATAACAAAATAATTATAGAAAGATACTTCGAAAACGAATTGGTAAAGGTTATTAAAACAGGTTTTATTGGTAATTTTACACAAGATTCTTTACCTATTTGATATACAAAAAATGATTTTTTAAGTCTTCCAAGATATTTCTTTAGAAATGTCCCGGATCTTCAAGTTAGATTTAAGGATAATCAAAATTTTATTAAATATGTAAGAAAAATAATGCCTATTGATATGGTTGACAACGAAATAACAAAAGAAAATGAAAACACAATAGTCATAAAGAAGGATTTAACAAACTTCACAAAACATAATTTCACAAAGAAGAAGTTATCTTTTAATATAAAAATTAGTTCAAGATACGATTCGCAAAATCAAATTCAAGAATACGAATTATTAAGAGTTAATATTGATTTAGAAAATATCGATAATGAATTTACTAATATACCCGGGAGTCCTTTTGTTGCTCAATTTAAAACTGAATTAGACCAAAATGTATTAACAACCAAAATTAAATTTACTAACAAAAATATTACATTCGATGCAAATGATATAAATAACAATATTTATGTAGATAAATATAATACATTAACTGATATTAGTTATTATGTTAATGAAGGACAAGACAAAAACTTTTCTTTGGGATTTGATAACCTTAAAAATTCTGTTTTTCCAAAAATTTCTTCTAATAACGAATTAAATAAAACTTTAAAATATTCAGAGAGATTGAATCCAACAAATAATAAAGAAAATATATTTAAGGATATAAGAAAAAGAGTATTTGTTGTAGGTGGTGGTACATCTACAATGTTATCTAAAGTTAAACCTAGCGACGATAATGATTATAGATATTACTTTATTACAAATAGACATGTTACTGATATTTTAGAAACACGTTGGAATGATAATAGAGTATTAAAAAAAATTATTATTCCTGATTTTGATGATAATAAAGTTTCGACTGCAAATAGCGATATTTCAATAAATGTTGAAAAAAGTTTTTTCCAATTTAATTTTTGGGAATCAAAAAACCAAACTTCCAGAAAGGGTATATTATTAAATGACGGAAGACAAAATGCAGATATATCCATTTCAATCATTGATATTAAGCCGATTTTAGATTTAGCTACTTCTACAAATAACACAAAAATAAAAGAATATTTTGAGAATTGAAAAGAATTAAAATCATTAAAATTGAGTAAAACTACAAAATATATAGATAGTAATTCGATTGTAAATTTATCTCTGGCCAGTTTCCCACAAGATCCGCATGCAGGTTTTAGTGGTAGAAGGTATAGAGAACACATTATAAATAGAATAGAAGAAATAACGCTAAGCGATCAAGCTCCAGAGTTCATAAAATACGGACATTTCAGAACTTTTGTTCAAAGTGATAGAAACGCTAATATCCAATTAGACTTGATATCTGGCGGGTCAGGAAGTGTTGTTTATGACAAAAACGGAGATATAGTTGCTTTATTTATGCAAAATATAGGTGATGATCAATATGGTTTTGGATTATTAGCTTCACACGAATACGATTATTTTGGTTATGAAACAAATAATAACCCTAATTCATTTAAAAATAAATTGTCAGAAGAAATTAAACGAAACCCTAATAAATTTGAAATGATTAATTTTTAGTAAAGATTTTAACTTTTTATACTGAATATCTTGGATTATACAAAAAATATCCTAGATATTTTTTATATAACGTTTTTTTCTTCCAAAAAAAAAAAAAAACATTAAAATATATATTGTTATGGATAAAGAGAAAAAGTTATTAGAAATTTCTTTCGGGAATAGAAAACAAATAAAAATACTTTTTTGAGGAATTTTATTTTTAATACTGGCTATACCTTTATTAAAAAGTAGCAAGATTGGTTCTGTGATTTTTTTTATACTATTTATCTCAAGGTTAATAACATACTTTAGAGTCAAAAAAAATAAAGAATTTGCACTTTTAACGGATAAAAGCATTAGCGGTAGTATAATAGTAAAAAGAAAAAGAAAGTATGAGTTTGAAAATTTTTTAATAAATTTAAATCAAATAACTAGCATTTCCATGTATAAAAATACAATTTATATCCAATATAAAAGTAATGAATTTTATTCTGAAAAAAAAGAAATACAACTTGATGATGTAAAATCTGCTTATTTTGTTAAAGAACAATTAGAAATTGCAAAAGACCTTTTTGGTTTATAAAAATGGTACTGTAGAATATTTTGTATAAATACAAACATACTCGATAAATCAGAGCTTCCACTGATTTATCGAGTATGTTTGTTTTTTTATTCTTCATCACACGCTATTTTATAAATTAAAAAATCTCCTATATTAAATATTTCATTATAAATATTTGTTATTTGGAGATTTACACAAAATTATCTACACTACCAAAATCAAAACCTTAATTTTTTTTAATTAATAGATCAATATCGGGATCAAAATATATGTTATTAGATATTTTGAATAAAATTTCTAATTCACTTTTTTAAACCAAAATATTTAAAATTGATATCAAAGACTTCCCGAGCTTATAATTTAGTTTTTTTAAGTACCAAATTAATTTTTTATTTTATTAAAAAATAATAACCCCTACCCAAAAACAGAAAAACTTAATTATTTTATGTGTTTTGGTAGGGGTTAATTAATTTGTTCCACTTAACTTAGATATTAAGTAATATTTCATACATAATGCGTTTTAGTTATTTTTAACAAAATTATTATAAAAAGATAAATCAACAATTAAATCGGATTTTTTTAATTTAGGAGTATAAATTATTTCTTTATTTTTAGGGATTATCACAACTTCTAATCATCTTTCAGATTTTGGTTCATTAGAAAAGTCGTAAGGTTCTTCTCAATTATTTCAACCTAAAAGAAAATCAGAAACTCTTATATTTGTTAAATGAATCTGAGTATCATTTTCTTTTGTGACCATTAAAGTTTCATATTTATCTTTGTAAACACGATATTTATCTTTTTTGGCTTCAAATATAAAGATGTTATTTTTAAGTAACACTTCTTCGAATGTTTTGTTTTCAAGAAAAGTTTCTTCAAAATCTTTTTTTGCTTTTTTAATTTCTAATTCTTTGTTAGAATTAGGATTTTTTAATCGTAAAATTGAATATCATTTTTCAAAAATAGTATTTAAATCTGATTCATTCTTTATAATAAAATGGTTATTATTTAAAAAATTATCATCTTTTTTAGCAACATTATAGTTTATTGAAGATAATAAGTAAGAATCAGATTGTTTAATGCCGAATTTTTTTCGTGATATTTCTACAACATCTTTAATCATTGATGTTTCAAAATTTATTATTTCTTTATTTTCAATAAAATATTTTTTGTTAAGCAAATTATAAAAATAATTATATCTTTGGCTTTTTGACTTGAAGAAAAAGATCTTTGTTTTAAATTTTTCTTCTTTCTCTAATACAAAAACATTTAAATACTGTGTATTGTTAATTATAACATTATTTTTAATCATAGGCTCATTAGAATTTGCGTCATTAAGAAAAACTCAGTTAAATTTTCCTTCGCTATCTTTTATCGCATAACGCATTTCATCAAAAAAATGAATATCATTCGATATTTTTAAATATAATCTTTTTTTGTCTAAAACTTCTTCAAGTTTTTTATTATTTAAAAATTTACTTTCAAATTCTTTTACTATTTCTTCTTTTGTTGGTCTATCTTTTATATTGGTTTTTGATAAAAGTTCATAAAACCTATCAATTACTAATTCATTAAACTCTTGCACACTATCTATGTAAGTATCAAAATAATATTTTCCAGTTGGTTTATGTTGAAAATAATTGAGATAGTTATCTTTCATTACTAAATCCAAAATAAATGTTGTATCTCTTTTAAAATTGTTTTCTTCATAATATTTTTCTAACAAGTATTGAAATTGACTATATCTATTTTGTTTAGTTTCATTATGAATATTGTTTGAATTAAAATTACAAGATGTAATAACTAAGGGCGAAGAAATAGCTAATATATTTAATAAGAATGTTATTTTTTTCATTTTTCCTCCAAATATTTTAGTGACTTACTAAAATTTTCACATTTTTCACATTTTAAATATTTCGGAAGTCATTTTAAAAAGGAATAAAAATAGCAGAATGTTTTATAGATGAAACCAACATAAAAATGGATAGTATTTAAATAAAAAAACACTGACTCAAAAAGGCCAGTGTTTCTAAAATGTAAATTCATGTACAAAAATTATTTCGTGTTTTTATTACCTATTTTTACATGAATATTATCGGAAAACATTGTATATTATCTCTTAATTTCTTTAAGACGAGCACTTTTACCCTTACGGTCTCTCATATAGAATAATCTTTTTCTACGAACTTTGTTTGAACGAATTACTTCTATATGTGCAATTAAAGGTGAATTAACAGGAAATGTTCTTTCAACTCCAACACCATATGAAATCTTTCTTACTGTAAAACTTTCTCTTGTTCCTGACTCTTTTTTAGAAATTACTAAACCTTCAAAAACCTGGATACGTTCTTTTTCACCTTCACGAATACGGACGTGAACTTTAACGTTGTCACCTGTTTGAAATTCAGGTAAATCTGTACGTAATTGTGGTTTTTCTACTAATTCTATTAATTTATTTCTCATTTTTTATCCTTTCAATTATATCTGGGCGATTTTTGAGAGTTTTTTCTCATTGCGCTTTCGTTTTTCATTCATTAATTTCTTTATGATTACCGTTAAAAAGTACTTCAGGTACTTTCATACCCTTATATTCTCTTGGTCTTGTATATTGAGGATAATCTAATAGACCCTTATTTTGAAATGAATCATATACATGTGATTCCTCTTTAATAACACCTGGAACTAACCTTATTATACTATCAGCCATAGCCATAGCAGGCAATTCACCACCTGTCAATACAAAATCACCAATAGATAATTCCGCATCAACAAGATCAACTATTCTTTCATCAAAACCTTCATATCTCCCACAAATAAATGTTATTTGTTCTTTAGAAGATAATTCATTAGCAATTTTTTGATCGAATTTCTTTCCTTGAGGGGAAACAAGTACCTTATATCCTCCTCTATTTCTTAAACTCTCAAGCGCTAAATCTATAGGTTCAATTTGTAATAATAACCCGTGTCCTCCACCATATATCTCATCATCAACTTTGCGGTGTTTATTTTTAGAAAAATCTCTAAAATCAATAACTTCAATATCAATTATATTTTTAGATATCGCTTTATTAATTACACTTTCTTCGATTAATGGTTTTATATAGTTAGGGAATATTGTTAAGAAATTAATTTTCATAGATAACTATTTTTGTTTTTTTAATAAATTTGCAACAGTGTCAGTTGGTTTAGCACCTTGTGAAAGTCATTTTTCTACAAGTTCTTTATTTAAAACAAGTTCTTTTGAGTTAGGGTTGTAGTGTCCTAAAGCTTCGATAAATTTTCCGTCACGAGGAGCTCTCGCATCAGCAGCAACAATTTTGTATACTGGTCTAAATTTGCTCCCCATTCTTCTTAATCTAATTTTTACCATTTGTCCTCCGTTGTGTCAAGTAAAAATGCTTGACACTTAATATTTTTATATATTATAAGAAATTTTTTTAAAATAAGAAATTTTTTTATAAAAAAGTGCATGTAAGCACCTTTTCATTTTTTAATAAACTTCTACTATTTCAATAACTTCTTTATCATTTATCCAAATAAAATCTCCAGGTCTTGCTTTCGAACTTTTCGAAATAGTTCTTTTACCATTTATTGTTACTACATTGTTTTCTAAAAACATTTTGCTTTGACCACCAGTTTCTACGATATTGCACATTTTTAAAACCTGAGAGATTTTTATGGATTCTGTTTTAATTGGTAGTTCCATTAATATCTCCTTATAGGTGTTAGAAGTTGAATATTATCATCACTATCTTCACCTTTTATATAAATTCTATCTTCATTATTTGTTATATGCAAATATATATATTCTGTGTTGAATGCACTTATAGCCTCTTTCACAAATTGTCAATCAATATCTATTTCAAAAGAATTTCCGCTATATTCTAGAGAAGTTGTGATAAATTCAGAAATACCAACCTCCGGTATTTCAAAAGTTGTTTTTATTTCATTTTCAGAAATAGAAAACTGTAATCTTCTAATTTTTTCTGAACTATAAAATATTGTTTTATTAATAATTTTAGAAAGCTCTTCTTTTTTTATTTTTATATTTTTTGTATTTTTAAATTTTATTAATCTATCTATATCAATATATTTTATATTGACAATGTAAGTAAAGATTATTGTATTTTCGTAACTTATACCAATTCTATTATTTTCGATAAATAAATTTATTTCGCTTGGCATATCTTTGTTATAAAGTTTTTTGAAATTTTTTACATCGATGTTTATATCCAAATTCGACTCTTGGCCTATATTCAACACATGTGTTGATAATCTATAAGTATCAGTTGAAGTAAATCTTATTTTATTACCTTCTGATCTAAGGTTTATAACTTTGGTAACTGGGTTATTAACTATATTATTAGATTTTTCATGGTTTAAGTTTGATGATATATATACATTATTTATAGCTTCATTTAAGTCTTTTGATTTAATCACAATTTTATTTTGAGGTATTGAAAAATTAAAATGACTATATTTAGTTTCGTCTAATAAAGTTAGTGTATACCTTGTCTTATTTTCAAATACTTCTAAAGAGTTTTCATTTTTTATAAATGTAATTTCTTTTTCAAACTTTTTAACAAGGTTTTTTAATATTGTTGTGTTTATTAATAAACTTCCTGTTTTTTCTAATTTGATTTCTTTTTCATCTATTTTTATTGTTTTTTTGGAAGCTATACTTGAATTACCAGCTATAAATGTAGCCTCTTCATTATTCAATTCTATATATATACCTCTAAAAAGCATATATGAATCATTTGAGTCAACAAACGTTGATAAAAACTCTATTATATTTTCTAATAAATTCTTAGAAATTGTAAATTTCATAATTCTCCTAATTAATAATGTTATTATGTTTGTGGAATTATGTTAATAACTTAGAAAACATTAAAAAAACCTATTTTTTTATATTTTTTTAACTTTTTAAAGTTATTAACATCTTAATATTTCTTCTTTTTCTTCTATTTACCTGTGTGTAACTTGTTCTTAATTTCATCTAAAGTTAATTTTAAAGATGAATCAGGTGTATCATTCTTGGATTTTTTTAGTGCATTCAATATAGTTGTGTGATCTTTGTTTAAATACTTGCCTATTTCAGTTGAAGACATATTTAATAAATTATCCATTAAAATTATTGCAATGTGTCTTGCTATAACTATTTCTTTTTTTCTTGTTTTACCCATTATTTCTCTTGTATTAACTTTGTAATAATTTGAAACAGCTTTAACAATTATTTCTGGGGTTGGAGCAATAAAGGAAGAAAAATAATCTTTAAAAATATTTTTTATAACACTAAAAACATAGTCAGCTTTTAATAAATCGTTTTTATAATACTTAACTTTTGTAACAGCGCCTAATAAAGCTCTAATTGAGGTTGAAAACTCCCTAACAAAAAAATCTTTTGATTCTTGATCAACAATATCAGAATTCACTCCGTTTTGTTCTAGCAAGAAATCCAATAAATCTTTATATTCTTTAATTTCCGGTTTTTTTATTTTTGTTAAAAACCCTGCCTGAAGTCTTGTATAGAGCCTATCTTCAAAATAAACTTTTAAATCTTTTAGATCCATTTCCGCCGAAATTATAGTTGGTTTGTTTTTTTGCATTCTTGCGTCAATGATTTGATAAATAAAGTTTTTTGTTTGTTTTTTTTGTCCTTCACCAAAGATTTGAAAATCATCAAACAAAAGAATGTCTACAGAGGTTAAATGACTTAATAACTTAGAAATATAATTTGTGTTATTATCTTGTAGTGCGCCTAATATTTTTTTGTTAAATATAATTGGGGTTATATAAATAGATTTTTTACCCATTTCATCAAATTTGTTACCAACAGCCTGTAATAAATGTGTTTTACCTATACCTGAAGGTCCTGAAATAAACAATATATTTAAATCGCTTTCTTGATTAACGATACTTTTGCAAATTTCGATAGATTCCTTATTAAATTCACTTTTTAAATAAGTATCAAAAGTGAATTTTTCTGAATACTCATTTTGAAAGAAGGATTTAACTTGCTTATTTATTTCTTTTTCATTGCTTAAATTCTTGTTATTTATGTTTTTTACTTCATCTTTATGGATTATTTTATATCTAACATCTTTACCAAAAATCTCTGAAATGGTTTTATCAATAATTTCTTTATAAAGAGAATTATAAACAGCTTCAGTGTTATCATAAAAATAATCAAATGTTAAAATAACTTCATTGTTGTTGAAATCGATTACATTAACATCTTTGAAAAAAGTTTTATAAATCATATTATCTGTTATTTCTGTCATAAAATACCTTTGTAACTCACTTGTTTTTATTGACAAATCAATGATTTTGTTTTTATCTTCTAAACTATTCATAACTATAATTTTATATTATATTTCTAGTAGAAATATTATTTTTAC